>CASFCS010000007.1 GCA_949293245.1 uncultured bacterium | reverse complement strand
AGGAGTTAGGAGTTTTTGCGGGGAGGGGGCGGGCCGGGGCAGAGCTGGATTCACGGCCCTTTGCTCCTGTACAGCGGGCGGGTTTGGAACCCGCCCCTACGCAAAGGGGAAAGCCGGGTGGTGCCCAGCGGGGCGATGGGGACATCGCCCCCTACGCAAGGGTGGGGCTGGGTGCGTCCCAATTTGTGCAGGCAGTTCCGACCACACCGTAGGGGCGGCTATAAGCCGCCCGCCGTCCGGGGGACGCGGATTGCCACGGGCCGCAAAGCGGCCCTCGCAATGACAAGGTGGGAAGTGCGAGCCCGGCACACTACAACAAGCCCTGCCGAGTTTCGTTCCGGTCCGTAGGGGCGGGTCCCAGACCCGCCCGTAGGCCAAGCCGCAAAATGAGCCAAGACCCGTTAAACCTGCCGGGTTTCGTTTTCGTCCGTAGGGGCGGCTATAAGCCGCCCGTTCTCCAGGGCAACAGGACCCACCGGGGGATGTGGAACCGTGTCGGGCTTTATCCTGGTCCGTAGGGGGCGGTGTCCTCACCGCCCCGCAATGCCAAGCTGCCAAACATCGCCCGGCCAGGCGCCCCTTGCGAGAACATCCTAGGTGTTTCAAATGCCGGGTCAGGCGGGAACGCCGGTCAGGCAGCGCAGAGATACGACAAGGTTTAGGAGCGCCGGTCAATAGGAGTTTGCATTTCAGCGGGCAGGGGGATAAACAAGGGGGAGGCCCCCTTATGCCCATTCTTTTGGGTACTTTTCTTGTGGGAGCAAGAAAAGTACCAACGTCCTCTCGTCCCCATAAAAAAGGGGAACGGATTGCCACGGGCCGCAAGCGGCCCTCGCAATGACAGGGTGGGAGGACGGCTCAGCGCTTCTTGATCACGCTTCTCGCCCTCCGCGACGGTGCCTAAGCCCTGCGACTGCACAGAAAGCCCAGACAGGGCACGTTGGCCCCGTCTGGGCTTTCTGCTCCGCTCCGGTCTTAGTCACCTGCTCCCGGGCGCTCAGCGCTTCTGCTTGTCCCTCAAATAGATCTGCGTGGCGGGGTTATTGGGGTTGCGCCGCTCGTCCACCTGGAAGCGGTCCAGGGAGAAGATAAACTTGGACAGCTTGGAAAAGCCGAAGTTCCGGGGGTCGAAGTCGGGCTGCTTTTTCAGCAGCAGGTTGCCCAGATCCCCCAGATAGGCAAAGCCGTCCTCGTCGGCCAGGTCCTCCACGGACTCGGCCACCAGCTCCACAATGTCCTCCGGCACGCCGTCGCTCTCGCTGTCGTGGACGGGAGCGGGGGCGGGCTCCGGAGCCGCGGGGACGGCGGTTTTGCGCTTGGCGCTCTTCTGGGCGGCGGCCTTGGCCGCGGACTTGGCCGCGGCCCGGATCACCTCGATATACACGAACTTGTCACAGGCCACGATAAAGGGCTGGGGGGTCTTGCGCTCCCCCATGCCGTACACCTTCATCCCCGCCTCCCGCAGCCGGATGGCCAGCCGGGTGAAGTCGGAGTCGCTGCTCACCAGCACGAAGCCGTCGCAGTTGCCCGAGTAGAGGATGTCCATGGCGTCGATGATCATGGCCGAGTCGGTGGAGTTCTTCCCGGTGGTGTAGCTGTACTGCTGGATGGGGGTGATGGCGTGCTCCAGCAGCAGGGGCTTCCAGGTGGCCATGTTGGGGGTGGTCCAGTCTCCGTAGATGCGCTTGAGGGTGGGGGTGCCGTACACCGCCACCTCGGCCATCACCTCCCGCAGGGCGGTGCGGGGGGCGTTGTCCGCGTCGATGAGGACCGCCAGGCGAAGCTCACTGCTCATATGGCGCCCCCCTCAGCCGTCGCTGAGGACGAAGTGGCAGAAGCGCAGCACCTCGTACCAGTCGTCGCTGTCAAAGCACACGGTCTTGCTCCCCTCCAGCCGGGCGCCGGGGTAGAAGCTCTTGGAGTAAGCCATGGGGTGCTTGAAAAACTCAATGGCCATGGAGAAGTGTTCCGGCATGGGCACGGCGCAGGCCGGGGCTTTGGCCACGGCAACTCTGGCGGCGGCCTGGATCTCCTCCACCGCCTGGACCGGGTGCATGGACATCACGCTGCCCCCACGGCCCCGGTTCACCGCCACGGTGGTGACGTGGGGGATGAGAGCCTTGGCGAAGGAGCACAGGGCCTCGTCCCCGGTGACCAGGGCCACGGGCACCTTGTAGTACCCGGCGGTGTAGGCGTTGATGAGAAATTCGCTGCACGGCGCGCCGTTGAGGGTGACGGAGTTGTTGCGCAGATTCATGGTGTGGCTGAGGGGGTTGCCCCCGCAGCCCACCCAGGCGTGGTACCCGGTGAAGAACACCGCGTCGAAGTGCTCCAGGTCCAGGCCGGTCATCATGGACAGGGGGTCCCCGCTCCAGCTGCGCAGCATCCGGGCCTGGCGGGGCAGGGCGGCGGGGTCCAGGTTGCGGGCGGAGTCGTGGGCGTCCTTCACCAGGATCTGGCGGGCGCCCCCCTCCACCGCCCCCCGGCAGGCGGCGGCCACCTCCAGAGTCATCTGCTTTTGCAGGGGGGTGTAGTCCATGGGGGTGGAGCGCTCGGTCTCGCTCCAGTCGGCAATGCCGCAGGTGCCCTCCATATCGGCGCTGAGATAGATGTTCATGGTATGTGCTCCTTTCGCCCCCTCCGGGGCAGATTGGGAAAATTCAGTATTGCCGCACCCAGTTGGACAGCAGCAGGGTGGGCAGCAGCCAGGCGCAGAGGAAGATGAGCAGATTGGCGGGGGTCAGGGCGCTGAAGGCCCCCACCCGGGTGAGGTAGGCCGCCAGGCCCAGCCCCACGGCGGAGCCCAGGGCGGAGAGGAGGGCGGACCACCGCACCGCCAGGCGCAGCCGCTTGGCCCCCACCACCGCGTCGGAGAAGGGGCCCAGCCCCTCCCGGCACAGCACCGCCGCGGTGACGGCGGCGTGGTCCTGCCCCGGGTCGGACAGCTCCTGCCGCCGGTCCGCCGAGGGAAACTCCATCCGGTCCACCGGCAGCTTGAACTTCTGCTCCAGAAAACTGGGAATGAGACCCGGGTCCCGGGTACACAGCACGGGGCGCACCTGGTTGCGCATCAGGGCGGTGAGGGAGGGCATCACCAGGGGGTGGAGCCGGTAGTGCAGGGCGAACACCCCCGCCAGCCGCCCGTCAATGGCGCAGAACACCGCGCTTTTCACGTTGATGCCCTGGGGCATGTCCACCTCCATCAGGTGCATGAAGGCGGCGGTGCCCACGTACACCTCGTGGTTGCGGATCATGGCGGAGTAGCCCCCCTCGTGGCAGCGCAGGTCCGCGGAGCGGCGGTAGAGCCCCCCCTGGCTGCGCAGCAGGTCGTAGAAGGGCCGCTCCAGCCCGCAGTGGGCGTCCCGCAGGAGGGTGGCGGCGTAGGCCACCGCCTTGTCGCTGTACACCTTGATGCCGTTGAGCTCCACGGTGCCCGGGGGGAAGAGGTCGCAGTCCGAGAGGAGAATCCCCCCGGAGCGGCAGCTGTCAATCCCCGGCCAGCCCCCCAGGGCGGCCCCCACCTTGCTCAGCCGCCGGGCCAGGCCGTGGAAGGGCAGGCCGAAGCACAGCAGGGCGGACAGGGAGGAGGCGGCGGTGAAGAGGGCGGAGCAGCACCAGAGGATCAGCCTGGGCTCCCCCCGGCCCAGGGAGGCCCACAGGGCAAAGCCCGTCCCCGCCAGCAGCGTCAGGGGGACGGTGAAGCGCTGGAGGCGCTGGGCGAAGTCGTCGGTCTGGATCTGGCTGCCCAGGCCCGCCAGGGTGCCCGACCACTTGGCGTAGGCCGGGCGGCCGGACCACTTGCCGCCGTCGCAGGTCACCAGATAGGGCTCTTTGGCGGAGGCGGCGGTGCGGCAGGTGAGGCGCAGCCCGGCGGTCTTGTGGTAGTTCCCCCACAGGGAGAACACCAGCACCAGGGCGGCCACGCCGCAGCAGGGGGCCGTGCCGTCCCGCATGCCCAGAACGGGCATGGTGAGGGCGTCGGCCAGGGTGAAGAGGGCCGCCAGGGCGGAGAGAGTCTCCGCGTTGGGCCGCAGCTTCACAAGTCCCCCCAGCCCCCGGCCCAGCACGTCAAAGCACAGCCCCATCACCAGGGCCAGCCCCCCCGCCAGCACATATACCCGGATGGACAGGGGCTCCACCAGGGGGGGCAGGGGGAGGGAGAGGGAGGCGTACAGGGTGGCCAGGGTGACCACAAAGGCCAGGAAAGCCCGCAGCCGCTTGGCCCCCAGGGCCTTGCGGTACCCCTCGGAAAGCTCTGCCGGCTCCACGTCCGGCGGGGGCGGGGGCGCGGGGCGGACCTTCTTCACCCGGCGCTTTTTGGGGGGCGGCGGGGGCTCCTCCTCGTCCACCCCGGGGATGTACCGCTCCGCCTCCAGGTCCTCCGGGGTGGGCTCCGCCTGGTCGTACATCTGGTCGGCGTAGTCGTTGGCCTCCTGAAAGAGGCGGCGCAGATCCCCCAGGAAGCCCCGGCGGGGCATGGGGATCACCACGCCCTCCCCGGCGTCCTCCTCCGGCTCCTCCGGGGGAGGCTGGTCCGGCTCCTCCTGAGGGGGCGGGGGCGGGCTCTTTTTCTTTTTGGGGCGGAAGAGGGGGGCTTTGCCCTGGGGCCGCAGAGGCCGCACCTCCCCCTTGGAGGGCGGTGGGGCCTGGTGGGCCTCCTCGTCCGCCGTCTCCTCCCGGGCCTCCGGCTGTCTGGGCAGGGGGCGGGGGGCCTTCTCCAGGACCGGGGCGGGGCGCTCCCGGGCCGTCTGCTCTCCGCCTTCTGGCTCCTCCTCAGGGTCGGCGGGAGGGGGGGCTTTGGAAAGCGGCGCCGCGGGGGCCTTGGGAGCGGGCCGGGGCGGGGTGATAAGGTCGGGCCCCTCGTCCACCTCCCGCCCGCCGGGGAAGAGGAGGATGTTGTCCGGCAGAGTGCGCTCTACCAGCTTTTTGGCGGTCTTGCTCCGGTGGCGGGGGGTGGCAAACTCCGCCAGGATCTCGTCCAGGGAGAAGTCGTCCTCCCCCGGCGGTCCCCCCTGGCCGTGCTTGTCGCGGTGGTCGGCCATAAGCTCACCTCGGCTTCGGGGTCAGGCGCTGGCGCACGGCCTCATAGAGGACCACCGCCGCTGCGGCGCTGGCGTTGAGGGAGTTGACCTGCCCCCGCATGGGAATACTCAGAAGGAAGTCGCACTGCTCCCGCACCAGGCGGCTCATGCCCTCCCCCTCGCTGCCGATGACGATGACGGCGGGGCCGGTGAGGTCGGCCTGGTAGAGAGGGGCGGAGCCCTCGGCGGCGGTGCCGTACACCCACAGCCCCTGGGCCTTCAGGTCCTTGAGCAGGGCGGTGAGGTTGGGCACCCGGGCCACGGGCAGGTAGCTCACCGCCCCGGCGGAGGTCTTGGCCACCACGGCGGTGAGGCCGGCGGAGCGGCGCTTGGGGATAATCACCCCGTGGGCCCCGGCGCACTCGGCGGTGCGGATCACCGCCCCCAGGTTGTGGGGGTCGCTGAGCTCGTCGCACACCACGATGAGGGGGGCCTCCCCCTTCTCCCGGGCGGCGGCCAGGATGTCCTCCACCTCGGCGTACTCCCGCACGGCGGCCATGGCGATGACCCCCTGGTGGGCGTGGGTGCGGCTCATGAAGTCCAGCTTGCGCCGGTCGGTCTCCACCACCACGATGCCCTTGCCCCGGGCGGTGGAGGCGATGTGGCCCAGGGTGGCGTCGGTCTCCCCCTTGGCCAGGTAGATCTTGTCCATGGGCGTCCCCGCCCGCAGGGCCTCGATGACGGCGTTGCGGCCCTCGATGATGCCGTCTGCCCCCGCCTCGGGGGGACGATTTTGCTCACGCATGTTCGTTGTCCTCGCTGTTTCCGGCGGCCCTTCCCCGGGGGCGGCCGCCTGGTTTTGATAAAATGGGGCCTTTTCCAAAAGGCCGCACAGCCCCCCGCCCGAAAAGCGGCTGGGGGGCAATTTCTTCAATAGATATTATAATACCACACCATTTCGGGGAAAGAAAGAGGAAAGACCCTGTCACAGAAAGTTTACAGCGGGATTTCTTGTGTTACACCCCGTCATGTGCTATACTAAACCATATTCTAATGCTGCCGACCCGATTGTCTCCCCTGTGCTCTGCTGCCCGGGGGGTCAAAACGGGAAACTATGGAATGAGTATGCAGGGACCGCCCCGGCACGGGCGGGCCCGGTCAGGAGGATTTGATTATGCCAGGTCCCAACAAACCGAATGGGGACAACCGGGACAACAACAAGAAGAGCCCCCTTGGCTTTCTGGGGATCATCCTGTGGGCGCTGCTGTTCGTGGTGCTGTTCAACATGTGCGCCACCTCCATGTCCAGCGCCAACGACGTGGAAGTGGGCTACGGCACCTTCCGCAAGTGGGTGGCCGCCGGCTATGTGAGCACGGTGGACATGCAGACCAATTACTACTTCACCCTGAAGGCGGACGCCCCCATGGAGGAGATCATCGCCGACATCCGGGCGGAGCAGGAGGCCCAGAGCGCCGGTGAGACCGACACCGCCGGGGTTACCGGTCTGCCCCAGCTTTTCACCGGTTCGGACAGCGTGATTTCCGTGCTGGAGAAGGCAAAGCCCCAGGAGATCTCCTTTGTCACCGCCCCCGTGGCGGACGACCAGCTGGTGGAGCTGCTGGACAGCCAGGGCGTGTACTACAGTCCCCCCCTCTACAACGAGAGCTCCTACCTCTTTAACATGCTTCTCAGCTATGTGCTGCCCATGGTCATCATGGTGGTGGCCATGATCTTCGTCTACCGCTTCATCTTTAAGAAGATGGGCAGCGGCATCGGCGGCCTGGGCGGCGTGGGCAAGGCCAACGCCAAGGTGTACGTGGAGAAAAAGACCGGCGTCACCTTCCGGGACGTGGCCGGTCAGGACGAGGCCAAGGAGTCCCTGGAGGAAATCATTGATATCCTCCACAACACCACCAAGTACACCGAGATCGGCGCCAAGCTGCCCAAGGGCGCTTTGCTGGTGGGCCCGCCGGGCACCGGCAAGACCCTCCTGGCCAAGGCCGTGGCCGGCGAGGCCAACGTGCCCTTCTTCTCCATCAGCGGTTCGGACTTTGTGGAGATGTTCGTGGGCGTGGGCGCCAGCCGTGTGCGGGACCTCTTCCAGGAGGCCGCCAAGATGGCCCCCTGTATCATCTTCATCGACGAGATCGACACCATCGGCAAGTCCCGTGACAACCGCATGGGGGGCAACGACGAGCGGGAGCAGACCCTCAACCAGCTGCTGGCCGAGCTGGACGGCTTTGACCCCACCAAGGGCGTCATCGTCCTGGCGGCCACCAACCGGCCCGAGGTGCTGGACCAGGCCCTGCTGCGCCCCGGCCGGTTCGACCGGCGCATCACCGTGGACCGGCCCAACCTGGCCGGCCGTCTGGCCACCCTCCAGGTCCACACCCGGAACATCCGCCTCAGCGAGGACGTGGACCTCAACCGCATCGCCCAGGCCACCGCGGGCTGCGTGGGGGCGGACCTGGCCAACCTGGTCAACGAGGCCGCCCTGCGGGCGGTGCGTCTGGGCCGCAAGGCGGTGAACCAGAACGACCTGCTGGTCTCCTTCGAGCTGGTCATCGCCGGCGCGGAGAAGAAGGGCACCGTCCTCACCGAGCAGGAGAAGCGCCTGGTGGCCTATCACGAGGTGGGCCACGCCCTGGTGGCCGCCATGCAGAAGGACACCGAGCCCGTGCAGAAGATCACCATCGTGCCCCACACCCAGGGGGCCCTGGGCTTTACCCTCCAGACCCCGGAGGAGGAGAAGTTTCTCAACACCAGGGAGGAGATTCTGGCCAAGATCAAGGTGTGCATGGGCGGCCGGGCCGCCGAGGAGCTCATCCTCCACACCCAGACCACCGGCGCCGCCCAGGACATCCAGCAGGCCACCGGCCTGGCCCAGTACATGGTCACCATGTACGGCATGAGCGAGGAGTTCGGCATGGTGGGCCTGGCCTCCCGCCGCAACCAGTTCCTGGAGGGGGGCTACGGCCTCAACTGCGCCCAGGATACCGCCGCCGAGGTGGACCGCCTGGTGACCAAGATCATCAAGGAGTGCTACCAGGAGGCCCTGAATCTGCTGCGGGAGAACGAGACCATGCTCCACGCCATCGCCGGTTACCTCCTGGAAAAGGAGACCATTACCGGCGGCGAGATGCGGGCCATTCTGGAGGGTCGGGATCCCGCCACGGCGGACGACTTCGGGGCCTCGGGCAAGAGCCCGGTCCTGAGCGGGGACATCGAGCCCCCCGCCCGGAACATCCACATGATCAGCCAGGTCATCGAGCCTCCCGCCCCCGCGGACAGCGCCGGGGAGGAGTCCGACCCCGAGGGGCAGGACGACGCCCCCGGGGAGGAGACGGCCCCCGACCAGGAGGGAAAGGACCATCTGACCCCGCCCCCCAAGTGGGACCACTGAGCCAATGCCTCTTTTGTGCCGCGCGCCAACCGGCGCGCGGCACATTTTTTCTGTTGACAAACTAGAACAAATGTTGTATTCTGTCGATAGAACAAAAGTTCCAATTCCCGGACTGCCGGGGATGGAGAGGGAGGGGCAGCGCCATGGAGACCACCTATTATACCCTCAGCGCCTGCCGGGTCACCGGCGGGGCCAGAGTCAGCGGGGAGCCGGGGACGGGGCGGTACATCCTGCCCGCCCTTCCCCGGCGGGAAAAGCCCGCGGGAAAGGTGCTGCGCCTGGCGGACTACCGCCGGGAGGAGGCGCCGGAGGAGCCGGCGGCGGCGGCGCCCGCCCGGGAAGGCGGGAAGAAGAGAAGCTGGCGGGAGGGGCTCTCCTGGGCCCTGGAGCTGCTGGCCACCGCCGCGGTGCTGACTGCCGCCGGGGCCATGACGGCCAGCTTCCTGTTGCTGTAAACCCCGGCGGGCCGGAAAAAAGGGTCTTTTCCAGCATATTTCTTCTTTACAACGGGCACAAAGTGTGATACCATAGTCAGGCATCACGCAGCCGGCGGCTGAGTTCCGGGGCAAAGCCCGCCACCGCGCGGGGGGTTCACCCGCCCGGTACCCGGCGCCAGGCAAAGACAAAGAAAGGTGGAAACGACCCATGATTCGCAAGGACCAGAAGACGGCCGTCATCGAGGCCAACCGCACCCACGAGACCGACACCGGCTCTCCCGAGGTGCAGATCGCCATTCTCACTGCCCGCATCCAGGAGCTCACCGAGCACCTGAAGGTGCACACCCACGACAACCACAGCCGCCGCGGCCTGCTGAAGATGGTCGGTAAGCGCCGCAAGATGCTGGACTACCTGGCCAAGAAGGACATCGAGCGCTACCGCGCCATCATCGCCAAGCTGGGCATCAGAAAGTAATTGCAGAGGATAGGGTGGCGTGGTCTCCATGCCACCCTATCTTGCCATCTGGAAGGGGGCGGGCCGCTGGGCCCGCCCGCCTCTCCGCCCGTCCCGTCCGCCCCACTTCGGAGCCGCGCCGCTTTTTTAGCAGTTGAATCTGGACCGAAGCGCCGAATGCCCGAGCGCGTTTCGATCCGTATTCAAGTGCTAAAAGGCAGTGGGGGCTCCGAAGAACATCAGTTCAAAAGGAGTGTCAAAATGTCAACCATCATCAAGCACAAGCAGTTCCCCAACTACAAGGTCTATGAGACCACCGTGGCCGGCCGCCCCCTGAAGATCGAGGTGGGCAAGGTGGCCGAGCTGGCCAACGCCTCCGCCGTGGTGACCTACGGCGAGACCACCGTGCTGGTGGCCGTCACCGCCTCCCCCCGGCCCCGGGACGGCATCGACTTCTTCCCCCTGTCCGTGGACTTTGAGGAGAAGCTCTACGCCGTGGGCCGCATCCCCGGCTCCTTTATGCGCCGGGAGGGCCAGCCCTCTCTCCCCGCCGTGCTGGCCAGCCGTCTCATCGACCGGCCCATCCGGCCCCTGTTCCCCAGCGACCTGCGCAACGACGTGGTGGTCACCTGCACCGTCATGAGCGTGGACTACGACTGCTCCCCCGAGGTCACCGCCATGATCGGCGTGTCCGCCTGCCTGGCCTACTCCGACATCCCCTGGAACGGCCCCATCGGCTGCATGGAGGTGGGCTATGTGGACGGCAAGATCGTCATGAACCCCACCCAGGAGGAGAAGCACAACTCTATGATGGACGTCACCGTGGCCGCCACCGACGCCAAGGTGGTCATGATCGAGGCGGGGGCCAAGGAGATCCCCGACGACATCATGTACGAGGGCATCGTCCAGGCCCACGAGGAGATCCGCAAGCAGGTGGCCTTCATCAACTCCATCGTCTCCGAGATCGGCAAGCCCAAGTTTGAGTACGAGCACGCCGACTTCAACCAGGAGCTCTTCGACAAGATCGTGGAGGCCACCATGGACGAGGCCAAGGCCGCCATGGACACCGACGACAAGAACATCCGGGAGGAGCGGTGGAACAAGCTCATCGACCACTGGCACGAGCTCTTCCTGGAGGACTACCCCGACATGGACAAGTACCTGGAGGAGTTCACCTACAAGTTCCAGAAGAAGATCGTGAAGGCCTGGCTGCTCCAGGGCCACCGGGTGGACGGCCGCGCCAAGAATGAGATCCGTCCTCTGGCTGCCCAGGTGGGGGTCCTGCCCCGGGTTCACGGCTCCGGCCTCTTCACCCGGGGGCAGACCCAGGTCCTCTCCGTGTGTACCCTGAACACCCTCTCCGCCGCCCAGAAGCTGGACACCATCTGGGAGGAGACCGAGAAGCGGTATATGCACCACTACAACTTCCCCGCCTACTCCGTGGGCGAGGCCCGGGGCGCCCGCAGCGTCAACCGCCGGGAGAAGGGCCACGGCGCCCTGGCCGAGCGGGCCCTGGAGCCCGTGATCCCCTCCGTGGAGGAGTTCCCCTACGCCATCCGGGTGGTCTCTGAGGTCCTCTCCTCCAACGGCTCCACCTCCCAGGGCTCCATCTGTGGCTCCACCCTGGCCCTGATGGATGCCGGCGTGCCCATCAAGGCCCCCGTGGCGGGCATCTCCTGCGGCCTCATCCAGGATGACGACGGCTCCTTCCAGACCTTTATCGACATTCACGAGATGGACTTCAAGGTGGCCGGCACCAAGGCGGGCATCACCGCCATCCAGATGGACCTGAAGAACGACGGCCTCACCCACGAGATCATCAAGGAGGCCCTGGACATCACCCGGGACGCCCGGTACGCCATTCTGGACGAGATCATGCTGCCCTGCATCGCCGCTCCCCGGCCCGACGTGGCCGAGACGGCCCCCAAGATGGTGAAGATGAAGATCGATGTGGACAAGATCCGGGAGGTCATCGGCTCCGGCGGCAAGGTCATCCAGAAGATCTGCGCCGACACCGGCGCCAAGATCGACATCGAGGACGACGGCACCATCTTCATCGCCGGGGTGGACAAGGCCTCCTGCGACGCCGCCAAGAAGATGATCGAGACCATCGTGTTTGTCCCCGAGGTGGGGCAGCTGTACTACGGCAAGGTGGTGCGCATTCTCCAGTTCGGCGCCTTCGTGGAGCTGGCCCCCGGCAAGGACGGCATGGTCCACATCTCCAAGCTGGCCAACCACCGGGTGGCCAAGGTGGAGGACGTGGTGAACATCGGCGATATGATCTGGGTCAAGGTCACCGACATTGACGAGAAGGGCCGGGTCAACCTGTCCTACAAGGACGCCCTCAAGGAGCTGGAGCACCAGGGCGCCAAGAAGTAAGACCTGTTTTTTAAGCTTTCTGAAGGAGCGCTGCGGAATTTTGAGCCGCAGCGCTCCCTTTTTGTTCTCTTTCACCCCGGTTTTTTCCAGGTGATCGCCGGAAATAGCACGATAAAATAAAATAGCATATTGCATTTTCCTTAAAATAAGTTAAACTAGACATATGCAAAAACTGCTTTCAGAAGGACTCTGCTTAGGCGGCAGGGATCTTCCAAAAAAAGAGTAGGAAAAGGAAAGGAGAAAACCCATCATGTTCTGCAAAAATTGCGGCGCACCCATGGAGGATGATGCCAGCTTCTGCACGGCCTGCGGCACCAAGGTGACCCAGTCCGGGCAGCAGCCCGCCGCGGACCCCGCCCCCGCAGGTACAGGGGCTGCGCCCGCTGGAGAGGGCGGCCAGCCCTCCTACGCTCCTACCGGGGCGTCCACCCAGCCCTCCTACACCCCCACCGGGGCGCCCACCCAGGCCGCCTACGCCCCCGCCGGCGGCCAGCCCGGCGGTCCTGTGCCCGGGGCCCCGGCCAAGAAGAAGGGCCCTCCCACCAAGATCATTGCCATCGCCGCAGCGGCGGTGGTGGTAGTGGTGGCCATCGTGGCGGCGGTGAAGCTCCTGGGCGGCGGCAGCGGCGGCGGCCGGAATGTGAACATTGACGACGAGATCAACTTCAACAACGGCGGCCAGTACGCCTATAACGAGAGCTACTGCTACTACATCGGCGCCTACAACGACAGCGACGAGAGCACCAGCCTCTACCGCACCGACCGCAGCGGCGGCAACAAGACCCAGATCTCCACCAACTCCAAGGTGGGCAAGTTCCGCCTGGTGGACGACAAGATCCTCTACCGGGAGAGCCTGGACGAGGGCTACGCCATCGGTACCATGGGCCTGGACGGCAGCGAGCCCACCACCATCATCGAGCTGGAGGAGTCCCCCTCCAAATTTGACATCCGGGACGGCAAGCTGATCTACCTGGTGGGCGACGAGCTGCGCTGGTGCACCCTCACCGGGGAGGAGGACGCTCTGCTCCAGTCCGGTGTGGAGACCTTCACCCTCTACGGCGACAGCCTCTACTACGCCAAGGAGAACACCCTCTGGGAGTACGGCTGGAAGGACGGCACCCCCCTGGGCTTCTGCTATCTCCCGGCGGACAGCGTGTATGACCTGCTGTGCGACGGCCAGAAGATCTACATCCGCAGCAGCGAGGGCCTCCAGGTCACCAGCCGGGACGGCAAGGAGGGCTCCGCCACCACCCTGGTGGCCGACAGCGACCCCGACGACGACCGCATTGAGATCGGCAGCTACGTCATCGAGGGGGACACCATTTACTACAAGCAGTTCTTTGAGGACGACTATGTGGAGGCCATGGCCTGGTACATGGCGGAGGACAGCAGCGACTACACCACCTATTACCTGCTCCTCCTGGGTACCGGCGAGATCCACAGCGTGAACAAGAACGGCGGCAGCACCGCCGCGGCAGAGACGGATCAGGGCATCGTCTACACCCTGTACGCCGCTCCCAACGGCATGCTCAGCCAGTCCAGTCTTTTCTCCGACACCTTCAACACCGTCGTCTTTGAGGGCCAGTCCGGCGGCAGCAGCTCCTCCGGTGACAGCAGCTCCTCCGGCGACAGCTCCCCCGCCAGCGGGGACTCCCAGAGCGCCGTGGGCGTGGGCTGAGCGGGGACAGCCAGAACAAAAACAACGGAGCCCGGACACCAGAGTGTCCGGGCTCCTTGGCGTGTAAAGGGGCGGGGCAGGAAGGAAATGTGAAAAATGTATCATAATATTTGACTGGAATGCGGAAAATTAGTTGTGTTTTCCCAAACCCTATGATAGACTACCATCGTGGTGCGCCTGCGGGCGGCCCAAAGAGGGGCGTACAAGCCCCTGTACAGAACCAGTTAAGGCAAAAAGGAGCCTGTTATCACTATGAGTAATTTCCGCACCCCCACCCTGGAGGACAAGGTGTGGGTGGATGAGCTGCTGGCCGGAGAGAACGGGCTGGCATGTGAATATAACTTCGCGAATATCTATCTCCTCAGCGACGCCTACCACCAGACCATCGCCCGGGCGGGGGACCGCCTGCTGGTGCGCATGGAGGGGGGACAGGGGGGCGGCTATCTGTTCCCCACAGGCCGGGGCCCCCTGGAAGGGGCCCTGAAGGCCCTGGAGGCGGACGCCGGGAGCCGGGGGGAGGGACTGCACCTCATCTGCCTGACGGCGGAGCACCGATCCCAGCTGGAGGAGGTCTGCCCCGGCCGCTTTGTCTTTGAGGAGGACCGGGACGGCTTTGATTACGTCTACTCCACCCAGCGCCTTGCCACCCTGGCGGGGAAAAAGCTCCACGGCAAGCGCAACCACATCCACCGCTTTGACGAGACCTGGCCGGACTGGATGTTTGAACCCCTGGGGCCGGACAATCTGTGCCACTGCGCCGCCATGGCCCGCCGCTGGTTTGCCCAGCGGCTGGAGGAGGGCGGGGAGGACGCCGCCGACCTGGAGCAGGAGTCCCTGGCCATCCAGGAGGCCCTGGACGGGGCGGTCTTTGCCCGCCTGGGGCTGGAGGGGGGACTCATCCGGGCGGGGGGCCAGGTGATGGCCTTTTCCCTGGGCAGCCCCCTGGGGGACAACGGGTACGACATCCACTTCGAGAAGGCCTTTCCCCAGATCCAGGGGGCCTACACCGTTATCAACCGGGAGATGGCCCGGATGGTGGCCCGCCGCCATCCCCGGGTGGAGTGGATCAACCGGGAGGACGACCTGGGGCTGGAGGGGCTGCGCCGGGCCAAGCTGTCCTACTACCCCGACATTTTGCTGACAAAATACCGGGCCTATCTCCCTTAGGGGGGAGGCCCGTGCCGAAAGGAGCACGCCTATGCTGGAACTGCGCATGGCAAAGCCCCAGGAGAGGGAGGAGATCTGTCATCTTTGGCGGGCGGTCTATGCCGATGAGGACGCCCTGATGGATTCCTTTTTCCAGGCCTGCGGCCTGGAGGAAGTGATGCTGCTCAAGGAGGACGGGGTGCTGCGCACCTATATCGCTGCCCCCCGGGCCAGGCTCCACCTGCCGGACGGCCAGGTGGTGGACACCGCCTACCTCTACGCCCTGGGCACCGACCCGGACCAGCGGGAGCGGGGCTTCGGCCGCACTCTGCTGCGGTACGCCGACTTCTACCTCCAGGAGCGCAAGCTCCCCTGTGTCACCCTGGTGCCCGCCGAGCCCAGCCTCTTCCGGTTTTTTGAGAGCGTGGGCTATGAGTACGCCTTTGCCAGCCGTATGGCGGAGGTGCCCGCGGCCCAGATCGGGGAGGCCCCGGAGGGCAGCGGGTATACCTGCGCCCAGGCGGAGGACTACAACCGCCTGCGGGAGGAGCTGCTCGCGGGCACCTTCCACCTGGAGTACTCCCAGGCGCTGGTGGAGTTCCAGCGCTATCTCAGCCGGTCCACCGGGGGCGAGCTGCTGATTTTGCAGTGGGAAGGGGGCGCCGGGTGCGCCGCCGTGGAGCTCCAGAAGAGCAACCCGGGCATTACCGCCCAGGTGAAGGAGCTGTTGGTGCCGCCGGGGAAGGAGGAGACAGCCATGGCCCTGGTGGCCCAGGCCTGCCCCGCCGACCGGTATGTGGTGCGCATGCCTGTGGACCGGACCTGGCCCGCCGGCGGGTACGGCCAGCCCTTTGGGGTGATCAAGTGGTACAACCAGGACCTGCGTGCCAGACAGGGAGAGGCCACCCGGGGCTATCTGGGCCTGGCCTTTGAGTGAAAACCGGGCACATACCCCTATTGTTTTGAACGGTGTGGAGGGAGCTCCACACGATTCCTGTTCCCCGGGGCCGGGCGCCCCGGGGAACACTGTGTCTGCCCCTCAGAACCCCGACTGCTCCAGTACCCCCCGGAGCATCTGGGCGTGGAGGGCCTCCTCCTGGGAGAGCTCCCGCAGCAGCTGGGCCAGACAGCGGTCCCCGGTGCCCCCCGCCTGGGCCTGGTAATCCAGGGCACGCCGCTGCTTGGCGGCAAACTGGCGGCGCAGGGTGCCCAGGTAGTTGCCCAGAGCCGGGGGGGAGAGCTGGTCCACGGGCCAGTAGCGGGCGCCGGTGATGAGAAAACAGGCGGTGGACAGCCGCCGGGCGTGGCGGTGGTCGTCAGAGGCGATGGCCGCCAGCACCCGCCCCCCGGGGCTCCCCGCCCGCCGGGCCAGATGGCGGAAAAGCTGCCAGCTGGTCAGCTCTTCCAGCACTGCCTGCTGGAGCATGTCGCTGTGTACGGCGGAGGCGGGACCCAGGCAGGGCACATCCTCCGCGGCGGGGAAGTCGTCCCCCCGGTGCTGGGGCGCCGGGGCGGCGGAGCGGTCCCGGGAGCCGGGGGCGGGCGGCTGAGCCAGCCCATGGGCGGGGACCAGAGCGGTCTCCGGGGCGGCCTCCAGGGCGGCCTGGGACAGGGCCTGGGTGGTGTCGGGGGAACTGACGGCGGCGCTCTCCTCCCGCCCAGCCATCACCCGCTGCCACACCCGCTGAAAGACCGCCTGGTCGTCGGGGGAGAGGGCGTCGGGCGCCGGGCAGGGCGCCGTCCATTGGTGATCCATGGCAATACCTCCTGTGGAAGGGCCCGGCCCTTCCCGATTTTCGCCGGGTACAGCCCATACTATGGAAAAAGGGCCGGTCCGGTTCGTATTGCAAGGAAAAATTGGATATGATATAATAAAAGACCCGCGCGGATACCCGCGGGGGTTTGCAGCGCTTTCCCGGGCGGCCCGCCCGGACCACACAGAGAGAAATGAGCACAAAGGAGAATCAGATCCATGCTTGAAATCAAAGGGCTCCGCTACGGCGTCGAGCAGGACTCCGGCGCCGCCGACATTCTGCGGGGCGTGACCCTCACCGTGCCCGACGGCCGCTTCGTGGTCATCACCGGCCCCAACGGCGGGGGCAAGACCACTCTGGCCAAGACCATCATGGGCATCAACCAGCCCACCGGGGGCACCATTTTGTGGAACGGCCAGGATATCACCGGGCTGTCCATCAGCCAGCGGGCCAAGCTGGGCATCAGCTACGGCTTTCAGCAGCCCCCCCGGTTCAAGGGCCTGCGGGTGCGGGACCTGCTGAGCCTGGCCTCGGGCAACGAGAAGCTGGAGCGGGGGGAGGCCTGCCGCTATCTCACCCAGGTGGGGCTGTGCGCCGGGGACTATATCGACCGGGAGGTGGACTCCTCCCTCTCCGGCGGCGAGGTCAAGCGCATCGAGATCGCCACCATCCTGGCCCGGAAGAGCGGCCTGATGATCTTTGACGAGCCCGAGGCGGGCATCGACCTGTGGTCCTTCGCCCGGCTGACGGACACTTTCCGCCTGCTCCACCGGAAGCGGGAGTCCACCATCATCATCATCTCCCACCAGGAGCGCATCATCGACCTGGCGGACGAGATCGTCATGATCTCCAACGGGGTGGTCACCGAGCAGGGGCCCAAGGAGGAGATCTTCCCCAAGATCATCGCCAACACCACCGCCGGGTGCAGCTATATGCAGGAGGGAAGCAAGAATGGATAAGATCGACCTGAACCTGCTCTATCAGATTGCGGACCTCACTGACGTGCCCCAGGGGGCCTACAACATCCGCAAGAACGGCGCCCTGTCCGGCCGGAACAATACCAGCCACATCGAGATCGCCAACAAGGACGACAAGACGGGCATTGACATCCGCATCGCCCCGGGCACCCGGGGGGAGAGCGTCCACATCCCCGTCCTTATCACCCAGAGCGGCCTGGAGGAGACGGTGTACAACGACTTCTTCATCGGCGAGGGGTGCGACGTGGACATCATCGCCGGCTGCGGCATCCACAACGACGGCCACCAGCGCTCCCAGCACGACGGCATCCACACCTTCCACGTGGGCCGGGGGTCCAAGGTGCGCTACTCCGAGAAGCACTACGGCGATGGCAAGGGCACCGGAGAGCGGATCATGAACCCCCAGACCATCATCTACCTGGAGGAGGGGGCCTCCATCACCCTGGACATGGTGCAGATCCGGGGGGTGGACTCCACCAAGCGGTACACCAAGGTGGTGGCCCGGGGGGCCGGCAGCGAGGTGGTGGTCCAGGAGAAGCTCCTCACCGACGGCAAGCAGTTTGCCGAGTCCCGGATGGACGTGATTTTGGAGGGGGAGGACAGCAAGGCCCAGGTGGTCTCCCGGTCCGTGGGCCAGGGGGAGTCGGTCCAGGTGTTCTACCCCCAGGTGGAGGGCAATGGCCGGTGCTTCGGCCACGTCCAGTGCGACTCCATCATCATGGACAGCGCCCGCATCAGCTCCATCCCTGCCATTACCGCCAACAGCATGGACGCCCAGCTCATCCATGAGGCCGCCATCGGCCGCATCGCCGGGGACCAGATCATCAAGCTCATGACTCTGGGCCTCACGGAGGAGGAGGCGGAGGAGCGCATATTGGAGGGCTTCCTGGCCTGAGAGGGTCCATACCCATACGCAAGAAAAGATCCCCCGCGCCCGCCGGAAGCTCCGGCGGGCGCGGGGGATCAACTTTTTGTCTGCCCTCAGCGGTCCATGAACCGGGCCAGAAAGTCCCGGGTGCGCTGGTTCTGGGGGGTTTCAAAGATGTCCTTGGGGGCCCCCTGCTCACAGATGACCCCGTCGGCCATGTACACCACATGGTTGCTCACGTCCCGGGCAAAGGCCATCTCGTGGGTCACCACCAGCATGGTCATGCCCTCCCGGGCTAAATCCCGCATGACGGACAGGACCTCCCCCACCATCTCCGGGTCCAGGGCGGAGGTGGGCTCGTCGAAGAGGAGGACCTCCGGCTCCATGGCCAGGGCCCGGGCGATGGCCACCCGCTGCTTCTGGCCGCCGGAGATCTGCCGGGGCTTGGCCTTGATGTAGGGGGCCATGCCCACCTTCTCCAGGTACTTCATGGCGTTCTCCCGGGCCTGCTCCTTGGGCTTTTTCAGCACCTTCACCTGGCCCACCATGCAGTTGTCCAGTACGGTCATATTGTCAAAGAGGTTGAAGGACTGGAACACCATGCCCACCTTGGACCGGTAGGCGCTGGGGTTGAACCCCCGGCCCGCCACGTTCTGCCCGTGGAAGAGGATCTCCCCGTCGGTGGGGGTCTCCAGCAGGTTGATGCACCGCAGCAGGGTGGACTTGCCCGAGCCCGAGGCCCCGATGATGGAGGTCACGTCCCCCTTGGACACGGTGAAGTCGATGTCCCGGAGCACCTGGTTGCTGCCGAAGGACTTGGAAAGATGCCGGATCTCCAGAATTGTCTCGCTCATGTCAGCGGTCCCCCCTTGTCCGTCCATGTTTCAGTTCCTGCCGGATGCGGCTGCGCTTCTCCTTGCTGTGCTCGTCAAAGGGGGTGCCCCGGTCGGGGTGGCTGTAGGTCCCCGCCGCCATGGTGAGCTGGTCGGCCTGGACCAGCTCGTAGCTGTCCGCGCCGTCCATGCGCCGCTCGATCCAGCGCAGCAGGAAGGAGGCGATGAGGGTCATGGTGAGGTAGCCCACCATCTCGATGGTGGCGGAGGGGAAGTAGAGGTAGGTAGCCCCCACGGCCCCCCGGTGGGCGGCGAAGAACTCCGTAAAGGAGATGATGAACATCACCGAGGAGTCCTTGATGTTGATGATGAAGTTGTTGCCGATCTGGGGCATGATGTTCCGCAGGGCCTGGGGCAGGATCACGCTGGTCATGGTCTGCACGTGGTTCATGCCGATGGCCTTGGCCCCCTCGGTCTGGCCCGGGTCGATGGAGATGATGCCGCCCCGGACGCTCTCGGCCATGTAGGCCCCGGTGTTGATGGACACCACCAGGATGGAGGCGGCCCACACGCTGGGCCACTGGACGGAGTTGAAGGTGAAGTAGGGCAGGCCGTAGTAGATGAACACCGCCTGGAGGATCATGGGCGTGCCCCGGAAGACCTCCACATAGATGCGCACGATGGCCCGGATGAGCTTGACGAAAAAGCGCTTGGGCAGGGGGTCATTCTTGGCGCAGGGGATGGTGTTGAGAATGCCGCACACAAGGCCGATGAGGCAGCCGATGGCCGTGGCCACCACCGCCAGAATCAGGGTGCTCCTGATGCCGTTGAGGTAGTCGCCGCCGCACCGCTCCCAGAGCTTGACGATGTCGGCGCCCAACTGTTGAAATCGCTCCATGGGGGAATGTTCCCTCCCTTTCAAATAGTGGCGCGGGACCGTGGGGGGGGAGAGGACGCCTCCCTCCTCCCACACACCGCAAGGCGGGGAACGGTGTCCGTTCCCCGCCCGGGATGGTCGGATGGCTGGGATCAGCCCTCGCTCAGGGGCTGGATGGCGATGGCCTGGTCCATGATGGCGTTAAACTGGTCGGCATTCAGGGCGGAGAGGACGGTGTCAATGGCGTCCTTGAGCTGGGTGTTGCCCTTCATGACGGACACGCCGATGTTAATCTCGCCCTCATCCACGTCGAAGTTGTCGCTGCTGCCGGTGAAGTCCAGGATCACCATGTCGTCATAGGCGGCCACGGCCCCCAGGGCGGTGGGCATGTCGGTGCAGATGAAGTCCACGGTGCCGGTCTCCAGGGCCATGAGCATGGCGGGAGCGGTCTCGGCGGCGGGCTGGATGTTGGCCCCGTCAATCTGGGGCAGCATGGAGTTGTACCAAATGGTGGCGATCTGGGCGGTGCAGGAGCCGCCGGACAGGTCGCTGATGCCCTGGGCGTCGGCATAGGCGCTGCCCGCCTTGGTGACGCACACGATGGAGGCGTAGAAGTAGGGGCCGGCGAAGTCCACCTGCTCCATGCGGTCGGCAGTCATGGACTGGCCGGCGATGACCGCGTCATACACGCCGGACTGGACGCCGGGCACCAGGGAGTCCCAGTCGGTGCGCACCACTTCCAGCTCCCAGCCGTAGGCCTCGCAGATGCGCTTGGCGATCATCACGTCATAGCCGTTGGCGTACTCAGAGGAGTCCTTGATGGGCACGGCGCCGTTGGAGTCGTCGCTCTGGGTCCAGTTGTAGGGGGCGTAGGCGCACTCCATGGCGATGGTGAGCACCCCGTCCTCCAGGCCGGGGATGGCAGAGGTGTCCACCCCGGTCAGATCCTCCACAGGGGGGACGGAGACCTGGGGGGTCTCGCTCTCCTGGGGCTGGGAGGAGCTCACTTCGGGGTCCTTGGAGTTGTCGGGGGAGTCCTGGGCGGGGGCGTCGCTGCAGGCGGCCAGGGCAAAGGCCATGGCGCCCGCCAGGATGAGAGACAAAAGCTTCTTCTTCATGGGTGACCTTCCTTTCTCTTTTTCGGGGGAAAAATAAAAAACCATGAATCACTTGGAAAAGCGATCATGGTAAAGTAAAAGGAGGCCCCTTTCCAGACCATGATAGCGCTTCACCGGGGTGACAGTCCGGGGCATATTCTGCCGCGGCCCAGGCGGGAGGGCGCGGGCACGCCTCTCCCCCTTCGGCGGCAGCCCCTTTCCCAAAGAACTCTTGCCCGAGTACCCTCTTTGGTACTGATGGCGTGCCGCGCCTCTATCATGATGTCACAGACATCGGGTGATTCAGTTTTGTGTATCCTACCACCCCGGGGGAGATTTGTCAACACCCCCGGGGAAAGTGGAGAAAAAAGGGGAGCTCAGAGGGGGGATTTGGCCAGAAATTCCATCACCACCGCCTGGACATAGTCCATCTCCTCAAAGGTGGAGAAGGGGCCGGGGGACAGACGCACGGTGCCCCGGGGGAATGTGCCCAGGGCGGCGTGGGCCAGGGGGGCGCAGTGCAGGCCGCTGCGGCAGGCCACCCCCCGGCGGGCCAGGTAGGCGGCGGCCTCCCCGTTGTCCCGGCCGGGGAAGTCCAGGGAGACGATGGCGGTGCGCTCCCCGGCGCGCTCCGTGCCGATGAGAGCCACCCCGTCCTCCTCCAGCTCCGCCATGCGGGCCATCAGGTGGCCGGTGACCTTCTCCTCGTGGGAACGGATGGCGGGGATGCCCCGCTCCTCCAGGTAGTCCAGGGCGGCCCCCAGGCCGAAGATGCCCGGCAGATTCAGGGTCCCCGCCTCGAACCGGTCGGGGAGCTGGCCGGGCATGTCCAGGGAGTGGGACAGGCTGCCGGTGCCCCCGGCGATGAGGGGATCAAGGGCGGCGGCCAGGGAGTCGGTCACCGCCATGACCCCCAGGCCCTGGGGGCCCAGCAGCCCCTTGTGGGCGGGGAAGGCCAGGCCGTCGATGCCCATCTCCCCCATGTGCAGCGGGAGGACCCCGGCGCTCTGGGCCCCATCCACCAGGAAAAACACCCCGTGGCGGCGGCACAGGGCCCCCACCCGGGCGATGGGCAAAATGGTGCCGCAGACGTTGGAGGCGTGGGTCATCACCACCGCCCGCAGATGGGGGCCGATGGCCTCCTCCGCCGCGGCCAGGTCCAGCTGTCCCCGGCTGTCGCAGGGCAGGCGGCGGACGGCGACGCCGGCGCGCCGCAGCTGCTCCAGGGGCCGGGCCACGGCGTTGTGCTCCATGGGGGTGGTGAGCACCTGGTCTCCCGGCCGGAGGAGCCCCTTGAGCAGGGTGTTCAAAGCGGCGGTGGCCCCGCCGGTGAAGATGATATTCCGGGGGGAGGGGGCCCCCGCCAGGCGGCAGAGCTTCTCCCGGATATCCAGCACGCTACCGGCGGCGTCATAGGCCCGGGCGTAGCCCCCCCGGCCCACGTTCACCCCCACCTCGGTAATAAAGCGCGCCATGGCCTCCCCCACCCCGGCGGCCTTGGGGAAGGATGTGGCGCCGTTGTCCAGATAGACCTCCCGGTGGTAAGCCATGGGTCATTCCTCCTTATAAAAGCAGATGGTCAGGCAAATTCGGTGCTCACCGGCACGGGGAGGGTATACCCGTCCTCCATAAGCTGGGAGAGCAGGGTGGTGAGGGCCTGGGCGGACTGGTCCGTGGCGTCCAGCAGCACCGCCGCGGAGGAGCCCGCGCGCTCCACCGCCCGCAGGATGCCCCGGCTCTGCCGGTAGGCGGTGGACCAGGCGTCCGATGTGCCGTCGATGTCCGTGGAGTAGTTCACCGCCCCCAGGGCGGCCAGCTTGGTTCCGCCGGCGGCGGGCCCCGCGGCGATGGCGGTGCGGCACCAGGCGGCGGCGGTGAGGCTGTCGTTGGCCCTTAGGAAAGCGTCAGCGGGGTCGGCCTCATCCTCCAGCCACACCCCCACCGTGTGGCCCAGGCCGGAGAGCTGCCGCAGCAGCTCCCCCTGGGCGGCCATCTCCTCCGGGGTAAAGAGGAACAGGCCGTATACATCCCAGGCCGCCAGGTGGGCCAGAATGTCCTGCACTGCCTGGCCTTCCCCCACCCGGAAGGCCAGATACACCCGCACCCCCAGGCCGGGCTGCTCCTCCACCGGCTGGGAGGGGGAGGGGGACGGGGACGGCGAGGGAGACGGGGAGGGCGAGGGGGAGGGGGACGGGGAGGGAGACGGAGTGGCCGCCTGGGTCTGCTGGAGGTACTCCCGGTACTGGCTGCTCAGGGCGCTGCCCGCCGCGCTCACAAAGGTGGAGTCGGACAGTACCACCGAGTCGCTCTTGATGCGGATGAGAACCCCGTACTCGTTGGGCAGATAGCTGTAGTCCAGGCCGAAGAAGGAGCACACCGTCTCCGCCGGCAGGTACACCGTGGCGTTGCGGGTGATGGCCCGGGCGCTGTAGGTGTTGCCCTGGGGGTCGTAGGAGTTGCCGGCGCTCAGGTCAAACACCAGGGTCTGCTGCCGGTTGTACACCAGCACGGTGCTCTTGGCCTTGTTGTACACGCAGAACACCCCCAGGCTTACCTTGGTGGTGTTGGCGTCGAAGGTGGTGTAGGGCACGTACACCACGCCCCCCACGGTGACGGGCATGGCGGACAAAGAGAAGTCCAGCATCTTGTCGTTGACGGCGGTGTAGTACACCGTCTCGGCGGCCAGGGCGCCGCTCCACAGCCCCGCCAGAAGGGCGGCGGTGAGGGCGAGCACCGCTCCGGCGCTGATGAAGCGCTTTTTCACGGGGGGCCTCCTTTCGCATTTGTGATACAAACACCATTGTACCCAATCCCATCCCTGAAATCAAGCGCCCGCCGTTTCCCTTGCATTCCCGGGGAGAAGAGGATACAATAAACCATACCGGCCCCGGGGCCGGAGAGAGGAGGAGGGCCATGAAGCGCGAGGAGGCCTTTGAGTTTCTGGACCGGGCAGCCCGGGGCATCGCGGAGATGTTCGGTTCCAGCTGCGAGACCCTGGTCCACGACATGGGGGTGCCCTCCCACCCCATTTTGTCCATTTACAACGGCCATGTCTCCGGCCGGAGCGTGGGGTCCACCAAGGATATCCTGGGTACCGACCGCACTCTGGACAGCGAGAGCTACACCACCGACCAGGTGAACCTGGCCGCCACCACCCCCGACGGCCGGCAGATCAAGAGTTCCACCCTCCACCTCATCGGGGAGGACTACAACCTGGCGCTGGGCATCAACTTTGACTACACCTCCCTGGTGTTCGCAAACCGCATCCTGGTGGACCTGATGAGCGCCCGGGCGGACCTCCAGTCCGCTTTGTGGCAGGAGGGGGACTCCCGGCAGCTGGCCGAGATCTTCGACCAGTGCGTGGCCGCCGTGGGCAAGCCGGTGAGCGCCTTTACCAAGGGGGACCGGATGAAGGTCATCGCCCTGCTGGAGCAGAGCAGCGCCTTCTCCTTCCGCAAGTCGGTGCCCTATGTGGCCCAGCACCTGGGGGTGTCCCGCTATACCGTGTACAAATATTTGGGCGAACTGTCCCAGGACAGCGCCGAGGAACAGGAGCAGCAGCCATGAAACCATATCAGAAGGAAATCGAGGCATATTTTGACGCTCGCCAGGAGGAGCTGGTGGAGGCCATCTCCCGCCTGGTGGCCATCCCCAGCGTGAAGGGGGACAGCGCCCCCGGCGCCCCCTTCGGGCCCGGCCCCGCCGCCGCTTTGGAGGAGGCCTTGAAGCTGGCGGAGGAGTGGGGCCTCACGGCCCACAACCACCAGGGCTATGTGGGCACCGCCGACCTGGGGGAGGGGGAGGCCTTCCTCCACATCCTGGGCCACCTGGACGTGGTGGGCCCGGGCAGCGGCTGGACCGTCACCCAGCCCTATCAGGCCAAGGTGGTGGACGGATGCATCTACGGCCGGGGCACCGACGACGACAAGGGCCCCGTGGTGTGCGCCATGCTGGCCATGCGGGCGGTAAAGGACCTGGGGGTCCCCCTGGAGCGCAGCGTCCGCCTCATTATGGGTACCGACGAGGAGAGCGGGTCGGCGGACATCGCCTGGTACTTCCAGCGCAATCCCTACGCCCCCTGCACCTTTACCCCCGACTCGGGCTTCCCCGTGATCAACACCGAGAAGGGCCGCTACCACCCCCAGCTGGGGGGCAGCTGGGAGAAAAGCGACGCTTTGCCCCGGGTCACCTCCCTGAAGGGGGGCTTCCGGGTGAACGTGGTGCCCCCCGAGGCCGCCGCCGTGGTGGCAGGCGTGGGGGAGGAGGAGGCCCAGGCGGCCTGCCGCGCCGCCGCCCAGGCCACCGGCGCCGCCCTCACGGTCCGGACGGTGGAGGGGGGCGTGGAGATCGCCGCCCAGGGCAAGAACGCCCATGCCTCCACCCCGGAGGAGGGGGTCAACGCCATCACCGCCCTTCTCGCCGCCCTGAAGGAGCTGCCCCTGGCCCCCTGTCCCTCCACCCACGCGGTGAAGGGGCTGGCGGCCCTCTTCCCCCACGGGGAC
Organism: uncultured bacterium; assembly: GCA_949293245.1. Taxonomy (GTDB): domain Bacteria; phylum Bacillota; class Clostridia; order Oscillospirales; family Oscillospiraceae; genus CASFCS01. The sequence continues at coordinate 91,348 of CASFCS010000007.1, read as the reverse complement.
TGGGCGGGGAAGGCCCTGGGGGTGGCCCAGGAGGACGCCATCTCCGGCCCCCTCACGGTGAACCTGGCCATTGTGGAGCTGGGGGACACCGGGGTCACCGCCCACGTGGACTGCCGGGTGCCCCTGTGCGCCAATGAGGACAACTGCACCCGGGTGTTCGAGGCCGCCCTGGCCAAGGCGGGGCTGGCGGTCACCGGGGAGGGGAAGATGGTGCCCGGCCACCATGTGCCCGGGGACTCCCACTTTGTCTCCACCCTGCTGGAGGACTACACCCTCTATTCGGGCAACAAGGGGGAGTGCCTGTCCACCGGCGGGGGGACCTATGTCCACAACATCCCCGGGGGCGTGGCCTTCGGTTGCGGCATGCCCGGGTTTGACACCCACCTCCACGGCCCCGACGAGCGGGCCCGGCTGAGCGACATGCTCACCTCCTGCAAGATCTTCGCCCAGGTCATCGTGGACCTGTGCGCCGCCCAATAAACCGCCATTTGCCATACGACGTGAGAGAAGTCTGTTGCAGAATTGACATTTTGCACCTACCTGTCATTGCGAGCCAGTGCGCACACTGGCGCGGCAATCCGTATCCCCAGTAAGGAAGACGGATTCCCACGAAAAACGACCGCCCACCGGGCGGCCGTTTTTCTCGGAATGACGGGGTTTTTGTGCAGCCTGTGCATGTTGCGACAGACCCTTTTGCTGTGATTACCTGCCCCGCAGGAGCTTGTAGAGCTGGATGACCAAGGTGGGCAGGAAGGCCAGCAGGGCAATGAGACCGAACTGGCCCGCGGAGGGGAGGGTCACCTGGAACAGGCCGTTGAGCCCGGGCACCAGGAGCACCGCCCCCAGCAGCACCACCCCCAGGGCAAAGGCCCCCAGGGAGGCCATGTTGGAGGTGAGGCCCAGCTTCACGATGGAGCTCCGGCCCCGGCAGTTGAAGCCGTGGAACAGCCGGCCCAGGGTGAGGGTGGCGAAGGCCATGGTCATGGCCAGCCCGTCGCCCCCGGCATTGAGCCCCACAAAGAAGGCCGCCATGGTGGCCGCGGCGATGAGGGCGCCGTACATCCCGATGCGCACCAGGAAATCCCGGGTGAGGATGGGCTCCTTGGGGTCCCGGGGCTTCTGATCCAGCAGGCCCTGGCCCGCGGGCTCCACCCCGATGGCGATGGCGGGGAGGGAGTCGGTGAGCAGGTTGATAAACAGCAGGTGCACCGCGGCAAAGGGCATGGGCAGGTTGGCCAGGGAGGTGAACAGCACGCACAAAATACCCGCCATGTTGCCCGAGAGCAGGAAGCCGATGGCGTTTTTGATGTTGGTGTATACCCCCCGGCCGTTGACCACCGCCTTGACGATGGTGGCGAAGTTGTCGTCGGTGAGGATCATGGAGGCGGCGTCCTTGGACACCTCGGTGCCGGTGATGCCCATGGCCACGCCGATGTCGGCGGCCTTCAGGGCGGGGGCGTCATTGACGCCGTCGCCGGTCATGGACACCACCTTGCCCTTGCGCTGCCAGGCGGAGACGATGCGGATCTTGTTCTCGGGGGACACCCGGGCGTACACCGACACCCGCTCCAGCCTCTCGTCCAGCTCCTGGTCGCTCATGGCGTCCAGCTCCACGCCGGACAGGGCCTCGTCCCCGTCCTGGAAGATGCCCAGCTGCCGGGCGATGGCGGTGGCGGTGATCTTGTGGTCCCCGGTGATCATCACCGTGCGGATGCCCCCCCGCTTGGCGTCGGCCACAGCCTGGACCGCCTCGGGCCGGGGCGGGTCGATCATGGCCACCAGGCCGATGAAGGTGAAGTCCCGCTCGTCCTCCGGGGTGAGGGGGTGGATGCTCTCCAGCTCCCGGGTGGCGAAGGCCAGCACCCGCAGGCCCTGTTGGGAGAGCTCCAGGTTCACCTGGGCGATCTCCTCCCGGCGCTGCTCGGTCATCTCCACCTTCCCCTGGCTGGTCATGAGATAGCTGGCCCGCTCCAGCAGCACGTCGATGGCCCCCTTGGTGTACATGGTGGCCACTCCCTCGAACTGGTGGAGAGTGGACATAAGCTTCCGGTCGGAGTCAAAGGCCAGCTCCCCCACCCGGGGGTACTGCTCCCGGTAGAGGACCTCGTCCACGTCCAGCCGGTCCCCCAGCATCACCAGGGCCACCTCCGTGGGGTCGCCGATCTCGGTGCCGCTCTCCTTATCGGTGGTGGCGTCACTGGCCAGCAATGCCGCCTTGAGCAGCAGCCGCTGCACCCCGTTGGTCAGGTCCAGGTCCTGGGCGTTCACCAGGGTGCCGTCGGCGTACAGCTTCTGGGGGGTCATCTTGTTCTGGGTGAGGGTGCCCGTCTTGTCCGAGCAGATCACCGACACCGCCCCCAGGGTCTCCACCGCCTTGAGCTCCTTGATGATGGCGTTCTGCCGGGCCATCTTCTGGGTGCCCATGGCCTGGACAATGGTGACGATGGAGCTGAGGGCCTCGGGGATGGCGGCCACCGCCAGGGCCACGGCGAACATCATGGCGCTGAGGACCCCGTCCCGGGTGACGGGCAGGCCCTGGTGGTACAGGTTCAGGGCAAATACCCCGGCACAGATGACCATGATGATGATGGCCAGCTTCTGGGAGAAGTTGTCCAGACTGATCTGAAGGGGGGTCTTGCGCTGCTGGGTCTGGTTCATCAGGGCGGCCACCTTGCCGATCTCGGTGTCCATCCCCGTGGCGGTCACCACCACCACCGCCCGGCCATAGGTCACCAGGGAGCCGGAGTACACCAGGTTCTTCCGGTCACCCAGGGCCAGGTCCCCCTGGGGCAGGGTGGCGTCGGTCTTCTCCACCCCCTCGCTCTCGCCGGTGAGGGAGGACTCGTTGACCTTCAGGGAGTAGTTCTCCAGGATGCGGCCGTCGGCCACCACCATGTCCCCGGCCTCCAGCTCCACGATGTCCCCCGGCACCACCTGGGGGGAGGGCACCGCCGTGCGGGAGCCGTCCCGGATGACCTTGGCCGTGGGGGCGGACATGGCCTTCAGGCTCTCCAGGGACTTCTCCGCCTTGAAATGCTGCACCGTCCCCAGCACGGCGTTGAGGATGAGCACCGCCACGATGACGATGGTGCTCTCCACCTCTCCGGTGGCCATGGAGATGGCCGCCGCCGCCAGGAGGATGATGACCAGCAGGTCCTTGAACTGCTCCAGAAACACCTGGGGCACCGACTTCTTCTTGCCCTCCGCCAGGGCGTTGGGGCCGAAGCGCTCCAGCCGCTCTTTGGCTTGCTGCGCGGTGAGGCCTGTGCGGGCGGAGTCCACCTCGTGCAGGGTCTCCTGGGGGGTGCGGTCAAAATAGGTTTTTCCCATGATGCACACTCCTTTTCTATCGTATCTTGTCCCTGAGAGCTGCCGCAAATGCACAGCCTGACAACAAAAAAAGACTTTTGAGTATACACTCCGCCTGCTGCGAAGCACATACTCAAAAGTCTTGTCACCGTTGCCGGCGCCCTCCCCCAGGCCGGTGGCCGTGATGTTGAAGGAGGGACTTGCGACTACTCCCTTTTGACGGGATGTAATTATACCCTCCTGTTTCTCCCTTGTCAAGACTATTTGTACAAAAAGCCACAGATTGTCCGCGGGCTCCTCCCTTTCCGCCCTTGCGGGGCGGGGCTCCAGGTATTATAATAATGTCTGCTGAATCAACCGCGCCCCCATCTTTTCCCACGCAGCCGGGGGACGGCGCGTAAGGAGGTCAAATATATGCGCGATGGATTTGTGAAAGTTGCCGCCGCCACCCCCAAGATCCGGGTGGCCGACTGCCGCTATAACGCCGAGCAGATCTTCACCCTCATGCGCCAGGCCGACCAGCAGGGCGTGAAGGTGATGGCCTTCCCCGAGCTGTGCCTCACCGGGTACACCTGCGGGGACCTGTTCCTCCAGCCCACCCTCATCAAGGGGGCCGAGGAGGGGCTCCAGACCATTCTGGAGGCCACCCGCAATCTGGACCTGGTGGCCGCCGTGGGCCTGCCCGTGCAGGACAAGTGGAACAACAAACTGTATAATTGCGCCGCTGTTATACAAAAAGGAGAGATCCTGGGCCTGGTGCCCAAGACCTATCTGCCCAATTACGGGGAATTTTACGAGGGGCGCTGGTTTGCTTCGGGCGCCGGCGTGGAGCACTGTGTGGAGCTGTGCGGGCAGCAGGTCAACCTGGAGGCCCGGGGAACCTTCGGCTGCACCGGCCTGGACAGCCTGGTCATCGGCGTGGAGATCTGCGAGGATCTGTGGGCGCCGGAGCCCCCCTCCGCCGCCCTGGCCCAGGCGGGCGCCACCATTATTCTGAACCTGTCCGCCTCCAACGAGCTGGTGGGCAAGGCGGCCTACCGCCGCTCCCTGGTCACCAGCCAGTCCGGGCGGCTGGTGTGCGGCTATGTGTACGCCGACGCCGGCGAGGGGGAGTCCACCACCGACCTGGTGTTCACCGGCCACAACATGATCGCGGAAAACGGGGCGATCCTGGCGGAGCGGCGGTTTGCCTCCGGCCTCACCGTCAGCGAGATCGATGTGGAGCGGCTGGTGTATGAGCGCCGCCGGATGAACACCTTCCAGAGCGCCGCCGGGGCGCCGGAGATCTGGCGGGTCTCCTTTGACATGGATCTGGCGGACACCCACCTCACCCGGCCCGTGTCCCCCACCCCCTTTGTGCCCGGCAGCGAGAGCGACCGGGCGGAGCGATGCAACGAGATCCTCTGCATCGCCGCCCTGGGCCTCAAAAAGCGGCTGGAGCACACCGGCGCCAAAACGGCGGTGGTGGGCCTGTCCGGCGGGCTGGACTCCACATTGGCGGTGCTCATCACGGCGGTGGCCATGGAGATGCTCCGCCGCCCGGCCACGGACATCATCGCCGTTACCATGCCCTGCTTTGGCACCACGGACCGCACCAAGTCCAACGCGGTGCTCCTCTCCGAGCGGCTGGGCTGCACCCTCAAGACCATCGACATCGGCGAGGCGGTGCGCCAGCACTTTAAGGACATTGGCCAGTCCATGGACAACCACGACGTGACCTTTGAAAACGGCCAGGCCAGAGAGCGCACCCAGGTCCTCATGGACATCGCCAACCAGACCGGCGGCCTGGTGATCGGCACCGGGGACCTGAGCGAGCTGGCCCTGGGCTGGTGCACCTACAACGGGGACCACATGAGCAACTACGCCGTGAACGCCGGCATTCCCAAGACCCTGGTGCGCCACCTGGTGAGCTTCATCTCCGACGACAAGGAGCGGGAGGACCCCCAGCTCTCCGGCGTCCTCACCGACATCCTGGACACCCCGGTCTCCCCGGAGCTTCTGCCCGCCATCCAGGGGGAGATCGCCCAGAAGACCGAGGACCTGGTGGGGCCCTACGAGCTCCATGACTTCTATCTCTACTACGCCATCCGCTGGGGCTTCTCCCCCCGGAAGGTGCTGCGGCTGGCGGAGCACGCCTTCGGCCGGGGCTATGACCGCACCACCCTGCTCAAGTGGCTGCGGAACTTCTACCGCCGGTTCTTCTCCCAGCAGTTCAAGCGCTCCTGCCTGTCCGACGGGCCCAAGGTGGGCTCTGTGGCCCTCTCCCCCCGTGGGGACTGGCGGATGCCCTCCGACGCTGTGGCGGCGCTGTGGATGGCGGAGCTGGAGGGGCTGGAGTGAGGCCCCGGATCTTTATATGGGAGGCATTTCTTTGAATATCTATCTGGACCTGTTCCTCACCTTCGCCCGGGTGGGGGTGTGTACCTTCGGCGGGGGGTACGCCATGCTGCCCATCCTCCAGCGGGAGCTGGTGGACAACAAGGGGTGGGCCACCGAGGAGGAGCTGGCGGACTACTACGCCATCGGCCAGTGCACCCCGGGCGTCATCGCCGTGAACACCGCCACCTTTGTGGGCCACAAAATCACCGGCCCTGCCGGCGGGGTCATCGCCACCCTGGGGGTGGTGTTCCCCTCCATCACCATCATTCTGGTGATCGCCGCCTTTTTGCAGAACTTCTCCCACATCCCCGCGGTGATCCACGCCTTTGCGGGCATCCGGGCCTGCGTGTGCGCCCTGATTCTGGTCAGTGTGCTCAAGCTGCGCCGCTCCTCGGTGGTGGACGCCCTCACCTGGGTGATCTTCCTGGCGGTCTTTGCCCTGGCCGCCGTGGGCAACTTCGTCACCTTTGATACCGCCACCCCCCTGGGGCTGGTTCTGGACTACCTGTGCTCCCCCGTGGTGCTGGTGGTCCTGGCGGGGATTACCGGGCTGTGCGCCCGGGCCGCAAGGGGGTGGAAGGCGTGATTTATCTGCAGCTGTTCTGGGAGTTCTGCAAGGTGGGGCTCTTCTCCGTGGGGGGCGGCCTGGCCACCATCCCCTTCCTGTCCGACCTGGGCTCCCGCACCGGGTGGTTCACCGCCGGGGACCTGGCGGATATGATTGCCGTGTCCGAGTCCACACCCGGCCCCCTGGGGGTGAACACTGCCACCTATGTGGGCTTCCGCTGCGGGGGACTGCTGGGGGGTGTGGTGGCCACTCTGGGGCTCATCTTCCCCTCCATCGTCATCATTCTGGTGATCTCCAAGTTCCTCCAGCGCTTCCGCACCAGCCGGGGGGTGGAGGGCGTGTTCTACGGCCTGCGCCCCGCCTCCACCGGGCTCATTGCCGCGGCCCTGGCGGAGGTGGTGTCCATCGCTCTGCTGACCCTCCCTGCCGGGGAGGGGGAGAAGCTCACCTTCCACCTGCCCGCCATCGCCCTGTGCGCCGTGGTGTTTATCCTGATGAAGTTCACCCCGGCCAAAAAGCTCCACCCCATTGTGTTCATCGCCCTGTCCGCCGTGGCGGGCATCGTCTTTCAGATGTGAAAAAAGAGGAGGCCGCTTCCCAGGCATTTCTGGGAAGTGGCCTCTTGTGCGCACTGGTCATTCAAACGTGAAAAACTCCTGGTTGCGCTCCTTGAACAGCTCGAACACCCCGTTGAGCACGTCGGCATCCTCCACGCCGATGTAGCTCTCGGTCTCCTCGTCGCCCTCGGAGACCTCCAGGATGACCACCTCGCCGTCGTCGGGACCGCTGGCGGGGAGAAGGACCACGTACTCCTTGCCCTCATAGGGCACCAGGTCCAGGCAGTAGAAGGGCACGTCCTGGCCGTTTTCATCGGTGAGGTTGATGATGAGCTCTTCCTCCTCCAGGGGCATCATCTCCTTGGGGTTGTTGGCGTTGGGGTCCAGCATGAAAATTACCTCCTCCTGGGGCGAAACCGCCCGTGATATCTGATATTATGGGGGAATGGGGGATATTGTCAACCCACCGCCACGTCGTACACCACCGTGCCCAGCAGCAGAACCAGCACCAGCAGGAACATGGGGCGGATCACCTTGGCCCCGTTTTTCAGGGCCAGGCCGGAGCCCACATACTGCCCGGCGATGCCGAACAGGGCGGCGGGGATGCCCAGGGCCCACAGGATGTTCCCGCTGAAAGCGAAGGTGACAAAGGCGGCGATGTTGGACGTGAGGTTCATCACCTTGGCGTTGCCCGAGGCGGTGAGCAGGTCGAACCCGCACAGCCCCGTCAGGGCCAGCACCAGGAAGGTGCCGGTGCCCGGGCCGAAAAACCCGTCGTAGGCGCCGATCACCAGGGCGATGGCGGCGCAGCGGACCAGAAGAGCCCGGGTGGACAGGGAATCCATGCGGTTTTCCGCCCCCAGGTCCCGCTTGAGGATGATGACCACAGCGATCACCGGCAGGGAACCCAGCAAAAACCAGTAGAGGTACACCTCGGGCAGCACCATATTCAGCCGGGCCCCCAGCCAGGAGCCCACCAGGGAGAACACCACCGACAGCCCCGCCGACACCGCGTGGACGTGGCCGTGGCGCAGAAAGCGCACGGTGGTCAGGATGGTGCCGAAGGTGGAGGAGCACTTGTTGGTGGCGGTGGCCAGGTGGGGGGGCAGGCCCGCCAGCAGGTAGGCCGGCAGGGAGATGAGCCCTCCGCCCCCGGCCACGGAATCCACCAGACCGGCCAGGAATACCAGGGGACAGACGATAAGCAGGGTCTGCAGCGTGATCTCCATGTGAAGTGAACTCCTTTTCCCCGAAAAATCCCCGCCGGGAATTGTGTCCCCGGGGGGTTTGTGATACAATGGGGTCTATTGAACCGGAGGTTCCTCCGGCGGCAGACACTATACTACTGCACTTTCTCTCAGGAGTAAAGAGAAATTTTTCAGCGAGGAGGAAGATGTTTTCTCCGCCCCCTCCGGGCGGGGGACATCGGCGTGGGTTATGAGCAATAAAGTGGGATTTGACAACCAAAAGTATTTGGAGACCCAGTCCGCCCACATCCGGGAGCGGATCGCCCAGTTTGGCGGCAAGCTCTATCTGGAGTTTGGCGGCAAGCTCTTTGACGACCACCACGCCGCCCGGGTGCTGCCCGGCTTCGCCCCCGACAGCAAGATCCGCATGCTGCTGGAGCTCAAGGACAGCGCCGAGATGGTCATCGCCATCAACGCCGCCGCCATCGAGCAGAACAAGGTCCGGGGGGACCTGGGCATCACCTACGACGTGGACGTGCTCCGCCTGATCGACACCTTCCGGGCCAAGAGCCTGTATGTGGGCAGCGTGGTGGTGACCCAGTACGCCGGCCAGCCCGCCGCCGACGCCTTCAGGCGCCGGCTGGAGGAGCTGGGGGTGCCGGTCTATCTCCACTACCCCATCCCCGGCTACCCCCACAACATCTCCCTCATCGTCTCCGACGAGGGGTACGGCAAAAACGAGTATATCCGCACCAGCCGCCCCCTGGTGGTGGTCACCGGCCCCGGGCCGGGCAGCGGCAAGATGGCCACCTGCCTCTCCCAGCTCTACCACGAGTACAAGCACGGGGTGCGGGCGGGGTACGCCAAGTTTGAGACCTTCCCCGTGTGGAACCTGCCCCTCCAGCACCCGGTGAACCTGGCCTACGAGGCGGCCACCGCCGACCTGGGGGACGTGAACGTCATCGACCCCTTCCACCTCCAGGCCTACGGGGTGACCACCGTGAATTACAACCGGGATGTGGAGGTCTTCCCGGTGCTTGCGGCCATGTTCGAGAAGATCACCGGGGAGTGCCCCTACAAGTCCCCCACGGACATGGGGGTGAACATGGCGGGCAACTGCATCGTGGACGACCAGGCGGTGTGCCTGGCCGCCCGGCAGGAGATCCTCCGCCGGTACTACACCGCCCGGTGCGAGCGCCGCCAGGGCAAGGGGGACGACGAGACGGTGTACAAGCTGGAGATGCTCCTCCAGCAGGCCAAGGTGGATGACAGCTTCCGCCCCGTCACCGCCGCCGCCCGGCAGGTGGCCGAGGAGACAGGGATGCCCGCCGCCGCCATCCAGCTGCCCGACGGCCAGGTGATCACCGGCAAGACCACTGCCCTGCTGGGGGCGGCCTCCGCCTGCCTGCTCAACGCCCTGAAGGTGCTGGCGGGCATCGAGCACGGCAAACACCTCATTGCCCCCCAGGGCATCGAGCCCATCCAGACCGTGAAGGTCAAGCACCTGGGCAGCGCCAACCCCCGGCTCCACAGCGACGAGACCCTCATTGCCCTGGCCATCTCCGCCGCGGACAACCCCCTGGCCGCCCGGGCCCTGGAGCAGCTGTCCGCCCTGCGGGGATGCGACGCCCACACCAGCGTGCTGGTGTCCTCCGCCGACAGCGGCACCTACCAGAAACTGGGGCTTCACCTCACCTGCGAGCCGGTGTACGAGACCAATAAGCTCTACCACAAGTAATATAGGATTAAAATAATACGGGGAGGCGCTGGAAAAGCGCCTCCCCGCTGGGTTATATGTCCCGGAGCTCCCGCTCCGCCTCCGCCATGGAGTCGGCGGAGAACCAGAACTGTCCGCCCCGGTAGACCTCCACATGGCCCCGGACCCACTTCATCTCATACATGCTGTACATGGCGCTCCGCCCCTTTCCTGTTTTCTGCACTGAGTATAGCAGAAAAAGAGTCCCATAATCGGGACTATAAAGGCGCAGGCTGTCGAAAAGCCAAAGTCTATGTAAGAAACGAAATGTGTCGTGCAAGCTAAAAAGCTCTCAGCAGAGTTTTGCCGCCCACAGGCGGCAAAATAAAATCAAATTTCACTTCATTTTGCCGCTTGCGAGCGGCAAAACTCTGCCGAGAGCTTTTGAAGCCTGTAAAACATATTCCGTTTCTTGCACAGGCTTTGGCTTTTCGACAGTCTGGGACCCGGCGCCGCGTCACGCGGCGCCGGGTTTTAAACTTTGAAAAGGGTTAAAAGCCGGGATAGATGTCGCTCTTCCTGGGCAGGATCAGGGCGGCGATGAGATACACCCAGAAGGACAGGGTGCCAAAGAAGAACAGCAGCACCGTCACCAGACGGACGATGTTGGGGTCAATACCCAGGTACTCCCCCAGGCCGCCGCACACGCCGGCCACCTTGGCGTCTATGCCCTCGGTGCGGTAAAGACGTTTCTGATACATTCCAAATTGCCTCCTCAACTGGCCCCGGGGGCCATGTAATCTCCAGATGTTGGCCTAAGCATACCACAGCTCTCTGGAAAAATCCTTGGGAAAAAGTTAAAAAAAGATAAAAAATTCTTACACCGGCTCCGGGCCCCGGCGCAGGCGCAGGATCTCGTCCAGCAGGGCGTGGGCCGCCTGGTCCTTGGACAGGAGGGGGAGCTCCAGCTGGGAGTGGGGGGTGATGAGGGTGAGGATGTTGGTGTCCACCCCGAAGCCGGCCCCCGCCTGGCGCAGGCTGTTGGCGGCGATCATGTCCAGCCCCTTCTTCTCCAGCTTTTTCCGGGAGTTTTCCAGCACGTCCCGGGTCTCCATGGAGAAGCCGCACAAAAACTGTCCCGGCTGCCGGTGGGCCCCCAGCCAGGCCAGAATGTCGTCGGTGCGCTCCAGGGCCAGGGCCAGGTCGTCCCCCCGGTCGGACTTCTTGATCTTGTCCCCAGCCACACAGGCCGGGCGGTAGTCCGCCACGGCGGCGGCCTTGATGATGATGTCCTGCTCGCCGCTCCGGCCGGTGACGGCCTCAAACATCTCCCGGGCGGAGGTGATCTCCACCGCCTCCACATAGGCCGGGCGCTTGAGGGCGGTGGGGCCGGTGACCAGGGTGACGGCTGCCCCCCGGGCGGCGGCGGCCCGGGCCACAGCGTACCCCATGCGGCCGGTGGAGTGGTTGGTGAGGTAGCGCACCGGGTCCAGGGCCTCCCGGGTGGGACCGGCGGTGACCAGCATCTTCAGCCCCTCCATGTCCCGGGGGCGGACCAGGGCGTGGAGCACCGCCTCCAGCAGGTCCTCCGGCTCGGGCAGCTTGCCCTTCCCCACGGCGCCGCAGGCCAGGCGGCCGCTGGCGGGCTCCAGCACCTCCCAGCCGTACCGGCGCAGCAGGGCCAGATTGTCCTGGGTCACGGGGTTTTCGTACATATTGGTGTTCATGGCCGGGGCCGCCAGCTTGGGGCAGCGGCAGGCCAGCACCGTGGTGGTGAGCATGTCGTCCGCTAGACCGTGAGCCAGCTTGGCCAGCACGTTGGCGGTGGCCGGGGCGATGAGCACCAGGTCCGCCAGCTCCGCCAGGGCGATATGCTCCACCTGGAAGGTGTGGTTGCGGTCAAAGGTGTCCACCACCGTCCGGTTGCCCGTGAGCTGTTCAAAGGTCAGGGGGGTGATGAACTCCGTGGCGTTGCGGGTCATAATCACATGCACGTCGCAGTGCTGCTTCACCAGGGCGGAGGCCAGGGCCGCCGCCTTGTAGCAGGCGATGCCGCCGGTGACGCCCAGCAGCACATGTTTTCCCTTCAGCATGACAAACGCTCCATTTCTATTCCGAGAACTGGGGGCGGAGCCCCAGCCCAGTATACCAGACCGGGGGCGGCTTTGTAAATATGCCCGAGAAAGGGGGGCGCGGGGGAGAGAATTCTCCCCCATTTACCCTTGCGGCTTTGTTCCATATGCATTATAATAATGTCCGCCAAATAAACCGTTGAGCGGTTTATTTGTGGGGCGAGAGCCGCATAATCTCACAAAACAGCTTCTTTCAGCTGATTTTGTGGGATTCGGACAGTATTACAATGCATATTTCCCTGGGAGCGCTTCTGCGCTCCCAGGGAAGGCGCTGGGGTTTTGGGCAGTTTTGCCCAAAGCCCCGGCGCGGGAACAGAGCAAATTTGCCTTGAAAGCTCAGGCTTTCAAGGCTTGCGGCTTTGGTCCATATGCATTATAATAGCAACGGCCGCGCCGCGTCCGGCCGCCCCTGTACCCCCACGGGACAGGAGGCACCACCCCGGGACGGCGTCGGTACAACCATTTTATGCGCCGTATTTCCAAGAGAAAACGGCAGCGGGAGGTAATTGAATATGAAGCAAGCCAACACCCGGGCCGGCCGCAGCCGGCAGATTCGGGACATGGTGATCCTGGCGCTGTTTACCGCCATCATCATCCTGTTCACCTTCACCCCTGTGGGCTACATCGACCTGCCCATCATCAAGGCCACCATTCTCCACGTGCCCGTCATCATGGGCTCCATCCTGCTGGGCCCCAAGAAGGGGGCTTTCCTGGGGGCGGTGTTCGGCGTCACCAGCATCATCAAGAATACCCTGATGCCCAGCCTTCTCTCCTTTGCCTTCTCCCCCTTCATCCCCGTGCCGGGGCTGGATCGGGGCAGCCCCTGGGCTCTGGTGATCGCCCTGGTGCCCCGCATCCTGGTGGGCGTCACCCCCTGGCTGGTGTATAAGCTGGTGGAGAAGATCTGCTCCGTGCGCAACGTGGGCGTCCAGGCCGGCGGCATGGTAGTGGCCTCTGTGGTGGGAGCCTTTACCAACACCGCCCTGGTGATGGGCACCATCTATTTCGTGTTCCGGGACGCCTATGCCGCCGCCAACAGCCTGGCCTCTGACGCGGTGCTGGGCGCCATTCTGGGCGTGGTGGCCACCAACGGCGTGCCCGAGGCCATTGTGGCCGCGGTCATCACCCCCGCTTTGTGCGTCCCCCTCATCAAGGCCCTGAAGCTGGACCGGCAGGCCCCTGCCGCCACCGCCGCCTGAGGAAGTCTCTATGATCCTGACCATCGACATCGGCAACACCAACGTGGTGCTGGGGGGCTTTGGGGCGGGGGAAGAGCCGGAGTTTGTCCTCCGGCTGCCCAGCACCCGGGGCTGCCCCCAGGCCCAGTGGGACCAGGCGGTGGGGGAGTGCCTGGCCCGGGCCGGCTCCCCCCGGATTACCCGGGCGGCCCTCACCTCTGTGGTGCCCGCCCTCACCGGGCCCCTGGCCGATGCGGTGGAGGGGGCCACAGGCGTGCGCCCCCTGGTGATCGGTCCTGACTACCCCACGGGCCTGGTGATCCACGGCTATGACGCCCCACGCCTGGGCAGTGACCGGGTGGTGGACGCGGTGGCCGCCCTGGCCTCCTACCCCACGCCCCTGGCCATTTTCGACCTGGGCACCGCCACCACCCTGTCCGTACTGGACCGGGAGGGGCGCTTTGTAGGGGGCATGATCCTGGCGGGGGTGGAGCTGTGTACCCAGGCCCTCTCCAGCCGGGCGGCCCAGCTGCCCCCGGTGACTCTGGAGCCCCCCGGCCCCCCCATCGGCCGGGACACGGTGGCCTGCATCCGCAACGGCGCCCTCTACGGCGCCGCCGCCCAGATCGACGGCCTGGCCGCCCAGGTGGAGGCCGAGCTGGGAGAGAGGGTGACCACGGTGGTCACCGGGGGGTGGGGTAGCCTGGCGGTTCCCCTGTGCCGCCGGGACGTGATCTACGACCCCCACCTGATCCTCAAGGGCCTGCGGCTGCTGTGCCAGCGGGAAAGAGGATAAAAGTAAACCGCCCGCCGTTCTGAGTTGACTATCAGAACGGCGGGCGGCTTTTTGGGCATACAAAAACCGGACGCCGCTCCAAGCGTCCGGTCTTTGCAAGGAATGAGGATACAATGAAATGAAACTGTCTCTTGCTCTTGCAAGATTATCCTACCCGAAACATGTTACAGAAAAAGCCCTGGAACTGTTACAAAAATGTTAAATATAGAGAAGGAACCGTAAAGATTCTGTAAGGGGCCGCCCGGTCACTTGCCCACGCAGAAGCGGCGGAAAATGGTGCTCACCACGTCCTCCCGCACGCTGCGCCCGGTGAGCTCCCCCAGGGCGGAGAGGGCCTCCTCCACGTCGGTGAGGACGGCGTCCGGCGTGACCCCGGCGGCCAGGGCGGCCTGGGCCCGCTCCACGCACTCCCCCGCCCGGCGGGCGGCGTCGGCCTGGCGGGCGTTGGTGAGGAGGGCGCCGGCCTCCCCCTCCCCCTCCTGGGGGATGAGCTCCTCAATGGCCAGCTCCAGCTGGTCCAGCCCCTCCCCGGTGAGGGAGCTCACCTCCACCACCGGGGTGCCGGGGGGCAGGGGGGAGAAGTCCTGGGGGCACAGGGGCAGGTCGGTCTTGTTGCGCACCACGATGCACATGGGGGCGGCGGCGGCCAGGGCCAGGGCCTCCCGGTCCTCCTCCTCCAGGGGGCGGGAGCCGTCCACCACCGCCAGCACCAGGGAGGCCCGGCGGGCGGCGGCCCGGCTGCGCTCCACCCCCAGCTGCTCCACCTGGTCCTGGCTCTCCCGCATACCGGCGGTGTCGATGAGGCGCAGCAGCACCCCGCCCAGGGTGAGGCGCTCCTCAATGGTGTCCCGGGTGGTGCCGGCAATGGGGGTGACGATGGCCCGGTCGTACCCCAGCAGGGCGTTGAGCAGGGAGGACTTCCCCGCGTTGGGCCTGCCCACAATGGCGCAGGGGAGGCCCTGGGAGAGCATCTGCCCCCGGCGGTAGGTGGAGAGCAGCCGGCGGATGTTCCCGGCGGCCAGGGCCAGGGCGGACTCCATCTCCGCGGCGCCCAGGGGGTCGATATCCTCGTCGGGGTAGTCCAGCACCGCGTGGAAGTGGGCCATCAGGTCCACCAGGGCGCGGTAGATCTCCTCCACCCGGCGGGAGAGGGCCCCGGTGAGCTGCCCGGCGGCCTGGTGAGCGGCGGCGGGGGTCTCCGCGTCGATGAGGTCTATGATGGCCTCGCTCTGGGCCAGGTCCAGCTTGCCGTTGAGGAAGGCCCGGCGGGTGAACTCCCCGGGCCCCGCCTGGCGGGCCCCCTGGGCAAACAGGGCCTCCAGCACCAGCCCCAGCACCACCGGGGAGCCGTGGCAGTGGAGCTCGGCGGTGTCCTCCCCGGTGTAGCTGCCCGGGCCGGGGGAGAAGGTGGCCAGGGCGCTGTCCAGCACCCGGCCCGCCCCGTCAGTCACGGTGCCCAGCACCAGGGAGCGGGGGGGACGGCCGGACAGGGGCGTCCCCCCGGCGGGGCGGAACACCCCCTCCACCGCGGCAATGGCCCCGGGCCCGGACAGGCGGATGATGCCGATGGCCCCGCGGCCGGAGGCGGTGGCGATGGCGGCGATGGTGTCGGTCTGATTCATGCAGATCCCTCCCAGATGGCGGGTAATATGGTGGTGTTTATTGTACCATAGAAGGCCATGACAGCGCAAACCCGGAACGGCGGGGGGCCGTTCCGGGCGGTCGATCAGCTCTTCTGTTCAAATGATACGCCGCAGGAGCGGCAGGTGACGGTGATGCGCCCCTTGCCCCGGGGGACCCGCAGCTGCTGCCCGCAGTTGGGGCAGCGGAAGTAGCGGTGCTCCTTGTCCCGGTAGATGGTGCGCATCATGCGCACCTTCTGGGTAATGGGGTGGACCAGCTGGAGAAAGCGGCGGTTTTCCGCCTGGCGCTTGGCGATCTGCCGGGAGAACATCCGGTAGAGCACCACCACCCACAGCGCCACAAAGAGCAGATCCAGCACCAGCCATCCGGTGAAGAAGAACACCAGATAGAAGATCCAGCACAGTACCATCAGAAAGAGGCCCAGCTGATCCCAGCCATAGCGGCCGTACATGAACCTTTGCAGGAATCCCCGTATCATGTTCGGTTACGCCTCCTTAAGATTTCCTGAAGAATGATTCCACACCTATATGATAAGCGCCGGAAAGGCCGCCGTCAATGGCGCAAACGTAAATAAAGTGTGAATAGTCCGTTGCGGACCGCCAAAAAAGTTGGTATACTGAAGAAAAAATCCGCTACGATGTGAAAGGAGCGCCAAGCTATGGGCAGACTGGACAAGGAAAACTACTACCTGGATATCGCGCAGACCGTCTCCGAGCGGTCCACCTGCCTGCGCCGGTGCTACGGCGCCATCATCGTCCAGAACGACGAGATCATCTCCACCGGGTACAACGGCGCCCCCCGGGGGCGGCGCAACTGCGTGGATCTGGACTACTGCACCCGGGAGGAGCTGAATATCCCCTCCGGCCAGCGCTACGAGCTGTGCCGCTCGGTCCACGCCGAGGCCAACGCCATCATCTCCGCCGCCCGGCGGGACACCCTGGGGGCCACGCTGTACATGGCCTGCCGGGACCCCAAGACCGGCCAGCTCATCGCCGGGTCCACCTCCTGCTCCATGTGCCGCCGGCTCATTATCAATGCGGGCATCCGCCGCCTGGTGATCCGGGACACCCCCTTCCGCTACCGGGAGGTGGATGTGGTGAAGGAGTGGATTGAGAACGACGACTCCCTGCCCCAGGGGGTGTGAGCCCCCTCCCTTGATTTCCGCCGCCGCTTATAGTACACTACAGAGACAAGACACGCCCCGCAAGGGGCGGCGTGAGGTGATTTTGCCATGGAAATCCGATCCATCCAGCTGGGCCCCATCGGCACCAACTGCTATCTCTTCTGGAAGGAAGGCAGCGGCAGCTGCGCCCTGGTGGACCCGGGGGACCAGGGGGAGCGGGTGCTGGCGCTGCTGCGGGAGCTGGGGCTCACCCCCCAGGCCATCCTGCTGACCCACAGCCATTTTGACCATATCATGGGCACCCCCCCCATTCTGGCGGCCTTTCCCGGCCTGCCGGTGTACTGCCACCCGGCGGACGTGTCCTCCCGGCGGACGGAGAACATCTTCGGCATGACGGTGCCCTCCCTGTCCTCCATGGGGGAGATCACCCCCTATGAGGAGGGGGACACCCTGACGGCGGGGGGCATGGAGGTGAAGGTGCTCCACACCCCGGGCCACACCCCCGGGTCGGTGACCCTGATGGTGGAGGAGGGGCGCACCCTCTTCACCGGGGACACCCTGTTCCGGGGCTCCTGCGGCCGCACGGACCTGCCCGGTGGGAACTACCACCAGCTGATGGCCTCCCTGGCCCGGCTGGAGGCCCTGGCGGGGGACTACGCCGTGTGCCCCGGCCACGAGGGGGCCTCCACCCTGGAGGAGGAGCGGCAGCACAACTACTACATGCGGGAGGCCGCCGGCCGCTGAGGGGCGGAGGGCCGCCCCGCCCAGAGGAGAGACCATGAAGCTCTATTTCACGGGCCACGACTGCAAATACGCCGTGGAACAGATGATGATGACCCTTTTCCCCGGCCAGCGCCCCCTCTACCCCCAGGAGCCCCCCCAGCCGGGGGAGGACTGGGCGGCGGTGGAGGTGGCGCGGCAGGGGGCGGGGGTGACCGCCTCCGCCCGCCTGTGCTGGCAGGGGCGGGAGGCCGCCGCCCGCCGGACCGAGGACCTGACAGGGGCGGAGGACCCCCTGGAGGAGGAGCGCCGGGTGCAGCGGGCGGTGCGCTTTGCCTTCTATGAGGCGGGGGTGGCCCTGCTGGGCGCCCCGCCGGCCTGGGGGGCCCTCACCGGGGTGCGCCCGGTGAAGCTCCCCGCCGCCGTCCTGGCCGCCGGGGGCAGCGAGGAGGAGGCCCGGGCCCTGCTGACCGACACCTACGGCGTGTCCCCGGCCCGGGCGGACCTGGCCATGGACTGCGCCCTGGCCTCGGTGGCCACCGCCCGCAGCCTGAAGCCCCGGGAGCTCTCCCTCTACGTGGGCATCCCCTTCTGCCCCACCCGCTGCGCCTACTGCTCCTTCATCTCCGCCGATGTGGGCCGGGCCCTGAAGCTGGTGGAGCCCTATCTGGAGGGGCTGTTCCGGGAGATCGACGGGGCGGGGGCCATGCTCCGCCGGTGCGGCTGGAAGGTGCGCACGGTGTACATCGGCGGGGGCACCCCCACCACCCTCACCGCCGGGCAGCTCCACGCCCTGCTGGGGCGGATGGAGGAGGCCCTGGACCTGTCGGGCTGCACGGAGTTCACCGTGGAGGCCGGCCGGCCGGACACCATTACCGCCGAGAAGCTGGCCGCCCTCCGCGCCCACGGGGTGGACCGGGTGTCGGTGAATCCCCAGACCATGGAGGACCACGTGCTCTCCGCCATGGGCCGCTCCCACACCGCCGGAGACATTCTGGCGGCCATGGACCTGGTGCGGGAGAGCGGCATCCCCCTGGTGAACATGGACCTGATTGCCGGGCTGCCCCAGGACACTCTGGCGGGCTTTTGCCGCAGCCTGGACCAGGTGATGGCCCAGGCCCCGGCCAACATCACCGTCCACACCCTGACCCTCAAGCGGGGGGCCAGGCTGATGGAGGGACGGGAGGGCCTGCCGCCGGCGGAGGAGGTGGCCGCCATGCTGGATTACGCAGGCAAGGCCCTGCGGGGGGCGGGGTACCGGCCCTACTACCTCTACCGGCAGAAGTACATGTCCGGCTCCTTCGAGAACGTGGGCTGGTGCCTCCCCGGCACGGTGAACGCCTACAACATCTGTATGATGGAGGAGCTCCACCCCGTCCTCTCCCTGGGGGCGGGGGGCGTGACCAAGCTGGTGGGGGGACAGGGGCGCATCACCCGCCTGAGCAACCCCAAGTACCCCCAGGAGTATATTCAGCAGCTGGAGCAGTCCCTGGCCCACCAGGAGACTGCCGAGGCTTTTCTGCGGGACAGGAGGTAACACATGTCCTATCAGCTCAGCGAGATCAACCGCCGCATTCGCACGGATGCCGCCGGATTTTTAGAGGAGTGCGACCAGTGGTACGCCCGGAAGGTGGACACCGCCGCCCAGCGCATCCTGGCAAACCGGGCCAAAAGTCCCATTGTCCTCCTCTCGGGCCCCTCGGGCTCGGGCAAGACCACCACGGCCATGAAGATCGCCCAGGCCCTGATGGACCGGGGGGTGCGCACCCACGCCGTGTCCATGGACAACTACTTCAAGACCATCAACCGCGCCAAAGCCCCCCGGACCGAGGATGGGGACATCGACTTTGAATCCCCCTATATGCTGGACCTGGAGCTGCTGGAGGACCACTTCCAGGCCCTGGAGCGGGGGGAGGAGGTGATGGTGCCCAAGTTCGACTTCTCCCGGCAGATGCGCAACGACAGCCGGGCCACCCCCCTCTCCCTGGGGAAGGACGAGGTGGTCATCTTCGAGGGCATCCATGCGTTGAACACCATGATTACGTCCTGTCACCCCCACGCCATGAGCCTGTATATCTCTGCCCGCAGCAACATCATGGAGGGGGAGAAGCTGCGCTTCAAGGGCACCTGGATGCGCCTGACCCGCCGGGCGGTGCGGGACTACAGCTTCCGGGGCACCGAGGTGGCCGAGACCCTGGACATGTGGGCCAACGTCCGCCGGGGGGAGAAGCTGTATATCTCCCCCTTCAAGAACCAGGCCAAGATCATGCTGGACTCCTCTTTGCCCTACGAGGTGTCCGTGATGAAAAACTACGCCCGCCCCCTGCTGGAGGCGGTGCCCGCCGAGAACCAGCGGCGCCGTGAGCTTTTGGACCTCATCGCCGCCTTTGACGCCTTTGAGGCGGTGGACCCCGATCTGGTGCCCCGGGACTCCCTGCTGCGGGAGTTCATCGGGGGCGGCAGCTACCACTATTGAGATACCCCGCAAGGAAGGTTAAACCATAAACAAAGGAGATTATGCACTATGTCCGAATGTACCCACGATTGCGCCTCCTGCGGCGAGAGCTGCGGCGAGCGCAGCCAGCCCCAGGACTTCCGCAAGCCCTGCAACCCCCTGTCCAAGATCGGCAAGGTCATCGCCGTGGCCAGCGGCAAGGGGGGCGTGGGCAAGAGCCTGGTGACCTCCTCCCTGGCTGCCGCCATGGCCGCCCGGGGCAAGAAGGTGGGCGTGCTGGACGCCGACATCACCGGCCCCTCCATCCCCAAGGCCTTCGGCATTCATGAGCACGCCCTGGGGGACGACTTCGGGATCTATCCCCAGCGCAGCAAGGGGGGCATTGAGGTCATGAGCCTCAACCTCCTCACCGAGAACGAGACCGACCCCATCATCTGGCGGGGCCCCGTCATCGCCGGCACCGTCACCCAGTTCTGGACCGACGTGGTGTGGGGTGATCTGGACTACCTCTTCGTGGATATGCCTCCCGGAACGGGAGACGTGCCCCTTACCGTGTTCCAGTCCCTGCCGGTGGACGGGGTGGTGGTGGTCACCACCCCCCAGGACCTGGTGAGCATGATCGTCACCAAGGCGGTGAAGATGTGCCAGATGATGAAGATCCCCGTGCTGGGCCTGGTGGAGAACTACAGCTATTTCCGCTGCCCCGACTGCGGCAAGGAGCACGCCATTTTCGGCCAGAGCAACCTCAGCGAGCTGGCCGGGGAGCTGGCGGTGCCCATTCTGGCCCGGCTGCCCATCGATCCCGCCGTGGCCGCCGCCTGCGACGCGGGCACCATCGAGACCCTCTCCCCCAACTACCTCTCTGAGGTGGCCGAGAAGCTGGACGGCTGAGGGACCCAACAGGAGAAAAAGGAGGGAGAACACCCCCGAGTGGGGGTGTTCTCCCTCCTTTTATGCAATATTCCGCTCTGGCTGCCCCAAATTAAAATGTAACTCTGTGTAAAATCTCTGTAAAGTTATTGCAAGGCGGACCGGGATTGGATATACTGGCAAAGGTACATGAAAGAAATACTGCAAAAGATAGGTAAAGAGAGGGAGAAAAAACGTGCAACTCAGTGATATTCTGAGCCTGTTGGGCGGTCTGGCCCTGTTCCTCCACGGTATGCAGATGATGAGCGGCGGTCTGGAGTCCGCCGCCGGCAACCGGATGAAAGGCATCCTGGAAAAGCTCACTTCCAACCGCATTCTGGGCGTGCTGGTGGGGGCGCTCATCACCGCCGCCATCCAGTCCTCCTCCGCCACCACCGTCATGGTGGTGGGTTTCGTCAACTCGGGCATGATGACCCTGCGCCAGGCGGTGTGGATCATCATGGGTGCCAACATCGGCACCACGGTGACCGGCCTGCTCATCGGCCTGGACGTGGGCGCCCTGGCCCCCTTCATCGCCTTCCTGGGCGTGGCCATTGTGGTCTTTGTGAAGGTGCCCAAGCTGCAGCACATCGGTCAGATCCTGGCGGGCTTTGGTATCCTCTTCATCGGCATGGACATGATGAGCGCCGCCATGATGCCCCTGCGGGAGTCTGAGGCCTTCATCTCCCTTATGTCCACCTTCTCCAACCCCCTGCTGGGCATTGCCGCCGGCGCGCTGTTCACCGCGGTCATCCAGTCCTCCTCCGCCTCGGTGGGTATTCTCCAGTCCCTGGCCCTCAGCGGGGTCATTACCCTGCACAGCGCGGTGTACGTCCTCTTCGGCCAGAACATCGGCACCTGTATCACTGCCCTGCTGGCCTCGGTGGGCACCAGCCGCAACGCCAAGCGCACCACCATCATCCATCTGATGTTCAACATCATCGGCACCGTCCTCTTTACGGTCATCTGCTTCTTCACCCCCCTGACGGGCTTTGTGGAGAGCCTGCTGGCTGACTCCCCCAAGATGCAGATCGCCGCTATGCACACCCTGTTCAACGTGGTGACCACCCTGCTGCTCCTCCCCGTGGGGGATCTGCTGGTGAAGGGCGCCATGCGCATCCTGCCCGACCGCCGGGAGGAGGGGGAAGAGGGGATGCACCTGAAGTACCTCACCCCCATCACCCACGTCCAGGACCGGGGCATCGGCGCCTCCGCCATCTATCTCACCCAGCTGCGCCAGGAGCTGGACCGCATGATGAAAATGGCCCAGGAGAACGTGTCCACCGTGTTCCAGGCGGTGCTGGACCGGGACCCCAAGCAGCTGACCGGCGCGGAGGAGCGGGAGGCCTATATCGACTATCTGAACAAGGAGATCTCCCAGTTTATCTCCCGTGCCATTCTCCATGAGAACAACGAGCGGGACTCCGCCGAGGTGAGCGCCTGCTTCAAGATCGCGGGCAACATCGAGCGCATCGGGGACCACGCCATCAACATCGGGGAGTACACCCAGATGATGGCCCAGAAGAACATCACCTTCTCCCCGGAGGCCAAGGAGGAGCTGCAGGAGATGCGGGACGTCTCCCTCCATGCCCTGGACCTGGTGCGCCATCAGGAGGGGAGCGCCGCCAAGTGGCTCTCCCAGGTGGCCGCCCTGGAGCAGCGCATCGACGACATGACCGAGAGCTACCGCCGCCACCACCTCCAGCGGATGCGGGAGGGGGCGTGCTCCGACGAGGCGTGCATCCTCTTCTCCGAGATGCTCACCGACTTTGAGCGCATCGGCGACCATGTGCTCAACATCGCCCAGGAGCGGGCCAACCTGGCCATAGGCTCTGCTGCGGAATAAAAAACAACACGGCGCCCCGGACCTCTGGTCCGGGGCGCCGTGTTATCAGTTCTGCTGGCCCTCTTTGGCGGCGGCAATGAAGGCGCGGAAGAGGGGGTGGGCCTTGTTGGGGCGGCTCTTGAGCTCCGGGTGGAACTGCACCCCCACAAACCAGGGGTGGTCCGGGATCTCCACGATCTCCACCAGCCGCCCGTCGGGGGAGAGGCCCGCCAGGCGCAGCCCCCCGGCGGTGAGGGTCTCCCGGTAGTGGTTGCTGAACTCGTACCGGTGGCGGTGACGCTCGGCGATCTCCAGAGCGCCGTAGGCCCCAAAGGAGAAGGTGTCCTCCCCGGTGAGGCTGCAGGGGTAGGAACCCAGACGCATGGTGCCCCCCTTGGCGGTGACGCCCACCTGGTCTGGCATCAGGTCGATGACGGGGTGGGGGGTGGTGGGGGAGAGCTCCGAGGAGTGGGCCCCCTCCAGGCCGCACACGTGGCGGGCAAACTCCACCACCGCCATCTGCATCCCCAGGCAGATGCCCAGGAAGGGCACCTTGTTCTCCCGGGCGTACCGGATGGCGGCAATCTTCCCCTCGATGCCCCGGTCCCCGAAGCCTCCGGGCACCAGCACCCCGTCCGCCCCGGAGAGGACCTGGGCGGCGTTTTCGTCGGTGACGGTCTCGGAGTCCACCCACCGGATGGACACCTTCACGCCGTTCTCAATGCCCCCGTGGGTAAGGGCCTCCACCACCGAGAGGTAGGCGTCGTGGAGGGCCACATACTTGCCCACCAGGGCAATCTCCACCTCCCCGGTGGGGTGCTTGGCCCGGTGGACCATGGTGGCCCACTCGGTGAGGTCGGGGGCGTGGCAGATGAGGCCCAGTCGCTTCACCACCACGTCGGCCAGCCCCTCCCGCTCCAGCATCAGGGGCACGTCGTAGAGCAGGTCGGCGGTGAGGTTGGGGATGGCGTTCTCCACCGGAATGTTGCAGAACAACGAGATCTTGTCCAGGATCTCCCGGGGTACCGGGGCGTCGCTGCGGCACAAGATCACGTCGGGCTGGATGCCCAGGGAGAGGAGCTCCTTGGCCGAGTGCTGGGTGGGCTTGCTCTTGAGCTCCCCGGAGCCGGGGATGGACACGATGAGGGACACATGGAGGAACATCACGTTCTGCCGCCCCCGCTCGGCGGCCACCTGGCGGATGGACTCCAGGAAGGGCTGGGACTCGATGTCCCCCACGGTACCCCCAATCTCCACGATGGCCACATCGGTGTCCGGCCCCTCCAGGGAGTAGATGCACCGCTTGATCTCGCCCGTGATGTGGGGGATGATCTGTACCGTGCCCCCCAGGTAGTCCCCGGAGCGCTCCCGGCTCAGGACGTTCCAGTACACCTTTCCCGCGGACACCGAGGAGTTGAAGGTGAGATTCTCGTCAATGAACCGCTCGTAGTGCCCCAGGTCCAGGTCGGTCTCCGCCCCGTCGTCGGTGACGAATACCTCCCCGTGCTGGTAGGGGGACATGGTGCCCGGGTCTACATTTAAATAGGGGTCCAGCTTCTGAACCTTCACCCGCACCCCCCGCTGCTTGAGCAGACGGCCCAGAGAGGCGGCGGCAATCCCCTTGCCCAGGCCGGACACCACGCCGCCGGTGACGAAAATATATTTTGTGACCACGGTTTTTCCCTCCTGCCCACAACAGAAATGGGGACCCCCTTGTCCCCGGACGCCCTTGCCGGCTCCTGCCGTGTTAAAAAAATAGGCGCGCCGCCCGCCCCATCCCTTGGAGCCGGCCGCGCAAATCAACGCCCTTATTTTACCCCGCCCTGCCCCCGCCGTCAACGGGAGATTTTAGGCAGAGAGGATGACACAGGGGTGAAAAGGGGCGCGGGGGCGGGCCGCTTCGGGAAACGGCGGGAAAGGTTGGGGAAAATGCCGGGGAGAGAGGGGCGCAAGGGAGGAAATTGGTGAAAAAAACGGAGAAAAAACTTGGGGCCGCCCCTTGACTTTCCGGCGGGATTTGTTGTACAATAATCAAGCGCCTGAATGGGCGCAGTCTGCGATGATGTGGGAGATTGCTCGCTTGCGAGGTAACTTCCACGGAGTATGTCCGAGAATCGGGCGGCTGAGAGGATTTCGTGTACAGCGCGTATATCGCTGTGCCCGGGATAAAACCGGCCTGCATTGCGCCGGTTTTCTTCTTGTCACGGAGTGATACGCACGAAAGCGTGGACGAAAAAACTCTCACCGTACGAAGCAGAAGCGCTGAGCCGTCGTGAGCAGCGCGGATGGACCGAAGCGAGGGCGAGCGCAGGGCCGCTGGGCGGCCTGGAGACCAGCCCGAGTCGATAGGGAAGCCGCGCGTTGCGAACAGGCGAGGCGTGACACCGCGCAGAGCCGCTGTGCCGCGCGCGGACAGGACAAAGGCGGAATGCTTGTGTGTGAAGCGCTCCGCAGCCCAACGTCGAAACTTCGTATGTAATTAAGGAGGAAAACCCATGGCAGCTCAGAAAGAAATGATCCGCATCCGTCTCAAGGCCTACGACCATCAGCTGATCGATCAGAGCGCTGAGAAGATCGTGGAGACCGCCAAGCGCACCGGCGCCACCGTCTCCGGCCCCATTCCCCTGCCCACCAAGAAAGAAGTGGTGACCATCCTGCGGGCCGTCCACAAGTACAAGGACAGCCGCGAGCAGTTTGAGCGCCGCACCCACAAGCGCCTGATCGACATCCAGAAGCCCTCCTCCAAGACTGTGGAGGCCCTGATGAGCCTGGAGCTGCCCGCGGGCGTGGAGATCGAGATCAAGCTGTAAAGCCAGCGTCCGAGCCGTCATGAGCAGCGGCACAGAGAACCGCACAGACGAAAAAGCAGTTTGGCCCCGGGCCAAAGGTGTTTTTCGCGGAGCGGTGAGCTGTGAGCGCGTCGCGAACAGGCGAGGCGTGAGGTCACCGCGATCTCCCCAATCTTGTTTGTACCGCAGTCCGCCGCGTTTTGAGGCGGACGGGTCAAGTTGGCGGAGCAATGGGAGCCAATGCCCACCTACGTCAACCAATAACCTTAATTAAGGAGGAAACCAACCATGCAAAAGGCCATTATCGGCAAGAAGGTCGGTATGACCCAGATCTTCAACGAAGCCGGCAAGGTCATCCCGGTCACCCTGATCCAGGCCGGGCCCTGCACCGTGGTGCAGAAGAAGACCCCCGAGAAGGACGGCTACAGCGCTGTGCAGCTGGGCTTCGACGAGGTTCCCGAGCGCAAGCTCTCCAAGCCTGAGCTGGGCCATGTGAAGAAGGCCGGCGGCGCCATCTGCCGCGTGCTCAAGGAGTTCAAGCTTGACAACGCCGACGCCCTGAACGTGGGCGACAGCGTGAAGGCCGACGTGTTTGCCGCCGGCGACCGGGTGGACGTCACCGGCGTGAGCAAAGGTAAGGGCTACCAGGGCGTCATCAAGCGCCACGGCGCCCAGCGCACCCCCATGACCCACGGCGGCGGCCCTGTGCACCGCCACGCCGGTTCCATGGGCTCCAGCACCGATCCCTCCCGCATTTTCAAGGGCAAGATCGGCGCCGGCCAGATGGGCAATGAGCAGGTCACCGTGCAGAACCTGGACGTGGTCCAGGTGGACCCCGAGCTGGGCATCATCGCCGTGTGCGGCGCCATCCCCGGCCCCAAGGGCGGCGTTGTGGCCGTGTACAGCAGCGTGAAGAAGGTCAAGGAGAAGAAGGGTCCCGCCTCCGCCGGTACCGTCAATCCCCAGAAGGCCTCTGCCCGCGTCAATCCCCAGAAGGCTTCCGCCCGTAAAGCCTAAGGAAAGGAGAGATAGGAAATGCCTAAGGCGAATGTTTACAACATGGCCGGTCAGCAGGTCGGCGAGATCGAGCTGGCCGAGGCCATTTTCGGCATCGAGCCCAACCAGAGCGTGGTCCACGACGTGGTCAAGAACCACCTGGCCAACTGCCGTCAGGGCACTCAGTCCGCCCTCACCCGCGCCGAGGTTTCCGGCGGCGGCAAGAAGCCCTGGCGCCAGAAGGGCACCGGCCGCGCCCGTCAGGGTTCTACCCGGGCGCCCCAGTGGACCCACGGCGGCATCGTGTTTGCGCCCAAGCCCCGCTCCTACCGGTACACCCTCAACAAGAAGGTGCGCCGCCTGGCTCTCAAGTCTGTCCTCTCCGCCAAGGCTGCCGAGGGCAGCGTGCTGGTGGTGGACGGCCTGAACCTGGACGCCATCAAGACCAAGGACATGGCCGCTTTCCTGGGCGCCGTGGGCGCTACCAAGGCCGTCCTGGTCACCCCTGAGGTCAACGTGAACGTGGTCAAGTCCGCCCGGAACATCCCCGGCATGGTGACCACCACCGCCAAGATCCTCAGCGTGTATGACATTGTCAACGCCAAGCAGCTGGTGGTCGACAAGGCTGCTCTGAGCATCATCGAGGAGGTGTTCGCGTAATGAAGACCGCTTACGATATCATCAAGCGCCCCATCATCACCGAACAGTCCATGGCCGAGACCGCCAACAAGAAGTACACCTTTGAGGTGGACGGCAGCGCCAACAAGATCGAGATCGCCAAGGCGGTGGAGGAGATCTTCGGCGTGAAGGTGGCCAAGGTCAACACCCTGAACATGCAGGGCAAGGCCAAGCGGCTGGGCCGCTATCCCGAGGGCCGCCGCGCCAGCTGGAAGAAGGCCATGGTCACCCTGACCGAGGATTCCAAGACCATCGAGTTCTTCGAGGGCATGGTGTAAGGAGGAGATTGAACAATGGCTATCAAAACTTATAAGCCCACAACGCCCTCCCGCCGCCATATGACCGTGTCGGCCTTCGAGGGCATCGACAAGAAGGCCAAGCCTGAGCGCAGCCTGGTAGAGACCCTGAAGAAGCACTCCGGCCGCAACAGCTACGGCCGCATCACCGTCCGCCACCGGGGCGGCGGCAACAAGCGCAAGTACCGCATCATCGACTTCAAGCGGGACAATCTGGACGTGAAGGGCACCGTGATCCGCCTGGAGTACGATCCCAACCGGTCCGCCAACATCGCCCTGGTGGAGTTTGAGAACGGCGAGAAGCGCTATATCCTGGCTCCCGTGGGCCTCAAGCCCGGCCACCTGGTGATCTCCTCTGAGCACGCCGACATCCTGCCCGGCAACTGCCTGCCCATCTCCTCCATCCCCGTAGGCGAGATGATCCACAACATCGAGCTCTACCCCGGCAAGGGCGGCCAGCTGGTGCGCTCCGCCGGCGTGGCGGCTCAGCTGATGGCCAAGGAGAACGGCATGGCTCAGGTCCGTCTCCCCTCCGGCGAGGTGCGCTATATCCGCGAGGAGTGCAAGGCCACCATCGGCCAGGTGGGCAACACCGACTACGCCAACATCCAGATCGGCAAGGCCGGCCGCAAGCGCCACATGGGCTGGCGGCCCACCGTCCGCGGCTCCGTGATGAACCCCAATGACCACCCCCACGGCGGCGGCGAGGGCAAGAGCCCTGTGGGCCGTCCCGGCCCTGTGACCCCCTGGGGCAAGCCCGCCATGGGTTACAAGACCCGCAAGAAGAAGAACCGCACCGAGAAGTTCATCGTGAAGCACCGGAATTCCAAGTAAGAGTGAGGAGGCAGTAAAACTATGAGCAGAAGCATCAAGAAAGGCCCGTTTTGCGCCCCCGAGCTGCTGAAACGTGTCGATGAAATGAACAAGACCGGGGAGAAGAAGGTCCTCAAGACCTGGAGCCGTGCCTCCACCATCTTCCCCGCCTTTGTGGGCCACACCTTTGCCGTCCACGACGGGCGCAAGCACGTGCCTGTCTACGTCACCGAGGACATGGTGGGCCACAAGCTGGGCGAGTTCGCCCCCACCCGCACCTTCAAGGGTCACGCGGGCAGCAAGACCGGTAAGTAAGGAGGAGAGAGTCAATGGAAGCGAAAGCACATCTGAGATATATCCGCATCTCTCCCCGCAAGGTTCAGATCGTGTGCGATCTGATCCGGGGTAAGAGCGTGGCCCAGGCCGTGGCCATCCTGTCCAACACCCCCAAGGCCGCCGCCGAGCCCCTGCTCAAGCTGGTGAAGTCCGCCGCGGCCAACGCCGAGAACAACCACCAGATGGACCCCGAGAAGCTCTACGTCTCCGAGACGTTCGCCAATCCCGGCCCCATCATCAAGCGCTTCATGCCCCGTGCCCAGGGCCGCGCTTACCGCATCAACAAACGCACTTCCCACGTCACCGTGGTGGTGAAAGAAAAGGAGGCCAAGTAATATGGGACAGAAGGTCAATCCCCACGGTCTCCGTGTGGGCGTCATCAAGGACTGGGACTCCCGCTGGTATGCCCGCAATGAAAAGGTGGGCGACCTGCTGGTGGAGGACTTCAACCTCCGCAAGGAGCTGAAGAAGCGGCTGTACGCCGCCGGCGTGCCCAAGATCGAGATCGAGCGGGACAACGCCAAGATCCGCATCTATCTCCACTGCGCCCGCCCCGGCATGGTCATCGGCAAGGGCGGCGAGGACATCGAGAAGCTGCGCGCCGAGCTGGAGAAGAAGCTGGGCAAGGCTGTGGCCCTGAACATCGTGGAGGTCAAGAACCCCGACATGGACGCCCAGCTGGTGGCTGAGGACATCGCCAAGAAGCTGGAGGACCGCATCGCCTTCCGCCGGGCCATGAAGAACGCCATGGGCCGCGCCATGCGCATGGGCGCCCTGGGCATCAAGGTCCAGGTCTCCGGCCGTCTCAACGGCGCTGAGATCGCCCGCACCGAGCACTATCACGACGGCACCATCCCCCTGCAGACCCTCCGGGCCGACATCGAGTACGGCTTTGCCGAGGCTGCCACCACCTACGGCCGCATCGGCGTGAAGGTGTGGATCTACAAGGGCGAGGTGCTCACCCAGACCCTGCGCACCACCCCCCGCACCATTGATACCAAGACCTTCAAGGAGCGGGATCAGCGCGGCCGCCGCGATCGGCGCGACGGCGGGCGCGGTGGCCGTCAGGGCGGCTTCAATCGCCAGGGCGGCGGCTTTAACCGCCAGGGCGGCAACCGTCCCCAGGGCGGCTTCAACAACAATCGTCCCGCCGGGCAGGGCGCGCCCCGTCCCGCTGCGTCCAAGGAAGGAGGCGCCAAGTAATGCTGCTGCCCAAGAGAGCAAAGTACCGCCGCGTGCACCGCGGCCGCATGACCGGCAAGGCCAGCCGCGGCAACACCGTGACTTACGGTGAGTGGGGTCTGCAGACCACCGAGGCCGCTTGGCTCACCGGCAACCAGATCGAGGCCGCCCGTGTGGCCATGACCCGTCACACCAAGCGCGGCGGCAAGGTGTGGATCAAGGTGTTCCCCGACAAGCCCGTGACCAAGAAGGCCCTGGGTACCCGTATGGGCTCCGGTAAGGGCGCCCCCGAGTACTGGGTGGCCGTGGTCAAGCCCGGCCGCGTCATGTTTGAGATCGCCGGCGTCTCCGAGGAGGTCGCCCGGGAGGCTCTGCGTCTCGCCGCTCACAAGCTGCCCGTCAAGTGCAAGATTGTGAAGAAAGAGACTGCCGTAACCGAGAATGGTGGTGAATGAAGATGAAGGCTAACGAAATCCGCAATATGAGCGCCGCCGAGCTGGAGAGCAAGCTGGTGGACCTGAAGAAGGATCTCTTCAATCTCCGTCTTCAGCACGCCACCAACCAGCTCGACAACCCCATCCGCATCGCGGAGGTCAAGAAGGACATTGCCCGCGTGAAGACCATCCTGCGCGAGCAGCAGGGCCGATAAGGAGGAATAGATCATGAGTGAAGTGAGAACCTCTTCTCGCAAGACCAGAGTCGGCCTGGTGGTCTCGGACAAGATGGATAAGACCGTTGTGGTCGCCATCGCCGACCGCGTGGCCCACCCTCTGTACAAGAAGATCGTAAAGAGAACCTACAAGCTGAAGGCTCACGATGAGCTCAACCAGTGCGGCGTTGGCGACCGTGTCCGCGTGATGGAGACTCGCCCCCTTTCCAAGGATAAGCGTTGGCGCGTGGTGGAGATCCTCGAGAAAGCGAAATAAGGAGGTGCCGATATGATTCAGGAAGAGACTTATCTGAAGGTCGCCGATAATACCGGTGCCAAAGAGATCAAGACCATCCGGGTCCTGGGCGGTTCCCACCGCAAGTACGGCAACATCGGCGACGTGGTGGTGGCCTCCGTGCGCAAGGCCGCTCCCGGCGGCCAGGTGAAGAAGGGCGAGGTGGTCAAGGCCGTCATCGTCCGCTCCACCCGGGGCGTGCGCCGCGCTGACGGCAGCTACCTCCGCTTCGACGAGAACGCCGCCGTCCTCATCAAGGACGACAAGAACCCCAAGGGCACCCGTATCTTTGGCCCTGTGGCCCGCGAGCTGCGTGACAAGGACTATATGAAGATCCTGTCCCTGGCTCCCGAAGTGCTGTAAGGGGGTAGCGAGGTTATGAAAACTATGAGCATCAAGAAGAACGACACCGTGGTGGTCCTCTCCGGCAAGGACAAGGGCAAGCGCGGCAAGGTCCTCAAGGTCATGCCCGAGTCCGGCAAGGTCATCGTGGAGAAGATCAACCTGGTCTCCCGCCACCAGAAGCCCCGCCGTCAGGGCGAGGAGGGCGGCATCCTCCAGAAGGAGGCCCCCCTGTACGCCTGCAAGGTGATGCGGGTGTGCCCCAAGTGCGACAAGCCCACCCGCCCCGCCAGCAAGCTGGTGGACGGCAAGAAGGTCCGCGTCTGCAAGAAGTGCGGCGCTGAAATCTGAGAGAGAGGAGCGAAAGAATCATGCCGAATCTGAAGACCAAATATCAGCAGGAAGTTGCTCCCGCTCTCATGGCCAAGTTTGGGTACAAGAGCACCATGCAGATCCCCCGCCTGGAGAAGATCGTGGTCAACGTGGGCTGCGGCGAGGCCCGGGACAACTCCAAGGTGCTGGAGGCCGTGGTCAACGACCTGACCGCCATCACCGGCCAGAAGCCCATCATCACCAAGGCCAGAAAGTCCGTGGCCAACTTCAAGCTCCGTGAGGGCATGCCCATCGGCGCCAAGGTCACCCTGCGCCAGGACAAGATGTGGGAGTTCCTGGACCGCCTGTTCAATGTGGCTCTCCCCCGTGTCCGCGACTTCCGCGGCATCTCCGCCAACTCCTTTGACGGCCGGGGCAACTACGCCATGGGTGTGAAGGAGCAGCTGATCTTCCCCGAGATCGAGTACGACAAGATCGACAAGATCCGCGGTATGGACATTGTCATCTGCACCACCGCCCAGACCGATGAGGAGGCCAAGGAGCTGCTGGCAGCCCTGGGCGCCCCCTTCGTCCGCAGCTAAGGAGGACATTGAAATGGCCAAGAAATCTATGATTCTCAAGCAGCAGCGGGAGCCCAAGTTCTCCTCCCGCCGCTAAACCGCTGCAAGATCTGCGGCCGTCCCCACGCCTACCTGCGGGACTACGGCATCTGCCGTATCTGCTTCCGCGAGCTGGCTTACAAGGGCCAGATCCCCGGCGTCAAGAAGGCTTCCTGGTAAAATCCCCGTATGCCGCGGAACGGCGGCCGGCCGCACATGGATGCAGCTTCGCCGCCGTTCTGAGCCTGCGGGAATTTTCCCTGCGGAGCGGAAGAGGGCATGCCCTCTTCCCCCATATACCGTGAGGGCGCGCCCTCACCTGCCCCGCGGGGGCGGTCCCCCGCAAGACGGACAAAAGGTCGGGGACGGTGCCTAAGCCCCGATACCTTTCCGCCTGTACGGGCCCGGACGGTCCGTAATCTTAATAGGAGGTAAATCTCATGCAAATCACAGATCCCATTGCGGATATGCTCACCCGCATCCGCAACGCGAACAATGCCAAGCATGACACCGTGGACGTTCCTGCTTCCAACATGAAGAAGTCCATCGCCCAGATTCTTCTGGACGAGGGCTATATCAAGAACTTCCAGATCATCAACGACGGGACCCAGGGGGTCATCCGCATCACCCTGAAGTACGTCCAGCCCGGCAAGGAGAAGGTCATCACCGGCCTGCGCCGGGTATCCAAGCCCGGTCTGCGGGTGTATGCCGGCGCTGAGGAGCTGCCCTACGTGCTCCGCGGCCTGGGCATCGCCATCGTGTCCACGTCCAAGGGCGTTATGACTGACAAGTCCGCCCGCGCCGCTCATGTGGGCGGCGAGGTCCTGGCGTTCGTTTGGTAAGGAGGAGAGAGATATGTCGAGAATCGGAAGACTGCCGATCGATCTCCCCGCCGGTGTGGACGTGAAGATCGAGGACGGCAACGTCGTCACCGTCAAGGGCCCCAAGGGCACCCTGACCCAGAAGTTCCACCCCAACATGACCATCGCCGTTGAGGGCAGCCAGATCCTGGTCACCCGCCCCAACGACCTGAAGGAGAACCGCTCCCTCCACGGCCTGACCCGCACCCTGGTGCACAACATGGTGGTGGGCGTGACCGAGGGCTTCAAGAAGGAGCTGGAGGTCAACGGCGTGGGTTACCGCGTGGCCATGGAGGGCAAGAAGCTGGTCATGAACATCGGGTATTCTCACCAGGTGTTTATGGAGCAGCCTGAGGGCATCACCATCGAGGTGCCCAACCCCAATAAGATCGTCATCTCTGGCGCCGACAAGCAGCTGGTGGGCCAGTTTGCCGCCGAGGTCCGCGAGAAGCGGCCTCCCGAGCCCTATAAGGGCAAGGGCATCAAGTATGCCGACGAGGTCATCCGCCGCAAGGTTGGTAAGACCGGCGCTAAGAAATAATTAGGAGGTGTGCCGTTATGATTAAAAGACCCAATACCAAGGCCCAGCGCCTGCACCGTCACAAGCGCGTGCGCAGCAAGGTCTCCGGCACTCCCGAGAGACCCCGCCTGAACGTGTTCCGCAGCGAGACCAACATCTACGCCCAGATCATCGACGACACCAAGGGCGTGACCCTGGTTTCCGCTTCTTCCCTGGAGAAGGGCTTCGAGGGCCCCGGCAGCAACTGCGAGGCCGCCAAGAAGGTGGGCGAGGCCATTGCTGAGCGCGCCAAGGCCAAAGGCATCGAGACCGTAGTGTTCGACCGCGGCGGCTATCTCTACCACGGGCGCGTGAAGGCCCTGGCCGAGGGCGCCCGCGAGGGCGGCCTGCAGTTCTAAGGGAGGAGAAAAAGGAAAATGGCTAGATTTGAGAGAGAACCCAGCGAGTACGTGGAGAAGGTCGTCTCCCTGAACCGAGTCTCCAAGACCGTCAAGGGCGGCCGTGTGTCCAAGTTCTCCGCTCTGGTGGTTGTGGGCGACGAGAAGGGCAAGGTTGGCTACGGCCTGGGCAAGGCCGCCGAGGTGCCCGAGGCCATCCGCAAGGGCATCGAGGATGCCAAGAAGAACATGGTCACCGTCACCCTGTCCGGCACCACCATTCCCCATGAGGTCATCGGTGAGTTCGGCGCCGGCCGCGTGCTTCTGAAGCCCGCCTCCGTCGGTACCGGTATCATCGCCGGCGGCCCCGTCCGCGCCCTGATGGAGGCCGCGGGCATCAAGAACATCCGCGCCAAGTGCCTGCGCTCCAACAACCCCCAGAACGTGGTGGCCGCCACTATGGAGGGCCTCAAGTCCCTCCGCAGCCCTGAGCAGGTGGCCCGCATCCGGGGCAAGAGCGTCAGCGACATCGTAGGTTAAGGAGGCGCACCATGGCTAAGACTATCGAGATCAAGCTCGTCAAGAGCCTGAACGGACGCATCGCCAAGCACAAGGCCACTGCCGAGGCTCTGGGCCTGCGCACCATCGGCGATGTGACCGTCCAGCCCGACAATGCCGCCACCCGCGGCAAGATCGCCCACATCGGTTACCTCCTGGAAGTAACCGAGCAGGCTTAAGGAGGTGCCCAGCATGAATCTGCATGATCTTTCCCCTGTGGCCGGCTCCGTGAAGGAGTGCAAGCGCAAGGGCCGCGGCCATGCCAGCGGCAACGGCAAGACCGCCGGCAAGGGCCACAAGGGCCAGAAGGCCCGCTCCGGCGGCGGTGTCCGCGTGGGCTTCGAGGGCGGCCAGATGCCTCTGACCCGCCGCCTGCCCAAGCGGGGCTTCAACAACATCTTCGCCCAGCGCCTGGAGGCCATCAACGTGGCCGCCCTGAACAAGTTCGAGGACGGCGCCACGGTCAACGTCTGCGACCTGCTGGAGAAGGGCATTCTCTCCAAGTGCGAGTACGGGGTGAAGGTCCTGGGCAACGGGGAGCTCACCAAGAAGCTCACCGTCCGCGCTTCCGCTTTCTCCGCCAGCGCCAAAGAGAAGATCGAAAAGGCGGGCGGGAAGGCTGAGGTGATCTGAGATGATTCAGACCATCCGCAATGCCTGGAAGGTGGCTGAGCTGCGCAACAAGCTTCTGTTCACCCTCTTCGCGCTGCTGATTTTCCGCCTGGGCGCCGCCATCCCGGTGCCCGGGGTGGAGACCGAGACCCTGGCGGCCTATATGCAGGGCCAGTCGGCCACCATCTTCGGCCTGCTCAACGTCATGAGCGGTGACGCCTTTGCCTATGCCACCGTTTTTGCCCTGGGCATCCAGCCCTATATCAACAGCTCCATCATTGTGCAGCTGCTGACCATCGCCATCCCCGCTCTGGAGCGTCTCCAGAAGGAGGGCGGCGAGGAGGGCAAGAAGAAGATTGCCGCCATCACCCGCTACGTCACCGTGGCCATTGCCCTGCTTCAGGGCTTCGGCTACTACACCATGCTGCGCACCACCTCCGGTGTGCTGACCCGGACGGACATCTGGTCCGCCATCGTCATCATCCTGGCCTTCGTGGCCGGCTCCGCCTTCGTCATGTGGCTGGGTGAGCAGATCACCGAGTTCGGCGTGGGCAACGGCATTTCCATCATCCTGTTCGCCGGCATCATCTCCCGTGTGCCCACCCTGCTCAACGTCATGTACACCGGCGTGAGCAACTGGGCTGCGGGCCGGGATGCTGAGACCTACACGGTGCTCCACCCCGCCTTCATCCCCCTGTTCCTCATCGGGATGCTGCTGCTGGTGGTATTCATCGTGTTCATCACCAACGCCGAGCGCCGCATCCCCGTGCAGTACGCCAAGCGTGTGGTGGGCCGCAAGATGTACGGCGGCCAGTCCAGCCACATCCCCGTGAAGGTGAATATGTCCGGCGTCATGCCCATCATCTTCGCCCAGGCCATCGCCTCTCTGCCCGCCACCATCGGCATGTTCGTGCCCAGTGCCCGGACGGAGGGCTCCGGCTGGTACACCTTCCTGGAGATCTTTGACTCCAACGGCCTGGTGTACTCCGTGGTCTACTTCCTGCTGATCCTGGCGTTCAGCTATTTCTACTCTACCATCCAGTTCGACCCCGTGGAGATCTCCAACAACCTGAAGAAGAACGGCGGTTTCATCCCCGGCTTCCGTCCCGGCAAGCCCACCGCTGAGTTCCTGCGGAAGGTCATTTCCAAGATCACCCTCTTCGGGGCCATCTACCTGGCCATCGTGGCTCTCCTGCCCGCCATCACCGGCAACATCGTCAGTGCCGCCGGCAGCAGCGTGGGCAGCAGCCTGGCCATCGGCGGTACCTCTGTGATCATCGTGGTTGGCGTGGCGCTGGAGACCGTGAAGACTCTGGAGGCCCAGCTCATGATGCGCCACTACAAGGGCTTTTTGGAGTAAGGAGTGGTCGAGATGAAGATCATCATGC
Source organism: uncultured bacterium (assembly GCA_949293245.1). Lineage (GTDB taxonomy): Bacteria > Bacillota > Clostridia > Oscillospirales > Oscillospiraceae > CASFCS01. The sequence continues at coordinate 55,247 of CASFCS010000007.1, read as the reverse complement.
TGGGCGCCCCCGGCGCCGGCAAAGGGACCCAGGCGGCCATCCTCAGCCAGAAGCTGGGGATTCCCACCATCTCCACCGGCAACATCCTCCGCTCTGCTGTGCGGGAGGGCACTCCCGTGGGGCTGAAGGCCAAGGAGTTCATGGACGCCGGCAAGCTGGTGCCCGATGAGGTCATCATCGGCATCGTGGAGGAGCGGCTTGCCCGCCCCGACTGCCAGAAGGGCTTTATCCTGGACGGGGTGCCCCGCACCATTGCCCAGGCCGAGGCCATGGAGCACCACGGCGTCACCTTTGACGCGGTGCTGTCCATCGAGATCTCCGACGAGGAGATCGTCCGCCGCATGGGCGGACGCCGCTGCTGCACCCACTGCGGCGCCACCTATCACGTGGTGTCCGCCCCTCCCAAGACGGAGGGCGTGTGCGACCAGTGCGGCGCCCAGCTGGTGCTGCGGGAGGACGACAAGCCCCGGACGGTGGAGCACCGCCTGGAGGTGTACCACCGGGAGACCGAGCCCCTGAAGGCCTTTTACGAGGCCCGGGGGGTCCTCAGACCGGTGGAGAACCAGCCCACCATTGAGGCCACTACCGCGGTGGTGCTCAGCGCCCTCGGAGTGTGAGCCACAGTGGACATGATTTCCCTCAAATCTCCCCGGGAGATTGAAGCAATGCGCCGCGCCGGCCGGATCACCGCGGCGGCCCGCCGTCTGGCGGGAGAACTGGTAGTCCCCGGCGCTACAACCCTGGAAATAGATTCCGCAGTCCGTAAGTTCATCAAGAGCCAGGGCGCGGTACCCTCTTTCCTTGGCTACGGCGGCTTCCCCGCCTCAGCCTGTATTTCGGTCAATGAGGTCGTCATCCACGGCATCCCGGACCACCGGGTGCTGCGGGAGGGCGATATCGTCAGCATCGATGTGGGAGCCTGCATCGACGGGTTCCACGGCGACTGCGCCGCCACCTTCCCCTGCGGCAAGGTGAGCGACGAGGCCATGCGCCTGATCAAAGTCACCGAGGAGAGCTTCTGGAAGGGCATTGCCATGGCGCGGCCGGGCAACCGCATCTCCGACATCTCCCACGCGGTGCAGCAGTATGTGGAGGCCAACGGCTACTCCGTGGTCCGCGATTTCGTGGGCCACGGGGTGGGCGCCAGGCTCCATGAGCCTCCGGAAGTGCCCAACTACGGCCCCGCCGGTCACGGCGTGCGGCTGCAGCCGGGCATGACCCTGGCGGTGGAACCCATGGTGTGCGCCGGCGGCTGGCAGGTCCGGGTCCTGAAGGACAAGTGGACCACCGTCACCGCCGACGGCTCCCTGGCCGCCCACTATGAAAACAGCATCCTGATTACCGACGGCGACCCTGAGATCCTCACCGTCGCCGGAGATCTGTGATGAAAGCACAGATTGTCCGTTCCCTGGCCGGCCATGACCGGGGGAGGCTCTACTGCGTCCTGGAGGAGCGGGAGGACTTCCTCTACCTGGCCGACGGGAAAACAAGAAGGGTGAATGCCCCCAAGCGCAAGCGGCGCAGTCATGCCGCCGTGGTGGGGGAGAGCAGACACCCCGCCATCGAAAAGGTCCGCGCCGGCCAGCCGGTTGGGGACTGGGAATTGCGGAGGGCGCTGGCCGCCTTCCGGGACGATTGGGAGGTTTGACGCTTTGGCGAAAGACGATATGATCGAATTGGAGGGCATCGTCACCGAGGCCCTGCCCAATACCACGTTCAACGTGGACATTGGCAACGGACACATCATTCTGGCCCATATCTCCGGCAAACTGCGGATGAACTTCATCCGCATCCTGCCCGGGGATAAGGTAACCGTGCAGATGTCCCCCTACGACCTGACCCGGGGGCGCATCACCTGGCGGTCCAAATAAGACCGCCCCGCCCCCCAGGGGGCCCATAAGAAACAACAAACGACCGGCGGGGAGAAGGGGCCTTGCCCCCGCCTGCCGGGGCCATCAGGCATTTACAGGAGGTTACCACTATGAAAGTAAGACCGTCTGTCAAGCCCATGTGCGAGAAGTGCAAGATCATCAAGCGCAAGGGCAAGGTTATGGTCATCTGCGAGAACCCCAAACACAAGCAGAAACAAGGTTAAAGGAGGGGGAAGAGTAATATGGCACGTATTGCCGGCATTGACCTGCCCAAGGAGAAGCGAATCGAGATCGCTCTGACTTATATTTACGGCATCGGGCGCACCAGCGCCACCAAGATCCTCAAGGAGACCGGGATCAACCCCGACACCCGTGTGAAGAACCTCACCGACGAGGAGGAGGCCAAGCTCCGCGAGGTCATCGCCCACAGCTACACTGTGGAGGGCGACCTGCGCCGCGATGTGGCCATGGACATCAAGCGCCTGACCGAGATCGGCTGCTACCGGGGCACCCGCCACCGCAAGGGCCTGCCTGTGCGGGGTCAGCGCTCCAAGACCAACGCCCGTACCCGCAAGGGTCCCAAGCGTACCGTGGCCAACAAGAAGAAGTAAGGGAGGGATATGAACAATGGCTAAAGCTGCTGCGAAGAAAGTGGTGCGCAAGCGCCGCGAGCGTAAGAACGTGGAGAAGGGCCAGGTGCATATCCGCTCCTCCTTCAACAACACCATGGTCACTGTGACCGATATGAACGGCAACGCCCTGTCCTGGGCGTCCTCCGGCGAGATGGGCTTCCGGGGCTCCCGCAAGTCCACCCCCTTCGCCGCTCAGACCGCCGCCGAGACTGCCGCCACCGCCGCCATGGAGCACGGGCTCAAGACCGTTGAGGTCTACGTGAAGGGCCCCGGCGCCGGCCGCGAGGCTGCCATCCGCGCCCTGCAGGCCGTGGGCCTGGAGGTCACCCTCATCAAGGACGTGACTCCCGTCCCCCACAACGGCTGCCGTCCCCCCAAGCGCCGCCGCGTGTAATCTGAGAGGAGGAAAGACAAATGGCTAAGAATATGCAGCCCATTGTGAAGCGCTGCCGCGCTCTGGGCATTTCTCCTGCCGTCATGGGCTACACCGGCAACAGCAAGCGGGAGTCCAACCGCAACCCCGGTCCCCAGCGCAGAAGCAAGAAGAGCGAGTATGCCCTCCAGCTGGCCGAGAAGCAGAAGGTCAAGTTCGTCTACGGCGTGCTGGAGAAGCAGTTCCGTATGTACTATGAGAAGGCCGCCCGCATGAGCGGCAACACCGGCGAGGAGCTGATGGTCCTGCTGGAGCGCCGCCTGGACAACGTGGTGTTCCGTCTGGGCTTCGCCTCCACCCGCCGTGAGGCCCGCCAGCTGGTCAACCACGGCCACTTCACCGTCAACGGCAAGCGGGTGAACATCCCCTCCTACCTGGTGAAGGCCGGCGACGTGGTGGCTGTGAGCGAGAAGAGCCGTTCCACCACCCGCTTCAAGAAGCTGGTGGAGGAGGATGGCTTCCGGGCCATGCCCAAGTGGCTGGAGAAGGAGAAGAACGCTCCCCTGCAGGGCAAGGTGGCTATGCTGCCCACCCGCGAGGACGTGGACTTCGACGTGGCCGAGCATCTGATCGTTGAGTTGTATTCCAAGTAATACACGCCCTCAGCATCAAGGATACCGCTACCGGGCGGGCCTGGCCCGCCGCTGTTTAAAGGAGGGTAACACGATATGGTAGAAATCCAAAAGCCGCGCATCGAGTGCATCGAGAATGACGGAGACAACTCCTACGGCAAGTATGTGGTGGAGCCTCTGGAGCGTGGCTATGGCACGACCCTGGGCAACTCTCTGCGTCGGATCCTGCTGTCTTCTCTGCCGGGCACGGCGGTCACGACCATCAAGATCGCGGGCGTACAGCACGAGTTCACCACCATCCCCGGGGTCAAGGAGGACGTCACCGAGATCGTGCTCAACGTGAAGGGTATCATTGCCAAGCTGTACAGTGAGGGTGTGAAGACGGTCTATATCGAGGCCAGCGGCGAGGGCGAGGTTACCGCCGGGGACATCAAGGCCGACGGCGAGGTGGAGATCCTCAACCCGGAGCACCACATCGCCACCCTGGGCCCCGACGCCAGCCTGAACATGGAGCTGACGCTGTCCCAGGGCCGGGGCTATGTCACCGCCGACCGGAACAAGCCCGCCCAGACCATCATCGGGGTGATCCCGGTGGACTCGGTCTACACGCCGGTGCGCCGTGTGAACTACACGGTGGAGAACACCCGCGTGGGGGACCTGACCGACTACGACAAGCTGACCCTGGAGGTGTGGACCAATGGGACCATCTCCGTGCGGGACGCCGTCTCTCTGGGGGCCAGGATCCTGGTGGATCACTTCGCCCTGTTCACCGACCTGTCCGATACCATGGGCAGCAAGACCACCGTGGTGGAGAAGGCCGAGACCCAGCGCGACAAGGTGCTGGAGATGACCATTGAGGAGCTGGACCTGTCGGTCCGTTCCTTCAACTGCCTCAAGCGGGCCAACATCAACACCGTGGAGGACCTGATCTCCAAGTCCGAGGACGAGATGATGAAGGTACGCAACCTGGGCCGCAAGTCCCTGGAAGAGGTCATCAATAAGCTGGCCATGATGGGCCTGTCCCTGGCCAGTGAGGATACCTGACTGGGGCCCGCCGGCCGCCAGTCCCAACATTACCAATCCCCTGAAAAGGAGTGAGAAACATGTCCGCACCCCGTAAGCTGGGCAAGCCCACCGATCAGCGTATGGCCATGCTGCGTGCCATGACCACCTACCTGCTGGAGGAGGGCCAGATCAAGACCACCGTCACCCGGGCCAAGGAGGTCGCCCCCCTGGCCGAGAAGATGATCACCCTGGCCAAGCAGAACGACCTGGCCGCTTACCGCCAGGCCCTGTCCTTCCTCACCAAGGAGGACGTGGCCAAGAAGCTCTTCGACAAGATCGGCCCCCAGTACGCCGACCGCAACGGCGGCTACACCCGCGTGGTGCGCATCGGCCCCCGCCGGGGCGATGCCGCCGAGATGGCCATCGTGCAGCTGGTGTAATCCGGTTTGAAACGTCTGAAAAGCCCCTGACCGCAGGTCAGGGGCTTTTGCGTGTCCGTACAGGGAGGCATATCCATGGAAAACCTGATGTTCAGTCTCAACGCCACGGTACCGGTCTTTGCCATGATGGTGCTGGGTTATCTCTTCGGCCGCCTGGGGATCATGACGGCGGACTTTGCCGACAAGCTCAACCGCTTTGTCTTTCTCATCCCCCTGCCGGTGCTGCTGTTCCGGGACCTGTCCAAAGAGGACTTCTTTTCCGCCTGGGACGGCACCTATGTGCTCTTCTGCTTTGCCGCCAGCCTGGTGAGCATTCTGGCGGCGGCAGGGGTGTCTCTTCTCATCCGGGAGCGGGGCGTGCGGGGGGAGTTTACCCAGAGCGCCTACCGCAGCAGCTGCGCATTGCTGGGGGTGAGCTTTGTGGAGAACATCTACGGCCAGGCGGGGGCGGCCTCCCTGATGATCCTGGGGGCGGTGCCGCTGTACAACGTGGCGGCGGTGGTGGTACTCACCTTCCTGGGGAAAGAGAACCCCAGGGGGGACCGGAAGCTGGTGGGCCGGACCCTCCGGGGAGTGGTGACCAACCCCATCATCCTGGGCATTGTGGCGGGGCTGCTGTGGTCGGTGCTGAGGCTGCCCCAGCCCCCCGTGCTGGAAAAGACCGTGTCCAGCGTGGCGGCCCTGGCCAGCCCCCTGGGGCTTATGGCCCTGGGGGCCTCCTTCGATCCCAGGCAGACCTCCGCCCAGATGGGCCGGGCCGCCCTGTGCGCCCTGATGAAGCTGGTGCTCTTCCCGGCGGCCTTCCTGCCGCTGGCGGTGGCCCTGGGCTTCCGGGGGGAGAAGCTGGTGGCCGCCCTGGTGATGCTGGGGGCCGCCACCACCGTGAGCTGTTACACCATGGCCCGGAGCATGGGCCACCGGGGGGACCTGACCGCCGGGGCGGTGATGCTCACCACCCTCCTGAGCGCCTTCACCCTGACGGGATGGCTGTGGCTGCTGCGGATGGGGGGCTATGTTTGAACAAAGAGGGGCGGGGCTGTGGAAGTTTTCCACAGCCCCGCCCCCTTTTTGTGGAAAACGCCTCACGCCACGGCCTGGAGGGTGACGGTCACCCCGTTGGCGGTGATGAGGCGCTCAATCACGGCCCCTCGCCGTCTCCTCCGGGGGGTAGTGGTCCGCCAGGGTCTGGGAGATCTCCCCCAGACAGCGGATGACCCGGCGGAAGTCCTGGTCCTGGTACCGGAGGAAGGCGTGGAAGTTCCCCTGGATCAGCACGGTGAGCATGATCTCCTCCTCCAGGGTGGTGGAGAAGTCGGGCCGGCGGGTGCGGGTGAGCTCCCGCACCCGCCGCTCCAGCTTGTCGATCAGAACGCTCTGGCGGCTGTGGGAGAAGAGGGTGTGGAACAGCTGCCCCTGGTTGAGGATGCCCCGCACCAGGGTGGCCACCCCCTCCGCCGGGTGGAGGAGCAGGTCCTCCGGGTGGGGGATGCCCTGGAAGAGCTGGTCAATGGCCTGGTCCTCCAGCTGGTTGGACAGGTCGTAGATGTCCTGGTAGTGGAGGTAGAAGGTGGCCTTGTTGATCATGGCCGCCTGGGAGAGCTCCTTGACGGTGATCTTCTCCAGGGGCTTTTTGGCCCGGAGGGCCAAAAAAGCGTTGTAGATGTTGGTCCGGGTGCGGACAGCCCGAAGATCCATGGCGATTGCCCACTTTCTAGACAGATTTTGACGGGTGTCAAATAAGCGACGACCGGGGGGGATCGTCCATGGCGGGTCCCGGCCGGTGTGTGTTAAATTGATTATAGTCGAGAAAACAACACCGGTCAATCAAGGAGGACCTATGGACTACTACGGATTTTATACCGGCGCCTGTTTTGACGCCTACGAGTACCTGGGCTGCCACCTGGAGGAGGGGGGCGCGGTGGTGCGCACCTTCGCCCCGGCGGCGGTGCGGGTGGAGCTGATGGGGGAGTTCAACGGCTGGCAGCCCACCCCCATGGAAAAGATCTACGACGGAAACTTCTGGGAGGGACGGGCCCCGGGGGCCGTCCCGGGTATGCAGTACAAGCTGCGCATCTGGCGGCGGGACGGCAGCTACCGGGACCACTGCGACCCCTACGGCTTCGGCATGGAGCTGCGGCCCAACACCGCCTCCATCATCCGGGACCTGGGGGCCTACACCTTTCACGATCAGGAGTGGAGGAGCCGGAGGGCCGGGGGGCCGGACCAGCCGGTGAACATCTATGAGGTGCACCTGGGCTCCTGGCGGCGGCGGAGCGGGGAGGAGACAGGGTGGTACAACTACCGGGAGCTGGCCGACCCCCTCATCGACTACGCCCGGGAGCACGGCTTTCAGTACCTGGAGTTCATGCCCCTGAGCGAGCACCCCAGCGACCAGTCCTGGGGCTACCAGAACACGGGCTTTTTCAGCCCCACCGCCCGGTACGGCACGGCGGAGGACCTGATGTACCTGGTGGACCGGTGCCACCAGCGGGGGGTGGGGGTCATCATGGACTTTGTGCCCGTCCACTTCGCCGTGGACGACTACGCCCTGGCCATGTACGACGGCACCGCCCTCTACGAGTACCCCCACACCGACGTGGGGGTGAGCGAGTGGGGCAGCCGCAACTTCAACCACGCCCGGGGGGAGGTGCGCTCCTTCCTCCAGTCCGCCGCCCGGTACTGGCTGCGGGAGTTCCACTTTGACGGCCTGCGGATGGACGCGGTGCGCAACCTGATCTACTGGCAGGGGGACGAGCGCCGGGGGGAGAACCAGAACGGCCTGGCCTTCCTGCGGGAAATGAACCGGGGGCTCAAGGGGGAGTTTCCCGGGGCCCTCCTCATGGCGGAGGACTCCTCCGCCCACCGGGGCATCACCGCGCCCCCGGAGGAGGGGGGCCTGGGCTTTGACTACAAGTGGGACCTGGGGTGGATGCACGACACTCTGGAGGTGCTGGCCCTGCCCCCGGCGGACCGGCCGGCGGCCTACGACCGTCTCACCTTCGCCATGGCCTACAACCGCCAGGAGCGCTACCTCCTCCCCCTCTCCCACGACGAGGTGGTCCACGGCAAGGGGGCCCTGGTGGAGAAGCCCTGGGGAGACCTGTCCCAGCGGCTGGCCCAGAGCCGCTGCCTGGTGCTCTACCAGTACACCTTCCCGGGAAAGAAGCTCAACTTTATGGGAAATGACCTGGCCGCCCCCCGGGAGTGGAATCAGGGGGAGGAGCTGCCCTGGCGGGAGGAGGACCCGGACCGCCTGGCCTTCCGCCGCTTCTTCCGGGACATGGGCCGGGTGTACCAGGCCCACCCCGCCCTGTGGCGGTGGGACTACCGGGAGGAGGGCTTTGCCTGGGTCACCTGCGCCAGCCGGGAGGAGGTGGCCCTGGCCTTCACCCGCACCGACGGGAAGGACACCCTCCTCACCGTGTTTCAGCTCAGCGGCGCCCCCGCCGCCCTCAGGCTGCCCCTGGAGGGCTTCAGCCGGGGGGAAGTGCTGCTGGACACCAACTGGGCCATCTATGGCGGCGGCCGGGACGGGGGCCAGGGAGAGGTGCTGGAATGGAAGGAGGGGGAGCTCCTTCTGGAGCTCCCCCCCATGTCGGGTATGTTGCTGCGGCTGGGCTGAAAAAGCGGGCTATAACAGGGCCAGGCCGTACCGGACCCACAGGCGGCGCAGGGGTTTGAGGGCGGCGTCCACCTGCCTGGCCTGGGCCTGGGCGGCCTCCACCAAGGCGCCCCGCTCCTCCTCGGTGAGGGTGTGCTGGCTGAACTTGGCCTTGCCCGCCAGGTCCTCCAGGTCCTGGGTGGTCTCGCCCCCCAGGGCCCGCAGCTTCTCCAGATAGAGCCAGGCGGCAATGGCCCCCCGGTTGGGGTCGGTCTGGGCAAAGGCCCGCCGGCGCCGCCCGGCGGCCAGATGCCGCCGGAGGACCAGGGCGGCCCAGGCCAGGATCAGGCCCAGGGGGAGGAGCAGCCAGGGCCACCACCCGGGCAGGGACCAGCTGCCGGGCCGGACCTCATCTTCATCTTCCCCGGGGTCGCCGGAGGGGGCGGGGTCCTCCTCGGGGGACTGGGTGGGCGCAGGCGTGTCGGGGCTCTCGCTCTCCTCCGGGGGCGGGGTGTCCTCCGGCGGCGGGGTGTCCTCCGGGTCGGAGTCCCCGCTGGGATCGGCGGCCGCAGGGCCCCCATACCCCGGGGTCACCTCCAGGGGGAGCCAGCCCAGCTCCTCCACGTAGTACTCCACCCAGGCGTGGGCCTGGCTGTCCGGTACGGTGACCCATTTGTTTACGTCCCCCTCTGTCACGCGGGCGGCAAAGCCCGCCACATACCGGGCCGGAATGCCCAGGGCCCGGAGGGTGAGGGCAGCGGCGGTGGCAAAGTGCATGCAGTACCCCTGCCGGGACTCCTGGAGGAAGTGAAGCACAAAATCCTCCCCCTCCGGGGTGGCGGGGGTATTTCGGTCGTAGACAGCAGCGCTGCGGATGTAATCCGCCACCTGCCCGGCCACCACGGCGGGGTCGGACTCCCAGGGGTCCACGCCCCCTGCCAGGGCCAGGTCCCGGAGGGTCTCCCCCAGCCGGGTATCGGGGAGAGCCAGGTCCGCCTGGGTCACCAATACGCCGCTGCCCCCCAGGGCCAGGGCCTGGGCCGCCCACCGCAGCTGGCTCACCTCCTCCGGCTCCAGGGGGAAGGCGGTGAAGTAGAGCCGCTGGATTCCCCCGCTGTCCGTGGGGGAGGAGGTGGGGTAGTAGGTGGTGTATTCCAGCTGGGACAGGTCGCTTACCGAAGAGACGTTGAGCACATGGACGTCCAGACCGGGGGAGAGGGCATCCAGCCGGGCCCTGGTGGCCATAAGCTGCTCCTGCTGGAGGGTCAGGTCGTTCCGGCCGGGGCTGCTCCAGTTCTCGCCGTCATACACCGACAGGGAAAAGCCCCGCAGGTAGAGGGTCCCCGCCAGGGAGGAGCGCACCTGGAGCACCGTGGCGTTCTGGGGTGTGGAGGGGCCCGCATCGGAGAGATCCACCTCCTGCGGGTCGTAGTGCCACACGGTGGGCAGCCCCAGATCCCCCCCGCCGGGGAGGACCAGAAATTCCTCCAGGGAGAGGGCCTGGGCCAGGCCCAGGCCCCAGCCCGTCACGGTGCTCTTGAGGGCCTCGGACCAGGGGGAGCGGGTGTAGTTCTCCTGGGGGAAGAGGGCGTTCACCCCCACAAGGGCGGCAAAGAGCACCGCCAGTACCCCCGCCGCCCACCGGCGGCCCGCCCATCCCTGGAGCAGGGAGCGGGTGAGAAAGCTGCCCAGGCAGAAGGTGAGCACCATGGCCAGGGCCAGGGGGGAAGGGGGCAGGGGGATGATGAACAGGGTTACCGACACCACCGGCAGCACAAAGGCCAGGCCCAGCAGAGGCTGGCGCAGGGCCAGCACCCCCAGGGCCAGCAGGGTACACAGCAGCACCCCGCTCACCGCCAGGAAGGGGGTGACGGCGGAGAGAGCCGCCGCGTCCCGGGCGGTCTCGGAAAAGACGGGTACCAGGTCGGAGTAGTATTGGGAAAAGACCTCACTGATGTGGTAGGCCGTCCGGCGAAAGCCCAGGGCCAGCACCTGATGGTACTGCAGCTCCACCACGGCCCCCACCGCCACTGTGGTCATCAAAGGCCACCGCTGGGGCAGGGCGCACAGGCACCCCAGCGCCGCCGCTCCGGCGGCGCAGGCCCACAAAATGGTGTCCCGCTCTCCCGGGAGGGACAGGGCAGTGAGCAGGCACAGCATAGCCCCCCCGGAGCCCAGGAACAGAAGGACGGCGTACACCAGGGCCTGCCCCGCCCACTGCCCCGGCCTGAGCCGGGGAGACGTGGGAGTGAAGAAAAGAAAACTCATGGGGCGCCCACCTCCTCCTTTTTGGGGGCTACGGCGTAGTGCCACAGGAAGGTGGCGGGCACCTGGCTGGAGGTGAGAGAGGGAGCGCCCCGCAGCAGGGCGGACAGGGCGCCCTCCAGGTCCTCAGCCGAGCGCACCAGGGCCCAGCCCTGGCCCTGCTCCCCCCGCCAGTGGAGGTAGTGGGGGCACCGGGAGGACAGCAGCCGGCGGGACATCCATACCAGCTCATCCAGCACCCGGTCTTTGGCCTCCGGGGTGAGGTCCACCAGGGAGCAGGAGAGAAGATTGCGCTGCATGGGCATCTCCAGGGGTTCCCGCACCACCAGATCGTCCACCTTGGCGCTGAGCTTCCAGTGGACCGAGCGCATGGGGTCCCCCGGGCGGTAGAGGCGCAGGTCGTGCTCCTCGGAGAAGCCGCCGCCGGGCTTGGGAGTCAGGGCGGGGGGCGGCGCCAGGGGCAGCCGGGGCACAGGGGAGGGGGCCCGGGGCACCGGGTGGACCAGCACCGGCGGAGGCGCCGGGGGAGAGACAGAGCGGGAGAAGAGCCCCGCCAGGTCATACACCCGCACCTTTTCCAAAGTACAGGTGAGGGACCCGCAGTGGGGGGCCCTCAGGTCGAAGGACAATCCCTCGCCCCCCTGGGCGGGGAGAGAGAACCGCCGCCGGACAGGGGGACAGCCCGGGGCCTTCACCACCAGCCGCCCCCGCACCCGCCCGGCGGGGAAGGGGCATGGGTCGCAGGTGAGGGCGGCCTCCCCCTCCTCCTCACGGGTGAGGCGGCCGGGAAGGGTGAGGCGCACCATCAGCCGCCCCATCCCCGGCAGGCTGAATGCCAGACTCACCAGGGGCAGAAGGAGCACCCCCACCAGGGCGAAGAAGGAGGCCCAGCCGCTGTAAAAGCAGTGAAACAGCACCACCGCCCCCAGGGTGGCCAGATATCCGATCCGATGGCCCGCCATGTCAGGTGACCCGGGGGGCGGGGACGGTGTGGAGGATGTTGCGCAGCACGAACTCCAGCTGCACCCCGGCGCTCTCCGCCTCGGGCCGCAGCAGCAGCCGGTGGGCCACCACCGGCAGGAAGATGGGTCCCACATCCCGGGGGAGGACGTAGTCCCGCCCCTGGAGGAAGGCGGCGGCGCGGGCCATGGCCGCCAGGGCCAGGGTAGCCCGGGGGCTGCCCCCCCGCAGCAGGTCGCCGTTGGTGCGGGTGGCCCCCACCAGGGCCACCAGGTAGGAGAGCACCGGGTCGCTGATGTGGACCTGGTCCACCTGGCCCCGCAGCTCCTCCAGCTGAGCCGGAGTGAGCACCGGCTGGATCTGCTCCAGCAGGTTGATGCCCCCCCGCCGGCGCTGGAGGAGGGCGAGCTCCGCCTGGGAGCTGGGGTACCCCATGGACAGGCGCACGGTGAAGCGGTCCATCTGGGAGTCGGGCAGCAGCTGGGTGCCCGCCGCCCCGGTGGGGTTCTGGGTGGCAATCACCAGGAAGGGCCGGGGCAGGGGGTGGGACACCCCGTCCACCGTCACCTGCCCCTCCTCCATGGCCTCCAGCAGGGCAGACTGGGTGCGGCTGGTGGCCCGGTTGAGCTCGTCGGCCAGGAAGAGGTTGCACATGATGGCCCCGGGCTGATACTCCATGGCCCCGGTGGCCTTATTATAAAGGGAGTACCCCGTCACGTCCGAGGGGAGCACGTCGGGGGTGAACTGTACCCGTCCGTAGGTGAGGGACACCGCCCGGGACAAAGCCAGGGCCAGGGTGGTCTTGCCCACACCGGGGATGTCCTCCAGCAGAATATGGCCCCGGGCCAGCACCGACATGAGCACCAGGGCGATCACGTCGTCCTTACCTACCACCGCTTTTTTGATCTCAGAAAGGATCTGCCCGCACTGGGACATATCATCGCCTCCAAAGGGGGAACCAGACGTTTCTCCCCGCAAGATGCAGATATTATACCATGAGGGGGGGAGATATGGCAATCTTATGAATAAAACGGCATGGGGCTTTCAACCAATGGATTTTCGCCGCAAGAAGGACATATATGCCATTTTGCCGATTTTAAAGGAAACCCCACCGGGAAACGCAGGGCGATGCTTGACAGGGGATGGAAGTTCGTGTATAGTGCGTTACGGTAGTTAGATAGACAAACTAATTGATGGGAGGGAGCAAATGGACGGCTTTTCTACCGCACTGAATCAGATCTTGGTGGAGGCATACCACAATGTGCTGGACCTGGAGGAGCGGTCCCTGCGCCAGTCCAAGGTGATCCCCCTCTCCATCAATGAGATGCACCTCATCGAGTGTGTGGGCAAGGCCCCCAGGGACGAGGGCATCACCGTATCCGAGGTGGCCCAGGCCATGAATATCACCCGGCCCTCCGCCACCGCCGCCATCAACAAGCTGGAGCGCAAGGGGTACCTCACCAAGCGCACCTGCCAGAGCGACGGCCGGGTGGTGCGGGTCTACCTCACCCGGGAGGGGAAAAAGGTGGACGCCTATCACGCCTTCTACCACCGCCAGATGGTCCACAGCATCGCCAGAGGGATGGACGACCGGGAAAAGAGCGTCCTTCTCCAGGCCATTGAGAACCTGAATGTTTTTTTTAAGGAGAGCATTGAGCAGCTATGAGTTTTTCGATTTTAGGTTCGGGACACTATGTCCCCCCCCGGGTGGTCACCAACGATGAGCTGTCCACCTTCCTGGACACCTCCGACGCGTGGATCAGCGAGCGCACCGGCATCCGTGAGCGCCGGGTGTGCGTCACGGAAAACGCCACCGACCTGGCCGTGGAGGCGGCCAAGCGGGCCCTGGACAAGGCGGGGGTGGCCCCTGAGGAGCTGGACCTCATCCTCTGCGGCACCGTCAGCGGCCAGTACGTCAACCCTCCTCTCGCCTGCATGGTGCAGGAGCGGCTGGGCGCCACCTGCCCCTGCCTGGATGTGAACGCCGGCTGCTCCGTGTTTCTGTACATGCTGGAGTGCGCCGCGGGCTACTTCGCGCGCAGGACTGTGAAGAAGATGCTGGTCATCGGCTCGGAGCAGATGAGCCGCATCCTGGACTGGACCGACCGGTCCACCTGCATCCTCTTCGGCGACGGCGCCGGCGCCCTGGTGCTGGGGGAGGGGGACGACTACCTGGCCTCCACCCTGTACGCCAAGGGGGACGACCGGGTCATCCGCATCCCCACCCACATCGGCAATTCCCCCTTCTACCAGGGGGAGCAGGACAGCCCCTATGTCCACATGAACGGCCAGGAGACCTACAAGTTCGCCGTCCACGTCATCGTGCGGGACATTGAGGAGGTCCTCCGCAAGGCCGGCGTGGCCGGGGAGGACGTGCGCTGGGTGGTGCCCCACCAGGCCAACCGCCGCATCATCGACGCCGCGGGCCGCCGGGTGAAGAGCGTCGGCGGGGACAAGTTTTTCTGCAACATTGACCGCTACGGCAACACCTCCGCCGCCAGCATCCCCCTGGCGCTGGACGAGCTGGCCCAGTCCGGCCAGCTTCAGAAGGGCGATCTGGTGGTCCTGGCCGCCTTCGGCGGGGGACTTTCCAGCGGCGCCTGTCTGATCCGTTGGTAAAACCGGGTCTCCGGTTTCCATATATCCATTAAAATGAATTATTTGGAGGAATTGAACATGTTTGAGAAGATTGCTGCCCTGCTGGCCGACCACTGCGACGTTGACGTGGACACCATTACCCCCGAGACCACCTTTGAGAGCCTGGGCATCGACTCCCTGGAGACTGTGGAGCTGGTGATGGACCTGGAGGAGGACCTGGGCGTGGAGCTGGAGCTGGAGGAGAAGCTGGCCACCGTGGGCGAGTTCGTGTCCTTCGTGGAGTCCAAGATGGACTAATTGGGGCCATCCCCCACTCTCTGCTTTTGATCCCCGCGCCCTGAGGGGCGCGACCCACATCATCAGGGCATGCCGCCGGCCCGAACTGCGGCCGCCGCGCCATTGGCCGGGACCCCCGCTGCGGCGGGGGTCTCTTTTGAAAGCCGACCGGCGATTCATGGAGGTAAAACAAATGATCAAGACCCCTATCTGCGAGCTCCTGGGCATTGAGTACCCCGTGTTCCAGGGCGGTATGGCATGGATTGCCGACGGTGTGCTGGCCGCTGCCGTCTCTGAGGCCGGCGGCCTGGGCATCATCGCGGCGGGCAATGCTCCTGCTGATTATGTGCGTGAGCAGATCCACATTCTGCGCCAGCGCACTCAGAAGCCTTTTGGTGTGAACGTGATGCTGCTCTCCCCCTTCGCTGACGAGGTGGCGGAGATGCTGGTGGAGGAGAAGGTGCCCGTGGTCACCACCGGCGCGGGCAACCCCTCCAAGTACATGAAGCAGTGGCTGGGCGCGGGCATCAAGGTGATCCCCGTGGTGCCCTCCGTGGCCATGACCAAGCTGGTGACCCGGGTGGGCGCCTGCGCCGTCATCGCCGAGGGCGGCGAGTCCGGCGGCCATGTGGGCGACCTGACCACCATGGCCCTGGTGCCCCAGGTGTGCGACGCCACCAACCTGCCTGTCATCGCCGCCGGCGGCATTGCCGACGGCCGGGGCATGGCCGCCGCCTTCATGCTGGGGGCCGTGGGCGTCCAGATGGGCACCCGCTTCCTGGCCGCCTACGAGTGCAACATCCATCCCACCTATAAGGAGAAGATCCTCAAGGCAAAGGACATCGACACCATGGTCACCGGCAAGCGCCTGGGCCACCCGGTGCGCAGCCTGAAGACCTCCTTTGCCCGGGACTACATTAAAAAGGAGTACGACTCCACCGTCTCTGACGAGGAGCTGGAGCAGCTGGGCGTGGGCGTGCTGCGCCTGGCCGTCCAGGAGGGCGCCGAGAACGGCTGCTACCTCTCCGGTCAGATTGCCGGTATGGTGAACAAGGAAGAGAGCGCCGCCGACATCGTCAAGGATGTCTGCCAGGGCGCCGAGACCATTCTGAAGGGGGCCTCCCAGTGGGTAAAATAGCCTTTGTTTTTTCCGGCCAGGGGGCCCAGTACCCCGGTATGGGGGAGTCCCTGTGCCAGGAGAGCGCCGCCGCCCGGGCCGTGTTTGAGATGGCCGACGCCATCCGTCCCGGCACCTCGGAGCAGTGCTTCCACGGCACCAAGGAGGACCTGACCTCCACCCAGAACACCCAGCCCGACATGTTCGCCGTGGAGCTGGCCGCCGCCGCCGCCCTGGAGGAGGCCGGCGTGCAGCCCAGTTGCCTGGCGGGCTTCTCCCTGGGTGAGATCTCTGCCCTGGCCTTCTCCGGCGCGGTGAGCCGGGAGGACGGCTTTAGCCTGGTGTGCCGCCGGGGCGAGCTCATGGCCGATGCTGCCGCCCAGGTGGAGGCGGGCATGGTGGCCGTGGTGAAGCTGCCCCCCCAGAAGGTGGAGGAGCTGTGCCAGGGCTTTGAGCAGGTCTACCCCGTCAACTACAACAGCCCCGCCCAGACCGTGGTCTCCGGCCGGGCGGATCAGATGGAGCCCTTCAAGGCCGCGGTGAAGGCCGCCGGCGGCCGGGCCCTTCCCCTGGCGGTGAAGGGTGGGTTCCACTCCCCCTTCATGGCCCCCGCCGCCGCCGGGCTGCGGGAGGTGCTCTCCGCCATGGAGATCGGGGAGCCCCGGTTCACCCTGTACTCCAACGTCACCGGTCAGCCCTACCAGGGGGAGATGAAGGACCTTCTGGCCCGGCAGGTGGAGAACCCCGTCCGGTGGCAGGCCACCGTGGAGCACATGATCGCCTCCGGCGTGGACACCTTTATCGAGGTGGGCCCGGGCAAGACCCTGTGCGGCCTCATCTCCAAGATCGACTCCGGCGTGAAGGTGCTCAACGTGGAGGACGCCGAGAGCCTGGCCAAGACCATTGAGGAGGTAACTGCCACATGCTGAGCGGAAAAGTAGCGCTGGTCACCGGGGGCTCCCGGGGGATCGGCAAAGCCATTGCCCTGAAGCTGGCCCAGGAGGGGGCCGACGTGGCCGTGCTGTACGCCGGCAACGCCGCCGCCGCCCAGGCCACCGTGGACGAGATCACCGCCCTGGGCCGGAAGGCCGCCGCCTGGAAGTGCGACGTGGCCGACTTTGACGCCTCCAAGGAGACCGTGGCCGCCGTGGTGAAGGAGTTCGGCGGGGTGGATATTCTGGTGAACAACGCGGGCATCACCCGGGACACCCTGCTGCTCACCATGAAGGAGGCCGACTTCGACGCGGTGATCGACACCAACCTGAAGGGCGCCTTCCACATGATCAAGCACTGCTGCCGCACCCTGATGAAGCGGGGCGGCCGCATCATCAACATCAGCTCCGTGGTGGGCCTTATGGGCAACGCCGGCCAGGTGAACTACTCCGCCTCCAAGGCGGGTGTCATCGGCATGACCAAGTCCGTGGCCCGGGAGCTGGCCAGCCGGGGCGTGTGCTGCAACGCCATCGCCCCCGGCTTCATTGCCACCGATATGACCGACGCCATCCCCCCCGAGATGGCGGAGAAGATGGCCCAGACCATCCCCATGGGACGGGTGGGCAAGCCCGAAGATGTGGCCGCCCTGGCCGCCTTCCTGGCCAGTGACGCCGCCGGATACATCACCGGCGAGGTCATCCGGGTGGACGGCGGTATGGCTATGTAAGGCCTGTGTGAAGAGAAGGAGAAAATGATGAGACGAGTAGTAGTCACCGGAATGGGCATCATCAGCCCTGTGGGCAACGACGTTCCCACCTACTGGGAGAGCCTGCTCTCCGGCAAGAACGGCATCGGACCCATTACCCGTATTGATACCACCGACTATAAGGCCAAGCTGGCCGCTGAGGTGAAGGACTTCGACCCCCTGCAGTACATGGACAAGAGCGAGGCCCGCAAGTACGACCTGTGCATCCAGTATGCCCTGGCCGCCGCCCAGCAGGCCATGGACGACAGCGGTATTCAGGGCACCCTGCCCTCCGAGCGGCTGGGCGTGTACTTCGGCTCCGGCATCGGCGGCATCAACACCGTCACCTCCCAGCTGGAGGTGCTCAATACCAAGGGTCCCCGCCGGGTCTCCCCCTTCGTGATCCCCATGATGATCTCCAACATGCCCGCCGGCATGATCGCCATCCGCTTTGACGCCAAGGGCCCCTGCCTGCCGGTGGTCACCGCCTGCGCCACCTCCACCCACGCCATCGGCGAGGCCCTGCGGGCCATCCGCCACGGCTACGCCGACGCCATCCTGGCCGGCGGCACTGAGGCCGCCATCAGCCCCATCGGGGTGGCGGGCTTCCTGAGCTGCATGGCCCTCAACACCAGCGAGGACCCCAACGCCGCCTCCCTGCCCTTTGACAAGCGCCGCGGCGGCTTCGTCATGGCGGAGGGCTCCGCCGCCCTGGTGCTGGAGGAGTACGAGCACGCCGTGGCCCGGGGCGCCAAGATCTACGCCGAGGTGGCCGGGTACGGCTCCACCTGTGACGCCCACCACATGACCGCCCCCGCCCCCGACGGCGAGGGGGCCGCCCGGGCCATCGCCGCCGCCCTGGCCGAGTCCGGGGTGGACAGCGACAAGGTGTACTACAACGCCCACGGCACCGGCACCAAGATGAACGACGCCACCGAGACCCTGGCCCTCAAGCAGGTGTTCGGGGAGGAGCGGGCCCACAAGATCCTGGTGAGCTCCACCAAGTCCTGCACCGGCCACATGCTGGGCGCCACCGGCGCGGCTGAGGCCATTGCCGCGGTGCTGGCCCTGCGGGACGGCGTGGTGCCCCCCACCATCAACCTGGATGAGCCCGACCCCGAGTGCGACCTGGACTATGTCCCCCACGTGAAGCGGGAGGCGGAGCTGGAGCTGTCCATGTCCGCGTCTCTGGGCTTCGGCGGCCACGACGCCTGCCTGGCCTTTAAGCCTGTGAAGTAAGAGAGGGAGGAAAAAGTCATGAAGATGGAAGACATTCGTTTCCTGGCGGAGCTGATGCGTGACACCGGCCTCACCGCTCTGGAGCTCAAGGATGATGACGCCACCCTGAAGCTGGAGCGCCAGGAGCCCGCCGCCCCTGTGGTGGCCCCCGCTCCTGCCCCCGTGGTGGTGTCCACCGCCCCGGTGATGGCTCCCGCCGCCGCCCCTGCCGCTGCTCCCGCTCCCGCTGCCCCCGCCGCTGAGCCCGCCCAGGAGGAGGAGCCCCAGGGCGGCATCGAGATCAAGTCCCCCATGGTGGGCGTGTTCTACGCCGCTGCCGAGCCCGGCGCCGCCCCCTTCGTCAGCGTGGGCGACAAGGTGAGCAAGGGCGATGTGCTGTGCATCATCGAGGCCATGAAGCTCATGAACGAGATCACCGCCGAGCGGGATGGCGTGGTCACCCAGGTGTGCTGCGGCAACGGCCAGATGGTGGAGTACGGCCAGACCCTCTTCCGTCTGGAGGAGGGCTGATATGGACCAGAAGGAGATCATGCAGATCATTCCCCACCGGGACAACATGCTCCTGGTGGAGGAGGCCGATATTGTGGACGGCGAGGCCCGGGGCAGCTATCAGGTCCGGGGGGATGAGTGGTTTCTCCAGGGCCACTTCCCTGGAAACCCCGTGGTGCCCGGCGTCATCCTGTGCGAGATGATGGCCCAGGCCACCTGCGTCCTGCTTGCCCAGAGCGGCGGGGCCCAGGGGACCACCCCCTATTTCACCAGTCTGGACAAGGTGCGCTTCAAGCACCCTGTGAAGCCCGGGGATAAGTTTGAGAGCCGCTGCGTCATCACCAAGACCAAGGGCCCCTTCTGCTTCGCCAGCGGCAAGGGCTATGTGGGAGATACCCTGTGCGTCCAGGCCGAGTTCTCCTTCGCGCTGATGAAGGAGTGAGCTGATGTTTTCCAAAATTTTGATCGCCAACCGGGGTGAGATCGCCGTGCGCATCATCCGGGCCTGCAAGGAGATGGGCATCGCCACGGTGGCCATCTGCTCCGAGGCGGACCGGGACGCCATCCACGCCTCCCTGGCGGACCAGTGCGTCTGCGTGGGGGGCACCGCCGCCAGCGAGAGCTACCTCAACCAGGCCAACATCCTGGCGGCCGCCAAGCTCACCCACGCCGAAGCCATTCACCCCGGCTACGGCTTCCTCTCTGAGAACCCCGAATTTGCCCAGGCCTGCGCCGACCACGATTTGTCCTTCATCGGCCCCACCGGGGAGGTCATCTCCCGTATGGGGGACAAGGACGCCGCCCGCCGCCTGATGAAGGAGGCCGGCGTGCCCACCGTCCCCGGCAGCGAGCTCCTCTCCGACCTGGATGAGGCCCGGCGGGAGGCCGAGCGCATCGGCTATCCCCTGCTGGTGAAGGCCAGAGCCGGCGGCGGCGGCAAGGGTATCCGCCGGGTGGACGGCCCCGGCGAGCTGGAGCACGCCTTTGTCACCGCCTCCCAGGAGGCCCAGAAGGCCTTTGGCGACGGCGGCGTGTACATGGAGAAGTATCTCTCCCCCGTCAAGCACATCGAGGTGCAGCTGCTGTGCGACGAGGCGGGCAACGTGGTGTGCCTGGGGGACCGGGAGTGCTCCATCCAGAAGCACAACCAGAAGGTGCTGGAGGAGGCCCCCTCCCCCGCGGTGGACCCCGACCTGCGCCGCCGGATGCAGGAGGCCGCCGTGAAGGCCGCCCGGGCCGCCCACTACACCAACGCGGGCACCGTGGAGTTCCTCCTGGACCAGGACAAGAACTTCTACTTTATGGAGATGAACACCCGTCTCCAGGTGGAGCACCCCATCACCGAGATGGTCACCAATGTGGACATCGTCAAGTGGCAGATCCGCATTGCCGCCGGGGTGGAGCTGGACTTCACCCAGGAGGACGTGCAGCTCCAGGGCACCGCCATGGAGTGCCGCATCAACGCCACCGCCCCGGGCACCGTGGACTTCTACTACGTCCCCGGCGGCCCCTGGGTGCGCTTTGACTCCGCCCTCTACCAGGGCTACACCGTGCCCCCCTACTACGACTCCATGATCGGCAAGCTCATCGTCCACTGCCCCGACCGGGAGAGCGCCAACCGCAAGATGCAGGCCGCCTTGTGCGAGCTGGTCATCGACGGGGTGCCCAACAACATCGAGGAGCAGCTGACCATTCTCAACCATCCCATGTTCAAGGCCGGCACCTACGACACCGGCTTCATGAACCAGCTGAAGTGACGCGAAGCGGAGGTGTGACGCGGAATGCAATTAAAGTTCCTGTTTAAAAAGCCCAACATCGAGCTGGAGCAGGGCGGTCGGGAGCCCACCCCGCCGGAACCCTCCCGAACCTGTCCCTACTGCGGCAAGGAGACCCCCATCGCCAAGCTGTGGGAGGATAAGAACGTCTGTGAGTGTGGCTATCTCTTCCGCATGACCGCCCGGCAGCGGGTGGAGTTCATCGCCGACGAGGGCAGCTTCTACGAGCTGTGGCCCGACCTGGAGGGGGGCAGCCCCATCGCCTTCCCCGGGTACGAGGATAAGCTGGCCACCGCCCGGAAGAACAGCGGCGAGAAGGAGGGCGTGGTGTGCGGCACCGCCCGCATCAACGGCCACCCCTGCGCCCTGTTCGTCATGGAGCCCTACTTCATGATGGGCTCCATGGGCACCGTGGTGGGGGAGAAGATCACCCGCCTGTTTGAGTACGCCACCGAGTATCGCCTGAGCGTGGTGGGCTTCACCGTCTCCGGCGGCGCCCGGATGCAGGAGGGCATCCTCTCCCTGCTCCAGATGGCCAAGACCAGCGGCGCCGTGGGGCGCCACAGCGCGGCGGGGCTGTTCTACCTCACCGTGCTCACCGACCCCACCACCGGCGGGGTCACCGCCTCCTTCGCTATGGAGGGGGACGTGATTTTGTCCGAGCCCCGGGCCCTGGTGGGCTTCGCCGGCCCCCGGGTCATTGAGCAGACCACCCGCAAAAAGCTGCCCGCCGGTTTCCAGCGGGCCGAGTTCCTGCTGGAGCACGGCTTTGTGGACGCCATCGTGGGCCGCGACGAGGAGAAGGACACCATCGCCCGTCTCCTGGAATTTCATGAGGGGAGGCGCCGGGTATGACCGCGTATGAAAAGGTAAAGGCCGCCCGGGCCCCGGGCCGGCACACCGGCTTGCAGTATATCGAGGAGATCTTCCAGGACTTTACCGAGCTCCACGGGGACCGCAGCTGCTCCGACGACACCGCTGTGGTGGGCGGCATTGCCTGGCTGGGGGAGCGCCCCGTCACTGTCATCGCCATGGAGAAGGGCACCACCACCCGGGAGAAGATCCGCCGCAACTTCGGCGCCCCCCATCCCGAGGGGTACCGGAAGGCCCAGCGGCTCATGGCCCAGGCCGAGAAGTTCGGCCGCCCCGTGGTGTGCTTTGTGGACACCGCCGGCGCCGCCTGCGACATGGAGGCCGAGGAGAAGGGCCAGGGCCAGGCCATTGCCCAGAGCCTGGTGGACATGATGGCCCTGAAGGTGCCGGTGATCTCCATCTTTATCGGCGAGGGGGGCAGCGGCGGCGCCCTGGCCATGGCCGTGGCCGACCAGGTGTGGATGCTGGAGAACGCCGTCTACTCCGTCATCTCCCCCGAGGGGTGCGCCTCCATCCTGTGGAAGGACCCCAAGCGGGTGGAGGACGCGGCGGACTGCCTGAAGATGACCGCCGCCGACCTGAAGGTGCTGGGGGTGGCCGACCGGGTGTTCTTTGAGGAGAACGTGGAGTTCGAGTCCCTGTGCCGCACCATCTCTGCCGCCCTGGGGGAGGCCCTGGAGCAGAGCAGCGCCCTCCCCGTGGAGGAGCTCACCGCCCGCCGGTACGCCCGCTTCCGGGCCTACGGCGGTCTCCAGGACAAGTGAGATACTGCTTTCATCGATAGGCATAAAAATGCTCCGGAACCTGAGTTCCGGAGCATTTTCAGCGTGTCGAACAAGTCGACACGCTTCAAAAAAATGCAAGCATTTTTTTGAGGAGAGGCAGCCCGCTGCGTCGCACTCGCGTTGCTCGCACGCTTGCGGGCTGAGAGGTGTTTTTTCCGAGGCACATGTCCCCGGAAAAAACGGATTCAATCTTATTTTGCCGCCTCCGGGCGGCAAAACTCTGCCGAGGGCTTTTTTAACAGCCTAAAAACAAAGAATGCTCCGGAACCTGAGTTCCGGAGCATTTTTTTGTTATTCCTTGGTCTTGTCCACCAGGTGGACGGTGTGGGTGGTCTGGAAGGTAGCCCCGGGCTGGAGCACGTTGATCCCCGGGCGGTGGAAGGGGTCGTGGTCGCACTGGGCGGCGTCGGGCAGGCCGTGCCAGGGCTCGATGCACAAAAAGCGCATGGGGCCGGGCTTGGACCACAGCAGCACATAGGGGAAGCCGGCGGTGCCTACCTCCAGGGCGTGGTCGCACTTGTCCGAATCCAGGCGGAACTTGGCGGACTTCAGGCCGGTGAGGCAGATGGAGTCGTTGTCAAAAATGTGGTCCGTGAGCTCCACATAGGTCTGTCCGGTGAACCGGGGCTCCCGGCCGATCACCAGGCCGGGGGGCTGCACCGTGATCTCCTCCGCCTCTTCGGCGCAGTCAAAAACCACCCGGTGGTCGTTGGTGGCCAGGCTGGGGGCCAGGGGCATGGCGAAGGCGAAGTGGAAGCCGATCTGGAAGGGCATGGGGGTGTCCCCCACGTTGGTGACGGTGCAGGTGGTGGACAGGGTGGTGCCCTCCAGCTTGTGGCAGGTCTCCAGGATGAAGGGCCAGGGATACCGGGAGAGGGTCTCGGGGGAGGAGGTCAGGCGGAAGGTGAGGCTGTTATCGCTCTGATCCACCAGGGTGTGCTCCATGTCCCGGCCAAAGCCGTGGGACACCTCCTCGTACCGCTTGCCGTCCACCACAAAGTGGCCGTCATTGAAGCGGCCGCACCAGGGGAAGCAGAGGGGGGCGTGGCGGCCCCACACCGCGGCGTCGCCGCTCCAGATCCACTCCCGGCCCAGGCCCTGGAGGGACTGCACCTCCGCCCCGTGGGAGGAGACCGCCAGGGTCAGTCCGCCGTGTTCCAAAATGTACAGCATGCCAAAACTCCTTTCCGAAAATCAATGGGCCCGCCGGCCCGCCGGGGAGAGCAGGAAACATATGGTCAATGTTAAGCATACCGTCTCCCAGGTGGAAAGTCAAGGCAGGAAAAACCTGCGTCTGGGGGGTTGCATTTCCCGGAGGGATGGAGTATAATCAGGCCATTCCAAAACTGTGAGGTTGGGTATGCACAACTCCATCGCCACAAGCGGATACTCCTTTTTCTATGGCTGGGCTCGATTTACCGAGGCCGGCTATTTTGCCATGGAAAAACGGAGAACGCGCGCGGTGAGTTTGCGGCCTGAATAAATCAGGTCATTGGTATTTTTTGTACTGCCAGAGGCTCATTGACACGTTCAATGGGCCTCTTTTTATGTGCTTATACGCCGGGGCCCAGGATCGGTGCCTCTCAACCCAGTCCCCGCGGGAATCAAGAAAGGAAGGCAAACAATATGGTCATCGTCATGAAACCCCACACCAGCCAGGAGGAGATCCAGCGCCTGGCCCGACAGCTGGAGGAGAAGGAAAAGGTATCCGTGGGCATCACCAACGGCGTTGGGTGTTCCATTCTGGGCCTGGTGGGCGACACCACCCACCTGGACATCCACATGCTGGAGATGGAGCCCAGCGTGGAGCGGGTTATGCGGGTGCAGGAGCCCTATAAGAAGGCAAACCGGAAGTTCCACCCCCAGGACACCGTGGTGGATGTGGCCGGGGTGCCCATCGGCGGGGGCAACTTCGCCGTCATCGCCGGCCCCTGCTCCGTGGAGTCCAAGGAGCAGGTGGTGGAGGTGGCCCGGGACGTGAAGGCATCCGGCGCCAAGCTGCTGCGGGGGGGCGCTTTCAAGCCCCGCACCTCCCCCTACGCCTTCCAGGGCATGGGGCTGGACGGCCTGGCGCTGCTGGAGGAGGCCCGGGCGGCCACGGGGCTGCCCATCGTCACCGAGCTTATGAGCCCCAAGTACTGCGAGATCTTCGAGGAGAAGGTGGACCTGGTGCAGATCGGCGCCCGGAACATGCAGAACTTCGACCTCCTCAAGGAGGTGGGCAAGATGTCCAAGCCCATCTTGCTCAAGCGGGGCCTGTCCAACACCTACGAGGAGTGGATCATGTCCGCTGAGTATATCATGGCCGGGGGCAATGAGAACGTGATCCTCTGTGAGCGGGGGGTGCGCACCTTCGAGACCTACACCCGCAACACCCTGGATGTGTCCGCCATTCCGGCGGTGAAGCGCATGAGCCACCTGCCTATTATTGTGGACCCCTCCCACGCCGCAGGCAAGCACTGGATGGTGGAGCCCCTGGCCATGGCGGCCATTGCCGCCGGGGCGGACGGCCTCATCATTGAGGTGCACAACGACCCCCTCCACGCCAAGTGCGACGGGCCCCAGTCCCTGACCCCGGAGAAGTTCGACGCCCTCATGGAGAAGGTGGGGTCCATGGTTGACCTGGCCACCAAAAATGGGGTAAAATATAGAGAAATGTACTTCTGAGAAACCAGGGGAAGGAGTGGACCGCTGTGAGAACCCTGCGCGTGGCCCTGCCGGGGCGAAGCTATGACATTTTGATGGAGCGGGGCCTCCTCCCCCGGGCGGGGGAGCTGTGCCGCGCCGCCCTGCCCCGGACAAAGCGGCTGTTTGTGGTGACCGACTCCAACGTGGCCCCTTTGTACCTCAGGCAGGTGATCCCCGGCCTGGAGGCGGCGGGGTTCGAGACCGCCGTGGGGGAGATCCCGGCGGGGGAGGCCTCCAAGTCCGCCGCCCGGCTGGCGGAGCTGTGGGAGAACATGATGGACTTCGGCCTCACCCGCACCGACGCCGTGGTGGCCCTGGGCGGGGGCGTGGTGGGGGACCTGGCGGGCTTTGCCGCCGCCACCGTCCTGCGGGGGGTGGACTTTGTCCAGATCCCCACCACTCTGCTCTCCCAGGTGGACTCCTCCGTGGGGGGCAAGGTGGCCATCGACCTCCAGCACGGCAAGAACCTGGCGGGGGCCTTCTGGCAGCCCCGGCTGGTGCTGATGGACCCGGACACCCTGAACACCCTGCCCGACGCCGTCTTTGCCGACGGCATGGCGGAGGTCATCAAATACGGCTGCATCCGGGACGCGGATTTCTTCTCCTTCCTGCTCCAGCGGCCCGGCCGGCGGGAGATTATGGAGGAGATTGAACACGTTCTGTATACCTGCTGCGATATAAAACGGAAGGTAGTGGAGGCCGACGAGCGGGACACCGGGGAGCGGATGGCCCTCAACTTCGGCCACACCGTGGGCCACGCCTTTGAGAAGGTGGGCAACTACCAGATCTGGACCCATGGCCAGGGGGTGGCCGCCGGTATGTGCGCCGCCCTCCGGCTGGAGATGGAGCTGGGGGTGGCCCCCGGGCTGGCGGGGGACCTGGCGGCCCTGGAGGGGCTGCTGGCCGCCTTCGGCCTGCCCACCGCCATTCCCCTGACCGGGGAGGACTGGCCGGTGGTGGAGGACACCATCGGCCTGGACAAGAAGGGCACCGGGGGGGACATCACCATGATCTTCCTGGAGGAGATGGGGAAGGCCCTGCCGGTGAAGATGAAAAAGGCGGACGTGCTCTCGGCCCTGTCCGCCCTGTGCGGGAGGGACGGGACATGAACATCACCATCACCCCGGGGCTTCTCAAGGGGGCGGTGACCCCGCCCCCCAGCAAGTCCCAGGCCCACCGCCTCCTCATCGCCGCCGCCCTGGCGGAGGGGGAGAGCGTGCTTTCCAACGTGGCGCTGTCCCAGGACATTTCGGCCACCATCCGCTGCCTGGAGGCCCTGGGGGCCTCCTTCCGGCGGGAGGGGGACGCCATCGCCGTCACCGGCCTGGGGAACAGGCGGGAGCGGGGCGGGGAGCTGCCCCGCCTTGACTGCGGGGAGTCGGGCTCCACCCTGCGCTTCCTCATCCCCGTGGCCCTGGCCCTCCGGGGGGGCGGCGTGTTCACCGGCCAGGGGCGGCTGATGGACCGGCCCCAGGGGCCCTACTTTGACCTCTTCCGGGAGAAGGGCATTTTTTATGAGCAGAAGGACGGGGCCCTCACGGTGAGGGGGGAGCTGACGGCGGGGGAATACGCCCTGCCGGGCAATGTGTCCAGCCAGTTCTTCACCGGCCTCCTCTTCGCCCTGCCCCTCCTGGAGGGGCCCTCGGTCCTCCGCTCCACCACCCCCCTGGAGAGCGGGGACTACATCGCCATGACTCTGGACGCCCTGGGGCAGTTCGGCGTGACCATCCCCGCCGCCCGGTCCCAGCCCCCCCAGTACCACCTGCCCGGCGGGCTGTCCTTCCGCCCCGCCCGGCTGACGGTGGAGGCCGACTGGTCCAACGCCGCCTTCTGGTACGCCGCCGCCTTTCTGGACAGCCGGCTGGACATCCGGGGGCTCAACTTCCAGTCTGCCCAGGGGGACGCCATCATCACCAAACTCTACTGGACCCTGGCCCGGCCGGGGGAGGCGGACATCGACGTGTCCCAGTGCCCCGACCTGGTGCCCCCCCTGGCGGCTATGGCCGCCCTGCGGGGGGGCGGAAAGGTCACCCGGCTGGTGAACGCCGGGCGGCTGCGCCTGAAGGAGAGCGACCGGCTCTCCGCCGTGACCCGGGTGCTTACCGCCCTGGGGGCCCAGGTGGAGGAGGGGGCGGATTCCCTCACCTTTGTGGGGGCGGACTCCCTCCCCGGCGGGGCGGAGGTCTCCGCCCACAACGACCACCGCATCGCCATGATGGCTGCCATCGCCGCCACGGGGTGCGAAGCACCCGTCACCGTCACCGGTGCGGAGTGCGTGGCCAAGTCCTACCCCGACTTCTGGGAGGAGTACGCCCGGCTGGGAGGACAGCTCCGGCGGGAGGGCATGTAAACTTAAACTGAAAGGTAGTATACTATGCGGCATGTGATTTTCGGGGAGTCCCACGGCCCCGCCATCGGCGTGGTACTGGAGGGGGTCCCCGCCGGGCTGGAGCTGGACTGGGACTTTATCTCAAGGGAGATGGCCCGCCGGGCCCCGGGGAAGGACCCCACCGCCACCGCCCGGCGGGAGGCGGACGTGCCCCGGGTGCTCTCGGGGGTGTTTGAGGGGCGGGCCACCGGCACGCCCCTGTGCGCCGTCATTGAGAATACGGACACCCGCTCCGGGGACTATGCCCGCACCAAGGACCTGGCCCGGCCAGGCCACGCGGACTACACCGGCCACGTGCGCTACGGCGGGTTCAACGACTACCGGGGGGGCGGCCACTTCTCCGGCCGGCTCACCGCCCCCCTGGTGTTTGCCGGGGCGGTGGCCAAGCTGATTTTGCGCCGGCAGGGGGTGCTGGTGGGGGCCCATATCAAGGAGATCGCCGGCATCCGGGACGCCGGGGACTGGACTGCCGGGCCGGTGGAGGGGGAGACCCTGGCCGCCCTGGCGGATAAGCCCTTCCCCGTGCTGGACGACGGGGCGGGGGAGGCCATGCGCCAGGCCATCCTGACCGCCCGGAGCGAGAAGGACTCCGTGGGGGGAAAGATCGAGTGCGCCGTGCTGGGCCTCCCCGCCGGGCTGGGGGCGCCGGATTACGGGTACAACGTGGAGGGGGTCTTTGCCCGGCAGCTGTTCGCCGTGCCCGGGGTGAAATCGGTGTCCTTCGGCATCGGGGAGGGCTTCGCCGCCCTCCGGGGCAGCCAGGCCAACGACCCCATGTACATGGACGGGGATACCGTCCGCACCCGCACCAACCACACCGGCGGCGTCAACGGGGGCATCACCAGCGGCATGCCGGTGGTGTGCTCCGTCACCATGCGCCCCACCCCCTCCATCGGCCTGCCCCAGGAGACGGTGGACATGGCGGCGGGGGCGGACGCCACCCTGGTGGTCCAGGGGCGGCACGACCCCTGCATCGTCCCCCGGGCGGTGCCGGTGATCGAGGCCGCCGCCGCCCTGGCCGCCTGCCAGATCTTAGGGATATGAGGTGAGGCCCATGGAGGATTTGCAGCAGCTGCGCCGGGAGATTGACCAGATCGACCGGCAGATTACCGACCTGTTCCGCCGCCGTATGGCGGTCACCGCAGAGGTGGGGGCCTACAAGGTGGCCCACCGCCTGCCAGTGCTGGACCCCCAGCGGGAGCAGGAGGTCCTGGCGAAAAAGGCGCAACTGGTGGAGGAGGCGCTCCGGGGGGATGTGACGGAGCTCTTTGAGACCATCATGAGTATCTCCCGCCGGCAGCAGCGCACCCTGGTGGAGGAGGACGACCCGGACTTCGCCCATTATATCCAGGCCCGCGCCGCCGCCCGGACGCCCCTTGACAATCCCAGGGTCCTCTACCAGGGGGAGCCCGGGGCCTGGGCGGAGGAGGCCGCGGTGCGCTTTTTCGGCGACAACTGCCCCCGGGACCGGGCAGAGAGGTGGGAGGACATCTTCCTGGCTCTGAAGGAGGGCCGGGCGGACTACGGCGTACTGCCCATCGAGAACTCGTCAACCGGATCAATCAATCAGGTTTACGATCTGCTGGCCCGGTACGGGGCCTTCATCGTGGGGGAGCAGGTGGTGCGGGTGGAGCACTGCCTGTGCGCCCCGCCGGGGGCCGGTCTGGACACCCTGGAGGAGGTGTGCTCCCACGAGCAGGGCCTTTTCCAGTGCGGGGCCTACCTGGACGGCCACCCCGCCTGGCGGCGCACCACCATGGTGAACACCGCCGTGGCGGCCCACACCGTGGCCCGGAGCGGGGACGTAAGGCGGGGGGCCATCTGCTCGGAGCGGGCCGCCGCCCTCTATGGCCTGACGGTGCTGGCCAGGGGGATCAACACCAACCAGGAGAACAACACCCGTTTTGTGGTGGTCTCCCCGGTGATGGAGCTGCGGGAGGGCCGGGAGAAGATCTCCGCCCTCTTTACCCTGCCCCACCGGTGCGGCACCCTCCACCGGGTGATGTCGGTGTTTGCCGTGTCCGGCCTCAATATGATGAAGCTGGAGTCCCGCCCCATTCCGGGGCGCAGCTGGGAGTACCGCTTCTTCGTGGACTTCGCCGGGGACCTGGACGGGCCGGAGATGGACGGGGTGCTGCGGGAGCTTACCCAGTCCTGCGAGAGCTTCCGGGTGCTGGGCAACTACTGAGGGGGCGGGGATATGGAAAATATCGTCCTCATCGGCATGATGGGGTGCGGCAAGTCCACCGTGGGGTCCCTCCTGGCGGAGGAGCTGGGGCGGGCCTTTGTGGATACCGACCAGTATATTGAGGCGGCACTGGGCCGCTCCATTCCTGACCTCTTCGCTTCGGAGGGGGAGGACTTCTTCCGGGACCGGGAGCGGGACGCGGCGGAGGAGCTGGCCGGGCGGCAGGACCTGGTGGTGGCCTGCGGCGGAGGCCTGCCCACCCGGGAGGGGGCCATCGCCCCCCTCAAGGGCAGCGGCAGGGTGGTCTTTCTCCGGCGGGACCCGGGGGAGATCTATGACGGCGTGTCCATGGCGGGCCGCCCCCTGGGCCAGGGGGGCCGGGAGGCCTTTCTGGCCCGCTATGCCGCCCGGGAGCCGGTCTACCTGGCCTGGGCGGACCACATTGTGGACAGCCGCCCCACCCCCCGGGAGACGGCGGCGGCGGTATTGGAGGTGCTGAAGCTGTGAAATTTCTCATCATCAACGGGCCCAATCTGAACCTGCTGGGCCGGCGAGAGCCGGGGATCTACGGGGAGAACACCTACGAGAGCCTGTGCCGGGAACTGGAGATCTTTGCCGCAGACCACGGCTCCTCGGCGGTGTGCTTCCAGTCCAACCACGAGGGGGCCATCCTCGACGCCATCCACGGCGCCCAGGGGGAGTACGACGCCATCATCATGAATCCCGGGGCGTACACCCACTACTCCTACGCCATTCTGGATGCTTTGAAGGCGGTGGACGTGCCCTGCATCGAGGTCCACATCTCCAACGTCCACCAGCGGGAGGAGTTCCGCCACAAGAGCGTCACCGCCCCCGCCTGTGTGGGGCAGATCTGCGGCCTGGGCCTGTACGGCTACCGGGCCGCCATGACCTATTTTCTGGAGCGGGAGGAGGGACAGGGCTGAGCCCGCCCTCCTCTCCGCCGCGCTGCAAAGGAGCTTGCCATGAGACATGTACCTCACGTACCCCTGCCCCGGATTGGCATGCGGGTGGTGAAGACCGCCGTATCCGTCATGCTGTCCTACGCCCTGTTCGTCCCCTTCGGGCTGATGTACCACGAGGAGCTGGGGGGCGTGCTGGGCCAGCTGGGGCCCACCTACGCCTGCATCGCCTGCATCATCTGCACCCAGAGCACCCTGGGCCAGACGGTGCAGCAGGGCATCTCCCGCCTCATCGGTGTGGCGGTGGGGGGCTGCCTGGGCATCGCCGCCCTCCAGATGGGCACTTTGCTGGATGACCCCTGGGTGCGGATGCCCGTGCTGGGGGCGGTGTGCGTGGCGGGGGTGTGGCTGTGCCTGCTCATCAAGCGGCCCACCGCCTGCGGCATGGCCTGCATCCTCCCCTGCGTCATCCTCATCAGCCGGGTCACCGGGGATGTGCGCTACTACTACGCCGCCGCCCGCATCATCGAGACGGTGGCGGGGGTGACCATTGCCCTGGCGGTCAACGCCCTCCTCCCCGACCACCGGAAGGAGGAGCGGGGGGCCCCCACCCCCCAGGAGTTCCTTCAGAGCATAAAGCCCCTGTGCGTCATCGGGGACCCGGTGGGCCACAGCCTCTCCCCCAGGATCCAGGGGGCCATGCTGAAGGCCTCGGGGCTGGACGCCCAGTACCGCTACGGCGCCCGGCAGGTCCCCGCAGGGGACACCTGCCGCTTCCTGGCCCACGCCGCGGCGGAGGGGTACGCCGGCTTCAACGCCACCATGCCCCACAAGGAGGCCCTGGTGCCCCTGATGGACGAGCTCTCCCCCGACGCCCGGATGTACCGCTCTGTGAATACGGTGTGTATAAAAGGTGGCAGATTCTACGGATACAACACAGACGGCGTGGGCTTTCTCCAGGCCCTGCGGGAGGTGGACATGGACCCGGAGGGCAGGAAGGTGCTGCTGCTGGGGGCCGGCGGTGCGGCCAAGGCGGTGGCCCCCAAGCTCATCCAGGCGGGGGCGGAGAGGGTCTTTGTGGCCAACCGCACCGTGGAGCGGGCCGCCGCCCTGTGTGCCTGGGATGAGGAGGGGCGGATGGTGCCCAGGGACTTCCGGCCGGAGACCCTGCGGGCCCTGGCGGCGGAGTGCACCCTGGTGGTGAACTGCACCAGCCTGGGCATGACGGGCACGGCAGGGCAGTTTGAGGACCTGACCTTCCTGGAGGCCCTGCCCCACGGGGCGGGGGTCTTTGACCTCATCTACAGCCCGGCCAAAACCGCCCTGCTGGAGCGGGCGGAGGCCCTGGGCCACCCCATATCCAACGGCCTGGGGATGCTCATCTGGCAGGCGGTGTTTGCCCTGGAGTGCTTCACCGACACCCGGCTGGACCGCCCGGCTATGGCCGCCGCCGCCCGGAAGGCCCTGGAGGAGGAACATACCCCCGCCCTTTCCAGCGGCGGGGCGGGAGAAGAGAAAGGAACGTGACCATGAAGGAGATCATTTTGCTCAAGCAGGGAGAGATGGTGCTCAAGGGGCTCAATCGCCGGGGATTTGAGGACCGGCTCATGGGCAACGCCAAGCGCCGCCTGCGCAAGTACGGGGACTTCCACATCTATGCCCGGCAGTCCATCACCTATGTGGAGCCCCGGTCGGAGGACTGCGACTTCGAGGGGGCCTGGGAGGCCATGAAGCGGCTGTTCGGCGTGGCGGGCCTCACCCGTGCCCGGGCCTGCGAGAAGGACAAGGACGCCATGGTGGCCGCTGCGGCGGAGTACCTGGGTCCCCAGCTGCGCTCCGCCTCCTCCTTTAAGGTAGAGGCCAAGCGGGCGGACAAGTCCTTCCCCCTCAACTCCATCCAGCTCTCCCAGTACGTGGGCGGGGAGCTCCACGAGGCCTTCCCCCACCTGCGCCCCGACATGCACCACCCGGACATCACCGTCCATCTGGAGGTGCGGGAGGAGGTGGCCTACGTCCACGCCGACCCGGAGCCCGGGGCGGGAGGCCTGCCGGTGGGCATCGGCGGGCGGGCGGTGTCCCTCCTGTCCGGGGGCATTGACTCCCCGGTGGCCTCCTGGATGATCGCCAAGCGGGGCATCGCCGTGGACATGGTTCACTTCTACAGCTACCCCTACACCTCCCCCGAGGCCAAGGAGAAGGTGCTGGACCTGGCCAGGCTGCTGGTGCCCTGGTGCGGCCGGACGGTGGTCCACGTGGTGCCCTTTACCGCCATCCAGGAGGAGCTGCGCCGCTCCTGCCCCGAGGCCCTGTTCACCATCCTCATGCGCCGCTTCATGATGCGCATTGCCCAGAAGGTGGCCGGGCGCATCCAGGCCGGGGCCCTGGTCACCGGGGAGAGCCTGGGTCAGGTGGCCAGCCAGACCCTGGACGCCATGGCCTGCACCAACGCCGTGTGCACCCTGCCGGTGCTGCGGCCGGTGGTGGGCATGGACAAGGAGGAGATCGTCCGCATCGCCCGGCGCATCGGCACCTTCGAGACCTCCATTCTGCCCTACGAGGACTGCTGCACCGTCTTTACCCCCAAGCACCCCCGGACCAAGCCCAAGCTGGACGAGCTGGAGGAGGCCGAGGCCGCCCTGGATGTGGAGGCCATGGTGGACCAGGCGGTGGCGGGCATCGAACGGGTGGTGCTGGACCTGTGAGGGAGCAGCGCTGCGCCCTCATCACCGGGGGCTCCCGGGGCATCGGCGCCGCCGCCGCCCGGCTGCTGTCCGCCAGAGGGGTGGCGGTGGCGGTGAACTACTGCCGCAGCCGCGCCCGGGCGGAGAAACTGGTGGAGGAGATCACCGCCGCCGGCGGGGAGGCCATGGCGGTGGAGGCCGACGTGTCCGACCCCCGGGCGGTGGAGAAGATGGTTGACAATGTGTTGGATAAATTTTGTCAACTTGACATTTTGATTTGCAGCGCCGGGGTGTCCTCCTTCCAGCTTTTAGGAGACGTTTCGGACTCGGAGTGGCGGCGGGTGATGGGGGTGAACCTGGACGGCACCTTCTACGCCTGCCGGGCGGTGCTGCCCCACATGATCCACCGCAAGGCGGGGAGCATCGTCACCGTGTCCTCCATGTGGGGGCAGGTGGGGGCCTCCTGCGAGGCGGTTTACTCCGCCGCCAAGGCGGGGGTGATCGGCCTGACCAGGGCCCTTGCCAAGGAGGTGGGGCCCTCTGGCATCCGGGTCAACTGCGTGGCCCCCGGGGTGATCGACACGGAGATGAACGCCTGCCTCACGGCGGAGGATCTGGCGGTTTTGGCGGAGGAGACCCCTCTGGGCCGGCTGGGCACGGCGGAGGAGGCCGCGGAGGCCATCGCCTTTCTGGCCCTGGAGCAGGGGGCCTTCTTCACCGGCCAGGTCCTCTCCCCCAACGGGGGACTGGTGATCTGAAAGGGGCTCCCTCTGGCGCGGCCCCCTCTTTTCCTGCGGTTTTGGCCATGGGCCGGCGGGAAAAGAGGGGGCCATTGTCTATTTTGCTGGTTGACAATTTTCCCGTCCCAGTCTATAATTGTCAACAACCTTGAGAAGGAGGTACCAACCAATGAAAATGAAAAAGTTTCTTGCCATGCTCCTGGCAGGGGCCATGTGCGTGGGCCTGATGGCCGGCTGCGCCGATGACGACGCCGGCAACAGCGACCCCGGAAACAGCGACCCCGGCAACAGCGATCCCGGCGTCAGCCAGCCCGCGGGCGAGGCCAGCGGCACCTTCACCATCGGCGTGATCGGCCCCCTCACCGGCGGCGCCGCCATCTACGGCACCAACGTGCTCAACGCGGCCCAGATCGCCGTGGATGAGATCAACGCCCTGGGCGGCCCGGTGCAGTTCAACCTGATCTACGCCGACGACGTCCACGACCCCGAGACCTCGGTCAACGCCTACAACACTTTGATGGACGACGGCATGCAGATCCTGGTGGGCACCGTCACCTCCGGCCCCGCCCTGTCTGTGGTGCCCCTGGCCTATGAGGACCGGGTGTTCACCGTCACCCCCTCCGCCTCCGGCGACGACGTCATCGAGGGCAACGACAATGTGTTCCAGGTGTGCTTCACCGACTCCAACCAGGGCTCCCGTTCCGCCCAGTACATGGATGAGCACTTTGACGACGTGAAGGTGGCCATCATCTACAAGAACGACGATCCCTACTCCCAGGGCATCCGGGACAACTTCGTGGCCGAGGCTGAGACCCGCGGCATCGAGATCGTCAGTGAGGGCACCTTCAACGACTCCACCTCCACCGATTTCAACAACCAGCTCACCGCCGCCCAGGCTGCCGGCGCCAACATGATCTTCCTGCCCATCTACTATGAGCCCGCCTCCATTATCCTGACCCAGGCCAACGCCATGGGCTATGAGCCCACCTTCTTCGGCGTGGACGGTATGGACGGCATCCTGACCATGCCCGGCTTTGACACCTCCCTGGCCGAGGGCGTGTACCTGCTGACCCCCTTTGCCGCCGACGCGGAGGACGAGGCCACCCAGAACTTCGTCAGCGAGTACAAGTCCCGCCACAACGACGAGATCCCCAACCAGTTCGCCGCCGATGCCTATGACGCGGTGTACATCGTCTACGAGGCCATCCAGGCCGCCGGCGTCACCTCCGACATGAGCAACGAGGAAATCTGCGACGCTCTCATCGCCGCCATGGGCGATCTGTCCATCGTGGGCCTCACCAGCGCCGGGTCTGAGATGACCTGGGACGACAACGGTGCCGTGTCTAAGGATCCCACCGCCGTGGTCATCGAGAACGGCGCCTACGTCACCCCCTGACGGGCACAGTTCACAAAGGAACACGAAACAGGAACGGCTGCCGGATCTTCCGGCAGCCCCCTGTGTTTCTATCCGCCGCATTTTGCGGCGGAAAGGGGTGCGGGACCTGGGAGTCCTGCCCCCCTTTCTGCCGCAGAAGGAAAAGAGAGGTTGTAAGAGCGTATGGAGTTTCTGTCATATCTGATCAACGGGATCAGCATGGGAAGCATTTATGCCATCATCGCCCTGGGGTACACCATGGTGTACGGCATCGCCAAGATGCTCAACTTTGCCCACGGCGACGTCATCATGGTGGGTGGCTATGTCTCCTTCTACGCCACCAGCTACGCCACGGCCCAGCTGCTGGGGGAGGACCCCTCCGCCATGGCGGTGGGGATGGCCACCCTGGTGTCCGTGCTGCTGGCCATGCTGGTGTGTACCGTGCTGGGCGTCATCATTGAGGGGCTGGCCTACCGCCCCCTGCGCCAGGCCGGGAGCCTGGCGGTGCTCATCACCGCCATCGGCGTGAGCTATTTTCTGCAGAACGCCGCCCAGCTCCTCTTCGGGGCCAACCCCAAGAACTTTACCCCCGTGGTGGGGGGCCAGCTGACCTTCTTTGACGGGCAGCTGCGCATCTCCTATGTGGCGCTGCTGACGGTGGTGGCCTGCGTGGTCATCATGGTGGGTCTGACGGTGTTCACCGGCCAGAGCAAGATGGGCAAGGCCATGCGGGCCTGCTCCGAGGACAAGGGGGCGGCCCAGCTCATGGGCATCAACGTCAACCGCACCATCTCCATGACCTTCGCCATCGGCTCCGCCCTGGCGGCCATCGCGGGGGTGCTGCTGTGCTCCTATTCCCCGGTGCTGAAGCCCACCACCGGCTCCATGCCGGGCATCAAGGCCTTTACCGCTGCGGTGTTCGGCGGCATCGGCTCCATCCCCGGGGCCTTCCTGGGGGGTCTGCTGCTGGGCATCATCGAGGCGATTGCCCAGGCGTACATCTCCACCCAGCTGTCCAACGCCATTTTGTTCGCCGTGCTCATCGTGGTGCTGCTGGTGAAGCCCTCCGGCCTGCTGGGCAAGTACGTGCCCGAGAAAGTGTGAGGTGGCCCAGATGAAAGAGAAGAAAAAATCGACCGGCGGACTGGGAAATTACTTCAAGCGCATGAAGACCGCCACCAAGGTGGACTACGCCACCTACGTCGGAGTGATCCTGGCCTTTATCGTGGTGACCATCTGCCAGTCCCAGGGGCTCCTGAACCGGTCCATGACCGGTATGCTGGTGCCCATCTGCTGCTATGTGTGTATGGCGGTGTCCCTCAATCTCACCGTGGGCGTGCTGGGCGAGCTGAGCCTGGGCCACGCGGGCTTTATGAGCGTGGGTGTCTTTTCGGGCATCATCACCTCCATGTCCCTCCAGTCCACCATATCCAGTGAGCTCCTCCGCCTGGTGATCGCCCTGGTGGTGGGCGCCATCTTCGCCGCCATTGTGGGCTTCATCGTGGGTGTGCCCGTGCTGCGGCTGCGTGGTGACTACCTGGCCATCGTCACCCTGGCCTTCGGCGAGATCATCAAGGACATCATCAACTGCCTGCTGGTGGGCTATGACGAGAAGGGCCTCCACATCGCGCTGAACATCGACGGCAAAAAGACCATCCAGAGCCTGGGCCTCAGCGAGGACGGCTTCGCCATCATCAAGGGCGCCCAGGGCGCCGCAGGCAATGAGCGCATTGCCACCTTCACCGCCGGCTTTGTACTGGTGATGATCACCCTCATCGTGGTGCTCAACCTGATGCGCAGCCGCACCGGCCGGGCCATCATGTCCATCCGGGACAACCGCATCGCCGCCGAGAGCGTGGGCATCAATGTCACCAAGTACAAGCTCATCGCCTTTGTCACCTCCGCCGCCCTGGCGGGGGCCGCCGGCGCCCTGTTCGGCCTGAACTATTCCTCTGTCACCGCCGCCCAGTTTGACTTCAACACCTCCATCCTGGTGCTGGTGTACGTGGTGCTGGGAGGCCTGGGGAATATCTGGGGCTCTGTGGTAGCGACCGTGGTGCTCTACGTGCTGCCCGAGGCCCTGCGCGGCATGGACCAGCTGCGGATGCTGGTGTACGCCATCGTCCTCATCCTGGTGATGCTGGCCACCAACAACCCGGTGCTCCAGGGCTTTATGGACCGGATCGGTGAGAAATTCAAGCGGCAGCCCAGGAAGGCCGCCGCCCAGAAGGGAGGGGCGAGCCATGAGTAAGCCCAAGCGCCCCGAGACCAAGCTGGTCCCCGTGCCCAGCGTGAACAAGGTCCCCGAGCGGGACGTGAACAAGAGCCCCATTCTGGAGTGCCGGAACCTGGGCATCGACTTCGGCGGCCTCACCGCCGTCAACGAGTTCAACATGGCCATCGGCCGCACGGAGATCGCCGGCCTCATCGGCCCCAACGGCGCGGGCAAGACCACGGTGTTCAACATGCTCACCAAGGTCTACCAGCCCACCCGGGGCACCATCCTGCTGGACGGCATCGACACCCACAACATGACCACCGTCCAGGTGAACCGGGCCGGTATCGCCCGTACCTTCCAGAATATCCGGCTGTTCGACAACCTGTCCGTGGAGGACAACGTGAAGATCGGCATGCACAACCACATCCGCTACTCCGCCGCCAGCAGCATCTTCCGTCTGCCGGGCTACTGGAAGGGGGAGCGGCTGGCCCACGAGAGCGCCCTGGAGCTGCTGCACATCTTCGACATGGAGGACCTGGCGGACGCCAAGGCGGGCTCCCTGCCCTACGGCGCCCAGCGCCGGCTGGAGATCGTCCGGGCCCTGGCCACCAACCCCTCCCTGCTGCTGCTGGACGAGCCGGCGGCGGGCATGAACCCCTCTGAGACCGCCGACCTCATGGAGAACATCGTGAAGATCCGGGATACCTTCCAGATCGCCATCCTCCTCATCGAGCACGACATGAACCTGGTCATGGGCATCTGCGAGGGCATCTGCGTGCTCAACTTCGGCCAGATCATTGCCAAGGGCACCCCCTCGGAGATCCAGAACAACCCGGAGGTCATCAAGGCCTATCTGGGCGACCAGAAGGAGGTATAAGCCATGGCGGTATTGCTGGATGTGAAAAACATCAACGTGTACTACGGCGCCATCCACGCCGTGAAAGACGTCTCCTTCCACGTGGAGGAGGGGGAGATCGTCACCCTCATCGGCGCCAACGGCGCCGGCAAGACCACCACCCTCCAGACCGTGTCCGGCCTGCTGCGCTCCCGCACCGGGTCCATTGAGTTCAACGGCAAGGCCATCCAGGCGGTCCATCCCCACAAGCTGGTGGCCCACGGCCTGGCCCAGGTGCCCGAGGGCCGCCGGGTGTTCCAGCAGATGACGGTGGAGGAGAACCTGGAGATGGGGGCCTTTACCCAGCCCAACTCCACTGTGGCCCCCAACCTGGAGCGGGTGTACCGGCAGTTCCCCCGGCTCAAGGAGCGGCGGCGGCAGATCGCCGGCACCCTGTCCGGCGGCGAGCAGCAGATGCTGGCCATGGGGCGGGCCCTCATGTCCAACCCCAAGCTGCTCATGCTGGATGAGCCCTCCATGGGCCTGGCCCCCATTCTGGTGGAGCAGATCTTCGAGATCATCCAGTCCCTCCACCAGGCGGGCACCACCATTCTGCTGGTGGAGCAGAACGCCCAGATGGCCCTGTCCATCGCCCACCGGGGCTACGTGCTGGAGACCGGCAAGGTGGTGGCCACCGACACCGGCAAGGCTCTGCTGAACAACGAGGCCGTGAAAAAGGCCTACCTGGGCGGCTGAGCTGAGCCCCGACGAAAATGATAAAAGCCCCCGGCTGCGGACACAGTCCGCAACCGGGGGCTTTCTCTGTCTGGTTCATTATGCGCCCATGGCAATCTGGAAGATGCTCTGCTCGGCCACGAAGTTGGAGGTGCTGAAGAGCACCACCACCATGTCGATGCCGTTGGCCTCCACGTAAGAGGAGATGGGCATGCGGTTGTAGCGGGTGTCGAACAGGTGAATCTCAGAGAAGTGGGCGGTGAGGAAGGGGGCCAGGGAGTCGGAGTAGGAGTCCCGGATTACCAGCACCTTGGGGGCGTCGGTTTGCTGGGTGGAGATCACCGCCAGGGGAGTGTTGCCCCCCAGGAACATGGAATACTTGTCCTTGACCTCCAGTTTGGAGTAGTCGTACAGGCTGCCCTCCACCGGGGCCCCCTCGGGGTAGGTGATGACCGAGATCCCCTCGTCGGGCACATAGGTGTCCATGGAGTCAGGGGTGATCCACCCCGCGCCGGAGGAGGAGTAGGTGGTGCCCAGGAAGCTGTCGGACACGGTGGTGCGGTCGTACTCCTCCAGGGGCACCGGCTCCATGCCCATGGCCTCCATCAGGGCGGCGTAGCCGTAGTAGGCCCCCAGGCTGGTCCAGTGGTGGTCCGTGCGGTAAAAGACGTACTCATCGCTGTGGCTCAGGAGGGGGGAGGCGGTGTCAAACCAGATGGCGGAGGAGGTGGATTCCTGGGCCTGCTGAATGAACGCCATGCCGTCGTCATTGGGGGCGTTGGCGGGCAGGCGGTCGGCCCACACCACCTCCTTGCCGGGGATCAGAGAGAAGTACACCGGCACGTCCAGGTTGTCCGCCAGGGTGTTCACATGGGTCAGGTTCTCCTGGGCCAGGGTGGGATTGGAGATGGTAAACTTGGCAAAGAGGGTGTCCTCGCTGCCGAAATATACCCCGTTGTTCTCCCGCTTGCCCAGGGCCAGCTCCGTGGCGGCCTTCAGGGTGATCCAGCCGTCCCGCAGGGGGAACTGGTCGGTGAGGTAGGTCTCAAAGTCGCTCATGAACTTTCCGCTGAAGAAGTTGCCCGTGCCGGGCCGCCCCGGCAGCTCGGGGGTGCCCAGTTCCAGGGTGGGCATCTGCTGGAGATTGCGGTTCTCATTCTCAGAGAAGGTCCGGTCGGGCAGAATGACCTGCGCCAGGGCGAATACCCCCAGGAAGGCGCAGAACAAAACGGTGATAAAAATGCTGTATCGTTTGCTGAACAAAACGGCTGCGCCTCCTTTAGAAACGGAAGTAGAGGAAGGGGTTGTAGCTGGCGTCCACCAGGTAGGCGGTGGAGAAGATCAGCCCCACCAGCAGCAGCACGGGCAGCGCCACCCGGAGGACACGGAAGGAGCGCACCTCGCCCCCCCGCCACACTTTGACGGCCAGAGGGGTGGCGGCCACCGCGGCGATGACCAGGATGGGCAGGAAGGAGGTCAGGTAGTACACAGCGTTGCTGTCCACCAGGCCGCCCTGGGCCATGCCGAACATGGCCCGCAGGTAGCCTCCCAGCTGGGTGAAGTCCTCCACGGCGAAGATGGCCCAGCTCACCACCACCAGGAAAAGGGTGTACAGATGCTGAAGCAGCCGGGGCCAGCGGTCAATCCACTTTTTGAGGAACAGCTTCTCCGCGATCAGGAGGATGCCGAAGTAGAGCCCCCAGATCAGGAAGTTCCAGCTGGCCCCGTGCCACAGGCCCGTAAGGCCCCACACCACCATCAGGTTGAAGCACAGCCGGCCCTTGGACACCCGGTTGCCCCCCAGGGGGATGTAGACATACTCCCGGAACCAGGAGCCCAGGGAGATGTGCCACCGGCGCCAGAACTCGGTGACCGACCGGGAGATATAGGGGTAGTCAAAGTTGCGCAGGAACTCGAAGCCCAGCATCCGGCCCAGGCCCACGGCCATGTCGGAGTAGCCGGAGAAGTCGAAATAGAGCTGCAGGGAGAAGGCCACCACCCCGAGCCAGGCCCCCGCGGTGGTGAGCTGGGCCACGGGGGTGTCCAGATACACCTCCCACAGCTGACCCAGGTTGTTGGCCAGCAGCACCTTCTTGGCAAGGCCCACCACAAATACGCTCACGCCGGAGGCAAAGCGCTCCACGGTGTGGTCCCGCTGGTCCATCTGGTCGGCCAGCTCCTTGTACTTGATGATGGGGCCGGCGATGAGCTGGGGGAAGAGGGTGACGAAGGTGCTGAAGCTCACCAGGTTCTTCTGCACCCCCGCGTCCCCCCGGTACACGTCCACCGGGTAGGTCATGGTCTGGAA
The DNA here is from genome assembly GCA_949293245.1 of uncultured bacterium. Taxonomy (GTDB): domain Bacteria; phylum Bacillota; class Clostridia; order Oscillospirales; family Oscillospiraceae; genus CASFCS01. The sequence goes on along the minus strand of CASFCS010000007.1, from coordinate 13,561 downwards.
GGTGTAGAAGGAGATGCCGATGGGGAGAGAGAGACCCAGGGCGGGCATGTTGATCCCCACGTGCTGGAGGGTGCTGGCCACCAGGTCCCAGTACTTGAAGAAAAAGAGGATGGCCAGGTTGAGCACCAGGGCCACGGCCACGGCCCACCGGGCCCCCAGGTCGTTCCCCTTTCGTTTGTAGTGCTCCACCACCAGCCCGGCAAAGTAGTCCAGGGTAATGGTAAAGACCATCAGCACGATATACAGGGGCTCCCCCCAGCCGTAGAAGATCAGGTTGACCACCAGCAGCACGAAGTTGCGCAGCTTCAGGGGGGAGATATAGTAGAGAATCAGAACGACAGGCAGGTAACAAAAGAGAAAGAGCGGGCTGGAAAAGACCAATGCAGTCACCTCACAGGATTCAGGTCAGGGGGAGACGGATCCGGGGGACCGCCCTCCGGCGGTCCCCCGGTGGTAAACATAGGATTGCCTCAGAACAGGGCGTTGAAGTCGGAGACGATGTCGGCGTCGTTCTCGCTGACAATGAGCATCACATAGTTGCCGTTGGTGACGATCTGGGAGTGGGTGTCCCACAGCTCGATGGCGGCGGGGTACCAGGCGGCGCCGGGATTCTCGTCGGTGCCCACCATGTTGTCGATGCGGGCCTGGAAGATATCCTTCACCGCGGCCACGTCGCTGCTGTTGGATACCTGCACCAGGGCCACCTCAAAGGAGGACATGGTCATCATGCTCATGTAAATCACACGCTGCTCGGTGGCAATGTCGCTCAGACCGGAATAGTAGTTGGTCAGGAAGTCGCCGGTGACCTCCATAAGGCCGGCGTTGGAGTAGGTGCTGACCACGTCAGCGTAGAAAGAGGCCAGATCCACCTGAGTGGGGGCGCTGGGAGAGGGAGAAGGAGAGGGAGAGGGGCTGGGGGAGGTAGAAGGGCTGGTGGAAGGAGAGGTGGACGGGCTGGTGGAAGGCCGGTTGGAAGGCCGGTTGGAGGGGCTGGTGGAGGGAGAGGGGCTGGGAGAGGTGGAGGGGCTGGGAGAGGTGGAGGGGCTCTCAGAGGGGGTCTCGGAGGGCTCAGTCTCCTGGGGCTCGGTCTCCTCCACGGGATCGGTCTCCTCCACGGGATTGGTCTCCACGGGCAGGCTGTCGGTGGGGTCGGTCTCCTGGGGGTCGGGCGTCATGCTCTGGCTGGCGTCGGGAGAGACGCTCTGGCTGGGATCGGCGGGGGCAGAGGCGCAGGCGGCCAGGGAGAGGACCATGGCGCCGGCCAGCAGGAGAGAGAGTACGTTCTTCTTCATGGGAGAGCTCCTTTTCATCTTTGTAATAGCCGCGGCGGAGCGGCGCTTTTTTGTTGCCGCACATATGGACGACGGCCAGAAAAGAAAGTTCCGGAAAATGAAAAATTTTTTTGGGCAAGGCTGGCGCTACTTCTCCTCCACATGGCTGCGCACCCGCTGGACGATCATGTCCAGGGCCACTAAATTGTGTCCCCCGTCCAGCACCACCAGGTCGGCATACTGCCGGCTGGGCTGGACGAATTGCTGGTGCATGGGCTTGACGGTGGTGAGATACTGGTCGATGACACTGTCCAGGCTGCGCCCCCGCTCCTTCACATCCCGCAGGATGCGCCGCAGGATACGCACGTCCGCATCGGTATCCACAAAAATCTTGATGTCCATCAGCTCCCGCAGGGCGGGATCGTGGAAGATGAGGATGCCCTCCACAATGACCACCTTGGTGGGGCGGACGGTGACGGTCTCCTGGGAGCGGTTGTGGATGGTATAGTCGTATACCGGGCACTGGATGGTCTGCCCGGCGCACAGGGCCTTCAGATCCTCCACCAGCAGGTCTGTGTCAAAGGCATCGGGGTGGTCGTAGTTCAGGGCGGAGCGCTCCTCATAGGTCATGTTGGGGTGGGCCTTGTAGTAGTTGTCGTGGTAGACCACGCTGACATCCTCCCCAAAGACCTGCTGGATCCGCCGGGTGAGGGTGGTCTTTCCCGAGCCGGTGCCCCCGGCAATGCCGATCACCATGGTGGACATAAAAAGCGCCTCCTCTTCTCCCGCGCCAGGGCGGGGAAAACACAGTGTGCCCCGGGAAAAACCCCGCCGGCAGAACTCATTGTATCAAATCCTGGGGAAAAAGCAAGGGCGGGCGGGAGAAAAAGAACTTGCATTTGGCAGGAAGCTGTGTTAAAATACAATGTACATGACCTGATAGGCCGGCTTCCCGGGCGAGCCCGGCGCGCCGGGTTGAATTTTGAAAGGAACGGATCCGTATGCTGTACACTGTTTTGTCTGTCATCTACGCCATTGCCGCAGTTTTCCTCATCGCCGTGGTGCTGCTCCAGTCCGGGAAGAGCGCCGGCCTCTCCGGCGTCATCGCCGGCGGCGCGGACACCTTCCTGTCCAAGAACAAGGCCAAGTCCGCCGACGCCCGTCTGGCCAAGGCGACCAAGTGGGTGGCCATCGTGTTCCTGCTGCTCACCCTGGCCCTGACCCTGATGGCGAAGTAATTGCGAAAAAATGGCTGCCGCAGAGAGCTGCGGCGGCCATTTGTTTTTTCCCCTTTGGGGATACTGAAACAAGATGGGAGGGATACCTGTGGACAGGAGAGAATATACCGGCGTGTTTCACGCCACCCAGCATGGATATGGCTTTGTAACCCCCGACGAGGGGGGGGAGGACTGGTTTATCCCGGCCCGGCGCACCGGCGGGGCGTGGGACGGGGACAGGGTGGTTTTTGTCCCCTGCCGGGAGGACCAGGAGGGGGAGCGCACCGCCGGAAAGGTGGTGCAGGTGACCCAGCGGGGCCGCAGCGCCGTCACCGGTGTGCTGGAGCGGCGGGAGAAAAAGCTGTGGCTCATTCCCGGGGACCCCAAACTCCCCGGGCCCATCCTCATCCGGGGGGGCGCCCACACCGCGGCGCCAGGGGACCGGGCGGCGGCAGCCATTGTGACCTACGGCTATGGCATGGGCCAGACCCCTTCGGCGGACCTGGTGGAGAGCTTCGGGGCGGCCCACACCCTCACCTCCGCCGTGAGGGCCATCCTCTATGACCACCGCATCCCGGAGAACTTTCCCCAGGGGGTGCTGGACCAGGCCATGGAGACGCCGGACACGGTGCCCCCCCAGGCCCTGGAGGGGCGGCTGGACCTGCGGGACGCCCTGGTCTTTACCATCGACGGGGACACCGCCCGGGACTTTGACGACGCCGTCTCCCTGGAGCGGGACGGGGCGGGCCGCCGGGTGCTGGGGGTCCACATCGCGGATGTGAGCTGGTACGTCCGCCCCGGCTCCCCCCTGGATGGGGAGGCCCTGGCCCGGGGCACCTCGGTGTATTTCGCCGACCGGGTGGTGCCCATGCTGCCCATCCCCCTGTCCAACGGCATCTGCTCCCTGAACCCGGGGGTGGACCGGCTGGCCCTGTCCTGCTTCATGACCCTGGACGAAAAGGGGGAGGTGGTGGACAGCGCCCTGGCCCGGACGGTGATCCGCTCCGCCCGCCGCCTCACCTACCGGGGGTGTAACGCCCTGCTGGAGGGGGAAAAGGGCGCGGAGGAGGAACTGCTCCGGGAGGCCCCGGTCCTCCGGGAGATGGAGGACCTGGCCCGTCAGCTCCGCCGCCGGCGGCGGCAGCGGGGCAGCCTCTTTCTGGAGAGCAGTGAGGTGGCCATCACCTGCGACGAGAACGGGGAGCCTGTGGCCTGCGCCCTGCGGGGGCCGGGCCGGTCGGAGGGCATCATCGAGGAGTTCATGCTCCTGGCCAACGAGACGGTGGCCGCCGCCCTCACCAGGGCGGGGCGGCCCTGCGTCTACCGGGTCCACCACAAGCCGGATCCGGACAAGCTGGAGGCCCTGCGCACCGCCCTCAATCCCCTGGGGTACAACCTGGGGGCGGGGGACGGCTTCGCCCTGCAAAGGGTGCTGGACCGGGCCCAGGGCCAGCCCGAGGGCCCCATGATAAACACCCTGGTCCTCCGTTCCCAGAGCAAGGCCATGTACAGCACCCAGAACGACGGCCACTTCGGCCTGGCCTCCCGGTGCTACTGCCACTTCACCTCCCCCATCCGCCGCTACCCCGACCTGCTGGTCCACCGGCAGGTGCACGCCCTGCTGGACAGGGAGAAGGGGACGGCCCGGGACGCCCTGGAGGAGGGGGCCCGGCAGTCCACCGCCCGGGAGCTGGAGGCCGCCGCCGCCCAGCGGGAGATCGAAAAGTGCTATCTGGCCCGGATGATGGAGGGCCATGTGGGGGAGGTGTTCCCCGCCGCCGTGTCCGGGGTCACCCGGTTCGGGCTGTTTCTTATGCTGCCAAACGGGGTGGAGGGGCTGCTGCCTGTGGAGTGCCTTCCCCCGGACGAGTATCACCTCCGGGAGGAGACCATGACTCTGGAGGGGAGAGAGGCCGCCCACCGGTACACCCTGGGCGCCCAGCTGGAGGTGCAGGTGGCCGCTGCCGTGGGCGCCCAGGGGCGGGTGGATTTCTGCCTGCCGGGGCAAAGGGCGGAGGACCTGCCCTATGCCCGCCCCCGGCCGGAGGCCCCCAGCCCCCTGCCCAGGGGGCGGAGAAAGCCAAAGGGCCGCCCGGTCCCCCGCCGCCGGAGAGGACGGCGCTGAAAAGGGAAAAACAGCCCGCCGCGAGGAGCGGCGGGCTGTTTCGTGTTTTTTATGGTTTATACCAGGTCCAGGGCCTTCATCAGCTCCGGCAGGGCGGCCTCGAACCGCACACCGTAGCGCCGCTCCCGCTGAGGATCGCTCAGGGCGATGGAGCGGGCGGTGAAGTCCGCGGCGATCTGGGCGCTGTCCCGCAGGGATTTGTCCGACAGGAGGGCGGAGAGCAGGGCGCTGGCGAACACGTCCCCGGTGCCGTGGTAGTACCCCAGGATAATGGGGTTGGAGGCGTACTCCACCAGCCCGCCGGGGCCCTCCATCACGGCGGCCCCCAGGTGGTCCGGGTCCAGCATCACCCCGGTGAGGACGATCTTCCCCGGGCAGTGCTCCGACAGCCGGTCCATCAGCCGCTCCACGTAAGCCTTGGTGTAGGGGGGCTCCTGGTAGGGCACTCCCAGCATGAGGGTGGCTTCGGTAAAGTTGGGCACCAGCACGTCGGCCTTGGTGCACAGATGGAGCATCTCCGGGGGGAACTCCGGGGAGAAGCCCCCATAGAGCCGGCCGTTGTCCCCCATCACCGGGTCCACCATCTTCAAAGCCCCCTGGCCGAAGGTGGCGAAGATGGACTCCACCATGGCGATCTGGGCCCGGGAGCCCAGGTAGCCCGAGTAAATGGCGTCAAAGGTGATGCCCAGCTTGGCCCAGTGGGCCAGAATGCGGGGCAGGTCCCCGGTCAGGTCCAGAAAGGTGTACCCCTCGAAGCCGCCGGTGTGGGTGGACAGGAGGGAGGTGGGCAGCACGGAGGTCTCGATGCCCGCCGCCGACAAAATGGGCAGGGCCACGGTGAGGGAGCACTTGCCCACACAGGAGATGTCATGGATGGCCATCACGGTCTTTTGTCTTTTCATCAGGAGATCGCTCCTTTTAAAGAGGGATAAGACCAGTATACACCACAACTGGCATCCCCGAAACCCTCAGTTTGAAAAAAGCGGGGGAGGTCAGAGAGAGGCGGCGATGGCAGAGGCCAGGCGGGCGTTGTTGAACACCAGCTGGATGTTGGAGTCCAGGCTGTCCCCGCCGGTGATGTCCTTGATCTTGGCCAGCAGGAAGGGGGTGGTGGCCTTGCCGTGGATGCCCTGGGCCTGGGCCTCGGCCACCGCCTCGTCAATGGCCTTGTTGATGACGGCGGGGTCCATGGAGAATTCCTCCGGGATGGGGTTGGTCACCAGCATACCGGTCTTGAGGCCCATGCCCCGCTGGGCCCGGAAGGCCCCGGCGATCTCCTCCGGGGTGTCCAGCTGGTAGTCCACCCCAAAGCCGCTCCTGCGGGTGTAGAAGGCGGGCAGCTCGTCGGTGCCGTAGCCGATGACGGGCACCCCCTTGGTCTCCAGATACTCCAGGGTGAGGCCCAGATCCAGAATGGACTTGGCCCCGGCGCACACCACCATCACCGGGGTCTGGGCCAGCTCCTCCAGGTCGGCGGAGATGTCCATGGTGGTCTCCGCCCCCCGGTGGACCCCGCCGATGCCGCCGGTGGCAAACACCTGGATGCCCGCCATGTGGGCAATGATCATAGTGGTGGCCACGGTGGTGGCCCCGTCCAGTCCCTTGGAGACGATGACGGGCAGGTCCCGGCGGGACACCTTGGCCACCTTGCTGCCCGCCTTGCCCAGATACTCGATCTCCTCATCGCTGAGACCGGCCTTCAGGCGGCCGCCGATGATGGCCACGGTGGCGGGGACGGCCCCGCAGTCCCGGATGATCTGGTTGACCTTCAGGGCGGTCTCCACGTTCTGGGGATAGGGCATGCCGTGGGAGATGATGGTGGACTCCAGGGCCACCACAGGCTTGTGGTCGGCCAGGGCCTGGGAGACTTCGGGGGAAATGTCCAGATACTGATTCATAGGGAATACCTCCTGATATATCATAATGGAAAAGGAAATGATGGGGGAAGGGGGTCACCCCTCCTGCCGCCGGGCGGCCAGGGCGGGACCCAGGTCAAACCGCCACACCGCCACCAGGAAGGAGCAGAAAGCCACCACCTCGATGAGGGCGCAGGAGTAGGAGCCCGCCAGCAGGTTGTAGGCGAACACCAGGGGGGAGTTGAGCAGGAAGAGCAGCCGGGTCAGGCGCATATTCTGCACCCACAGGGCCACGGTGGTGAGCATCATGGCCGCCCCCAGCAGCAGGCAGTGGGGTCCGTCCCAGGTGAGGAGGGGGGAGAGGCCGTAGCACGCCAGGAAGGCGGCCAGCACCCACCGGCTGGAGAGCACCCCCCGGTGGTTGAAGGAGCACACCAGCCCCCGCCCCAGGCCCAGCAGGTTGATGACCACTCCGGTATAGGCCCCCAGCAGGGCGTAGTGGGCGATCCACAGCAGGCAGCACACCAGCTGTAAGAGTAGGATCTTCCGCCGGCTGCCGCTCTGGAGGGAGGTGATGGCGATGAGGGAGCCCGCCAGCCCCAGGCCCTGGATCAGCCAGAAGCTCATGGGGCGGCCGCCTCCTCCGCCGGGGGACAGGAGGGGGCCCCGGCCCGCCGCCGCAGGGCGGTGGGATTCAGGGCGGGATTGATGGTCTCCGCCCCCTCGATGGCGATGGCTGCGGCGGCCTGGGCCAGCCGGGCGGTGCCCTCCAGATCGGTGCCCTCCAGGTAGGCCCAGGTAAGGGCCGCCATGAAGGCGTCCCCCGCCCCGGTGGTGTTGACCACCCTGGCGGGCAGGGCGGGGAGGAGGAGGGAGCCCCTGTGGCCGGCGGCGTAGACCCCGTCGCTGCCCAGGGAGATGAACACCCGCCGCAGCCCCGTGTCCAGCAGCGCCCGGGCCGCCCGCTCCAGACTGGCCCGGTCGGTGATGGCCACGCCGGACAGGAGCTCCGCCTCCAGGCGGTTGGGCTTGAGGGTGTGCAGCTTCCCCAGGACAGAGCGCAGCTTCACCGCCTTCACGGTGGACACCGGGTCGGCAAAAATGGGGGCCTTGATGTTCTCGCACAGCCAGCGGATGGATTCCTCCGGGATGTTGGTGTCCACCACCACCACCTGGGCGTTGTCCAGCAGGGCCCGGCGGCTCGCCAGATAGGCGGGGGTCATGTGCTCAAAGATGGCCATGTCGTTGATGGCCAGCTCCATGTCCCCGTCGGGGCCGGAGATGAACAGGTAGGTGGAGGTGGCGCCCCCGGGCACGTGGAGGGCCTGGGAGATGTCGATGCCCAGCTCCCCGCAGGAGGCGGCCACCATGTGGAAAAACTCGTCGTCCCCCAGGGCGGTGAGAAAGCGCACGTCGGTGCCCAGCAGGGCCAGGTTGTGGGCGATGTTGCGCCCCACGCCCCCCAGAGAGATGCGCACCTGCCCCGGATTGGAGTCCCGGGGCACCAGGGGGGCCAGGGCCCGGCCGCCGATGTCCTTGGTGATGCCCCCCACCACCGCAGCATAGGAGGGGGTGCGCAGCACATAGCCCTTGCCGGCGATGTACCCCTTTTTCATCAGGTTGGAGATGTGCACCCCCACCGACGAGCGGGTAATGCCCGCCCGGTCCGCCAGCTCCTGCTGGGAGATCAGGGGGTTCTCCGTAATCCAGTTGAGGATTTCCCGCTCCCGCTGGGTCATGGGATCGCCTCCTAAACTAAAATTGAGAGATAAGCTTATGCTTACATCATAGTCCCCCCTCTTCCGAAAGTCAAGGGCGGCGGGGAACCTTTTTTTCCCGGGGCCGTCTAACCTTTTGAAAGGCGCCTGACAAAAGTGAAAAGGAGCGATGGAAATGAAGTGGAGAGAGATCCTGCCCGCCCTGGTTTTGGGGCTGGCGCTGATCCTGGCCGGGTGCGCCGCTGCCCCATCCTCCATGCCGCCGGAGAGTCCCACAGACACGTCCCCAGTCCTGATAGACCAGGCCCCCTGGTTTGCCACCTTTCGGGTGGTGGCCGGGGCGGAGCGCGGGGAGCTGGTGCTGGCGGCCAACGACGGAACCTCCGGCGAGGTCTATGTCCTGAATACGGAGGGCCTGTCCCTGGATGGGCCGGTGGAAAACGGGGAGCTCATTAACGTGTATTATGACGCGGTGCTGGAGTCCTTCCCCTGCCGGTTTTCCAACGTCTCCGCGGTGGAGCACACCGCGACGGAACGGGACGACCGCTGCGGACTCTACCTCCAGGTGCTGGAGGACCTGTGGGAGGTGGACAGCGGCCTCAACCAGGACATCACCCTGCTGGGTGTGGACCTGTCGGGGCTCACCGACCTGAGCGACAGCGAGAAGGCCGCCGTCACCTGGGTCTTCGGCAATGCCCACGGCCTGCCCACCGTCACCGGCACCTGGGAGGAGCTGGTGGACCAGGGGTATATCAACGGCGAGGAGCTCTACTGGGAGGAGGGCTGCCTCTTCTCCATCACCGGCTCGGCGGAGTCCTTCTCGGCGGAGAAGTGGCGCTCGGGCCTGGGGGCCTATCTCTTCCTGGAGTGCGTGGGCGAGCAGGACGGGGAGGGGAACTGGACCTACACCGTGGGGGCCGAGGCCATCGCCTGACGACCATCTGTCCGTCCAAAACGACCGTCTGTCCCGAATCGGTGGACAGACGGCCGTTTTTTCGCTATATTGAGGGTGAAAGGGGGAGAGGCCATGAAAGTGGAGCTGAAGCTGGACCCGGACTGCGGCGCGCCCCGGGTGACCGTCACCGCCCCCGCCCTGACGGAGGAGGTGCGCGCCCTCCTCCGCCGGCTGGAGGGGGACGCCCCCACCTTCACCGCCTGGCGGGAGGGGAGGCCGGTGCCCCTCCTCCGGCGGGAGATCCTGCGGTTTTACGGCGAGGACAAGGGGGTCCGCTGCCAGGCGGAGGGGGGCACCTACGACGTGCGGGAGCGGCTCTACGAGCTGGAGGAGCAGTTTGCCGGCACCCGCTTTGTCCGGGTGTCCAACTCCGAGATGGTGAACCTGGACCAGGTCACCGCCCTGGACCTGACCCTCTCGGGCACCATCAAGATGACCCTGGCGGGGGACACGGTGTGCTATGTGTCCCGCCGGTATGTGAAGAAGATCAAAGAGGCTCTGGCAGGATGAAAGGAGGGAGTGACATGCCTGTTACAAGAAAACAGTGGATCATCCGCATCCTTCTTGGGGGGCTGATCGGTGTGGCCGTCCTCATGCCCCTGGGCGGGGTGTTCAACGACCTGGTGAACGGCGGCCTCATCGCCATGGGGAACCACACCCCCTTCCAGCTGGTCAGCTATGACCTGGTGTATCGGACCGGCTCCGTCCCCCTGGCCTTTGCCATCCAGGTGGGGCTGTACTTCCTGATGGGGGCGGTGGTGGGGGTGGCCACCCTGCCCTTTGCCGACGGCGGCCGGGCCCTGGTGCTCCGCTCCCTGGCCCACTTCGCCGCCACCGCCGCCTCCCTCACGCTGTTGGTGGTGCTGTGCGGGTGGAACTGGGGGGAGTTTTGGCCCGTGGCGCTCTACCTGGGGATACTGGCGGTGGTGTACCTCCTGATCTGGCTCTTTCGCTGGGTGGGGTGGTATGTGGAGGTGGCGGACCTCCGCTCCCGGCTGGGCCTCTCCCCCGGCCCGTCCCCCCTGAAGTGGAAGGAGACGGCGCCCTACCTCCCCTTCGCCGCCCTGATGTGCCTGGTGCTGCCCACGGTGCTGCGGCTGTGTGAGGCCCCCATCCCCCTGTTTACCGCCCTCTACGCCGCCCTGGTGCTGCCTGTGTGCGGCTTCTTCTCCGGGCTGTCCCTAGGCAGGCGGCAGGGCTGGTGTCCCCTGTACCCCGTCTCCTGCGCCCTGCTGACCCTGGGCTTCGTGCTGCTGGCCAAGCTGTGGTCCAATGTAGCCGACGAGGTGATGATCCTCCTGGCCTTCTGCTCCGTGCTGCTGGGGAACATCGCCGGGGCGGCGCTGCGGGCCGTGAAAAAAAGGAGGGAGACCGCATGAGACGCCCCTACCGCCTTTACAACATCATCCTCCCCATCTGGCTGATGCTGGTGTTTCCCCAGGTGTGGGCCATCGCCATCCCAGGCAACCTGATCATCGACTGTGGGGTGCTCTTCCTCACCCTGCTGGCCCTGAAGCACCGGGGCAAGGGGGCGGTGATGAAGAAGCTGTGGTGGAAATTCTGGCTGCTGGGCTTTGTGGCGGACGCCGCGGGGGTGCTGTGGATGTTCCTGGGGCTGGTGCCCGCCTGGGTGGCCGGCGCGGACCAGACCGGGGAGCCGTCCGCTTTCGCCGCCGCCTGGGAGGACTCGGTGGGCCACATCTCCCACAACGCCTTTGCCCACCCCGCCGCCTTCGCCTGGACTCTGGCGGGGGTGGCCCTGGCCGGGGTGTGCATCTACCTCTTTGACAAGGGGGTCATGGGGCTGTGCGAGGACCTTACCCCCAGGGAGCGGCACATCATCGCCCTGACCATGGCCCTGGTCACCGCCCCGTGGCTCTTTTTCATCCCGGTGTACTGACCGTTTTTTAAAAACAAGGTGAAATGAGGTGTTATCATGGAAGGTATGAAGGGGAAAGGCAACCGTGTGCTGCTGGCCCTCACCCTGGCGGCTTTCGCCGCCTACGCCGTCGTCTTTCTCACGGCGTTTTGGGAGCTCCCCCTCAATGTGCCCCAGTGGCACCTGCTGCTGCTGATGGCGGCCCATTTTGTCCCCATGTTTCTTCTGGAGCTGCTGCTGTGCCGGACGGCCGGGGTGGGATGGCGCATCCTTCTGCCCGCCGCCCTGCTGGCCCTGCCGGGGCTGTGGTTCCTCTCCACCGCGGAGTGGTATCTGATGGCCTGGGTCCTCTTCGGCTGGTGGTGCGTCCCCCCGGTGCTGGGGTGCCTGGCCGCCTGGGCGGCATGGGGAGCGTGCCGGCTGGCGCGCCGGGTACGGGGCTCCGCCGGAGCGTGATACAAGCGCACAATGCCCAAAAAGGCCGGCTTCACGCCGGTCTTTTTTTCGTCAGCCCTTGCAAATTCAGCAAAAAATGATATACTACCCTCTGATACTGATTTTATTTGGAATCGAGGGAAGGACCATGCAACGCATCAAGATCGCGCAGCTCTTTGCCGACCAGGAGGCCCTGGGGGGCCAGACCGTCACCGTCATGGGCTGGGCCCGGACCATCCGGGACATGAAGACCTTCGGCTTTGTGGAGCTCAACGACGGCTCCTGCTTTAAAAACCTCCAGATCGTGCTGGATGCCAACGTGCTGGACAACTACAAGGAGATCACCGGCCAGAACGTGGGGGCCTCCCTGATTGTCACCGGCACGGTGGTGCTCACCCCCGGGGCCAAGCAGCCCCTGGAGGTGAAGGCCGCCGCTGTGGCGGTGGAGGGCGTGTCCGCCCCCGACTACCCCCTGCAGAAAAAGCGCCACGGGGTGGAGTTCCTGCGGACCATCCAGCACCTGCGCCCCCGCACCAATCTCTTTTCCGCCGCCTTCCGGGTGCGCTCCGTGGCGGCCCACGCCATCCACTGCTTCTTCCAGGACCGGGGCTTTGTGTACGTCCACACCCCCATCATTACCGCCAGCGACTGCGAGGGCGCCGGGGAGATGTTCCAGGTGACCACCCTGGATGTGAACAATCCCCCCCGCCTGCCCGACGGCAGTGTGGACTGGTCCCAGGACTTCTTCGGCAAGCGGGCCAACCTCACCGTGTCCGGCCAGCTCAACGCGGAGAACTTCGCCATGGCCTTTGGGGATGTGTACACCTTCGGCCCCACCTTCCGGGCGGAGAACTCCAACACCCAGCGCCACGCCGCCGAGTTCTGGATGATCGAGCCCGAGATGGCCTTCTGCGACCTGAAGGGGGACATGGACGTGGCGGAGGCCATGATCAAGTATATCATCACCACCGTCATGGAGCGCTGCCCCGACGAGATCAACTTCTTCAACTCCTTCGTGGACAAGGGCCTGAAGGAGCGGCTGGAGCATGTGGCCACCTCCGACTTCGCCCGGGTGAGCTACACCGAGGCCATCGAGCTGCTTAAGCAGAACAATGACAAGTTTGACTACAAGGTGGAGTGGGGCTGCGACCTCCAGACCGAGCACGAGCGCTACCTCACCGAGCAGGTGTACAAGAAGCCCGTGTTTGTCACCGACTACCCCAAGGACATCAAGGCCTTCTATATGCGCCTCAACGACGACGGCAAGACCGTGGCCGCCGCCGACTGCCTGGTGCCCGGCATCGGGGAGATCATCGGCGGCTCCCAGCGTGAGGAGCGGCTGGACGTGCTGGAGGCGCGCATGGGCGAGCTGGGCCTGGACCCCAAGGACTACTGGTGGTATCTGGACCTGCGGCGGTACGGCTCCTGCCGCCACGCGGGCTTCGGCCTGGGCTTCGAGCGGATGGTGATGTACCTCACGGGCATCTCCAACATCCGGGACGTCCTCACGGGCATCTCCAACATCCGGGACGTGGAGCTTCACCCCCGCACCGTGGGCAACGCGGAGTTTTAAACCAGAACAGGATCAAAACCGGCGCAAAAACTGTGAAAGCAGCTTTTGCGCCGGTTTTTTGCGCGGTGTAACGCCGGATTTCTGCCGTCTGCCCTGTCATTGCGAGGGGTGCTTGCAGCCCGCGGCAATCCGTCCTCTCCTTTTGGGGACGAGGGGGAGGGGGCGGTGGTACTTTTCTTGCACCCACAAGAAAAGTACCACCGCCCCTTGCCGCTTGCCGGATGCCTTTGGCCCTTCTGCCGGAGAAAACGCCCGGCGGAGAGGAAAATTTGGTCAGACTGCGGTTGACGGGGGCGGAGCGAGAGGAGTAAGATACTTAACATTGATAATAGATAACATAGATAACAACTTGTCCCGAAAGGAGAGAACGCACATGGAGATGGACCACTGGCAGCGGCGGTTTTTTGACAACATCCGCCGCTTTGCCCAGCTTGCGGCCCACATGGAGCTGCCGGGCCTGACCAAAATGGAGTTTTACACCATGAATCTCCTCCTCCGCAGCCAGGAGGAGGGGACGGAGGCCCCGGGGGTG
>CASFCS010000006.1 GCA_949293245.1 uncultured bacterium | reverse complement strand
GGTGTATGCCAGTGAAGCCGATGTGTTGAACATGGCCCTGTTCGGTATGACTGCAAAGCAGTGGCGGGACAGCCATCCCGATCTGAAAGGGAATATCCGCGACTATGCCAATGTCTCTCAGCTGGTCTGCCTGTCCAATCTGGAAAACCTGAATGCGGTGTTCATCAGCGAAGGGATGTCCCAGGCCGAGCGGCTGACAAAACTCAACGCCATCGCCATCAGCCAGATGGAGATCTTGACGCAGGATCACCGCATCGAAGCTCTGGAGGCTCATAGCGGAGAGCCATCTCCCATGGAGTAAAAAAATATACTGGACGCTTGCGAATGGGCGAAGGCCGTGGCATCTATAGTGTTGCGATGTTCCATGAAAATCCGTGGAATCAATGATTTCACGGATTTTTTGCAACTTCTTTTCAAAATGATGGGCCCGCAGCTCAACCGTTTCCCTGTCTTTTCAAAAAATGCTACCGAACAATTCGCAGACCCTCTTTGCATTCCCTTTTTGCACTTCACTGATGGCCCGTTCTTGCATTTCAGGTGTGAGCAACTCACAGAGCTATATCGGGCCACCGACTTTTTCCTGGAGGAAGGTCCCGAACCTGAAGAAAAAGATGAAAGCGCTCCAGGAAGCAGCAATGAATCTGTAGAGAACACCAGTGAGGGACCCGTTGTTGCTGTCGGGCTACAAACAGCGGGCCCCTCTTTTTTTATGCCCATTGGAGGTAATCCCTATTAACCGCCGCCTTTTTACAAACCTCATGCATCCGGATTGGCCGCATTGCAGATAAAGAGAATTGTATCAATCCCCTCCATCGCCAGAGATGCATCTTCCGGTACCGTCATATCGCCAACTACAACCTCTGTGGCCCCTGCCGCCAGTGCCGCCTCTCGTTATGCTGGACAATGAATCCTAGCCCGTACGAAATACCCCGGGCGGATAGCGCCTTCAGGATTGCGGTTCCTACCTGACCACCGGCACCTGTTAACAAAACCACGTTTGCTGCGCCCCCTCACAGAAGGGACGAAACAATATGCCGCATTTGCCTGTACTTATTGCTCAGATGATCTGATTACCGGTGGACCAAACGTGATCCTTTTTTGCCGCAGCGGCTGTATTCTGGGCCATGACACCCACCAGGGAGTGGGGCGTGTAGAGCTCCTCCAGGTAGGTGCACTCCTCCGCCGACAGGGCGAGATCCGCCGCTTTGGCCGCTCCCTCGATATGATGAAGTTTCGTAGCCCCGACTACCGGAGCGGTGACACGGGTCAGCAGCCAGGCCAGAGAGATCTCCGTCATGGATACACCCCGGCCCTCCGCCAGCTCCGCCACCCGGGCCAAAATGGGCGTGTCCTGGTCGTGCGCCCCATCATATTTCAGCTGTGCGTAGCTGTCCTCCCGGAGCCGTTTGGAGGTCTCACCGGGGCGTTTGGACAGCCGCCCGCCGGCCAGGGCGCTGTACGGCGTCATGGCGATGTTCTCTTCCCGGCAGTAGGGGACCATCTCCCGTTCCTCCTCCCGGAAGATCAGGTTGTAGTGCCCCTGGACGGAGACGAATTTGGCAAACCCTTCTTTCTCCGCCAGGGCGTTGGCCTTGGCGAGCTGCCAGGCAAAGCAGTTGGAGATGCCGATATACCGAGTCTTGCCCGCCTTGACTGCGTTGTTCAGTCCCTCCATGATGTCATATAGGGGGGTCTGGTAATCCCACATGTGGTAGATGTAGAGGTCTACATGATCCATCCCCAGGTTCTGAAGGCTCTTGTCCAGCATCCGCCGGACATGCTCCTGGCCACTGATGCCGGCCTCAATCTCCTCGTTGGTGCGGGGCAGAAACTTGGTGGCCACCACCACATCCTCACGCCTGGCAAAGTCCCGCAGGGCCCGGCCCAAATACTGCTCACTGGTGCCGCTCTGGTAGGCGATGGCAGTATCGAAGAAATTGACGCCCAGTTCCAGCCCCCGCTTAATGATCTCCCGGGAGTGGGCCTCGTCAATGGTCCAGGAGTGCTGACCGTTTTGGGCGTCACCAAACCCCATGCAACCCATGCAGATACGAGAGACGGTGAGAGCAGAATTCCCTAATTTTGCATACTTCATGTCAGTTGCCTCACAGGTTCATTTTTTCTATCCAGGACTTCAGCTCGTTCTCCGCGAGCCGTCCGTTGAGCAATCGTCCATCCACGATCCTGGCACCGGGAGCACTGGGCCGGAGCCCTGCCGCCGACTTACCCAGTCCGCTGCCGCCGGAGGTGGCAAAGAGGACGATCGTCTTGCCGGAAAAGTCGTAGCGCTCCAGAAAGGTGTTGATGATGGTGGGAGCTGTGTACCACCAGATGGGGAAACCCAGGAAAATTACATCATGCCCGGCAATGGGGGCATCCATATGGGCCAGGGCCGGGCGGGAGTGCTTGTCGTTCATCTCCACGCTGCTGCGGGAGCCCTTGTCCATCCAGTTCAGGTCCGCTCTTGTGTAGGGAATTGCGGGCTTGATTTCATAAAGGTCAGCATCTGCGGCCTTTGCCAGAGCCTTTGCCGCCCTGGCGGTGGTACCCGTGGCAGAGAAATAAGCAACCAATGCGTTCATACATGAAACCTCCTTTGGCCTCATTGTAAATCCAGCATCTAAAAATGTAAAATACTCATTTCCTATTTGGAAATATTCCTGTAAAGCATTTTTATCTTGCCGGATGGAGGTGGATATGATACGATGGGCGCAAGGAGGCGGACCCATGGAACTTCGTGTTTTGAAATATTTTCTGGCGGTGGCCCGGGAGGAAAATATCACCAAGGCGGCAGCTCTGCTCCACCTGACCCAGCCCACCCTCTCCCGGCAGCTGATGCAGCTGGAGGAGGAGTTGGGAGTGCAGCTTTTTCGCCGCAGCCGCTATCACATTGAACTGACAGAAGACGGCATGCTGCTGCGCCGCCGCGCCCAGGAGCTGGTGGATCTGGCAGAAAAGACGACCCGGGAGTTTACCCTGCGCGAACCGGAGATTGTGGGGGAAATTTCCATTGGTGCAGGAGAGACCCAAAGTATGTCCTTCCTCTCCCGCGCCATGGTTTCTTTCCGGGAAAACTACCCCAAGGTCACCTTCCGAATTTTCAGCGCCAACGCCGACGATGTGAAAGAACGGTTGGACACGGGCCTTTTGGATATGGGCCTTCTGACAGAACCGGTGGATGTAGGGCGATATGCGTTCTGCCGCATGAAAGAACGTGATCGTTGGGGGGTATTGGTGCGCCTGGACTCTCCTCTGGCCAACCTAAACTCGGTCACACCCGATGATTTAGAACGGGTTCCGTTGATTATCAGCGGTCGTGAGCGTGTCCAGAGGGAGCTAGCCAACTGGTTTGGCGACCGGTGGGAGCGGCTGCAGATTGCCGCCACCTTTAACCTGATCCTCAACGCGGCCAACATGGTACGCTATGGCGTGGGAACCGCGCTGAGTTTTGATTTGAATTTTTCTTTTGATGATCTCCGATTCATACCGCTTTCTCCCACAATAGACACAGGAACCGTCCTGGTTTGGAAAAAAGATCAGGTACTGACGCCGGCGGTGGAGGCCTTCCATCAGCACATCAAAAATGTTTATTAGGCATTTTTTGAAAAAGAAAATAAGCATTAGACATAGAAAAAACTCTGCTTTACAATGCAGGTGTCCGAGGAAGGACGCCTGCATTTTTCATTTGGAGGGTTTACGATGACGAAACAGGAGGCAAGCGAGCGCTACCGGATCCCCATGCACATCCTGAGCGAATATGAGAGCTGGGGGCTGTGCGGGGCGGTAAAAGAAGTGATGGGAGCCTGGCAGTACGACGACACGGATCTGGAACGGCTGAGCACCATCCTGACGCTCCATGACCTGGGCTTTACCACCGCGGAGGTGGAGACCTATATGCGCCTGCTGCTGGAGCAGCCCCACACGGAGGAGCAGCGGCTCAGGATGCTGGAGGAGAAACGCACTGCTGCCCTGGATGAGATTCACTTTAAGGAGCGCCAGCTCCAGCGGCTGGATTATCTGCGCCACGAGATCCGCAAAACACAAACCATGACGGGAGGCACCAAAAGATGAAACGACTGTTCACGATTCTAACCACGTTGACGCTGCTGCTTGGTCTGGCGGCCTGCGGCCAGGCAGGAACCCAGAGCAGCCCTGGTCAGTCCCAGACGCAGCAGGAGGGGATATCCTCCGTGGGGGAGCCGTCCGCTCCCAACCAGTCCACCCCTCCCGCTTCCTCCACGCCGGAGGGAGGCGAATCCGACGAGGAAACACCGGAAGGCGGCGTACTGGTTGCCTACTTCTCCGCCACCGGCAACACCGAAGGTATTGCCCAGCATCTCCAGAGTATCCTGGATGCCGACCTCTATGAAATCGTTCCGGAAGTGCCGTACACCGACGAAGATCTCAATTACAGCGATGACAGCTGCCGCGCCAACCAGGAGCAGAATGATCCTGCCGCCCGGCCCGCCATCACCGGCACCCTGGAACATCCGGAGGACTACGATGTGGTGTTCCTGGGCTATCCCATCTGGTGGGGACAGGCCCCCAAGGTGATGTATACCTTCCTGGAGAGCTTTGACTTGGGCGACGCTACCATCGTTCCCTTCTGCACCTCCGGCTCCAGCGGCATCGGCTCCAGTGCGGGCGGTCTGCAGGAACTGACGGAAAACGCCCAGTGGCTGGACGGCCAGCGGTTCAGCAGCGGGGCCGGCCGGGATGAAGTGGCCCAGTGGGTGGACAGCCTGGGCCTGAACCGTTGATTGCAGAAAGGAGAAAGAAAGGATGGAACACAACAAGCAGATGCCCGCTGTGGCTTTGGGTACCTGGTCCTGGGGAAGCGGCGCCGTGGGCGGCGACCAGGTCTTTGGCAATCACCTCAGCCAGCAGGACCTGAAACCCGTATTTGACGCTGCCATGGAGCAGGGCCTCAACCTGTGGGACACCGCCGTGGTGTACGGCATGGGTGCCTCTGAGGATATTTTGGGCAATTTTGCCAGGACCTGTCCCCGGGAGCAGATCCTTCTCTCCACCAAGTTTACCCCTCAGATCGCCGGAAAGAGCGCCGATCCGGTGGATGCCATGTGCCAAAGCAGCCTGGAGCGGCTGGGCACGGACTACATCGACATCTACTGGATCCACAATCCCGCGGATGTGGAACGCTGGACCCCCTTCCTTGCTCCTCTGGTGAAGAGGGGGAAGGTCCGCCGGGTGGGTGTGTCCAACCACAATCTGGCCCAGATCAAGGAGGCACAGGAGATTCTGGCCCAGGGAGGCGTAAAACTCACCGCTGTGCAGAACCACTACAGCCTCCTGTACCGCTCCTCGGAGCGGGCCGGGATTCTGGACTACTGCCGGGAGCAGGGCATGGACTTCTTTGCCTACATGGTGCTGGAACAGGGGGCCCTCTCCGGCAAGTATGACACCGCCCATCCTCTGCCTCAGGGCAGCCAGCGAGGGGAAACCTACAACTCTCTTCTGCTTCAGCTGGAGAAATTGACGGCGGCTATGGCACAAATGGGCGAGAAATACAGTGCCTCTGTCTCCCAGACCGCCATTGCCTGGGCCATCGCCAAGGGAGCCATTCCTCTGATCGGTGTGACCAAGCCCCGCCATGTGACCGAGGCTGCCGCTGCCGCCGGCATGACTCTCACCGCCGATGAGGTCGTCCAGTTGGAGCAGCTGGCCGCGGATGCGGGCGTTGACACCCGCGGCTCCTGGGAAGCCCCTATGGTATGAGCCTGTGGGGAGCAGGAAACTGATCCTGCGCATGATGGTGGATCTGCTGATGACGGTGTGCCTGCTGGGACTGATGTCCTTCATGCTCACCGGTCAGCAGTACCATTTTGCTTACTATGTGAGTAAATTCATTGCTGCTGGCGTACCAGTCCACGGAATTGCTCAATCATGGATTCCAGTGTGGTCTGCTCCATCGCTTTCTTGACGGCATCCTCAATCCTGTGGTATGGGGTTTCCAGGACTTTACGGATATTCTGTGCCACCGGGCAGGGGCGGCCCTCACAGGGATGAATCCCAATCAGCGAGGTAACCCCTTTGGATTCCAGGGCGCTATAGATCTGGTACAGCGTGATTTGGGACGGGTCGGCGCACAGCTGAGCACCGCCGGTCCCTCTGGGTACCGTGATCAGTCCCGCTTTTTTCAACGCGCTGAGAATGTTGCGGATCACGACGGGATTGCTGCCGGTACTTTCCGCCAGGAGATTGCTGGTCACCTTGGCAATCCCTTTCGCTTCGTGGATAAATATCAGGCAATGAACCGCAATGGAACACTTTATACTGATCTGCATGTGATTGTTCTGCATCCTTTCAAAGCCGATAGCTGTTCATTTGCATTTGTTGTAACTATTGACTTTACATCAATCGAGTGGTGCACTGTCTTGGATGTAAAAGATTTGATTACATCTCTCATTTTATCGAATCTGTTGAAAAAACAAGCATGAACCCATAGAACAATGGAATCCGGAAAGCGATTTAATATAAAAGCGGTACAGGCCAACCGATATTTCAAAGAAATCCATGAAGGAGGATTTTTTATGAAGCTCTATCATATTGTGTTCAGTCCTACCGGCGGCACGCAAAAGGTGGCCACAGCCTTGGCCGATGCGCTGGAAGGCGAAGCAGCTAACGTGGATCTCACCGACAGCAGCCAGGATTTTTCCGCAGTACAGCTGACACAGGAGGATGTCGCCGCCATTTCCGTGCCGTCCTACGGCGGCCGTGTTCCCGCTGTGGCTGTGGAGCGGCTGACAATGCTGCGCGGGCACGGGGCCCGGGCCATTCTGGTTTGCGTCTATGGAAACCGGGCCTATGAAGATACGCTGGTGGAGCTGGAGGATGCTGCAAAACAGGCGGGGTTCCGGGTCATCGCTGCCGTTGCTGCCGTAGCGGAGCACTCCATTGTCCGGCAGTTTGCCGCCGGCAGACCTGATGGGCAGGATGCGAAGCAGCTTGCTGATTTTGCCCGGCAGATCCAGGCGAAGCTCTCTGCCGGAGACTCCACAGAGCCTTCCGTTCCCGGCAACCGTCCTTACAAAAAGGCTGGAGGCGCCGGTATGGTTCCCAAGCCCACAAAGGAATGTACCAACTGCGGCGTATGCGCGGCGGAATGTCCCACGCAGGCCATTGACAGGGAAAACCCGAAAAAAGTGGATGAGAAGGCGTGTATCTCCTGTATGCGCTGTGTCTCCGTCTGCCCCCACGCTGCCCGGAAAGTCAGTCCCGTTATGCTCTCTGCTGCCAGCCTGATGCTGAAAAAGGTATGCTCTGAGCGCAAAGATTGCGAACTGTTTCTTTGATGCAGGGAATAACCCGCTTAGAGGGTATGCTGCCCCCCAAAAAGCAGTTGATTTTCTCAATTTTAAATTACTATGCAAATGAATTTCATCGCCACCCAAAATCCTCGATCAGGAGTTGGGTGGCGATGTTGTATTACGGAGGAGATTTCTTGCAATCACCTGAAGGAAACATTGACCCATGAAGCGCGGCTTTCCTGCCAGGGCCTGACTTCTGTTGCCGGTCTCAGTCCTTCTCTTCAAAGAGGCTCTGTCCAAAACCTCTTTTCCTGAAGACGGGTAATGAGGGCCTGGAATTTCTCCCGATCCTTTTCCAGGCAGAGAAAATAATAGACCGCCTGGAAGTCCTCATCTTCAATGGGAATCACCACCTTATTCTCTATCGGCTGACCAGGGGCAAAGGCATCGGTCACAAAGGAGGGAAATGCGCCCAATCCCACCAGTTCTCCAAAGGCATCCCATTCATTCATAAAGAGAAAATGGGCCTGAGGCAGTTTTTCCCGGCACACCTGGGTCCAAAAGCCGATTTCCGAATAGAGCAGAAGGTTCTGATGGGCCAGGTCCGCTGCCCGGATGGCGGTCAGCCGGGCCAGAGGGTGATTGACCGGAACCAGCAGGCTGAGGTGCTCCTCCCGGTAGGGAAAGCAAAACAGCGCCTCGTCCTGGGGCGGTGGCTCATGGGTGACCACGATCTGATACCGCCCCTGTCGAAGGCCATCCACTAACGCATTGTCCGAGCTATTTAGCTCCGGAGCAACTGCCACGCCGCCGTACAGCTCCTGAAGCAGCGGCCGGATATCCTGAATGGGAACGGGGGCGCAGGAGCCAAGTGCAACGCTCCGCCCGGTCCGCTGGGCCAGTTGTACCCGCCGCGCCAATTCCTCTGCCGCCGCAAGCACTTGCCGGGCATACTCCACGGCCACCTGTCCCACCTCATTGAGGACGATCCGGTTTTTCTGCCGGATAAACAGAGACGCTTGCAGTTCCTCTTCCAGCGCCTGCATGGTCCGGCTCAACGAGGGCTGGGAAATATGCAGTTCCTCCGCCGCCCTGGACAGGGTACCCTGCTCCGCAAAGGCCACCAGCTGCCGCAGCTGCTCCAGTTCCATCATAAAACGCACCTCCCGTTACCTCCATGATAGCAGGCCGGTCTGCCCCTGGCAAGTCAGTATTTATATGATGAATACTGCTATGTAAGATCGGTTCTGTACTTTTTCTTTTTGCGCCGCTACAATGAGGGCGAAAGCCGGGAGCATACGATTTATGAATGGAGGATGCAATATGGACTATGTGACCTTGAACAACGGCGTAAAGATGCCCATGGCGGGCTTCGGAGTCTTTCAGGTGCCGGACCCGGTCCAGTGTGAGCAGGCGGTGCTGGATGCCATTGATGTGGGTTACCGCCTCATTGACACGGCGGCGGCCTACATGAACGAGCAGGCGGTTGGCGCTGCCATCGCCAAGTGCGGGGTTCCCCGGGAGGAGCTGTTCATCACCACCAAGCTGTGGGTGCAGGACGCCAGCTACGAGGGCGCCAAAAGAGCCATTGAGACCTCGCTCCATAACCTGGGCCTTGATTACCTGGACCTGTATCTGATTCATCAGCCAGTGGGCGACTACCCGGGCGCCTGGCGGGCCATGGAGGAGGCCTATCGGGATGGGAAACTTCGGGCCATTGGCGTGAGCAACTTCCACGCAGCCCGGCTGCTGGACTTCTGCGAGTTCGTGGATGTAAAACCAGCCGTGGACCAGGTGGAGATCCACCCCTTCTTCCACCAGAAGGAGACCATGAAGACCATGTCGGATTATGGCGTGGTCCCCGAGGCCTGGGGGCCCTTTGCCGAGGGACAGCTCGGCCTGTTCACCAACCCGGTGCTCACGGAGATTGGCCGCGCCTACGGTAAGACCGCTGCCCAGGTGGCCCTGCGTTGGAATGTCCAACGGGGCGTGGTGGTCATTCCCAAAACCGTCCACCGGGAGCGTATGGAGCAGAACTTCGCCATCTGGGACTTCGCCCTCACCCAGGAGGAAATGGACCGGATTGACACCCTGGATATGGGCCACAGCAGCATTGTGGACCACAATAACCCCGAGTTCATCAAGATGCTCCACAACCTGAAGATCCATCCGTAAGCCTTTTTTGTTTTATGTGGCGCAGGTTTTGCGGTGTGTTATTTAACCTGTGGTTTCTTTTCTGACGCAGTGGATCCCCTACACCGCCAAATTCCAGCTGGCTTCTCTCCGTAAGGACAAGGTCGCCTGTCTGTCCGCCCTCCGTCACATCCTGCCCGCACTGAAAGAACCCTGGCTCCCCCAGGAGTGCCCCCTTTACCGCCACATGGGAGACGGGAATCTGACAGCCCTGGCCCAATCTCTCTATGACCGGATTACAGAGGATGTAGAGCGCAGCGAGGAGTTTGCCTTTTTCAGGGGCAGCCCGGAATACGAACAACTGCGTCCACTCCTGAAAAAATCACCCAGCGCAAACAATGAACCTTGTACCAGTAATTGATTGAACGGGCCCGTTGCAAAATGAGCCAAAAAACGAGCGAGGTTTGGAAACCCTTTCGGGTTCCAAACCTCGCTCGTTGCTTTGTTCTTAGTTTATACAACACAAGCAAAGGGAGAAAATCAGCGGCGGAGCCCCGGGTGCTGTTCAAGGGATTGGCCCGCGCTGTGCGGGATCTATCTGCGACGGGCCCTTGTTTCACCCTGTGGCCTATCTGGTTTAAAACCATGCCCAATGCTTTGTGGTGGACCCATCCCGTAACTGCCGCTGATGTTCTACCTTTTTGCGGCTAGCGGGCTGGCCTGCTGTCAGGCTCTGCTTCTATTGTCAGCCATGAGATTGTATTGAGCCTCGCTGTTTTGCCGGCGGACAAAATAAATATAAAATCCAACATTCAAAAGGATCCCAACCGCCGTGGACACCGGGGCGGCAAGGCCGATCCGGGTCAGGCTTGCGTTTGGCTGAATGCTCATAAAATATGCCATGGGAAGGCGGACCAGAAGGGTTTGAACCAACCCCTGAATCATGACCCAGAGGGTTCTCTGATTTCCGTTGAAGTAACCCACCATACTGAAGAGGACGGCGGTGGCGATGGTCTCCGGGGCAAACCCCTTTAAGTACTCAAAGCCCTTTTGAATGACGGCCCCATCGGTGGAGAAGAAGCCTGCCAGCACATCGCCCTTGAGCATGACCAGGGCGAACACCACACAGCCAAAACCAAGGCCCACACCGATCCCGGTAAACATAGATTGTTTTGCACGCTTCAGATTGCCTGCCCCCACATTCTGAGACACAAAGGATGCCATAGACTGCATAAGGGCGCTGGGAACCAGCATGGCGAAGTTGACGATCTTGCTGGCTACGCTATACCCGGAAGAGGCCTTCAGACTCAGGCGATTCACAAACGCACACAGCGCCAGGAAGGACAGCTGGGCCAGACATTCCTGCAACGCCAGGGGCAGGCCGATGGCAAGGAATTTGCGGCACTGGGGATTGAACCGAATTTCTTTTCCCCATATAGTTACCATTGGTAATTACAATCGAAATGCTTTTTTTGTCAACCCCTGTTCTGCTGGCAAAGGCAGCTGGTGATACGCTGGTATCAGAGGGCGGAGGCTGTCATATACTGAGGCAGAGCAGCAAGGGCTGTCTTTCAAAAAGAAGTACCCTGAATTTTTTGCTCTGAGGTGTATCTCTATGTGCGGAATTGTCGGATTTTGCGATTTTAAGAGGAATTGTCTACAAGATGCCCAGCAGTGGACTGCGGTACTCCGAAAGATGCGAAATGCCATCGCACACCGGGGACACGATCAGACAGGGGAATATCTGCGGCGCAATGTGGGGCTGGCTCACACCCGGCTGTCCATCCGGGACCTGGCCGGCGGCGCCCAGCCCATGGTGCGGCAGGGGGGAAAAGGGGAATATGCCATTGTCTTTAATGGGGAGATTTACAACACGGAGGAGCTGAAAGAGGAGCTGCACTGCCGTGGATACCGCTTTGAAACCACCTGCGATACCGAGGTGATTCTCTGCGGATACATGGAGTACGGAATGGAAATCGCCCCAAAGCTCAATGGAATCTTCGCCTTTGCTGTCTGGGACGAACGGCGGGATGCCCTCTTTCTCTGCCGGGACCGGCTGGGGGTGAAACCTCTGTTTTATGCTCTGGAAGGAACCACCCTGGTATTTGGTTCAGAACCCAAAGCCCTGTTTGCCTATCCTGGAATCACACCCCGTGCGGATCTGGACAACTTTCGGGAAATTTTTGGGGTGGGACCGGCACGAACCCCAGGCTGCGGCGTGTTCCGGGGGCTGCTGGAGGTAAAGCCGGGCTGCATGGTGGAGTGTTCCCGGGCAGGCATGAAAGAGTACCCCTGCTGGTCCCTGGAGGCCAGGCCCCATACCCACAGCTATGCGGAGACGGTGGAGCGGGTGTCCTGGCTGCTGCGGGACGCAGTGCGGCGGCAGCTGGTGTCCGATGTGCCGGTGTGCAGCTTCCTGTCCGGGGGCATCGACTCCAGCGTGGTCACCGCCCTGGCCTCCCGGCAGCTGGAGGGGGAGGGCAAAACCTTAAATACCTTTTCCTTCGACTTTGCCCACAATGACGACTGTTTTCAGTCCAACGCCTTCCAGCCCACCCGGGACCGCCCCTTTGTGGACCAGGTGCTCTCCCTGTATCCTCTGCACCACACCTATCTGGAGTGTGACGAGGTCACCCTGGCCGATCTGCTGGAGGACGCCGTGAAGATGAAGGACCTGCCGGGCATGACCGATGTGGACGCCTCTCTCCTCTACTTCTGCGGCCTGGTGAAGCAGCACAACAAGGTGGCCCTCACCGGCGAATGCGCCGACGAGATATTCGGCGGCTACCCCTGGTTCTATCGGGAGGAGCTGCTGCATACAGATGGGTTCCCCTGGTCCGCTGACCTGTCGGCCCGGACGGCGCTGCTGTCGGATGAGGCGCTTCGGCAGCTGGATCTGGAGGACTATATCCGGCAGAGGTATCTGGATACCCTGGCCCAGGTTCCGGCGCTGCCGGAGGAACAGGGAGAGGAGCGCCGCCGGCGGGAGATGAGCTTTCTCAATCTGCGCTGGTTCATGCAGACCCTGCTGGACCGGATGGACCGCACCAGTATGGCCTGGGGCCTGGAGGCCCGGGTGCCCTTTGCGGACCACCGGATCGTGGAGTATGTCTATAACGTGCCGTGGAGCATGAAATACCAGGACGGGATGGAAAAGAGGCTGCTGCGGGACGCCTGTAAGGATCTTCTTCCGCCGGAGCTGCTGTATCGGAAAAAGAGCCCCTACCCCAAGACCTATTCCCCGGCATACGAGGCGCTGCTGGCGGAGCGGTTCCAGCGCCTGCTGGATGATCCTCATGCGCCCATCCACCGTTTTCTGGATCAGAAGAAGGCACGGCGGTTTCTTTCCCAGCCCAAGGATTACGGCAAGCCCTGGTTCGGCCAGCTGATGGCGGGCCCTCAGATGCTGGCCTACTTTTTGCAGATCAACCACTGGATGGAATTCTACTGTGTGGGATGAGGCGCATCATTGGGGAGAATGCTCCCCTGGCGGCGTGGGTGTGACCATCTCCAGCAACTGCTGAAAGGCCGTATATCAGGTGAAATCCATTCTAAAAAAAGGCCGGGAAGATCGTGTTTTCCATTTACACGATCTTCCCGGTCTCGTTATGTCTTAACCTTGACTCTGAAACTCCGCCCGGATCTCTCCGCCCCTGTACCAAGCTCATCTCTGCCGGGTCCATGCCAGCGGCTACCAAGACGGCGCTTTTGTCTGTGCCGGTGGAGGTGAGTGCAGTGTCGGACACCTGGGTGTCCCCGGTATATTCATTTCTGATTATGGGTCGTTCGAGAACCGATAGAACCAATTCAGGTGTTGGAGGGAAGGGTCTGTCCATTGGGACGCCCGCCGCCATTGGCGCCGTCCGGCCGCCCTCCACCAGGCTGGCCGCCGCCCATCTGGCCTGGATTCTCCTCTGAGCCGTCGTTGGTGGTCACCTCGCCGCCGTTGTTGGTATAGGTGCCGTCACAGTCCAGGGCCGTGTCGCCGTTGCCGTTGCAGGTGAGCTCCAGGGTACCGCCGTTGATGGTCAGATCTCCGTTGGAATCAAGGCAGTCGCCGGAGGAAACCACGGTAAAGGTACCGCCGTTGATGGTCATGAAGATGCTTTCATCGGAAGCACTGGAGGCAAAGGTGTCCTGGGGCCGTCCGCCGAAGCCGCCGAAGCCGGAGCTGTCCGCGCCGCCGGCGGCGTTGAGGCCATCATCGCTGGAGGTGATATTAAAAGTTCCGTCCTCAATGGTGATGGACAGACCCTCGATGCCCTCATAGCAGTAGGAAATGGTGAAGGTGCCGCTCTGGATGGTGAGGGCGTCGTCACAGTGGACGGCGTCATCGCCGCTGCTGAGGGTAAACGTTCCGGCAACTATCGTCATCACACCGCCGGCATGGAGGCAGTCGTCCACACTGTCGATGGTGAAGGTGCCGCCGTTGATGGTGTAGGTGCTTTCGCCCTTGATGCCCTTCTGGCTGACGGAGTCCTCCTCCGTCTCGGTGACAGTTGTCTCCACCTGTGCGCCCATTTCGCCCCAGGGGCCGCCGCCCATCTGGCCGGCATCGCTGGTGGCCAGGTCCACGCTGGCGCTGCCTTCTCCCGTATACAGATCAAAGGTGCCGCCGTCGATCTGAAGGGCCCCCTGGGCGCTTATAGCATCCCCCTGGGCGGCAATGGTGTAACTGCCGTCGGCGATGTAGAGGGTACCCAGGGAGAGATCGTCCGCATTTTCCGCGTGGATGCCGTCCTTGCCGGAGGTGATGTGGAAGGTACCGTCGGCGATGGCAATGCTGTCCTTGCCGGAGAGGCCGTGGCTGGCAGCGGTGACGGTATAGCTGCCGCCGGTGATGACCAGGTCATCCTTGGACACCACGCCGTGCCCGGCCTGGGCGTTGATGGTCAGACTGCCGGAGCCGTTCAGGGTCAGATCCGTCTTGGCGAAGATCACGGCGTCGATGTTGTTGTCGTCGATGGCCACATACTCCCCGCCGTTGGTCAGGGTGTTTTCCGTCCCCTCCGCCAGGGTGACAAAGACCTTATCCG
Organism: uncultured bacterium; assembly: GCA_949293245.1. Lineage (GTDB taxonomy): Bacteria > Bacillota > Clostridia > Oscillospirales > Oscillospiraceae > CASFCS01. The sequence continues at coordinate 44,809 of CASFCS010000006.1, read as the reverse complement.
CTTCCAGGGCATAGATGGCGGCGGAGGTGCTGCTGGTGATGTTGGCACCGGCCAGAACCAGCTGCACCTTGTCGGTCTCCCCGGCGTTGACCACGATCTGGCCGTCGGTGAGGGTGCCCGAGAGGAGATAGACCCCCTCCGCCCCGATGGTGACCCGGCTGCCCTCTATGACCACTGCATCGGAGTCACAGGAAGCGCTGTCTCCGTTCAGCTCTATGGCGATGGCCGCGCTCTCGTCGTAGGTCCCCTCCAGGTCCCGGTCGCTGAAGAGGCTGGCTGTATCAATGGTGGATACCGTGGTAACCGCCGCCTCCTCAGAGGCGGCAGTGTCCGTGGCCGATGATGTCTCTTCCGAAGTCTGTGCTCCGCAGCCGCTGAGAGCCAGCAGGGCGCACAGCAGCACAGCAATACCCCTGTATTTTGTCCTTTTCATACTTGAATCGTCTCCTTTTACAGCGTGGCCACAGCGTTGTCCTGGTGTCCCAGGGAGATCTCCAGGTTGCCGTTGCGCAGCCGCAGCTGGTCGATAAAATTTTTTTCCTGGGCAGGATCTTTTAAAGTCAGGTCATAGGTCAGCTTGAACAGGCTGCCCATGTTGGTGGTCTTCACCTGGGTGAGGGAATACCGGCGGGTGTATTGATGCAAAATGGGCTCAAAAACGCCGGCATAGTCCAGATCCTCCGGAATGGTGATGTGCAGCGTGCGCTCCGTCATACTCACCGCCCCGGAGCGGAGGCTGACAGCATTGTAGACCATCATGGCCGCCCCCAGGATTACGGCAAACAAAATGCCGTAGCCCAGGTAGCCCATGCCGGTGATGAGACCGGCTCCCATGGCCACAAACAGCGCTGCAATCTCCCGGGCGGAGCCGGGAGCGGAGCGGAAGCGCACCAGGTTGAAGGCGCCGGCCACCGCCACGCCGGTCCCCACATTGCCGTTGACCATCATGATGACCACGCACACCACGGTGGGCAGGATGGCCAGGGTGACCATCAGGCTCCGGCTGAACCGGGAGTGCCACATGGTCATGGCGCACAGCAGCAGTCCCAGCAGCAGAGACACGCCTACACACAGCAGAAAGTCGCCGGGGGCAATGGTATCGGTGAGCGTTGTGTCAAACAGTCCGCGAAACAAGGTATCAAGCATATTTTTGTTCTCCTCTCTGCCCGGTGAGCAGGATATTCTCATAGGCCGTGCCGTATTTGGAAAAGGAGGTTTTGAACAGCCTCTGCTCCGACAGCACATGGGCCATCCAAAAAGGAAGCCCTCCGGCCACTTTCAGCTCCATCAGCACCCGGCCGGGCGGAAGAATGGGGATACCCCGGGTGTCGGAGTCCAGGGTCAGCGCCTCCCGGCGGTATCGGATCTCCCGGTCAAAGGTCACCCGGAAGTCCTCATCCTCCACGCCGCGGTAGGAATCCCGCTCATAGGAGAGAAATACCGCCGGGCGCAGGGTCTTGTAAAAGTCGGCGGCATAGGCAAGCTCCGCCCCGATTTGGCTGTCGGGCCAGAGCTCCGTCCCGGCCACGCAGCCCAGCGCCTGATCCTGGGGCATGGAGACGCGGCGCTTATATACCACCGAGCGGTACTTCTTTTTCAGCTCCACAAAGACCTTTTCCGCCCCGCCGGCACGACCGTAGCTGCGTATGCGGAGCTTCTCTTTATAGACCGGCTTTTCCAGGCTGCGGCGAATGAGCCGGAAGTCCGGGGTGTCCAGGTACAGGTTTCGGATGGAGCTGTGGCTGTATTCGTCCGGTACCATATGGGGCGCCATGGCGGCCAGTACGGCCTGCAGCTGGCGCGTATCCATCAAATATTTGAATTCATACCGCTGAAAGGTCATCTGATTCTTCACAGGCGGGGCCTCCTTTTTGGGAACTGGTAAAGCCAGTGTAAAAAGCGAACCATAACTGGACTTTAAAGAGGCGGCGTTTTTAGTGAATGGTCAGACCAAACCGGGTCCTGCGTTTTGCCATGGCGGCAAAGCAGACTTTGCTTTTCCTCTGTCTGTGGCTTACGCAAATCAAAATCAGACCGCGGGCGGCTTTCGTTCCGCTGCCCAGCGCGTCCCGCCAGCCCGTCAGGTTCTCGATTCTCGCCAGCCGCGTGCAGCTCCAGGTGTTGGAGCCGTAGAACATGACAATCTGATTCCCCTGATAGAGTACGATGTCGCCGGCCTGGGTGGTGGTCTGGCTGTTGCTGGTGGGCAGGCTCCGGCCCAGGGAGCCAACCTTTTCAAAGCCGCCGTAATCGCTCATCCGGATTGTAATATCTCCGTCAGCCAGCAGTTCTTTCAAGGCTTGGGCGCCGGAATTATCCGCAAAGGTGGCAGAAAAGGTTTCTCCTCCTGCGGTCACATAAAACGTGCTTTGCTGCATGATGGTTTCCTCCCCCTGTTCCGCAGGGGAGGAGACGTGGCGGGGTTCGTCTGCGCTCTCTCCCATATAGCAGGGATCGAAGGTCAGCACCACAGGAAATCTGCCCTACAACTTCAGAATGGGGGTGTCCAAAGGAGGACACCCCCATTTTTCTTTATATAATCAGGCATCCATCTCCATTTTTTCGCTGGAGATGGATGTCTGTTCATGGAAAACCATTCAGTTCTATACCGGCTCCCCGCCTGGGATAGAGCGTGGTATGCTTATAATTTTTTGACAAAAAGAGCCCGAATAGCGTTCAGAACCGCCAGAATCATGACGCCCACATCAGCAAAGACCGCCAGCCACATGTTGGCAAATCCCAGAGCCACCAGCACCAGGCACAGCAGCTTCACGCCGATGGCCACCACGATGTTCTGATACACGATGCCCAGGCACTTGCGGGAGATTTTGATGGCCTTGGCAATCTGCATGGGGTCATCATCCATAAGAACCACATCGGCGGCCTCAATGGCGGCGTCAGAACCCATGGCTCCCATGGCGATGCCAATGTCCGCCCGACCCAGTACGGGGGCGTCGTTGATGCCGTCCCCCACAAAGGCCAGCTTTTCCTTGCCGCGCTTCCGGGCCAGGAGCTCCTCCACTTTTTCCACCTTGTCGGCCGGGAGCAGCTGGCTGTACACCTGATCCACCCCCAGCTCTGCCGCTACCTGATGGGCTACCTGCCCGGCATCCCCGGTGAGCATCACCGTCTTGTATACACCGGCGGATTTCAGGGCCTGGATGGCCTGCTTGGAGGTGGGCTTTACCACGTCGGAGATGACGATGTGCCCGGCGTACTGGCCGTCAATCGCCATGTGAATGATGGTGCCCACACTGTGGCAGCTGATGTAGGGAACACCCAGACGGTCCATCAGCTTTTCATTGCCCGCTGCCACAGCGTGACCGTCCACCAGGGCAGTGACCCCGTTGCCGCTGATTTCCTGGATGCCGGACACCCGGCTGCGGTCGATTTCCTTGCCGTAGGCCATTTGCAGGCTCTTGCTGATGGGATGGCTGGAGGCCGATTCCGCCAGTGCGGCATACTCCACCAATTTGTCGTTTTCCAGCTGGTTGTGGTGAATACCGTTGACTTCAAAGACCCCCTGGGTCAGGGTGCCGGTTTTATCAAACACCACAATCCGGGTTTGGGACAGAGTCTCCAGATAGTTGGAGCCCTTCACCAGTACACCGGCCTTGCTGGCTCCGCCGATGCCGGCGAAGAAGCTCAGGGGAATGCTGATGACCAGGGCGCAGGGGCAGCTGGCCACCAGGAAGGTGAGAGCCCGGTAGATCCAGGTCTCCCAAGCGGGAGATTGTCCCAATCCCAGCATGAGTACCAGAGGAGGGAGAATGGCCAGCGCCAGGGCGGCATAGCACACAGCGGGGGTATAGATCCGGGCGAAGCGGGAGATAAAGTCCTCCGACTTGGACTTGCGGGAGGAGGCGTTTTCCACCAGATCCAGGATCCTGGAGACGGTGGACTCTCCAAACTCCTTGGTGGTCCGGATCTTTAACAGCCCGGTCATGTTGATGCATCCGCTGATGATGGCGTCTCCGGTCTGCACCTCCCGGGGCAGAGACTCTCCGGTGAGGGCGGCGGTATTCAGAGTAGAGGTTCCCTCCACCACTGTGCCGTCGATGGGCACCTTTTCTCCGGGCTGAACTACGATGGTGGACCCGATCTCCACCTCATCCGGATCCACCTGTTCCAGTTTGCCGTTGCGCTCTACGTTGGCGTAGTCAGGCCGGATGTCCATGAGGTCGCTGATGTTCCGGCGGCTTTTGCCCACGGCGTAACTCTGAAACCACTCGCCCACCTGATAGAACAGCATCACCGCAATGGACTCCAGGTAGTCCCCGTTTTCATAGACTGCCAGGGCCAGGGCGCCCAGGGTGGCCACCGCCATCAGGAAGTTTTCATCAAAGACCTGACCATTGCGGATGCCTCTATAGGCCTTGCGCAGGATATCATAGCCGATGACCAGGTAGTCCACCAGATAGAGCGCCAGCCGCAGCCAGCGTCCTGCGCCGCCCAGTGAATCAAAGGCACCTGCTCCCAAAGACTGGAGCCCCAACAGCAGTACCGCAGCTGTCAGAATGCGCCAGAGCATGATTTTTTGTTTTCTTGTCATACCGCTGCTGGGTTTCCGGCCTATGAGCTGCAGCACTGCCGCCAGAAGCGCCACTGCAAGCAGCAGAATATTCACAATAAGTTCCTGCATTGCCCATTCTCCTTTCCGCTGTTGTTTGCTTATTGGTCAATTACCAAGAGAAAACACCCTGTAAGCGGCAGCTCTCAGGGCGTTTTCCACCTTAAAAGAGGGGGTGCTTTACAGAAAGATCTCGCAGTCGGGTTCTACCTTCTTGCAGGCCTTGACCACATCCTGCATGACGCCGGCAGGATCATGGCCGTCTTCAAACTCCACGATCATTTTCTGGGTCATGAAGTTCACGGTGGCCGTCTGAACACCGGAAGTCTTGCGGGCGGCCGTCTCCATCAGATTGGCGCAGTTGGCGCAGTCCACTTCAATCCTGTAGGTCTTTTTCATGTTGAAAACTCCTCTCTGAACACTGCATATTCATTGCAACGATTAAGCAAACATTTAACTGTAATGCCATCATACCCGGAGAACCTCCCGCCGTCAATACCTTGGGACGATATTCTTCCGTTTGGGCAAATGGTTTTTCTGTTTGGGCAAATAGAGCCCCCCTTCCTTTCACAAAAGGAGAAGGGGGGATCGGGAAGGACATCACCGGCAAGGAGTGCGCCCTCATCGCCTGCTGCGAGGAGGAGGATCTCACTGTACTGGACGGCGTGCGCATGCCCATGAAGCGGACCGCTGCCCTCAACAAGTGGAAGATGGTGGGCGAAGTGCTGATTCCCGGCGTCTTGAACGTGGGCGACATCCACAAGACGGACGGCTGTCGGCAGGCCGCGGAGCTGGCGGACAAGATCTGACGTATCCCACTGATATAACGGTTATCAGCCTTCCACTGCCGGGGCGACTTTGCCAAAGCCGTTCCAGGCATAGAGGCCCTGCTTGCTCTCATCGCCCAGGAACTTGTCCACCTGGCAGATATGCAGGATGTGGTCGCCCACCTCCACGGATTGCTGCAAAGTGGCCACCATGGCAAGGCGGGTATCCGCGGGAATCTGAATGTCGCTGCCCTCCACGGAGGTCATCTCAATGTGGTTTTCTTCCACTTTGTGGGTCGTGGCGCCGGTGGAACTGCCGCAGGCCACCACCGCCCGGGTCAGGCTCTCCCCCGGAACAGTCACGATGACCTTGCCGGTCTCCCGCACCCGCTTGCCGGTGTGGGACTGTCTGCCGGCGGCAAACCCGACCATGGGCGGGTTGAAAGACAGGTAGGACACAAAGCAGATGGGGGCCAGATTGGTGGTGCCGTCCTCGTTCTGGGAACAGATCAGAGTCAGCGGATTGGGGGAGGTCAGGACGGTGGCCTCCATGATGTTCAGTTCTTTCATAAACCAAAGCCTCACTCTCTATAGGTTGTGTGATTGACATACTGCTTGGATGTCGATATAATTATTATACTTAGAAGAAAGAATGGTGCAAGTACGCAGAATATTTGTACTTAGTACGAAAAACCATACTGATAGAGAGGACTGCTCCATGAACCAATCCATGACCTATGAGGAATTTCAAAAGCGAGTTGGCAGCGTTATCCTCACAGAAAACGGGAACTGCCCGGTCACACCGGTGGTCCAGATGCTCCAGGGGAAATGGAAACTCCAGATCATCTACGAGCTGTGCATCCAATCTCCCATGCGGTTTGGGCAGCTGAAAAAGATGCTCAAACCCATTACCAACACCATGCTCACCAACGCATTGAAGGAGCTGGAAGGGGATGGCCTGGTGCACCGGGAGCAGTACAACGAGATCCCGCCCCGGGTGGAGTATACTCTGACGGAGAAGGGCAGGGATCTGCTGCCGGTTTTCTATGCCATTTCCCAATGGGGGATGAAGTACATCCCCTGAGCGGATTGCCGTACCATCCCGCATATACCGGGTAAAACAGGAGGTTCCATCATGTCAGAACGATTGTTGCCCCACGACCATGGGCAGACCATGGAGAAAGAACTGCACAACCTGCCCAGTGTGGGGAATTTTCAGATCCTGTCAGAGATTTTTAAGCAGCTGGGGGACGGAAGCCGCCTGCGTATTTTCTGGCTGCTGTGCCACTGTGAGGAGTGTGTCGTCAATCTCTCTGCCATAGTGGGGATGAGCAGTCCTGCAGTATCCCATCACCTCAAGCTGCTGCGATCGGCGGGACTGATCGTCAACCGCAGGGAGGGGAAAGAGGTCTATTATACTGCGGCAAATACACAGCAGGCACAGCTGCTTCACCACATGATTGAACACCTGATGGAGCTCGCCTGTCCGTCAAAAGAGAGCTTGTGAGGAAGCCGGTATGAAGCAACGGGAACCGGCGTATATCGCCCAGCGATTGCAGGATGTTCCGGAGGGAGGAGTGACGGTGGTCCACAACCCTCCTTCCGGCCGGGAGTATGTCCTCCTGACCCATCAATTTTCTGCAAAAACAGTGGGGAAGGGGAAAATAGAGGCCTACCATGTGTTCCCCGGCGTTGACGCCTCCTACAATCTGCTGCTTGCCCAGGAAATTACCGTACACCACGCGGCGTCCCCCTCCGTCCTGGAGCTGTTTTATTGCCGCAGCGGCCGGGTGGGCTGGAATATGCGGGGAGGCACAGCGGTTTATCTGGGTGCCGGAGATCTCGCCGCGCACAGTGCCGCTTGCTGCGCAGACTCGGCCATGATGTTTCCGTTGGGCTACGGGGAGGGCATTTCTCTTTCAATAGATCTTCCGGTCCTGGCAGCAAATTGTCCGGAAATTCTGAAAGAGTCCGGTGTGGATCTTCAAAAGATACAAGCCGCCTTTTGCTCCGAAAAACCGGTGGTCGTCCCTGCCTGCTCAGAGATAAATGGGGTCTTTGCACCCCTGTATTCCGCTCCCGCTTTCCGGCGCAGGGCTTATCTACAGTTGAAAATCCAGGAGCTGCTGCTTTATCTCTCAAACGTGCAGCCAGAAAAGCATACACTGACACAATACGGTTCCCAACAGACAGAGCGGATCAAAGAAATCCACCGCCAGATGATAGAGCATTTGGATCAGCGCTTTACCATTGAGGAGCTTTCCAGGCAGCATCTCATGAACACATCCACTCTGAAAGAGGTCTTTAAGGCGGTGTATGGCCTGCCTATCGCCACTTATATGAAAGAGTATCGTATGGAGCAGGCCATGAGGCTGTTGCGGGAAACAGACCTTCCCATTTCTGCAATCGCAGACCAGGTTGGGTACGAAACCCAGGGAAAATTCTCAAAAGCATTCAAGGATGTGACACAGATGCGCCCAACGGAGTATCGTCGGACCCAGATCCCCAATGAGAGCGGTTAAAATAGGCGGGAAGATTTCAAGTGCACCGGGAGAAGGGCGCTCCGTTTGCAAGAGCGCACAGCGCTCATCCGCAAGGGGAGGAGTCGATCCGCTTGGGCTCGTCATGCCCGGGAGATCTCGTTTTGAGATCGCCCGGGCTTTTTTCTACATAATAAAAGCAGCCCCCGGGGAGGGGGCTGCCAGAGATGAAATTGTGGGTGACGAATCAATTTCGTGCCCCCTGAAGGGGCGGCACAGGCGGCAGGCCCCAATAGGGCCTGTTCACACCACCTGTTCAACAGGCGGCTTGGATGTTTGGGTGTTTCAGCGGGCCCAGGCGGCCTGGCCGGCGGTGTAGAGGTTGCCGCCGGTAGAGTCGATGGCCACCGTGAGGGGCAGGTCCTCAATGGTCATGCGCTTGATGGACTCGCACCCCAGGTCCTCGAAGGCAATGACCTGGACGCTGCGGATGCACTTGGCGATGAGAGCGCCGGCGCCTCCAACTGCCGCCAGGTAGATGCCCTTGTTGCGGATGATGGCATCCTGGACGGCCTGGGCGCGGTTGCCCTTGCCGATCATGGCGCACAGCCCCAAATCCAGCAGCCGGGGGGCGTACAGGTCCATGCGGCTGGAGGTGGTGGGGCCGCAGGCCCCCGCCGCCATGCCTTTCTGCCCCGGGGTGGGACCGGCGTAGTAGATGGTGGTGCCCTTCAGGGGGAGGGGCAGGGGCTCCTCGCCGTCCAGCAGGGCAAACAGCCGCTTGTGGGCGGCGTCCCGGGCGGTGTAGATGGTGCCCGACAGGAGCACCCGGTCCCCCATGTGCAGGTGGGGGATGGCCTCGGGCAGGGCATCGGTGGTAAGGGTGTGTACCGCGCTCATATCTCCTCGCCCTCCTTCGGGGCGCTCTGGCTGTCCCCGCCGGTGAGCCTGCGCAGGCCGTCGTCATGGGCCTGGAAGCGCTCGGAGATGGCCTGGATGGTCCGGGAGGCCTGGAGCAGCTCCTGGGCGGCGGCATCGGCGGAGGCGGTGAGCTCGCCCCGCAGCCCCTCATAGTCGGCCTGGACCTGGTTCAGCCACTCCTGAGAGGTCCGCAGGATAGCCTGGGCCTCCGCCTGGGCCTGGTCCAGGGTGGCCTGGGCCTTCTGATGGGCGTCCAGCTCCACGGTGGCCACCCGGTCCTTCAGCCCCTCATACTGGCGGGCCATGGGCTCGTACTGCTCCACCTGGGCCTGGAGACGGGAGAGCTCCTGCCGGGCTTCCTCCAGCTCCTTAGTGGTGCGCTCCAGCTCCAGCCGCACGGTGGTGAGGCTGCGGGTGCTCTCTTCCAGAGAGGAGCGGACCCGCTTTTGCTCGGCGGCCACAGTGCCTGTCTCGCTCTGGAGTCCGTCCACCGCCTTGGACAGCTGGTCCCGCTCCTCGGTGACCTCCTGGAGCTGGCTTTGCAGCTGGGAGAGCTGCCGGCGGTGCTCGGCGTTGGCCGCCTCGATATAGTGCAGCACGTCGTAGCGGTTAAACCCGCCCACCACCGCGCTTCTGAATTTATGTATGGTAGAATCCATGGGGGACGCTCCTTCCGCGCCTGGGCGCAAAGATTCAAAACACTATATGACATTGTACCATATTTCCCACGGAGATACAATCGCAAAGATAAACCGCCCTGCGCCCACAAGTGGGGCGCGGGGCGGTTTGCGCGCATTTACTCTGCCGGTGTGATGGCCACCGCAGCGCAGGCGGTATAGGTGCCGTCGGCAACCGTGAGGGTCACAGTTCCCGCCTCCCCGGCCCGGACCACCGCCAGGGCCTCGCCGTAGTAGGTGTCGGTCTCCTGGCTGAGATAGCTGCCCTCGTTGTAGGGACAGGCGCTGCCCAGACCCAGCAGGGCGCCGCCGGTGACGGTCACCTTCAGCATCCCCCGCTCCAGGGGCTTGGTGATCCCTTCCCCGTCGGTGTAGCGCAGGCGGATGTAGCTCAGGCGGCCCGGAGCTACGGAAGGGGCCTCCGGGTCGGCCCGCAGCTGAGTTTCAGGCCCGGCGGTGCCCAGGGTGGTCCGGCCCAGCTCCGCCCCGTGGGCGTCCAGAGCCACGGCGGTGACGGTGCCGTCCTCATAGGTGCAGCGGAACCGGGCGATGCAGTCCCCCTTCAGGGCCTTTTCTCCCACGGTCCTGCCGTTCACCAGCAGGCGCACCCGGGCGGCCCGGGCGTACACCTCCACGTCGGCCTTTTTCCCCCCACAGCCCCGCCAGCTCCAGCTGTCCATGGCGTTGGACATCTTCCAGGCGGAGGGGGAGTGCTTGTCCCCGGTGTGGTTGACAGGGCACACGGCGATGTAGGGGCCCGGATCCTTTTCCAGAGCCACCCGGGTGTACAGGGCCTCACCCAGGGGCTTGCCCGTCAGGTCGATGCGGCCCGACCCGGCGGATACCCAGCCCACGCCGCCGCCGAAGGTGGGGGCGTAGTCCTTGTACTCCCAGGAGCCGATGCTCACCTCCCCCAGGTAGTCCATGCCCGCCCACACGAAGTCGCCGATGATGCGGGGGTGCTCCTTGGCCATCTCATAAAACTGATAGGCGTCGCTGCAGAAGGTCTCACTGCCCAGGATGAGCCGCTTGGGGTAGCGCTTAAGGTCCTTTTTGTACCGGAGGATGCCGTAGTTGTATCCGGCGATGTCCATGTTGGCAAAGGCGTCCCGGGTCTTTACGTCGCAGCCGTGGAGGGTGGCCCCCAGCTTCATGAAGCCGTCCCCCATGAGGCCCGCCAGGTCGTTGAAGAACTGGCTGCCCACGGCCTTTTTCTTTTTGGGCTTCTCCCCGGCGGCCTTGCGCTTCTCCGCCGCCAGGGCCTCTTTTTTGGCCTTCGCGTCGCTGTACACCCCAAAGCCGATGGAGCTGAGGAAGTTGAAGAAAATATTCACCCCACAGGTCACGGGCCGGGTGGCATCCAGGCTGTGGAGGTACTCCGTCATCTGGCCGGTGAGGACAATGCCTCTGGGCTGGGCGGTCTCGGACACCTCGTTGCCCGTGGAGTAGAGCACCACGCAGGGGTGGTTGTAGTCCTTGTCCACCATGTCCTTCAGGTCCTGCTTCCACCAGTCCATGAAGTAGTCCACATAGTCGTGCTCGGTCTTGTGGATGTACCAGTGGTCGATGTACTCGTCCATCATCAGCATGCCCAGCTTGTCGCAGGCCTCCAGCAGGGCCTTGGAACAGGGGTTGTGGGCGCTGCGCAGGGCGTTGTACCCCGTCTCCTTCAGCAGGCGCACCCGGCGCTCCTCCGCATCCGGGTAGCAGCAGGCCCCCAGCATGGCGTGGTCGTGGTGGATGCAGGCCCCCTTCAGGATCACCCGCTCTCCGTTGAGGAGGAGTCCCTTCTCCCCCCACTCCAGGGTGCGCAGACCGAAGGCGGTCTGGTCCGTGTCCTGACCGAAGCGGACATGGCAGGTATAGAGATGGGGGGCGTCCACCCTCCAGGGCTGTCCCTCCGGAATGGTGATCTCCCGGACAAAGCTGCCGTCGCTGACGCCCTGGGCAGAGGCCACCACCCGCCCACCGTCCAGAATCTCCACCTCCACCGTGCCGGCCCCTGCGGTGCGCAGGGAGACCTCCACCACAGCGGGGGAGAGGGACAGGGTGCGCAGGCGCAGGCTGTTTAGGAGAATGTGTTCCTTCGGAGCCACCCACAGCGTCACCGGCCGGTAGATGCCCGCGCCGGAGTACCAGCGGCTGTTGGGCTGGTCGGCGTTGCGGGCGATGACCTCCAGGGTATTCTCCGCCCCAAAGACCAGCTTCTCCGTCAGCTCCACGTAGAAGTTGGTGTACCCGTAGGGACGAAAGGCCAGCTGCCTGCCGTTGAGCCACACCTCGGCATTGTGGTATACTCCCTCAAACTCCAGGGTGAGGACCTGGCCCTCCCACTGGGGGTCGGGGGTAAAGACCTTGGTATAGCGGTAGTCGCGTCCCCGGTACCAGCCCGTGTTGATGCCCCCGGCGGAGGTCTCGCTGCGGGGCTCGGCGAGCATGGCGTCGTGGGGGAGGGTAACGGGGAGGGCGGGGCCCTCTTCCTCCAGGGGGCGGAAGGTCCAGCCGGTGTTGAAGGGGATCGCTCTCATGGACAGGCACCTCTCTATCAGAAAATCAGATGTTCTGCTCTCAGAGTAGGCCCTTCCCCGGGCAAACACAACAGGTTCTGCCTAAAATGTCGTTTTGGACGCCTGAACTGCGGCGGGAATGGGCAGGAGAATGTTCAGCGAGAAGATGCCACCCTCCGCCCGGAGGGAGAGGCAGCCCCCGTAGCGCTCGGCCACCATCTTCATGCTCTTCATGCCGAAGCCGTGGTACCGCCGGTCCGCCTTGGTGGTCTGGGGCAGGCCCCCGGCCAGGGACAACTCCCCCTGGTAGGGGTTTTCAATGTGGACCACCACCATCCCCCGGTCAGGGCGGATGTTCAGGCTGATACACCGCCGCTCCCCGTCGGGCACCTTGCCGGCCGCCTCGATGGCGTTGTCAATGGCGTTGCCCAGGAGGGAATAGATGTGGGCAGGCCGGAGGAAGGAGAGACTGGCCCCGTCGGCCATGCAGCTGAGCTGGATGCCCTTGCTCTCACACAGCAGCAGCTTCTCCATGAGCAGTACGTCCAGGGCCTCGCAGCCGGTCTTGACCGCCGAACCCAGGATGGAGGCCGCCCGGTTGAACTCGTCGATCTCCTCCTGGGGGATGCGGCTGCCCAGGGTGGCCAGCTGGTTTTTCAGGTCGTGGCACTTCACCTGGATCAGGTCCATGGTCTCCTTGGAGGACTCCATCTGCTCCTGCTGGAGGTGGAGCACGTGTTTGAGGATGTCGTTGTCCCGCCGCAGCCCCTCCCCACGGCCCACGGCACACTGGAGGCTGAGCACGAAGAGACAGCACATCAGGTCAAAGAGCTGGAACAGGAGGTACAGCTGAACCGGGATGCCCTGGCTGTAGACGTCAAAGAAATTCTGAAAGAGGTTGACCATCACCAGCATGGCCACCAGCATGGCCATGACGGTGCTGTTTTTCAGGGTATCGGTCCGGTCCCGCCGCAGGGGGCGGGCAAAGAAAATATAAGTCAGGCCCAGGAACACCGGCACCAGGGCGGGGTAGACCCAGAGGGAGAGGGGGCTCTCTCCCAGGGGGGAGAGGAGAACGAGATCCTGGGCGGCGCTGGCGGCCTTGAAGGAGAAGTGCTGGGCGGCCCCGGCGGCGGTGGCGTGGAAGAGGGCCTGGCTGGGGCGGATGCGGTAGCAGAAGAAGAGCCCCGCCACGCACACGGCAAAAAACACCACATACCGCAGGCTGAGGGTCCAGGCGTTTTCCAGGGGGAGAAGGCTCCACACCATGGATGCCCCCAGCAGTGCCGCCCCGCTGGCCAGGGCCCGCAGGGGAAAGGCGGGGCGCTTTTTGAGCCACCAGGTAAAGGCGGCAAAGGACACCAGCAGCTCAAAGACAAAGCCGTGGGCGGAGAAATAGGAGAGAAGATCCATCTCAGCCCTCCCCCATGGCGTCGGCCAGGCCGCTCATGAACTCTTTTTTTCGCAGGCGGCTGATCTGCAGCCGGTCCCCGCCGGCCATGACCACCGTGTACCCCTCCACCGCGGCGATGTGCCGCTGGTTGATGAGGTAGCACTTGTTGCACCGCAAAAACCCCTTGCCCCGCAGGCGCTCCTCCAGTTCCCCCAGGGCGCCGCTCCCCTCCAGGGTGCCCTGCTCGGTGCGGAAGGTGAGTTTGTGGCCCCGCACCTCAATATACCGGATGTCCCGCAGCAGCAGCCGCCTGGCTCCGCTGGCCTGGGGGACCACAATGGCGTCCGACATGCTCTGGATGCGGGAGAGGGCACGGGAGAGCTTCATCTCAAAGCTGCCGTAGGTCACGGGCTTGACGATGTAGTCAAAGGCCTGGACCTCGTACCCCTTCACAGCGAACTGGGCCATGTTGGTCACGAAGATCAGGGTGACCTGCTGATCCATCTCCCGCAGCCGCCGGGCGGCCTCCATGCCGTCCATGTGGGGCAGCTCGATATCCATGAGCACCAGGTCGTACACCGGGCGGTAGTGTTCCAGAAAGTCCACCGCCTGGCCCAAGTGGGTGACGGCGGTTTCCACCCCCTGGCGGGCGGAAAAGCGGTCCACGTAGTCCTCCAGCTGCCGGGCGGACTGGGGGTTGTCCTCGATGACGGCGATACGCAGCATAGACCTCTCCTTTCTCCGGCGGGACAGATGCTCCAGCCGGACTTGATACTTCCATTATACTGATGGGGTCCACCGCCGTCAAAGAAAAGGCGGGCCGCCCCATGAACCTCATGGGGCGGCCCGCAGGGATTTACCGGGCAGAGAAGGAGAAAAGAGCGGTGTGGCGGTATTCCTCCCCCGGGCGCAGCACCGGAGAGGGGAAGGCCGGGTGGTGGACTGCGTCGGGGAAGAACTGAGTCTCCAGGCAGAAGGCGTGACGGGGGCCGTAGACCGCGCCGCCCTTCCCGGGGAGACCCTCCTCCACGTAGTTGGCGGTGTACAGCTGCACCCCGGGCAGGGTGGTGGACAGGACCATGGAGATGCCTGTGGCGGGGGAGAAGGCCGCCGCCGCCGGGCGGAGGGTGCCCGCCGCCCCGTCGATCACCCAGTTGTGGTCATAGCCCCTGGCCAGCTCCAGCTGGGGGAAGGGGTCCCCGATGTGCTCACCCAGGGGGGTGAGGCGGCGCAGGTCCAAAGGGGTGCCCTCCACCGGGGCGATCTGCCCGGTGGGGACGCTGTTGGCGTCCAGGGGGGTGTAGTTCTCCCCGTGGATCTGGAGCAGCTGGTCCAGCACCGGTCCGCTGCCCTGGCCCGAGAGGTTGAAGTAGCTGTGGTTGGTGAGGTTGCACAGGGTGGGCCGGTCGGCGGCGGCCCGGTACTCGATGGCCAGGGAGGCCCCCTCCAGGCGGTAGGCCACCTGGACGGAGAGGGCGCCGGGGTACCCCTCCTCCCCGTGGGGACTGGTGAGGGCGAGCACCGCCTCCTCCCGGGTGAGGGAGGCCACCTGCCACACCCTGCGGTCAAAGCCCACGGTCCCGCCGTGGAGGTGGTTGGGGCCGCTGTTGACCGCCAGGCTGTAGTGCGCCCCGTCCAGGGTGAAGGAGCCCCCGGCGATGCGGTTGGCGCACCGCCCCACCAGGGCCCCGATGTAATAGGTCTGGTTCTCGTACTCCTCCAGGGTGTCAAACCCCAGCACCACGTCCACCGGGACCCCCCGGCGGTCGGGCACCTGGAGGGAGCGAAGAATGCCCCCGTAGGTGAGGAGCCGGCAGGAGAGAATGCCGTTGTCCAGCGTGAGCTCCTCCACCGGCACTCCGGAGGCGGTGACCCCGAAGGGCCGGCGCAGAGATGTATCCATGGTGATCCCCCTTGTGTCTGGTAAAACTGGTCTCAGTGTACCGCAGTTTGGTCAAAAACACAAGAAAGAGAACTTATCAGAAAAGGAAGTCCTGAAAGCAAAATTTTTAGTAAAAATAGAGAGGGGGCCGTTACGTCCCGCCCCCCCGGGCGATGTCCGCCCCGGCCTGGGTCAGGGCGTCGGACAGCCACTGGGGGGAGAGGACCTCCACCTGAGGGCCGAAGGAGAGGAGGTAGGACAGCAGCCAGCTCCCCTGGGGGCAGACGAGGGTCACCAGGAGGGAGCCGTCCGCCAGGGGCACCACGGGGCTCTCCCCGTCCAGCTCGTCCAGCAGCCGGGGGGCGGCGGCGGGGGAAAAGCGCAGGTGGGCAGTGACCCGGAACAGCGGGGGCAGGGCAGCCTGCTCCTCCAGAGCGGGGGGTGCCAGGGGGCGGTGAAAGACGTCGCCGGTGTCCTCCAGGCAGGTGATGCGGGAGAGGGGGAAGAGGCTGTAGTCCTCCTCCTCCAGACAGTACCCCTGGAGGGACCACACGCCCCCCTGGCACACCAGTCTGGCGGGGAGCACCCGGCGCCCGGCGGGGATTCCGGCGGGGTCCAGGAAGTCAAAGACCACCTGGTGCCGCTCCACAATGGCCTGCCGCAGCAGCTCGAACCGGGCCCTGTGCCGGGGGGAGGTCCACAGCCCGGGCTCCACCGCCAGCCAGTCCGGGTCCTGCGGGCGGAAGAGAAGCCGCAGCTTGGCCAGGGCGGGCTCCCCCTCCGGTCCGGTCATCTCCTTCAGAGCGGACACAAGACGGCACTGCTCCTGGGGGGTAAGGAGGGTCCGGTCGGGCAGATAGTGCTCCAGCAGGGCGAAGCCGCCCCCCTTGCCGGGGCAGGCGCAGAGGGGGACCCCTGCGGCGGACAGGACTTCCACGTCCCGGTAGATGGTACGCTCCGACACCCCCAGGCGGTCCGCCAGCTCCTGGGCGGTGAGCCTGGGGTGGAGCAGCAGCTGCTCGAGAAGATCGAACTGGCGGGCGGCGGACATGGACCCTCACTCCTTACATTCCAAAAGGCGGCAAAAAATCACCGCTGTCCCCTCCAGTATACCAGGAAAGGACAGCGGTGAAAAGAGTCAATAGGCGGCGACGATGCCCCCCTCGTTGGCGTACACCGTACTGATGCCCCGGGTCTCAGTCAGGTAGACATCGCGGAACTGGCAGTATTTGAACACCAGGGTCCGCAGAAACTCCGCCCGCTGGGAGCAGGCGCAGTGGGCAATGCACAGGGTGGCCCCCCGGTGGCGGAGATCGGCGGCCATCATGTTGGCCATCTTGGTGAGGGCCTGCTTCATGGACATGGCCTGCCCCCGCTTGCAGATCTCCCCCTCCGGGGTGGAGCCCAGCAGCAGCTTGATGGGCAGCGCCCCGGTGATGAGGGCCTGGATGCGGCTGAGCCGCCCGTTTTTGCGCAGGTTGTCCAGGTTGTCCAGAACAAACAGGGTGTTCATCTCCCCGATATACTGGTCGGTCAGCTCCACCACCCGGTAGAAGGGGCAGCCGCTGCCCGCCAGCTCCGCGATCTTCCGGGCCACCTGCACCTCACCGGCGGAGGCGGAGCAGGAGTTGAACACATGGATGTTCCGCTCCGGGTGGGCGGCATGAAACATCTGGGCGGCCTGCCAGGCGCTGTTGTGGGAGCCGGAGAGGAGGGCGGACAGGGTCACCACATAGATATCCCCCTGACACCCCTCGAAGGTCTCCAGATAGAGCCCCGGGGAGGGGCAGGAGGTGTGGGCGGGCTCCTTGCAGGCAGCCATGGCGGTGATGAGGTGCTCGGGATTCAAAGAGGCGTCGTCGATGTACTCGTCTCCGCCCACGCTGATGGTGAGGGGCACGGATCGAAAACAGCCCATGTCCAGCAGCTGGGGGGGCAGGTCACAGCAGCTGTCTACTACTACATTAAAAATCATGTCGAAAATCTCCAAATCTGATTTTATAAATCAGATTATAACAGGCTGGAGAAAAAAGTCAAGGGAAAGAGGGGGAAGAACGGAAAGAAAAAGTGCCGTCGAAACAGGTTTTCCTGTTTCGACGGCACAAAACATAAGATTATCTGGCCAGGCGGTACACCTGGGCCATATCCGCCTCGTCCAGCGGGCGGATGGTCCCCACGGTGCGCGTTCCCTGGAAGCTGCACCCCCTGGCCAGGGCCAGGATGTCCTCCTCGCTCAGGGAGAGGCCCAGCTCGCCCAGGGTGACGGGCATACCGATCTCCCGCAGGAAGGCGGTAAAGGCGTCGATACCCGCCAGGGCGGCGGCGCTATCCTCGCTCTCCTCCACCCCCATCACCCGGCGGGCGAAGGCGGCGAAGCGGGCGGGATCGCTGGAGCAGACGTACCGGGCCCAGGCCGGCCAGATGGCCGCCAGCCCCGCCCCGTGGGTCCCGTCGTACCGCCCGCCCAGCTCGTGCTGGAGCTGGTGGCAGGCCCAATCCCCCCGGGAGCCGTTGCCGCACTGGAGCAGGTCGTTGTGGGCCAGGGTGCCCATCCACATGATCTCCCCCCGGGCGTCCAGGTCCATGGGGTCGGCCATCACCCGACGGGTGTGGAAAAGCATAGCCCGCAGCAGGGCCTCGGTCATGCCGTCGGAGCAGAGGGCCAGGGTCCCGCCGGGGTGGAAGTAGCGCTCCATCATGTGCATCATGATGTCGGTGCAGCCGCAGGCGGTCTGGTAGGGGGGCAGGGTACAGGTGAGGGCGGGGTCCATTATCGCGAAGCGGCAGCGGGCCAGGTCGCTGCTGTATCCCCGCTTTTCCCCGGTCTGGTCGCTGGTGATGACGGAGGAGGCGCTGCACTCGCTGCCCGCCGCCGCGATGGTCACCACAGCGCCCAGAGGCAGACAGGCCGTGGCCTGGGCCCGCCGGGCGTAGAAGTCCCACACGTCCCGGTCCTCTTCGGCGGCCAGGCCGTAGGCGATGGCCTTGGCCGAGTCGATGACGCTGCCGCCCCCCACAGCCAGGACGAAGTCCACCTGCTCCTTCCGGCCCAGGGCGATGCCCTCCCGCACCAGGGAGAGCCGGGGGTTGGGGCGCACACCCCCCAGGGCGACCCAGCTGACGCCCGCCTTGGCCAGACAGCGGCACACCTGGTCCAGAAGGCCGCTTTTCACAGCGCTGCCGCCCCCGTAGTGGAGCAGGACCCGGCGGCCTCCCGCGGCCCGGATCAGCTCTCCGGTCTGAGATACGCTCTCCTGCCCGAACATCACCCGGGTGGGGGCGTAGAAGGTAAAGTCACGCATGGCTGTTCTCCTTTCCAGATGGCGGCGCCTGTGTCCCTTGCTCCTCCGCCTCCAGCTCCGCCAGGAGCTTCCGGTCCTCCTTGGAGGAGAGGTCCAGGGCGGCGTACAGGTCGGGCCGCCGCTGCCGGGTGCGCAGGATGGCCTGCTTGCGCCGCCAGCGGGCCACGTTCTTGTGGTTGCCCGACAGGAGGATGTCGGGCACGGTCATGCCGTGCCACTCATAGGGGCGGGAGTACTGGGGGTACTCCAGCAGGCCGTTCCAGTGGCTCTCCTCCTGGAAGCACTCCGGGTCGGGCAGGACGCCGGGCACCAGGCGGCACACCGCGTCGGCCACCGCCATGGCGGCGATCTCCCCGCCGGTGAGGACGAAGTCCCCCAGAGAGATCTCCTCGTCCACGTAGCCGTCGATGAACCGCTGGTCGATGCCCTCGTAGTGGCCGCACACCAAAATCAGGTTCTGGTAGTCTGCGGCCAGCTCCCGGGCCCGGGCCTGGGTGAAGGTCACGCCGCAGGGGGAGAGGTAGATGGTGTGGGGCCGGCAGCCCACCGTGTCGCAGATGTGCTGCCAACACTGGTAGAGGGGGTCGGCCTGCATCAGGGCGCCCCGTCCCCCGCCGTAGGGGTAGTCGTCCACCTGCTTTTGCTTGTTGAGGGTGTAGTCCCGGATCTGATGGCACTCGATGCGCAGGTAGTCCCGCTCCTGGGCCCGGCCCAGAATGGACTCGCACAGCACGTCCCCCACGCTCTCGGGGAAGAGGGTCATAATGTCGATGCGGTACATCTCACAGTCCCTCGATCAGCCGGACCCGGATGTAGCCCTGGTCCACGTTGGTCTCCACCACGAACTGCTCCACCGCGGGAATGAGGATCTCCCGCTTGCCCCGCACCACGTAGATCTGCTGGCCCGCGGGGGAGAGGACCTCCGCCAGGGTGCCCAGCTCCTCGCCGCTGTCGGCGTCCAGCACCCGGGCGCCGATCAGGTCCGCCAGGAAGAAGTGCCCCTCGGGCAGGGCGGCGTCCTCCCGGTGGATAAAGACCACCTTGTTTTTCAGCAGCATGGCGTCGTTGACGGTGCTGTACCCCGCCAGCCGGGCCAGCACGTTGCCCTTGTGTACCCGGGCGGAGAGGACCTCCACCGGCTTTCCGTCCAGGTAGAGGGTGGAAAATCCGCAGAGGAACTGGGGCGTATCGCACCAGGGGACGATCTTGACCTCCCCCTGGATGCCGTGGGTGTTGACGATACGGCCCGCCTCCAGAAGAGTCTGCTTTGCCATGGGGCACCTCCTGAAACAGATAAGGATAACGGGCAGCGCCGCGGCGGTGCCCGGAACAATCGGGTACGAAAAAAGCGGGGGACAAGCCCCCGCCCATCGTTTGCTCAGTCCATGATCTCGACCGAAACTCGCTTGCCCTGACGCTGGGCCACCGAGCGGATCAGCGCCCGGATCTCCTTTGCGATGCGGCCTTGGCGGCCAATCACCTTGCCCATATCCTCAGGGGCCACCCGCAGCTCCAGAATGGTCTCGCTGTCCCGCTCATACTGGCTGACCGAGACGGCGTCGGGGTGCTCCACAAGGTTCCGGGCAATGTAAGTGAGCAATTCTTTCATATTGGCCTCCACTTAACTTAGATGGCCCCGGACTTCTTGAGCAGATCGCGGACAGTCTCAGTGGGCTGAGCGCCGGTCTTGATCCAAGCCTGGGCGCGCTCCACATCCACCTGGATGGCAGCGGGCTCCTGACGGGGGTCATAGGTGCCGATCTCCTCGATGAAACGGCCGTCACGGGGATACCGGGAGTCAGCCACAACGATGCGGTAGAAGGGGGCCTTCTTGGCGCCCATTCTGCGCAGACGGATTTTAACCATAACTATTTTCACCTCCACATAGAATTCAAGCGTGTCAATATGGTCAAACGCCCAAGGCGTATGCCAACGAAAAAGATCAGAAGGGCAGGCCCTTCATTTTGCCCCGGCCGAACAGGCCGCCCCGGCCCATGCCCAATCCCTTGGGCATCTTGCCCCCCGCCATCTGGCGGGTGAGCTGCTGGATCATGTCGAACTGCTTGAGCAGTCGGTTGATGTCCACCACCTGGGTGCCGCTGCCGGCGGCGATGCGCTTTTTCCGGCTGGAGTTGAGCAGGGCGGGGTTCTCCCGCTCCTCCGGCGTCATGGACAGGATGATGGCCTCGGTCTTGGCAAGGCCCGCCTCGTCCACGGTGATGTCCCCCAGCTTGCTGGCCCCGGGGAGCATCCCCACCAGCTCGGACAGATCCCCCATGCCCCGCAGCTGGACCATCTGGTCGTAGAAGTCGGAGAGGGTGAATTTATTTTTCCGCAGCCGCTCCATCTGCTCGGCGGCCTTCTTGGCGTCCAGGGACTGCTCGGCCTTCTCGATGAGGGTGAGCACATCCCCCATGCCCAGGATGCGGCCGGCCATACGGTCGGGGTGGAACACCTCGATCTGGTCCAGCTTCTCGCCGGTGCCGGAGAACTTGATGGGCTTGCCGGTGACCGCCCGGATGGAGAGGGCCGCGCCCCCTCGGGCGTCGCCGTCCAGCTTGGTGAGCATGATGCCGGTGAGGTCCAGCGCCTCGTCAAAGGCCTTGGCGGCGTTGACGGCGTCCTGGCCGATCATGGCGTCCACCACCAGCAGAATCTCATCGGGGTTCACCGCCGCCTTGATGGCCTGGAGCTCCGCCATGAGCTCCTCGTCCACATGGAGGCGGCCGGCGGTGTCCAGGAACACCATGTCGTTGCCGTGGCGCCTGGCGTGCTCCACGGCGGCCCGGGCGATGTCCACCGGGTTGGTCTGCCCCATCTGGAACACGGGCAGGTCCAGCTGACTGCCCACCACCTCCAGCTGGTGGATGGCGGCGGGGCGGTAAATGTCGCAGGCGGCCAGCAGGGGGCGCTTGCCCTGCTTTTTCATCAGCCCCGCCAGCTTGGCGCCGTTGGTGGTCTTGCCGGCGCCCTGGAGGCCCACCAGCATCACCACGGTGGGCGGGGCGGAGGAGAGATTCAGCTTGGCCTCGCCGCTGCCCATGAGGGCGGTGAGCTCCTCGTTGACGATCTTCACGATCATCTGGGCGGGGGTGAGGGACTCCATCACGTCGGCGCCGATGGCCCGGTCCGTGACGGTCTTGATAAAGCTCTTGACTACCTTGAAGTTGACGTCGGCCTCCAGAAGGGCCATCTTGATCTCCTTCATGGCCTCCTTCACGTCGGCCTCGGACAGGCGGCCCTTGCCGCGCAGCCGCTTGAAGGCGGCGGAGAGCTTTGCGGTCAGACTTTCAAATGCCATATGTTACTCCTGACTGAGTTTGGACACGGACTCCTGGATGCGGTCCAGCAGCCGCTCCATGGTGAGGTCGTTGAACTTGCTGTCGTTCATGGCGCGCAGGGCGTCCAGGGACTCCTGGATGCGGTGGAGCTCCTCCTGGGACTGGCAGAAGCGGCGGATCAGGTGGGTCTTGTCCTCTACCTCCCGCATGGCCGCCTCCGCCCGGACGATCACGTCCCGCACCCCCTGGCGGGAGATGCCGTAATTCTCCGCGATCTCGCCCAGGGACAGGTCCTCATTGTAGTAGAGGTCGTAGAACTCACGCTGGCGGTCGGTGAGGAGGTCGCCGTAGAAGTCGAACAGCATGGCCATCCGGTAGGTCTGATCCTTCACTGCCCCTCACCGCCCAAAATGTGATGTGTAAAGCGGCCGTGCTTTACAAGAAGGTACTATACCGCACATCCACCCTTTTGTCAAGAGAAAAATGGGAAAAAGAAAATAGAACCCCGGGGGACGGGTCACTTTCACGCAAAAGGGCAAGAGGTGGGCCTTTACACCGGCAGGGCGGAAAATATATAGGTGTCAAATGGGAAAAAACGTTGTATAATAATGCGTACGGCGCAAAGCCGCCTCCGGAGGGGGGGCGGGGCGCGCGCCGGCAGGTGGGACCACCCCACCGCCATCATGTCTGCCGCCCCGGGTATTCCGGCGCAGGCGGACCAGGAGGAGACCAATGAACGTTGTGGAAAAACAGCTGGTCCCGGGGATCTCCCTGATCCTGGCGGGGACCGATCAGTTTAAGACCGATTTGTTCAGCGTGACCTTTGTGACCCCCATGGCCCGGGAGACGGTGACGGCCAACGCCCTGGTGATGGACGTGCTCAACCGGGGCAGCCGGCAGTACCCGGACATTCAATCCCTCTCCGCCGCCCAGGACGAGCTCTACGGTCTGACCGTCACCCCGGCGGTGCGCCAGAAGGGGGAGATCCAGTGCGTGGGGCTGCGGGCGGGGCTCATCGACGAGGGCTTCGCCCTGGACGGCGCCCCCCTGCTGGAGCCCGCTTTGGACTTTGTGGCCCAGCTGCTGCTGGACCCCCTGGTGGAAAACGGGGCCTTCCTGCCGGACTATGTGGCCGGGGAGGGGGCCAACCTGGCCGACCACATCCGGGGCCGCATCAACGACAAGCGGACCTACGCCAGCCACCGCCTCATCCAGCTCATGTGCGGGGAGGAGGCCTATGGCCTGGACAAGTATGGCTTTGCCGCCGAGGCCGAGGGGATGGACCCCGGGGCCCTCTTCCGGCGGTACCGCGCCCTGCTGGAGGAGGCCCGGGTGGTCTTTTACTACAGCGGCGCCTGCGCCCCGGAGCGGGTGGAGGCGGCGGTGCGCCGGGCCTTCGCCCCCATGCTCACCCCCCGGGCAGGGGATGTGCCCGCCACCGCGGTGGTGGCCGGGGGCGGGGAGGTGCGCACCTGGACCGACCGCATGGACGTGACCCAGGGCAAGCTGGCCCTGGGCTTCCGCACCGGGGGCATCGCCGCGGGACACCCCCTCAGCGCCGCCCTCACGGTGGCCAACATCATGTACGGCGGCAGCAGCAACTCCAAGCTCTTTTTAAATGTAAGGGAGCGGCTGTCCCTGTGCTACTACGCCAGCTCCGGCCTGGACAAGCTCAAGGGGCTGATGATGGTGAGCTCCGGGGTGGAGTTCTCCCAGTTCCAGCGGGCCCGGGAGGAGATTCTGGCCCAGCTCAAGGCCATGCAGGAGGGGGATTTCACCCCCGAGGAGCTGCGGGTGGGCAAGCAGAGCGCCGTAAGCGCCTGGCGCTCCCTCCAGGACAGCCAGGGCCGCACCGAGGACTACTGGCTGGGCCAGGTGTGCGCCGGCACCTGGGAGGCGCCCGAGTCGGTGATGGAGAAGCTGGAGGCCGTCACCGCCCGGCAGGTGGCGGAGGCCGCCCGGCAGGTCCGGCTGGACACCGTGTACTATCTCACCGGAGAGGAGGGGGAGGACCATGGATAAGCGGGAGTATCCCGCCCTGCGGGAGAGCGTGCACCACGCAGTGCTGGAAAACGGCCTGCACATCTATGTGGTGCCCCGGCCCAAGTACGGCCAGCAGTTTGCCTTTTTCGCCACCCGGTACGGGGGCATGAACCTGCGCTTCCGGATGGGGGAGGGGCCCTGGGCCGATACCCCCGCCGGGGTGGCCCACTTCCTGGAGCACAAGCTCTTTGACACCAAGGAGGGCAACGCCCTCCAGATCATGGCGGCCAACGGGGTGGACCCCAACGCCTTTACCAGCTCCAACATCACCGGCTACTACTTCGAGGGCAGCCGGGGCTTTGAGGAGAACCTGCGCACCCTGCTCACCTTTGTCTCCCAGCCCTACTTCACCCAGCAGAGCGTGGACAAGGAGCAGGGCATCATCGCCCAGGAGATCCGCATGGGGGAGGACAACCCCGACCAGGTGGTGTTCTACCAGCTGATGGACGCCCTCTATGCCGCCAACCCCATCAAGGTGCGGGTGGCGGGGTCGGTGGAGTCCATCGGCCACATCACGGCGGACACCCTCTACCAGTGCCACGGGGCCTTCTATCACCCGGGGAATATGGTGCTGTGCGTATCGGGGGATGTGGACCCCCGGCGGGTGGAGGAGCTGGCCCGGGAGGTGCTGCCCGGCGGGCGGGCCCCCGGGGTGGAGACCGACTTTGGCCCCCCGGAGCCCAGGGAGGTCAGCGCCCCCCTGCTGGAGCGGCAGATGCCCGTGGCGGTGCCCCTCTTTGAGCTGGGCTTCAAGGGGGACCCGGCGGAGGGGGAGGCGGGCTTCCGCCAGGAGCTGGTGGCGGAGCTGGCCTGCGAGGTCCTTCTGGGGGCCTCCAGCCCCCTGTATAGCCGCCTGTATGAGGAGGGGCTCATCAACAGCACCTTCTCCTACGGCTACGAGGCCGAGCCCGGCTGCGCCTTTGTGGCCGCCGGCGGGGAGAGCAAGGACCCGGCGGCGGTGCGGGAGGCCATCTGGCAGGAGGCGGCCCGGCTGAGCCGGGAGGGTGTGGACGACGGGCTGTGGGCCCGGCAGAAGAAGGCGGCCTACGGCGGCATGGTGCGCCGGCTCAACAGCCTGAGCAACCTGTGCATCGATCTGGCCCAGTCCCACTTCGACGGGGCGGACTACCTCTCCTTCCCCCAGCTGTACCAGCAGATCGAAAAGAAGGAGGCGGAGGCCCTCATCGCGTCCTGGTGCGTGCCAGAGCGGACCGCTTTGTCGGTGGTGCGGCCCAAGGAGGAGCTATGATGAATGTAGTGGAATTCCCCGGGCTGGGGCTGGAGTTTACCCTCAACCGGGTGGCCTTCTCCGTGTTTGGCTACCCCATCTACTGGTACGGCATCATCATCGGCTTCGGCTTTCTGCTGGCGGTGCTCTTCTGTTACCGCCTGGCCCCCCGGTTTGGGGTGGACAGCGAGAAGCTCATCGACATGCTGTTTTTCGCCGTGCCCTTGTCTATCCTGGGGGCCAGGGCCTACTATGTGATCTTCTACCTCTCCCTGTTCCAAAACGACGACGGCTCCCTCAACTGGGGGAAGGTGGTGGACATCCGGGACGGGGGCCTGGCCATCTACGGGGGCATCATCATGGCGGTGCTGGTGGTCATGGTCTACTGCCGGGTGCGCCGGATGAAGATCTGGACCATGCTGGACGTAGGGTGCTATGGCCTGCTCATCGGGCAGATGATCGGCCGCTGGGGCAACTTCGTCAACGTGGAG
The DNA here is from genome assembly GCA_949293245.1 of uncultured bacterium. Taxonomy (GTDB): domain Bacteria; phylum Bacillota; class Clostridia; order Oscillospirales; family Oscillospiraceae; genus CASFCS01. The sequence continues at coordinate 19,267 of CASFCS010000006.1, read as the reverse complement.
GCCTATGGCGGCGAGACCGACCTGCCCTGGCGCATGGGCATTGACAAGACTGTGGCGGGGGTGGTGACCCACATGGAGGTCCACCCCACCTTTCTCTACGAGTCCCTGTGGAACCTGGTGGGGCTTATTCTGCTGATCCTCATGGCCCGGTACCTGCGCAAGTTTGACGGGCAGATGTTCTTGTGCTACGTGATCTGGTACGGGGTAGGCCGGGCCATGGTGGAGGGCTTGCGCACCGACAGCCTCTATTTCTTCTCCACCGGCATCCGCACCTCCCAGATGGTGGGCATTGTGTCGGCGGCGGCAGGGGTGGTTCTGCTGGGCATCCGGGCCAAGCTGGCCCCGCCCGCCACCCCGCCTCTGACCGGGAAGGAAAAAAAGGAGGAGACCCCGCCGGAGGAGAAGGCGGAGGACGCCACAGAGCAGGACAAGTGATTCCCCCAACCGGGAGGACCGGGGGCCTCGGCCCCATACATCAGAAAAGGAGCGATCATATGGCGGCAATTCGGATGGACGGCAAGGCCCTGGCGGCCAAGTGCAAAGAGACCATCGCCCAGGAGGCGGCGGCGCTGGAGCGCAAGCCCGGCCTGGCGGTGATCATCGTGGGGGATGACCCGGCTTCCCGGGTCTATGTGAACAGCAAGCGGAGGGACTGCGAGGAGTGCGGCTTTTACAGCGAGGAGTACGCCCTGCTGGACGGCACCCCTCAGCAGGAGCTCATCGAGCTCATCGAGCTGCTCAACGGCCGGGAGGACATCGACGGCATCCTGGTGCAGCTGCCCCTGCCCAAGGGGTACAACGAGGAGGAGGTGCTGCTGGCCATCCACCCGGACAAGGATGTGGACAGCTTCCACCCTCAGAACGTGGGAGCTCTCACCATTGGCCGGCCGGTGTTCCTCCCCTGCACCCCCGCCGGGGTGATGGAGATGCTGGATGAGTACGGCGTGGACCCGGCGGGGAAGCGCTGCGTGGTGGTGGGCCGGTCCAACATCGTGGGCAAGCCCATGGCCCTCCTCCTCCTCCACCGCCACGGCACGGTGACCATCGCCCACTCCCGAACCCCCGACCTGGGGGCCCTCACCGCCCAGGCGGACATTCTGGTGTCCGCCGTGGGGAAGACGGGGCTCATCACCGCCGACATGGTGAAGGAGGGGGCCGTGGTCATTGACGTGGCCATGAACCGCAACCAGGAGGGCAAGCTGTGCGGCGACGTGTGCTTTGACCAGGTGGCGGAGAAGGCCTCCTTTATCACCCCGGTGCCCGGAGGCGTGGGCCCCATGACCCGGGCCATGCTCATGCGCAACACCCTGGAGGCGGCCAAGCTCCACCAGGGAGTCAAATAAATACCATATAAATAACGGCCTGTCCCCTGGGATATTCCCAGGGGACAGGCCGTATTTTTGTGTCATACCCCTGCCGGGCGGCTCATAAGCTGAGGTCAGTACCGAAGAGGGAGGATGTGGAACATGGACAAGACCTGCGCGGCGTTTTGCCCCGCCCGGCAGGCGGCGGCAGTGCTGCCCTACGGCCTGCGCCAGGGGGTGTTAGCCCTGCCGGAGTCCCTGCTGGAGGAGGTGGAGGAGTTCCGCCTGCGGGCGGGACAGCCCCTCACCGTGGTGACCGGGGAGGAGGAGCGGCCGGTGTCGGACCAGCCGGTGGGGCAGGAGGAGCTCCACACCACCCTGGAGGTGGCCAGCGGGGCCTCGGTCCACACGGTGCTGGACAAGGTCCGGGGGGGCTATGTCACCATCCGGGGGGGCCACCGCATCGGGCTGTGCGGCACGGCGGCCACCCGGGAGGGGCACATCGCCACCCTCCGCCGCCTCACCTCCCTCTCCATCCGGGTGGCCCGGCAGGTGAACGGGGCGGGGGCGCAGGTGCTCCCCCACCTGTGGGGACCGGGGGGACTGGAGAGCGCCCTGATCCTGGCCCCGCCGGGGTGGGGCAAGACCACCCTCCTGCGGGACCTGATCCGCCTTCTCTCCCGGGGAGAGGGGTGCCCCCCTGTGCGGGTGGGGGTGGCGGACGAGCGGGGGGAGCTGGCGGCGGTGTGGGAGGGGGTACCCCAGATGGATCTGGGCCCCCGGGCCGACGTGATGGACGGCTGCGCCAAGGCGGAGGGGCTCATGGTCCTGCTGCGGGGGATGAACCCCCAGGCCCTGGCCATGGACGAGATCACCGCCCCGGAGGATGTGGAGGCGGCGGCCCTGGCGGCGGGGTGCGGCGCGGCGCTGCTGGCCACCGCCCACGGGGCCTCGGCGGCGGACCTGCGCCGCCGCCCTTTGTACCGCAAGCTGCTGGGGGAGGGGATTTTCACCAGGCTGGTGGTGCCCCGGGGCTCCCGGCGGCAGCGGCGGTGGGCGGTGGAGGCCCTGCCGTGATCCGGTGGCTGGGGGTGGCCTGTCTGGCTGTCGGGGCGGCCGGAGTGGGGCTGGCCGCCGCCAGGCGGCTGGAGCGCCGGGTGCGGGATGTACGCACCATGATGTACGCCATGGAGAGCCTGGAGCACGCCCTGAGCTTCCACATGCCCCCCATGTCTGCCCTGCTGGAGGCCATGGAGCGCCGGTGGACCGGGCCCGCCGGGGCCTTTTTTGCCGCCTGCCGCCGGGACCTGGACAAGCTGGACACCTGCTCCATGGGGGACATCTGGCGGGACAACCTCCGCCGCAGCGCCCTGGAACTGGAGGAGGAGGACAGGTCGGTGCTGGAGGAGGTGGGGGACATTCTGGGCCGGTACGACGGAGAGCGCCAGCGGGAGAGCCTGGCCCAGGCCCGGCAGCGGCTGGGGGTGTGCCTGGAGCGGGCGGCGGAGCGCAGAGAGAAGCTCACCCGGGTGTACGCCGCCCTGGCCCTGGCCGCCGGGGGGATGCTGACGGTGGTGCTGCTGTGACGGGAGAGGGACGGAGGAGAACACATGGACGTGGATCTGATCTTTAAAATCGCGGCGGTGGGCATTCTGGTGTCGGTGCTCAACCAGGTCCTCACCCGGTCGGGCCGGGAGGAGCAGGCCACCATGACCACCCTGGCGGCCCTGGTGGTGGTGCTGATGATGGTGGTGCGGGAGATCAGCGACCTCTTTGTACTGGTGAAGGAGCTGTTCGGCCTGTGAGCGCGCCGGCCACCGCAGCGGCCTTCGGCGTGCTGGCGGCCCTGTGCGCCATGGTGCTCCGGCGGTACGAGCCCGCCCTGGGCCTGGTGGTGGCCCTGGCAGCGGCGGTGATGCTGCTGGCCTGGGCGGGGGACGCCCTGGAGGAGATCCTGGCCTTTCTGGACGAGCTGGAGGAGCTCTCGGGCATCTCGCCGGCGGTGGTGGGGCCGGTACTCAAGGCGGTGGGCATCGCCGTCCTTACCCGCATCAGCAGCGATCTGTGCCGGGACGCGGGGGAGGGGGGCGTGGCCAGCGCCGTGGAGCTTGCGGGGTCCGCCGCCGCCCTCTTTGCCGCCCTGCCCCTGCTGCGGGCGGCCCTGACCACCCTGACGGAACTGCTGTAGTGTGAGGAGGATGGGAAAATGAGGCGGTGGGCGGTGGTGATGGTGCTCCTCCTGGCCGCTCTGGTCATTCCCGCCCGGGGGGCCTCTCCCCAGGAGGTGGCGGGGGAGCAGGCCGGTGCCCTGGATTTGGAGGAGCTGGAGGAGATGGGGGAGGAGTACGGCGCTCAGATCGACTGGAGCGAGGGGGCGGACTGGGAGGGGGGCCTGCAGGATCTGGTGGACCAGGGGAAGGAGGAGGCGGGGGGTATCCTCCGCAGCGCCGTGTCCAGCGCTGTGGTGCTGCTGGTCATTGTAGTGCTGTGCGGCGTGGCGGGGGCCATGCGTCCGGGTGCCCCCAAGGGAGTGGACCCGGTGACCCTGGCGGGCACCCTGGCCATCACCGCTTTGGCGGTGGGCAATGTGAACGCCCTGATGGGCCTGGGGCTGGAGGCAATCGGGGCCATGGAGACCTTCTCCGACCTTCTCCTCCCGGCGGTGGCGGCCATCACCGCGGCTTCAGGCTCCATCACCGGAGCGGCGGTGCGGCAGATGGCGGCCATTTTGTTCTCCCAGCTCCTGCTTCACCTCATCAACGACCTTCTCATTCCCCTCACCTGCGTGTATCTGGCCGCCGGGGCGGCAGGGGCCGCCCTGAACAGCCAGGGGCTGCGGCGGCTGGCGGGTACCCTGAAGTGGGCCATCACCTCGGTGCTCACCACGGTACTGCTGGTTTTTGTGACCTACCTCACCATCTCCGGCGTGGTGGCGGGCACGGGGGACGCCGTGGCCGTGAAGGCCACCAAGTTTGCCGTGTCCAGCGCGGTGCCGGTGGTGGGGGGCATCCTGTCCGACGCGGCGGAGACCGTGCTGGCCGGGGCGTCCATTCTGAAGAATACTGTGGGGGTGTTTGGCATGCTGGTCATTCTGGGGATTTGCCTGGTGCCCTTTCTCCAGCTGGGCATCCACTATCTGGTGTATAAGATCACCGCTGCCCTGGCCGCCACTGTGGCTGACGGGCCCCTGGCGGGGCTCATTGAGTGCATGGGGACAGGCTTCGGGCTCATCCTGGGGATGACGGGGGCCTGCGCCCTGCTGCTGCTCATCTCCCTGGTGTCGTCGGTGTCGGTGAGCGTGCTGTGATGGAGTTTATCCGCGCCTGGCTCCTGGGCATCGTGGGGGCGGCCATTCTGGCGGCCCTGGCGGAGGAGCTCTCCCCCGACGGCAGCGTGAAGCGTGTGGTGCGCCTGGTGGGGGGAGTGCTCCTCCTGCTGGCGGTGGCCAAGCCGGTGCTCACCCTGGAGGAGGGGGACATGTCCCTGGCCCTGGCGGAATACCACGCCCAGGCCGGGGGGTACAGCGAGGCCCTGGAGCTGGAGAACAGGGCCCTGACGAAAGCAATCATAGAGTCCGAGACGGCGGCATATATTGCGGACAAGGCGAATGAGCTGGGGGCGGACTGCCGGGTGGAGGTGATCTGCGACGGGGACGAGGAGGGGAACTTCTACCCCAGCCAGGCCCGCCTTGTAGGGAAGTGGACCGGGGAGCAGCAGGAGGCCCTGGCGGAGATGATGGAGCGGGACCTGGCCATCAGCCGGGAGAAACAGCAGTTTGAAAGGACGGCGGAGGAATGAGCGGCAAGGATGTGCTGGAGAGGCTCAGGGAGAAGCTGGGCGGGCTGAAGCAGTACCGCTATGCTTTGCTGGTGGCGGCGGTGGGGGTGGTGCTTCTCCTCCTTCCCACCGGCGGGGAGAAAAAGAGCCAGACCGCCTCCGCGGTCCAGGAGGAGAGCTGGGAGGAGACCTTCTCCGCCGAGGAGATGGAGCAGCGGCTGGAGGCCACCCTCTCCCAGGTGGAGGGGGCGGGGAAGGTCACCGTCATGCTCACGGTGTCCGCCGGCAGCCAGCGCCTGCTGGCCCGGGACACCACCCTCCGGCAGGATGAGGACGGCCGGGAGGAGGAGCGGACCACTCTGGTCCTCTCGGATGACAGCGGGGAGCGGACCGTCACGGTACAGAGCGTGGCCCCCACGTTCCAGGGGGCGGTGGTGGTGTGCCCCGGGGGCGGGGACCCCGCCGTGTGCCTCACCCTCACCCGGGCGGTGTCCGCCGTCACCGGGCTGGGCAGCGACAAGATCACAGTTTGCAAGGGCAATACATGAATTTTCTGTTGAATTTATGGAAAGGATGGATGGGTAATGAAGCTGTGGAAACGGAATTTGGTGGTGGTGGCCATCGCCCTGTTTGTGGGAGTGGCGGTCTACCTCAACTGGCACTACGCCCAGAATGAGGTGGTCTCCGGGGACGCCGACGCGGCGGCCTCGGGCAAGCTTCTGGGGGAGGCCGCCCTGGTCAGCGGCCAGGGGGACGCCCAGGAGAGCCCCAGCGCCGACGGCTCCGACAGCAGCTCCGGCGGCTCTGCCAGCGGCCAGACGGGGTACTTCGACACCGCCCGCCTCAACCGCCAGCAGGCCCGGGACAACGCCCTGGAGCTGCTGCAGGAGGCCGCGGCAGACACCTCCGCTGCCCAGGAGGTCATTGACAACGCCAACGAGAGCATTCAGACCCTGGCTACCTATACAGTCTCCGAGGCCCAGATGGAAAACCTGATCATCTCCAAGGGATACAGCGACTGCGTGTGCTTCCTGGCGGACAACAGCATCAGCGTGGTGGTGCCCCAGACTGAGGCGGGACTGACCGAGGCGGACACTGCCCGCATCCTGGAGATTGTGATGGAGCAGACCGGGATGACGGCGGACCAGGTCACCATTGTGGAGACCATGCCCTGAGAAAAATAGGATTGTAATTGGGGCCCATCGGTGGTACAATAACGTTGTATCACAAAAAAGGAGTGAGCCACCATGGGTGAAGGCAGAGAGTACGTCTCCCGCCCCGACGAGATGGGCGACATCAATATTGCCGAGGAAGTGCTGGCCGTCATTGCTGCCGCTGCCGCCATCGAGGTGGAGGGGGTCAGCGCCCTGGCCTCCGGTCTGGGAAGCGATCTGGCAGAGCTTGTGGGCCGCAAGGTCCTCTCCCGGGGGGTGCGCCTCCATGTGGAGGAGGGCAAGGTGAAGGTGGACGTGGCCATCCTGGTCCAGTATGGCTCCGTGGTGCCCGAGGTGGCCAGGAATGTGCAGGAGGCCGTGATGAGCGCCATTGAAAACACCAGCGGGCTGACCGTGTCCGCCGTGAACATCAACGTGGCGGGGGTCACCTTCCAGCATCAGAACAAGGTATAAACAAGACAGCGCGAAGAGGGTACCGGGCGGAGCATTCCGTCCGGTATCGTTTTGCCTCCGGACAGGCGGAAAGAAAGGGTTTATTTTTGCAGAGGAACTGTATATAATAGTGGTTGCTGAATAGAGCGCGTGGGAGAGGAGAGAGCTCTGCCGCCTGGAGATGTGTTTGCCCAGGGGGAGGATACGCCGGTGTTCAGATGAAAAAGTAACCACCGTGGGGTGTGGAGGAACTGTTATGACGAGAAGCAACGCCAGAGAGATCGCCGTACATTTTGTGTTTGAATTGGGCTTTTCCGGGGATACCGCCCAGGAATTGCTGGACCGGGCCCTCACCCGGGAGGCCTTTGCGCTGCTGGGGGAGGAGGAGGAGCTGTACGCCGAGTTCCCCAACGCCAAGCAGTACAACTACATATCCGACCTGGTGCGGGGGGTCTTTGACCGGGGCGTGGAGCTGGACCGCTACATTGAAAAATATGCAGTGGGCTGGAAGTTCAAGCGCATCGACCGGGTGGCCGCCGCCATCATGCGGGTGACCATGTATGAGATTTTGTACATGCCCGACATCCCCACCCGGGTGGCCATCAACGAGGCGGTGGAGATCGCCAAAAAGTACGGCGCGGAGGAGACCGTGCGGTTTATCAACGGCATTCTGGGCTCCTTTGTCCGGGGTGAGCTGCCCCAGGAGGAGGCCGCCCAGTCTGAGACGGCCCCGCCGGAGGACACCGCCGGGGAGGAGCCCCGGGAATGAGTGGCCTTTGCCTGGGGCTGGACACCAGCAATTACACCACCTCTGTGGCCCTGGTGGACGGGGCGAAGGGCCGCAGCCGGGAGCGGCTGCTGGACGTGCCCCGGGGGACGCTGGGATTGCGGCAGAGCGACGCGGTGTTCCAGCATGTGCGCCGCCTCCCTGCCCTCATGGCTGACCTGGCGGCGGAGACCCCCTTTGGCCCCATCGCCGCAGTGGGGGCCAGCGTCCGTCCCCGGGATCAGGAGGACTCCTATATGCCCTGCTTCCTGGTGGGGAAGAGTCAGGGGGAGAGCCTGGCGGCCGCCCTGGGTGTGCCCTTTTTCCCCTGCGCCCACCAGCAGGGGCACCTGGCGGCGGCGGCCTGGGGGGCCGGCCATGAGGAGCTGCTGGACAGGCCCTTTCTGGCCTGGCACCTGTCGGGGGGCACCACGGAGCTGCTCCATGTGACCCCTCAGGGCCACACCGTCCACGCCGAGAAGATCGGCGGCACCAGCGACATCTCCGCCGGCCAGCTCATCGACCGGACCGGGGTGCTGCTGGGCCTGGCCTTTCCTGCGGGCAAGGCCCTGGACCGGCTCTATCCCCAGGGGACCGGGACCTGCCGGCCCTTTTCCGTAAAACTTGCGGGGCTCACCTTCTCCCTGTCCGGCATGGAGAACAAGGTGAAGGCCCTGGCGGAGGAGGGGGTTCCTCCGGCGGAGGTAGCTCGCTTCACCCTGGACACGGTGATCCGGGTGGTCCTCCGGGCCACCCAGGAAGCCCTGACGCGCTATCCCGGCCTTCCGGTGCTGTGCTCCGGCGGGGTGGCCTCCAACCGGCAGCTGCGGGAGGCTATGGAGCGGGCGTGCGGCGCCCTTTTCGCCCCGCCCCGGTACGCCGCAGACAACGCCATGGGCGTGGCGGTGCTCACCCGGCGGGGACTGGAACGGGAGGAGCAACGTGAACCTCAATAATATTCAAGTTTACAATGTTGCGGACGTCAACCAGTACATCAAAGGACTGATGGACCATGACGCTCTGCTGGCTGCCTTGGCGGTGCGGGGGGAGATTTCCAACTACAAGCTCTACCCCTCGGGCCACCATTATTTTTCCCTGAAGGACGAGAGCGGCGCCATCCGCTGCGTCATGTTCCGCTCCGACGGGGCCAGGCTGCGCTTTCGCCCCCAGAACGGCATGAAGGTGGTGGCCCTGGGCCGGGTGACCGTCTTTCCACGGGACGGGCAGTACCAGCTCTATTGCCGGGACCTGGTGCCCGACGGGGTGGGAGCCCTCCACCAGGCTTTTGAGCAGCTGCGGGACCGCCTGGGGCGGGAGGGCCTCTTTGACCCCGGCCGCAAGCGCCCCCTGCCGCCCTACCCTACCCGGGTGGTGCTGGTGACCTCTCCCGCCGGGGCGGCAGTACGGGACCTGCTGCGGGTGCTGGGGGCCCGGTGGCCCATGGCCAGCGTGCTGCTCATTCCTGTGCGGGTCCAGGGGGAGGGAGCCTGGGAGGAGATTGCCCGGGCCATCCGCTGGGCCGGCAGGACCCGGGCCGGGGACCTGATCATCACCGGCCGGGGCGGCGGGTCCATGGAGGACCTGTGGGCCTTCAACGAGGAGGGGGTGGCCCGGGCCATTGCCCACTGCCCCATCCCGGTGATCTCCGCCGTGGGCCACGAGCCCGATGTGACCATTGCCGACTACGCCGCGGACCTGCGGGCCGCCACCCCCTCCAACGGGGCGGAGCTGGCGGTGCCCGACCAGGTCGAGGTGCGCGCCGCCCTGGCGAACCTCTCGGGGCGGATGGTCCAGGCTCTTCGGAGCCGCCTGGAGCGGGAGCGCCGCCAGGTGAAGCGGCTGAGAGAGAGCCGGGTGCTGGTGGACCCCATGGCCCCCATCCAGGACCGGCGGATGCTGCTGGACTACCACCAGCGGGGGCTGACGGCTGCCGCCCGGGGGGGACTGTGGGAGCGGAAGGAGAAAATGGCGGCCCTGGCCGCCGCCCTGGACGCTCTCAGCCCCCTGAAGGTGCTGGGGCGGGGATATTCCATGGTCCTCAGGGACAAGCAGGCGGTGGTCTCGGTGGACCAGGTGTCCCCCGGGGACCCCATTACAGTCACCATGGGCGACGGCACCCTCGCCTGCGTGGTGGAAAAGAGGAGAAAGAAGCATGGCCGAAAAAAAGCTGACCTTTGAGCAGGCGATGGCCCGCCTGGAGGAGATCGTCCGCCGGCTGGAGGCGGGGGAGTCCCCTCTGGACGAGTCCATGGCCCTTTTTGAGGAGGGGGCCAAGCTGGCGGCCCAGTGCTCCGCCATGCTGGACAAGGCGGAGCAGAAGGTGACAAAGCTGACAAGGCAGGGGGACGCCGCTGTGGAGGTGCCCTTTGTGCCCGAGGGAACGGAGGGGACCACATGAATACCACTGTGATGATGCAGGAGTACCGCCAGCAGGTGGAGCAGGCCCTGCGGGGCTGTTTCCGCCAGGAGCCGGAGCGGGCCTCCCTCTACGACGCCATGCGGTACAGCCTGCTGGCGGGGGGCAAGCGCATCCGGCCCGTGCTGGTGCTGGAGGCCTGCCGGGTGTGCGGCGGCCGGCCGGAGGACGCCATGGGGTTTGCCTGCGCCCTGGAGATGATACATACCTACTCTCTCATCCACGACGACCTGCCCTGCATGGACGACGACGATTTGCGCCGGGGCAAGCCCACCAATCACAAGGTCTTTGGAGAGGCCACCGCCGTGCTGGCGGGGGACGGGCTTCTCACCGCCGCCTTTGAGGTGATGGTGCGGGACTCCGCCGCCCTCAGCCCCGCCCAGGTGGCGGAGGGGGTGCTCTGCCTCAGCCGGGCCGCCGGCCCCGGGGGCATGGTGGGGGGACAGGCCCTGGACCTGGCGGCGGAGGGGTGCGATCTGAAGCTGCCCGACCTCCAGGAGATCCACTCTCTCAAGACCGGGGCCCTCATCCGGGCGGCGGTGGAGCTGGGGGCCATTGCCGCCGGCGCCAGCCAGGAGCAGCGCCAGGCCCTGGACCGGTACGCCGACAAGATCGGCCTTGCCTTCCAGATCCAGGACGACATCCTGGACGTGGTGGGGGAGGACGCCCTGCTGGGCAAGCCTGTGGGCTCCGACCGGGCGGGGGAGAAGAGCACCTTTGTCCGCCTGAAGGGGCTGGACAGCTGCCGGGAGCTGGTGCGCAGGCTGACGGAGCAGGCAGTGGAGGCCCTGGCCTCGTTTGAGGAGGGGGAGTTCCTTACCCGCCTGGCCTGGGACCTGTCCGGCAGAGAGATGTAAGAAAAAACGTGGTACAACCGGGAGAGGAGGTGTGCGGCCGTGACAGGAGACTATCCCGATGTGAAGAGCCTGACTGACAGCCAGGCGGAGGAGCTGTGCGCCCGCCTCCGGCAGGACCTGATCCAAAACGTGGCCCGGACGGGGGGACACCTGGCCTCCAACCTGGGCACGGTGGAGCTCACCGTAGCCATCCACCGGGTGTTTGACACCAGGCGGGACCGGCTGGTCTTTGACGTGGGCCACCAGTGCTACACCCACAAGCTCCTTACCGGTCGGGGGGACGCCATGTCCACCCTTCGTAAACTGAATGGACTCTCCGGTTTCCCAAAGCCCAGGGAAAGTGAGCAGGACGCCTTTATCGCGGGCCACGCCTCCAACTCCGTGTCGGTGGCCCTGGGCATGGCCCGGGCCAGGAGTCTCATGGGGGAGGACTACCACGTGATGGCCCTCATCGGGGACGGCGCCCTCACCGGCGGCCTGGCCTATGAGGGGTTGTCCGACGCGGGACAGAGCAAGGAGCCCCTGCTGGTGATCCTCAACGACAACGGCATGTCCATCACCAAGAATGTGGGGGGCGTGGCCAGCTATCTGGCCCACCAGCGCCTCAAGCCCCAGTATCTCAGACTCAAGAAGACCTACCGCCGCCTCACCGGCCACGGCCCCGTGGGGCGGAAGGTCTACCAGGTGACCCACTCCATTAAAAAGGCCGTGAAGGAGAGCCTGCTGCCCTGCAGCATGTTTGAAAACATGGGCTTTGTATACCTGGGCCCGGTGGACGGACACGATCTGAAGCTGCTCACCCGGCTGCTGCAATACATCCGGGATGAGCTGCGCCAGCCGGTGCTCCTCCATGTAAAGACGGTAAAGGGCAAGGGCTATCCTCCCGCCGAGGAGCACCCCAACACATTCCACGGCATCTCCCCCTTCGCTGTGGAGACGGGCCTGCCGCTCAAGCCGGGGGGAGAGAACTTCTCCGCCGTATTCGGCAACGCTCTGTGCGACATTGCCCGGGAGGACAGCCGGGTGTGCGCCATCACCGCCGCCATGCAGTCGGGCACCGGCCTGGACGAGTTTGCCGGGACCTTCCCCCGGCGCTTTTTTGACGTGGGCATTGCCGAGGAGCACGCGGTGGCCATGGCCGCGGGCATGGCCAAGCAGGGGATGGTGCCGGTTTTTGCGGTATACTCCACCTTCCTGCAGCGTGCCTATGACATGCTCCTCCACGACGTGGCCCTTCAGGGGCTCCATGTGGTGCTGGCGGTGGACCGGGCGGGCCTGGTGGGGGAGGACGGCGAGACCCACCAGGGGGCCTTTGACGTGGCCTTTTTGCAGACGGTGCCCGGCATGCGCATTCTGGTCCCCGCCAGCTTTGCGGAGCTGCGGGAGATGCTGCGGGACGCGGTGTACCGCATTGAGGGCCCCGTGGCGGTGCGCTTCCCCCGGGGGGGCGAGAACGGCTTCACGGGGTACAGTGGTCGGGAGAACGCGGTGGTCCTCCGCCGGGGCGGGGACCTGACCGTGGTCACCTACGGCATTATGACTGGCGTGGCGGAGGAGGCCGCCCGTCTCCTGGCGGAGCGGGGCGTGGCGTGCGAGCTTATCAAGCTCAACGCCATAGAGCCCCTGGACCTGACGGCCATCCGGGAGTCCGTGGCCCGGACGGGCCGGCTGCTGGTGGCGGAGGAGTGTATCAACCAGGGCTGCGTGGGACAGCGCATCGCCGCAGAGCTGATGGCTCTGGGGCTGGGCGGCGTCCGGGTGGCTCTGTGCAACCTGGGGGACGGGTTTGTGACCCACGGGTCGGTGGCGCAGCTGCGGCAGCTGCGGGGCATCGACCCGGTGACCCTGGCGGAAAAAGGGATGGAGGTGTGCCGCAGTGGCTAAATTGCGGCTGGATGTGCTGCTGGCCCAGCGGGGGCTGGCGGAGAGCCGGCAGAAGGCCCAGGCCCTGATCATGGCGGGCCAGGTCTATGTGGACGGCCGGAAGGTGGACAAGGCGGGCACCGCCGTGGAGGAGGGGGCCGCCCTGGAGGTGCGGGGCGGCCTGCCTTATGTGAGCCGGGGAGGATTGAAGCTGGAGAAGGCCATGGCCACCTTCCCCATCACCCTGGATGGGTGCATCTGCGCCGACATCGGGGCCTCCACCGGGGGCTTTACCGACTGTATGCTGCAAAACGGAGCCCAAAAGGTGTACGCCGTGGACGTGGGGTACGGCCAGCTGGCCTGGAAGCTGCGCAGCGACCCCCGGGTGGTCTGCCTGGAGCGGACCAATGCCCGGTACCTCACCCGGGAGCAGATCCCGGAGGAGCTGGACTTCGCCTCGGTGGACGTGTCCTTCATCTCCCTGAAGCTGATCTTGCCCGCCCTGGGCGCCCTGCTGAGGCCGGAGGGCCAGGCGGTGTGCCTGGTGAAGCCCCAGTTTGAGGCGGGCAAGGAGCTGGTGGGGAAAAAGGGCGTGGTCCGGGACCCGGCGGTACATCTGATGGTGCTGGAGAAGTTTCTGGACAACGCCGCCCAATGCGGCTTTACTGTGCTGGGCATGACTTATTCTCCCATCCGGGGACCGGAGGGCAACATTGAGTATCTCGGCTGGCTCAGCGCGGCCCCGGGAGAGAGCTGGACGGGGGACCTGAAAGAGCTGGTGCGGGCATCCCACGGGGAACTGGAGGAAGAAACATGAAGGTAGTGCTCAGCCCGAACCCATACCGGGACAGGGGACTGAAAATGGCCCTGAGCGCCCAGCGCATCCTGAACCGGGAGGGTGTGGATACTGCCATCTGCCTGCCCTTTCTTCCGGAGGGGAGCGGCAAGCTGGAGCTCCCCCAGGGGGTGCCCCTGGGCAAGATGCAGGAGGAGCTGCGGAGTGCGGACATGCTCATCTGTTTCGGCGGGGACGGCACCATTCTCCACGCCGCCAAAGATGCCAACGCCAAGAAGCTCCCCATCCTGGGGGTGAACATGGGCAGCGTGGGCTTTATGGCGGAGCTGGAGCACAGCGAGCTCTCCCAGCTCAGCCGGGTGGCCACGGGGAAGTATACCATTGAGGCCCGGATGATGCTGGACGTGCGGGTCACCCGGGAGGGAAAGACCATTTTCAGCGATGTGGCCCTCAACGATGCGGTGGTGACCAAGGGGGCGGTGGCCCGGGTGGTGGATCTGGAGATCTACGGCGACCGGGTACAGATCTCCGCCTTCTCCGGGGACGGGGTTATCATCTCCACTCCCACCGGCTCCACCGCCTATTCCATGGCCGCAGGCGGCCCCATTGTGGAGCCCACGGCGGAGAACATTATCGTCACCCCCATCTGCGCCCACTCCCTCACCGCCAAGTCCATGGTGCTGGACCGCTCCCGTGCGGTGGAGGTGCGGCTGGACCGCGCCAGCCGGAAGAGCGCCTTCCTCTCGGTGGACGGGGGCCGGGCGGTGCGGCTGCAGAGCGGGGACAAGGTGGAGATCCGCCGCTCCCGCCATGTGACCCGGCTGGTGAAGCTCACCGGGCGCACATTTTATGAGATTGTCAATCAGAAGTTGGGAAAGGTGTGAATGGGATGAAATCCAAACGACAGGCCGAGATCCTGCGCCTTATTGAAGAGAACAATGTGGAGACCCAGGACCACCTGCTGGAGCTTCTGCGGGAGAGGGGCATCAAGGCCACCCAGGCCACCATCTCCCGGGATATCAAGGAGCTCCACCTTCTAAAGGAGCCGGTGGGCAACGGGGTGTACAAGTACTCTGCCGCCAAGAGCCGCACTACTCACAACTTCGCCGGGCGGCTCCAGAATATCTTCCGGGAGGGGGTCACCTCCTTTGACGTGGCCCAGAACATTGTGGTCATCAAGACCATGCCCGGCCTGGCCTCCGCGGCCGCGGCAGCCCTGGACGGCATGGAGATCAGCGAGATCGTGGGCAGCCTGGCGGGGGACGACACCGCCATCCTCATCATGCGCACCAGCGAGGCCGCCCGGTCCTTCTGCTCCGAGATCCACGAGATGCTCAAATAAAGCCGGGGTGCGCCATGCTGTCTGTACTTCGTATTGAGAACATTGCCGTGGTCCAGCAGGCAGAGATCACCTTTGACCGGGGGTTCAACGTGCTCACCGGCGAGACCGGCGCGGGCAAATCCATCGTGGTGGACGCCATCGGCGCTGTCACCGGGGCCCGGGCCAGCCGGGAGATGATCCGCACCGGGGCCAAAATGGCCCGGGTGGAGGCCGTCTTTACCGGGTTGGAGGCCCTGCGCCCCCTGGAGGAGAGCGATGTGGCCCCCGACGAGAACGGGGATTTGATCCTGGAGCGGGAGATCCACGGCGATGGACGGAATATCTGCCGGGCGGGGGGCCGCCTGGTGACGGTCAGTCAGCTGCGGGCCATCGGCCGGCAGCTGCTGAACATCCACGGCCAGCACGACGGGCAGCAGCTGCTGGACGAGAGCTGCCATCTGTGGTACCTGGACCGGTTCGGAGTGGATGGGGCCTACAGCCAGGCCTACGCTTCCGCCTACGAGAAGCTGGCCGCCCTCCGGCGGGAGCTGTCTGCCCTCCAGATGGACGAGGGGGAGAAGTCCCGGCGGATGGACACCCTCACCTATCAGATCGGCGAGCTGGAGCGGGCGGAGCTCCGGCAGGGGGAGGAGGAGGAGCTCATCGCCCGGCGGGACATGCTGCGCAACGCCGAGCGCCTCACCGACGCGGTGGACGGGGCCTGGCGGGCCCTCACCGGCGGCGACGAGGGGGAGGGGGTCCTCTCCCTTCTGATGGAGGCGGAGGGCTGTCTCACCCAGGGCGGGCGGTACAGTGAGGTCCTCTCCCGCTTGGCGGGGGAGGCGGCCCAGCTGCGCTACGCCGCGGAGGACCTCTCCGAGCAGGTGCGGGATGCCCGGGGGGATCTGGAGTTCTACCCCGGGGAGCTGGACGAGGTGGAGAGCCGCCTGGACCTTCTCCACCGGCTCAAGAAGAAATACGGCCCCACGGTGGAGGACATGCTGGCCTTTCTGGAGAAGTGCCGGCGGGAGCTGGACACCATCGCCTTCTCGGAGGAGCGGGTGGAACAGCTGGAGGGGGAGCTGCGCCAGGCCCTGGCGCAGGCCCGCCGGGAGGGGGAGGCCCTCTCCCAGGCCCGCCGCCGGGCGGCGGCGGAGCTGGAGGGGCGCATCGCCCGGGAGCTCCACCAGCTGGACATGCCCCGGGTGCGCTTCCAGGTGGAGTTCGGGGAGAAGGCCTGCCAGGACGGCATGGACGCCACGGGCATGGACGAGGTGCGTTTCCTCATGTCCGCCAACGTGGGGGAGGACCTGAAACCCATCCAGAAGATCGCCTCCGGGGGCGAGCTCTCCCGCATCATGCTGGCGCTGAAAAACGTCCTGGCGGAGACGGACCAGGTGACCACCATGGTCTTTGACGAGGTGGACGCCGGGGTGTCCGGCCGGGCAGCCCGCAAGGTGGCGGAGAAGCTCTACACCGTCTCGGTGCGCAAGCAGGTACTGTGCGTCACCCACCTGCCTCAGATTGCCTCCATGGGGGACGTCCACTTCTCCGTGGAGAAGGGGGAGCGGGAGGGGCGCACCTTCACCGCGGTGGAGCGGCTCTCCCACCAGCGCCGGAAGGAGGAGCTGGCCCGCCTGACGGGAGGGGCCGCCATGACCCCCGCCATGCTGGAGGGGGCGGAGGAGCTGCTGCGCAGCGCCCGGGAGTACAAGGAGCGAGCCGCCCGGGAGGACGGGAACGAAACCGATATGTGACAGATTGGACCGCCTGTCCGGGGGAGCCCCCCGGACAGGCGGTTTGCCGTACCCAGGCCCAATGGAAAACATTACGCCTTGATGGGCGGGGACTCTTCCGGGTACAATGGGTGGGCCGGGGGAGCCCCCCGGACACATTGCAAAGGAGAGACGACCATTGATACATCCATGGAAACGAACCGCCGCGGCTCTGGCCCTGTCTGCGGCCCTGCTCACCGCGCCGGCCGCCGCTTCCAGCCTCCAGGTGAACGGCGGAGAGATGCCCGCCTACGCCGCCATGCTGGAGGAAAACACCACCTATGTTGGCCTGAGGGCGGTGACAGAGCGCCTTCTGCCTCAGGCGTCGGTCACCTGGGAGAACCGCACCGCCGTGGTGCGCGCCCCGGGATTGGAGCTCACAGCCCGGCCGGGGGACCAGTGGCTGGAGGTGAACGGCCGCTGCCTCTACATTAAAAATAAAGTAAAGCTGGTGGACGGCTCCGTTATGGTGCCTGTGCGGGTGCTGGCGGAGGCCTATGGCGGCGTGGTGGAGTGGGATCAGGCCACCCGGACCGCCCTGCTCACCTGTGCCGCTGTGACCCCCACCCAGGCCAACTATGACCAGGAGGACCTCTACTGGCTCTCCCGCATCATCTCCGCCGAGAGCCGGGGGGAGATCATACGGGGCAAGCTGGCGGTGGGCACAGTGGTGATGAACCGGGTGGCACACAGAGAGTTTCCCGACTCCATCTACGGCGTGATTTTTGACCTGCGCTGGGGGGGCCAGTTTGAGCCCGTATCCAACGGTACCATCTACAATACCCCAACCGCAGAGAGCGTGACGGCGGCCAAGCTGGTGCTGGAGGGAGTGCGGGAGGCGGAGGGCAGCCTTTACTTCCTCAACCCCGCTTTGGCCCAGAATTTCTGGACGCCCCAGAACCGCCCCTTCCTTGTTACCATTGGCAACCACGACTTTTACGGATAAACTTATTAAAAGTATCATTTTGTAATCACTGAAACAGGGTCAAAATAAAAAAATTTAAACCGTCAAACCGTTGGGCCCCAACGGTTTGACATTTTTTTGCGAAAAAAACTCTTGCAATTTCCTTGACGGCAAGTTACAATATGGTTACAAACCGTGAATAAAAGAAACAAGGAGCGATTTGATGAAGAAGCGAAGTATCCTGTGCGCCGCACTGGTCGCGGCTGTGTCCGTTGCCACTGTGACCGAAGCGCTCGCAGCTGATACCAACTCTGAAGCAATCAACGCGTTTGTAAAATCCAGTACAGAGAATAGAATCATTTCTGCCGTGAACACGGCAGTGAGCAAGAGCGCTACCGCGGCAGAAGCGGTGCAGGAGTCCGGCATCTACTATGACGGGGAGCCTGTTTATAATGCTGCGGAGCAGTTTTTCAGCGGTATCCTTTACTGCTCGGTGAAGAATGTGGTCCTGGCGGCCCTGCCTGATGCGGTGATCACCGCGGCCAACGGCCGGTTCCAGATTACCAGCGACGAGCTGAGTGTGGACTTCACCGTGGGTTCTACCTATGTGCAGGCCAATGGCCGCTACCTCTACGTCCCCGGCGGTGTGAAGAATGTGGGCGGCGTCACCCTGCTGCCTGCCCGCACCCTGGCCAAGATCCTGGGCTGCACCGCTACCTGGAACCCCTCCACCGAGATCATGAGCCTGCGCAGCACCGGCCAGGTGATTGAGTCCGGTGACAGCTACTATGACCAGGAGGATCTCTACTGGCTCTCCCGCATCATCTACGGCGAGAGCGGCAACCAGCCCCTTACCGGCAAGATTGCCGTGGGCAACGTGATCCTCAACCGGGTGGAGAGCAGTCTCTTCCCCAACAACATCTACGATGTGATCTTCCAGAAGAACCAGTTCACCCCCGCTGGGAGCAGCTACTTTGACCGCACTCCCAACGCCGAGAGCGTGATCGCCGCCAAGCTGGTGCTGGACGGCGCGGTGGTCCTGGACGACGCCCTTTATTTTAACCAGGCGGGGCTCAACTGCTGGGCTGCCCGTAATTGCAGCTATGTGACCACCATCGGCGGCCACGCCTTCTACGCCTGATTGCTTCAGATATGGTACAGCGCGCTGCAGCTGACAAGCTGCGGCGCGCTTTTCTCTGCTCCG
Organism: uncultured bacterium; assembly: GCA_949293245.1. GTDB lineage: Bacteria > Bacillota > Clostridia > Oscillospirales > Oscillospiraceae > CASFCS01. The sequence goes on along the minus strand of CASFCS010000006.1, from coordinate 677 downwards.
GCGGGGGATGAAAGGGCTTTCTGAAAAATTTGAAAAAATCTCTTGACATTCGGAGAAATGTTGCTATAATAATCAATGTTGCTCCACTGAATTGAACAGCGACTTGAGTTTGAGCAGACACCATCTGGAGAGATGGCTGAGCTGGTCGAAGGCGCACGATTGGAAATCGTGTAACGGATGAAACCGTTCGAGGGTTCGAATCCCTCTCTCTCCGCCAAAAAAGACACGCCGAAAGGCGTGTCTTTTTTTATGCCGCGGCAAACAAAAGAAAAAGCACACCGCGGATGAACCATCCGCGGTGTGCTGGTACGAATGGCGATACAGAACTTTTCAAAAAATCCCGTAATATCAACGGTTTCCGGGCTTGCCGGATAGCAAATAACTTGTATTAGACCCCCTTTTGGGCGGCTGTTTTTTAACAGTCGCCCTTTTTCTATTCCCAAATTTAGTGTGCGTTTTAGGGTGGGAAATCCCTTGTTTTTTCGCCTGTGGACGGCGCAAACGAGGCCGCCCATATCCTTTCCCCCATGGGAGGCCGGGCGGCGGTACAGGGGCGTAAACCTGCCAAAACGAACACTTTTTCAAAACCGAAGGAAGGAGGTATCCAACATGGCGGTATTCCGCATTGAGAAAACCCGCGATTACACGGTGATGTCCAACCATCACCTGCGGGACAA
>CASFCS010000005.1 GCA_949293245.1 uncultured bacterium | reverse complement strand
AACCGGGAGTCGGTGATCCAGTTGATGTGGGTGCCGAAGAACTGGTTGAGGATGCCGTAGTCACTGTTGAAGATCCAGCGCCACACCATGGTGATGGCGGCGGGGGCGCACACCATGGGCAGGAAGAAGATGGTGCGGAAGACGCCCTTGCCCTTGATCTTGGCGTTGAGCATCATGGCCACCAGCAGGGACAAAAACAGCCCGACAGGCACGGTGAGGATACAAAACAGGATGGTATTCCAGGTGGCGCGCCACACCTCGGGGTTCTGGAACATCTCCACATAGTTGTCGATGCCGATGAATTTGTAGTTGCCGAAGCCCAGATGCTCACAGAAGCTGGTGTAGATGGTCTGGATAAAGGGCCACAGGTTGAGCACCACCAGGCCGATGATGGTGGGGGCGATCATCACATAGCCCCAATTCTCCTCCCGCCGGGCGGCGGCGGACAGCTTTGATGCCTTTTTTCTCATGTCTCACCCCTCCTCTCAGGAATCGGCCAGCTTTTTGGCGGTCTCGGTGTTGATGAGGTTCTGGATGTTGTCCAGGCCGGTATCAATGTCCACCGAGCCGTTGTAGATGCTGGTCATGATGTCCACCACGCCGCTCTTCCACTTGGGACGGGCGGAGTTGTTGACGTACTGCACGCAGTAGTCGAACTGACTCATGATGGCGTTGTCCAGGTCCAGCTGGTAATCAAACTTGTCAAAGGCGCTGATCCAGGTGTCCTCCAGCCCCTCATAGGCGGGGATGGCGGCGCCGGACTCGCCCTGGATGCGCTGGGCCTCCTCGCCGGCAAAGTACTTCAGGACATCCAGGGCGATGTCCAGATTCTTGCCGTGGGCCCCGGTGGCGTAGGTCAGGCCGTTGGAGATGGTGGCCCGGCCGTCGCCGCTGACGGGATCGGGGGCGGCGGGCAGCACGGCCACATCCCACTTGCCCACCATATCGGGGTAGTTGGTCATCTGGGCCAGCAGGTTCCAGCTGCCCTCCAGGAACATGGCGCCCTTTTCAGAGAAGAAGGCGGTGCCGGGAGAGGTCTCGGCAAAGTAGGCCTGGTCGGGGCACCAGTCGTAGCTCTGGAGGTTCACGTAGTACTCCACGGCCTCCCGGGTGGCCTCCTGGTCAAAGCCGCCCTTGGTCTTGTCCTCGGTGAGGATACAGCCGCCGTTTTGATAGACGAAGTTGTGGTAGCCCAGCTGCTCGTCGTTGTAGGCCATGTAGCCGTAGTTGCCGGTGGCGTCGTAGATGGCCTGAGAGGCCTCCTCCAGATCATCCCAGGTCCAGGTCTCGTCGGGGTAGGACACCCCGGCGGCGTCAAACATCTCCTTGTTGTAGATCAGGCAGATGTTGTCCTTGTCCTTGGGCACGCCGTACATCCGGCCGTCGGTGCCCTGGGCATTGCTGATGGAGATCTCGCTGTAGTGCTCCTCATAGGGGAACAGGTCGGTGACGTCGGCCAGCATGCCAAATTCGGAGTAGTACAGGATCTGGTCGGTGTGCATCCAGAACAGATCCGGCAGGGTGTTGCTCTCGGCGGCGGCCTCCAGCTTGGTCCAGTACTCGCTCCAGCTGGTGACCTGGACCTCGATCACCACATCGGGGTTGACGTTGGCGGTGTAGGCGTCACACATGGCCTGCATGCCGTCCCGCTGGCCTACATCCCAGATCTGGAAGGTCAGGTGGGTCTTCCCATCTGACTGACCACATCCGGAGAGTGAGGCGATCAGCGCGGCCACCAGCAGCAGGGCTGCTATGCGTGGTGCTCTTTTCATAACATCTCTCCTCCTTTTGATTGGGTTTTCCCTTGTGGCGGCGCCGAAATCCGGCGCCGCAAGTTGTATCCATCATATAATGAAACACAAAGGCTGTAAATGAAAGTGTACCGTCAAAATATACCCAGATGCGATATAATGCAGCTTATGTGCATATAAAGCGACATCTGGGTATATGAAAAACAACTTTGTTAAGTTATGAAGGTTTGAGCACTTAATTTTATGCAAAATACACAAAGATGGGGCGGGAGGAGGGGAGAGAAAAGAAAGAGCACCACCAGAACAACAGAAGAGATACAAAAAATTCCTGAATTTAATATATCAAAATGTGCTGTGTGGGGGTCCTCACCACAGAAAGGCGTCCCGCCGGGTGGGCCGCTTTTGCTCCTGCCGGGGCACAGTCTCCATATATTCGCCGGGGGACATGCCGGTCTCCCGGCGGAATACCTTGGCGAAGTAGTTGGCGCTGGCAAAGCCGGAGGCCTCCGCCACATAGGTGATGGACACATCCTCCCCCTGGAGCAGGAGCTTGGCGTACTCCACCCGCAGGTGGGTAATGTACCGCCCGGGGGAGATGCCGGTCTTTTTTTTGAAGGTGCGGATCAGGTGGGCCTTGGACACCTCCAGCCGGTCGGCCAGCTCGTCCAGCCCCTCCAGAAAGGGGAATTCCTCCTGAATGATGCCCACCGCCGCCTCCACCAGGGTGGAGAGGGGGCCGTCGGCCCCGGCTGCCGAGGGGGCGGCGGGGCCGCTGATGAGGTTGGCCAGCATGGTATAGGCATGGGCTGAGGCGGAGGTGCCGCTGACCCGGGCATGCTCCTGGTCCAGCACGGCCAGGGCCAGCACGGCTTCCCGCACTGCCCCGCCGCCTCTGGGAAACAGGGCAGCCCCGTCGGTAAGGCGGGGGGCCAGCAGACGGCCGGGCAGCTCCCCCTGGAGCTGCACCAGCATGCACACGCTGTCCCCCACGGACTGCACGGTGAACTCCCCACACTGCCAGAAGGCCAGGGCCTGTCCCGGGGAGAGCACATCGCTCTGGGCGTAGGCACAGGCGGTGACGGTGCCCTGGACTGCCGCCACCAGAAAGCAGCTCAGATCCCCGGCGTAGCCGCTGTAGGACCCGCCGGAGGGCAGGGGAAGGACCCGGGCGGAGGTGAGGGTCAAAAGGCCATCCAGAACCGGGTTGGCCGGGGCGGGACGGATCTCCCGCGCTTTTGCCGGATCGGAAATCATAGCATGTTCCTCCAGAAAAGGGACAGGGGCGGGTGAAACGCCGCCGCCTGTCCCTGATGCCGATGGGTGAATGTTGTGGGGACTCAGTGGGCGATGGCCCGCTCGGTCTCCTTGTCAAAGAGGTGGATCTTCTCGTTCTTGAAGGTGAGGATGGCGGTGTCCCCCTCCCGGCCCTTGAAGGTGGGCTCGGTGCGGATGACCATCCGGTTGCCCTGGCAGTCCACATGGAGGCTGATCTCCGCGCCCATGAGCTCGGCGATCTCCACGGTGGAGGTCATGCTCTCGCCGGAGGCCTGGCCGTGGTCGGCGGCAACGATGTCCTCGGGACGGATGCCCAGCACCACCTTCTTGCCCTCGTAGGGGGCCACGGCGTCCTTCATCCGGGCGGGGAGGGCCACAGTGGCACCGCAGACCTGGACGGCAAAGCCGTCCCCCTGCTTGACCACCACGGCGTCCAGGAAGTTCATCTGGGGGGAGCCGATGAAGCCCGCCACAAACAGGTTGCAGGGATAGTCGTAGAGCACCTGGGGGGCGTCGTTCTGCTGGATGATGCCGTCCTTCATCACCACGATGCGGTCGCCCATGGTCATGGCCTCGGTCTGGTCGTGGGTGACGTAGACGAAGGTGGTCTGGAGCCGCTTGTGCAGGCGGCTGATCTCGGCGCGCATGGCGGTGCGCAGCTTGGCGTCCAGGTTGGACAGAGGCTCGTCCAGCAGGAACACGGCGGGGTTGCGCACCATGGCCCGGCCCAGGGACACCCGCTGGCGCTGGCCGCCGGAGAGGGCCTTGGGCTTGCGGTTGAGCAGCTGCTCCAGATCCAGGGCCCGGGCGGCCTCGTGGACCCGGCGGTCAATCTCGTCCTTGGGCACCTTCTGCTGGATGAGACCAAAGGCGATGTTCTTATACACCGTCATGTGGGGGTAGAGCGCGTAGTTCTGGAAGACCATGGCGATGTCCCGGTCCTTGGGGGCCACGTCGTTGACCAGCCGGTCGCCGATGTACAGCTCGCCGCCGCTGATGTCCTCCAGACCGGCGATCATCCGCAGGGTGGTGGACTTGCCGCAGCCGGAGGGGCCCACCAGAATGACAAACTCCTTGTCCTTGATCTCCAGGTTCAGATCGGGAACGACGGTCACGTTGCCGGGGTAGGTTTTGTTGACATGCTTGAACGTAATGCTAGCCATGATCCTTGACCTCCATTTATTATAATGATCGGATGGGTAATTTATTGATGTCCCGGCGGAGCCTGGATACGGGCGGCCGCCGGGACAGCCCTCTTCGGCACCTAGGATAGCATGGAGGCTACTCCCGCGCAACAGTAAAATGTTGATGGTATCGGTAAAAAGATGATAAAACTGCCGCCAGATGGGAGGATATCACGAAATTACCCGCATGGTCAGTTTATTGCTATTGAATTGGCCGGTGGGGTATGATATGGTCACGCTGATAGAGATTTGGACGGAAGTGAGGCGGTCCCATTTGTTTTTCCGAAAAGATTATGACGCGCCCGGCCCGGGCATCGACCCGGACGCGCCGGAGAAGACCGGCCCGGCCCGGCTGCTGGAGATCGTTCAGCTGGAGGCGGGGTCCATCTTTCTTCTCAATCTGCTGTTTCTGCTCTCATGCATCCCGGTGGTCACCATTCCGCCCGCCATCTTCGCCATGAACCAGGTGGTGCGCAAGATGATGCTGGACAAGCCGGTGCTGTGCTTTTACGACTACCGCACCGCCTTCCGTACCTACTGGAAGCAGGGCTACGCCGCCTTTTTCCTCACTGCCGTCCCCCTGGTGCTGTCGGGCTTCGGCGCCTGGTTCTATCTCACCCGGGCGGCAGACAACCCGGTGATGTTCGCCCCCTTCCTGGTGTGCTCCACGGTGCTGCTGGTCACACTGCTCTCCTCGGGCTGCCTGTACGGCGCCCTGGGGGCGGGGCTGGGGGTGCGGAAATCCCTCCGGCTGGCCCTGACCCTGGGGCTGGGCAAGCCCCTGCGGCCCCTGGCCGCGGCGGTGCTGGGGTACGGCCTGACCGCCTTCGGCATTCTGGAGCTCCCCATCAGCCTGATGTATGTGGTGTTTCTGGGCTTCTCCCTGCCCTGCCTCCTGTCCAACTTCTTCCTGCGCACCCTGCTGCGGGACTACGGCCCCGCCCCCCAGAAGGAACCCTGGGAGGAGGAGGACGGCGAGGGCGGCGGGAAGCCCTAATTCATAAAGAGAAGGTGCATATTATGCCGGAAATCGTAACTGTGGGCGAGGCCCTCATCGACCTGACCCAGACCGCGGAGCCCGCCGGGCCCATTCGCCGCTACGCCGCCTTTCCCGGGGGCGCACCCGCCAATGTGGCGGTGGCCGCCGCCCGGCTGGGGAGCGAGGCCGCCTTTATCGGCAAGGTGGGAAAGGATGCCTTCGGCGGCATCCTGAAAGACACCCTCACCGGGGACAAGGTGGATGTGACCGGGCTCTATGAGGACGGGAGCGTACTGACCACCCTGGCGGTGGTCAGCGTGGACGCCGGGGGGGAGCGGAGCTTTGCCTTTTACCGCACCCCCGGCGCGGACACCCAGCTCACCCCGGAGGAGGCGGTGGCGGCCCTGGAGGCCTATGAGGAGCGGCCCGTCTTTCTCCACTTCGGCTCTGTGAGTCTCACCACAGAGCCCGCCCGGAGCGCCACTCTGGCCGCCGCCCGGCGGGCGGGTGAGCTGGGGGTGCTGCTGAGCTACGACCCCAACTACCGCGCCAGCCTGTGGAGCGATCTGGACACCGCCCTGACGTGGATGAAGGAGCCTTTGTCCCTGTGCCATGTGCTCAAGCTGGCGGAGGAGGAGCTGGCCCTTCTCACCGGCACGGAGGACCTGGAGGCGGGCAGCCTGGCCCTCTATGAGACCTACCGCATCCCCCTGATCGTGGTGACCATGGGGGCGGGGGGCAGCTTTTACCGCCTGGGCGAGTCCACCGGCCGGGTGGCCTCCCGGCCCGTCCGGGTGGCGGACACCAACGGAGCGGGGGACACTTTCCTGGGGGCCCTGCTGACCCGGCTGGTGCTGGCCGGCGGGCTGGAGAACCTCACCCCCAAGAAGCTGGAGGAGGCCCTGGACTTTGCCAACCGGGCCGCCGCCCTCACCTGCACCCGCCCCGGGGCCATCCCCGCCATGCCCACCCTGGATGAGGTGCTGTCCGGAGAGGAGGGCGCGCAGTGAACCATCACGACCTGTTTGAGGAGCGGCTCCAGCCCTGCCGGGAGGAGCTGCGGGGACTCTATACCTCTCTCTACGGGGAGAACGAGGGGGCCTTTGCCTACTTCCTGGGGATGCTGGAGCACGCCCTGGGCCAGCGGAAGGAGGCCTTGCGGCAGCAGGATGAGAGGCGGCTGGCCCACCCGGACTGGTGCCGCTCCAACAAAATGCTGGGGATGATGCTCTACCCCTCCTGCTTTGCCGGGACGCTGAAGGGCGTGCGGCAGAAGCTGCCCTATCTGAAGGCCTGCGGCATCAACTATCTCCACCTGATGCCCCTGCTGGACTCCCCCGAAGGGAAGAGCGACGGGGGCTACGCCGTGTCCGACTTCCGGAAGGTGCGCCCCGACCTGGGCACCATGGAGGACCTGGAGGAGCTGGCCGACGCCTGCCGGGAGAAGGACATCGCCCTGTGCCTGGACTTTGTACTCAACCACACCAGCGAGGAGCACCCCTGGGCCAAGGCCGCCCGGGCGGGGGACCCGGTGGCCCGGGGCCGCTATTTCTTCTACGACGACTGGGAGATCCCCGCTCAGTTCGAGCGGACGGTGCCCCAGGTGTTTCCCACCACCGCCCCGGGGAACTTCACCTGGCTGCCCGACTGCGGCCAGGTGGTGATGACCTCCTTCTACCCCTTCCAGTGGGACCTGAACTACGCCAACCCCATGGTGCTCAACGACATGACGGAGAACCTCCTCTACCTGGCCAACCGGGGCATGGACGTGATCCGGCTGGACGCGGTGCCTTACATCTGGAAGGAACTGGGCACCGATTGCCGCAACCTGCCCCAGGTCCACACCCTGGTGCGCCTCATCCGCCTGGCCTGCCAGGTGGTGTGCCCCGGGGTGCTGCTGCTGGGGGAGGTGGTGATGGAGCCGGCCAAGGTGGCCCCCTATTTCGGTACCCCGGAGAAGCCCGAGTGCGACATGCTCTACAACGTCACCACCATGTGCACCACCTGGAACACGGTGGCCACCCGGGACGTGGGGCTTCTGCGCCACCAGATGGAGCAGGTGTGCGCCCTGCCCCGGACCTGCCTGTTCCAGAATTACCTCCGCTGCCACGACGACATCGGCTGGGGGCTGGACTACCCCTGGCTGTCCCGGCGCCACCAGGGGGAGGTGCCCCACAAGAAGTATCTCAACGACTGGTTTACCGGCCGGGTGCCGGGGAGCTGGTCCAGAGGCGAGCTGTACAACGACGACCCCCGGCTGGGGGACGCCCGGCTGTGCGGCACCACCGCCTCCCTGTGCGGCATTGAGAGCGCCCTGGTCAGCGGCGACACCGCCGGGCTGGAGCGGGGCATCCGCTGTGACCTGATGCTCCACGCCTGGATGCTGTCCCAGAGCGGCATCCCCGTGCTCTACAGCGGGGACGAGCTGGGGCGGCTCAACGACTACAACTACCACGGCGACCCGGCCAAGGCGGACGACAGCCGCTATGTCCACCGGGGAGACTTCCAGTGGGACCAGGCGGCGCTGTGCCGGGATGAGACCACCGTCCCCGGCCGGATCTTCCAGTCCCTGCGGCGACTGGAGGAAATCCGGGGGGACCAGGCGGCCTTCCGGGCCGATGCCCAGGTGGACCTGCCCCAGACGGGGAATGCCTCGGTGCTGGCCCTCAGCCGCCGGTACGGCGATGAGGAGCTCATCGCCCTGTTCAACTTCTCCGAGGAGTCCCAGACCGCCTGGTGCCCCCAGGGGGAGTTCACCGATCTGGTGACCGGACAGCCCCGGGCCGGGGGCGCCCTGGACCTGGAGGGCTACGGCTTTTTGTGGCTCAAGCGGGGCGGACCGGCTGCCGGCTGACCCCACGGCGCCGTCTTGTTGTCTGGAAAAGGACTGAATATATCAAAATCGGCGGCCTCCCCCAGTTAGGGGGAGGCCGCCGATTCTGATTTGCCCCGGAAAAGAAGGAAAGAGGCGGGAGAAAGACGCATAGCCTTTACCAGCGAAATAAGGAGGGGATACCATGGCCAAACACACGCCTGTGATACGCTGCGTCTTTTCCCCCGGCGGCAGGGAACTGCCGGAGCTGCTGGAGGAGTCCTTCCGGCTGTACCTGCGCCGGGCCCTTGCCCCCGGCGGGGAGAGGGAGGCGGGAGATGGACCGGCAGATCTGTGACCCCGGGACGTACCGGGCCGCTTTGTACATCCGACTGTCCAAGGAGGACGAGGGGGAGGGGCCGTCCCAGAGCGTGCAGAACCAGGAAGCTCTGCTGCGGGAATTTGTGGGGCGGCACCGGCTGAAAGTCTACGACACCTACATCGACGACGGCTGGAGCGGCACAAATTTTGACCGACCGGCCTTTTGCCGCATGATCGCGGACATCGAGGCGGGACGGGTCAACATGGTGCTCACCAAGGACCTCTCCCGCCTGGGCCGGGACTACATCCTCACAGGCCACTACATGGAGCGCTACTTCCCCGAGCACCGGGTGCGGTACATCTCCCTGCTGGACGGCATCGACACCGGGGTGGACTCCACCGCCAACGACATCACCCCCTTCCGGGCTATCCTGAACGACATGTATGCCAAGGACATCTCCAAGAAGATCAAAAGCGTCAAGCGGGAGAAGCAGCGCAGGGGGCTGTTTATCGGCGGCAAGCCCGTGTACGGCTACAAGATGCACCCCACGGAGAAAAACAAAATCGTCATAGACCAGGAGGCGGCCTTCGTGGTGCGGCGGATCTTTGCCCTGGCCCTCTCCGGTATGAGCTGCCGGAAGATCGCGGATGTTCTCAATGGGGAGGGGGTGCCCACCCCCGCCGCCTACGCCCGCCTGCCGGCAGTGCGGGATGGCCGCTGCACGGGGCTATGGAGCGGCGAGCGGGTCTCGGACATGCTGCAAAACCAGACCTACATCGGCAACATGGTCCAGGGGCGCACCGTGAAGATCAGCTACAAGTCCAGAAAGTGCCTGAAGCAGCCGCCGGAAAACTGGGTGGTGGTGGAGGGCACCCACCAGCCGCTGGTAGATACCGAGACCTTCCGCACGGTGGGCAGGCTACTGGACAGCCGCAGGCACACCCGCAGCCGCACCTATGACTTCCTGCTTAAGGGGCTGATCTTCTGCCGCGAGTGCGGCCATCCCCTGGGCGTACTCAACCGGAGAAATGCAAAAGGGGAGGAGGTGCTCTACTTCGTGTGCCGCACCTATCAGCGCAATACCCGGGCAGGGGTGTGTACCTGCCACTCCAGCCGGGAAAGCACCGTTACCCACGGGGTGGTGGCCCGGGTGCGGGAGGTGTGCCGGGCCGGTGTGGACCCGGACCGGCTCCGCTCCATGGCGGAGAGGGCGGTGGGGCGGGCCCGGGACCGGAGGGGCCTGGAGGGGGAGCTCCGGGGTATCCGGGCCAGGCTGGACGGCCTCAGCGCCGACCTGGACCGGATGTACGCCGACCGGCTGTCCGGACTGCTGCCCGAGGGGGATTTCCGCCGCCTTCTGGCGCGCCTTCAGGGGGAGCGGGGACGGCTGGAGGAGAGACGCCGGAGGCTGGAGTGCCGGAAAGAAAGCCCTGCCTCCGGCGGAGACAGGGCGGGGGAGCTGGTGGAGCGGTTTGTGGAAACGGCGTGGGAGAGCCGGGAGGTACTGGTGCGCCTCATAGAGCGGGTGGAGCTCACAAAGGATAAGGAGGTCATCCTCCATTTTCGCTTCCGGGAGCCGGAGGCCATTTTTTAAAAGGAACTGGCTTACAGTAGGCACGGCGGGATGTATCCCGCCTGGAGAAGAAGGCCCTGGAGAAGCTGCGCCGGGGCTTTGAGGGAGAGGGGAGCGCCCCGTGACGGCGGGATTGCCTGTGGCAGAGGGGGAAAAACTATGATACAATATTCACAATCATTTCCGCTGCCCTGGGTATAGCTGGGGAAGCGGTATAATAGGAAAAGAAAATTACGAATTGTATTCAAATATCCCGTCACAGAGGAGGAGGACCAGCCCATGGAAGAGTACCTGCGCCAGCTGCCCTTTTGGGAGAAGCTCAGCGGTGAGCACAGAGAGCTGTGCCTCCGGCGGGCCCGGGAGGAAACCTTCGGGGCGGGGGAGATGGTGTATGTCCCGACCCAGGGCTGCCTGGGCATGATCCAGGTGCTGGAGGGGGTGCTCCAGGTGTCCCTCACGGTGGAGGACGGCAGGCGGGCCACCATGTCCCGCCTGCGGGGAGGAGAGCTGTGCATGCTCACCATGTCCTGCATGCTTACCGACATCACCTTCGACGTGGAGATCCGGGCGGAGGAGCCAAGCCGGCTGCTCATCATCCCGGCGGACACCTTCTCCAGGCTGGCGGAGGAGAACCTGTATGTGGAGAACTTCTCCTACCGGGTGATCACCGGGCGGTTCTCCAGCGTGATGCAGGCGGTGCGGCAGATGCTGTTTTGCTCCCTGGAGGAGCGGGTGGTGTCCTTCCTGCTGGATGAGTCCGCCGCCACCGGGTCGGACACGGTGCGGGTGACCCAGGAAAAGCTGGCCCAGGACATCGGCAGCGCCCGGGAGGCGGTGGGCCGGGTGCTCAAACGCCTGGGGAGCCGGGGGCTCATTCAGATAGGCAGGGGCGCGGTGCGCCTGCGGGACAAAGGGGCCCTGTATCAGATGGTGTCGGAATAAAAAAAGTGTGCCCCGCCGGAGCATCCCTCCGGCGGGGCATGTCAGGTCTTACAGCTGAAGCTGGGCGATGGCGGCGCTGAGCTGCTCGGCGGAGGCGGACAGGGCCACCTGCTCCTGCTGGTTCAGGGGGATCTCCAGCACCTTCTCCAGGCCGTTTTTCCCCACTACCGCCGGGATGCTCAGGCACAGGTCGTGGAGGCCGTACTCCCCGCTGAGCACCACCGACACCGGGAGGACGGAGTGCTCGTCCTTCACAATGCACTCGGCGATGCGGGCCACCGCCATGGCGATGCCGTAGTAGGTGGCGCCCTTGCGCTCGATGATGTGGTAGGCGCTGTCCCGCACGTCCTCGTAGAGGCGGCGCATGGAGCTGGCGTGGTTATAGTGGCCCCGCAGCTCGCAGAAGTGGTTCAGGTCGATGCCCGACACGTTGGCGCTGCTCCACACCGCCAACTCGCTGTCCCCGTGCTCGCCGATGATGACGGCGTGGACGTTGCGGCTGTCCACCTGGAGATGCTCCCCCAGACGCTGCTTGAGCCGGGCGGTGTCCAGCACCGTGCCCGAGCCGATGACCCGCCCTGCGGGCAGGCCGGACAGGCGGTAGGCCGCGTAGGTCAGGGCGTCCACCGGGTTGGACACGATGAGCATCACCCCCTCGAATCCCCGGCTGCTGATCTCGGGCACGATGCCCTTGAGGATCTCCACGTTGCGGCCGATCAGGTCCAGCCGGGTCTCCCCCGGCTTCTGGTTGGCCCCGGCGGTGATGATGGCCAGGGCGCAGTCCGCCACGTCGTCGTAGTCCCCGGCGTAGATGTTCATGGAGGCGGCGTAGGGCAGGCCGTGGCTCAGGTCCATGGCTTCTCCCTCCGCCTTCTGGCGGTTTACGTCGATGAGCACCAGCTCGGAGAAGAGGCCCCGCTGCATCAGGGTGAAGGCGATGGAGGAGCCCACGAAGCCGCAGCCGATGATGGCCGCCTTTCTGGGATTGAGCATAGGAAACACAACTCCTTTCAAGGGGTAGTATGCGCAGTCTGCCCCGGAGTATTGACGCCTCCGGATGCTGGCCCCATGATATCATATAATTCATATATAATAAATAGGAATTATAGATAAACCGGGACCCGGCGGGGAGCCGGGGCCCGGTGGAAACAGGGGGGAGAGGGGGGAGATCAGGACACCGCCCGCTCCAGCAGGGCGGTGACCAGGGCTGGAAAGTGGGGGTCCCCCGGCAGCAGGGGGAGGGGGGAGGCCTGGAGAAAGAGCAGGGCCCCCGAAGGGGACAGGGAGAAGAGGAGCCGGGCCCCCTGGACGCAGCGCAGGGCCCGGTACACCGCCGCGGCGTTGTCCCGCAGCCGCTGCTCCAGCTCCCCGGGCAGGGTGACGGGACGGCACTGCCCCCGGCGGTCCAGCTGCTCCACGGAGAAGGAGAGACCCCCGCCCTCCTCCTCGTCCACGGTGCAGCACAGCTGAGCCCCGGCGGTGTACTCCTCCACCATGACCCGGGCGCCCTGGGAGAAGGCCTCCTCCACCGCCTGGGGCAGGGCCGCCCGGCCGGAGATCTGGACCGGGCGCACGCCGGAGGACACAGGACCCACCAGCAGCAGCCCCCGGAGGGAGGCGGTCTGCCCCAGGTACTCCGCCCCGGTGGCCCGGCGGGTGAGCACCACCCCGTGGGGCACCGGCACCCCCGCCTCCCGGGCCAGGCGGCGGGAGAGCTCCCGGTCCTGGCACAGGGCGGCGGGCAGGGTGGCCCCGCCCACGCAGGGGATACCCGCCAGGTCCAGCAGGGCCTGGAGAGAGCCCTCCAGGCCGAAAGCCAGGGGGATAGCCGCATCCAGACGCACCTGCCGCGCCCGCCCCTCCTGGAACTCCAGCAGGCCGTGGACGGCGCGGCTGGGGGAGAGGACGGCGGGCACGCAGTCCCGCCGGGACCAGGTGTCGGCGGACAGGCGCTCCAGGGGGCCGCCATAGCGCAGCCACTCCCCCTGGGGGGTGATGCCCAGGGGAATGGCCTCGTAGCGCTTGGGGTCCAGCCGCTCCAGCAGCATCTGGGCCGGACGGAGGGAGGCGGCGTACTCCAGAGTGCCGCCGAATATCACAGCAATGGTCTTCATCAGATCCACCTCGCGTTCAGGAGAATGGGCGGAGGGCTTCCGCCTTTGGGGAGAGTATAGCGGCAGGTTGTGAACGGGGTGGAAAGAAAACGTGAAGTTTTTCTTATTTTCCCAGGGGGGACAAAAAGGACCCGGACCCCAGGGAGGGGCCGGGCCGCTAAAATCAGGTCCCCTTGCCGGAGGTGAGGGGGAGGGTGACGGTAAAGACCGTGCGCTCCACGCTGCTGGCGGCGGTGATTGTGCCGTGGTGGGCATTGACGATCTCCCGGGCGATGGCCAGACCCAGCCCCGACCCGCCGGTGCGGGCGGAACGGGCGGAGTCCAGACGGTAGAACTTCTCGAAGATGGTCTCCAGCTTGCGGGCGGGAATGGGGTCCCCCCGGTTGGTGAAGGTGATCACCGCCTTGTCCTTGAGGGCCCGTGCCTCGATCTCGATGGGGGTGTTGGGGTAGCTGTAGGCCACGGCGTTTTTCAGCACGTTGTTGAATACCCGTGCCAGCTTGTCCCCGTCCCCCCACAGCGTGAGCTCCTGGGAGGAGAGCACCGTGATCTCCTTCCCCTGGGGCACCACGATGGGGTAAAACTCGTCCGCCATCTGGCTGAGCATCAGCGAGAGGTTGAGCCGCTCGTAGTTGACCGTGATGCTCTGGAGGTTGAAGCGGACGATCTCGAAAAACTCGTTGATGAGCTGCTCCAGCCGGTAGGCCTTCTCCAGGGTGATGCCGGTATACCTGGCCCGCAGCTCCACAGGCAGGTCGGGGGTCTCGTCCAGCAGGCTCAGGTACCCGATCACCGAGGCCAGGGGGGTCTTCAGGTCGTGGGCCAGGTAGGTGATGAGGTCGTTTTTCCGCTGGGCCTCGGTCTCCAGCAGCTGGGCCTGCCGCAGGCTCTCCGAACGGATCTGGCTGAGCTGGCTCTCAATGCCCGCATACTGGGGGGGCAGCTGGGGCAGGCGGTCGGGGTTCTCCTGAAACTCCCGCAGAATGTGGGTGATGGAGGCGGTCTCCCGGCTGGCCCGGGCCCGGCAGGTGAAGTAGACCAGGAGATATCCCCCAAGCGCCAGCAGAATACACCCCGCCAGGGCCAGGAAGGTGAGCAGGGATTTCACCGCGGTCCAGTTGACGGTGTACACCAGGATATTTCCCCCCAGAGAGGGATCATACTGCCAGTAGGACACCATATAGTAGTTGGTGAACCAGTCCAGAAACATGCCGTCCAGCACCACGTCCACCAGCCACAGGAGGGCCACGCCGGCCAGCAGGGCCAGCAGCACCACAAGCACCCCGTTGCGGAGGGGGCGGCTCCGGCGTTCAGGCTTCAACTTTGTACCCTACCCCCCACACAGTCTTGATGTACCTGGGATGGTCCGCCGAGTCCTTCAGCTTTTCCCGCAGGTGACGGATGTGGACCATCACGGTGTTGTTGGAGTTCTCAAAATATTTCTCCCCCCACACGGTCTGAAAGAGCTCCTCCGACGACACCACCCGGCCCAGGTTGGCGCACAGCACCCACAAGATGGAGAACTCCGTGGGGGTGAGGGACAGGGAACGCTCATCCAGGGTACACTCGTGGGTGTCCTGGTTGAGCACCAGCCCCCGGACCGTGAGAACGTGGTCCTCCCGCTCCTGGGTGGCGGTGTTGTACTTGGTGAACCGGCGCAGCTGGGCCTTCACCCGGGCCACCAGCTCCAAAGGCCGGAAGGGCTTGGTGATGTAGTCGTCCGCCCCCAGGGTGAGGCCGGTGATCTGGTCTACCTCCTCCCCCTTGGCGGTGAGCATGATGATGGGATAGTTGTGCCGCTCCCGAATATGGCGGCAGAGCTGGAAGCCGTCTACATCGGGGAGCATCACATCCAGAATAGCCAGGTCCAGAGGGGTGGAGTCGATGCATGCCAGAGCCTCCTGACCGGTGTAAAAGGGGTAGACCTGAAAATCCTCGTTGGTCAGGTATAACGCCACCAGGTCGCAAATGGACTGCTCATCGTCTACGATCAGAATTTTTTGCGGCATACCGCCCACCCATCCTTTCCAAATGGTACAGCTTCCCCGGCGGGCCCGGGGGAGGCTGATCTGATAAACCATTATATCACAGGGAGGAAAAGCATGTCTTGTTAAATTCTTAATTTATGCTAAGGAGCCTTTGCAGGAAAGGGGAGGCGCACTTGTGGGAAGAGCAATGGGGCAGCATTATGTAAATGGGAATCCGGGAGAGAAAAGGGAAAAAACACAAAAACAGTCTGTGGAAAACTCTGTGGATGTTGTGAAAGAGGTTAGGGAGAGAAGGGGTTGAGGAATGTTCAAAACTCTGTGGAAAATGTGTATAACTATATGTAATGAAATCCATAATTAATATTATGCAAACCAAAAGAAAAGGAGAGAAAGAAATAAGAATCAAGCGGAAGTGGTAAAAAAGCGCTGAAAAGCACAAAAAAACAGGGGAATATTTGGGAGAATATTCCCGGAGTGTTCAATGTTTTGTACTTGACAGATTAAAAATGCAGGAGAAGGGGGCAAAAGTATACCTGCTGTAATTTTGCGTCGCCAAAGCAAGAAAAGCCCGGCTGCGGCTTGACTGGGAAATAAAAGTATGGTACAGTAAACAAGTTAGCGGCCCCACCGGGGGACGCGGCGGGCTGGAATAGCTCAGTCGGTAGAGCAGCTGATTCGTAATCAGCAGGTCGCGTGTTCAAGTCACGTTTCCAGCTCCAAAAAGAAGGACATCTGCCAAAGGCAGATGTCCTTCTTTTGCTCCTGCCGCCCCCAGGGCGGCTGTGCCCTGGGGAGAGCAAGATGACCGCACCACAGGTGGGGTTATGTTTCATCTCCGCCGGTTTGGGCCATCAAAAAAATGCAGGAAAAGAAAAAAGAAATGGATTGACAAAAATTTATCAATCCGCAATAATAAGAGAGACCCCGAGAACGCCCGCGGGCTGTGCCCTGGGGATATTTTGACGGTAAAGGAGAAGCGACATGGCTAACATTTTGATCGCGCCCGGGAAGTATATCCAGGGGGCCGGCGAGCTGAAGAATCTGAGCACCTATGTGGATCAGCTGGGGGGCAGCGCCCTGGCTCTCATCAGCGCCGGGGGCTACAAGCGCATCGGCGGAGAGATCCAGGCCGGCTTTGACAGCAGCAGCGCCAGCGTGATCTTTGACCAGTTCAACGGCGAGTGCAGCAAGACCGAGGTGGACCGCCTCATTAAAGTGGTGGAGGAGAAGGGCTGCAACGTCATTGTGGGCATCGGCGGCGGCAAGATCCTGGACACTGCCAAGGCTGTGGCCTACTACAAGAAGCTCCCCGTGATCATCTGCCCCACCATCGCCTCCACCGACGCCCCCTGCAGCGCCCTGAGCGTGCTGTATACCGACGAGGGCGTGTTTGACCAGTACCTTTTCCTGCCTGCCAACCCCAACATGGTCATCATGGACACCGACGTGGTCACCAAGAGCCCCGTGCGCCTCACCGTGTCCGGCATGGGCGACGCCCTGGCCACCTGGTTCGAGGCCCGGGCCACCTACAACAAGAACGCCGCCACCTGCGCCGGCGGCACCGCCACCAGCGCCGCTATGGCCCTGGCGGAGCTGTGCTTCCACACCCTGCTGGACGAGGGCCTGAAGGCCAAGCTGGCCCTGGAGGCCGGCGTGTGCACCAAGTCCGTGGAGAAGATCATCGAGGCCAACACCCTCCTGTCCGGCATCGGCTTTGAGAGCGGCGGCCTGGCCGGCGCCCACGCCATCCACAACGGCTTCACCGTGCTGGAGGAGTGCCACCACATGTACCACGGCGAGAAGGTGGCCTTCGGCACCATCACCCAGCTGATCCTGGAGAACGTTTCCGGGGAGGAGCTGGAGGAAGTGGTGGAGTTCTGCATCTCCGTGGGCCTGCCTGTGACCCTGGCCCAGCTGGGCATCACCGATCCCACTCCCGAGAAGATCATGGCGGTGGCCAAGGCCGCCAGCGTGGAGGGGGAGACCATCCACAACATGCCCTTCGCCGTTACCGCCGAGAGCGTTTACGCCGCCATCATGGCCGCCGACGCCGTGGGCCGCTACTACCTGGAGGGCTGAGGGCCAGATACCAAGCGCTATGAGAGCGGGCGGAGACCATCGAGTCTCCGCCCGCTCTTTCTCTTGAGAAAGGTGGGGAAAGGGTGTATCATAGAGGACCAAAGCGCCCCATTGGGGCAGACCAGGAGGAGCGTATGGACCTGTCCGCCTTTGAAAGAGAATACGGCCTGACCCTCAACCCCCAGCAGGAGGCGGCGGTGGCGTGCACCCAGGGGCCGGGGCTGCTGCTGGCGGTGCCCGGCAGCGGCAAGACCACGGTGATCGTGGCCAGACTGGGGTACATGGTGCTGTGCCGGGGCATCCCGCCGGAGCACATCCTCACCGTGACCTACACCGTGGCCGCCACGGCGGACATGAGGCGGCGGTTTGCAAAGGTTTTCGGGGAGGAGCTGGCGGGGCGCATGGCCTTCCGCACCATCAACGGCCTGTGCGCCCTCATCATCCGCCGGTATGAGCAGGTCACCGGCCGCACCGCCTTCCGCCTGGTGAGCGACGAGGGGGAGATCACCCGGCTGCTGCGGGAGATCCTCCAGAGTGTGCTGGGGGGCTACCCCTCCGAGAGCGACATCAAGGAGCTGCGCACCCGGCTGTCCTACTGCAAGAACTCCATGCTCACCCCCGAGGAGATCAGGCAGGAGAAGCTGGAGGGGGGCGGGGAGATGTGGCCCCTGTACCGCCAGTACCAGGACACCATGCGCCGCCGCCGCTGGATGGACTACGACGACCAGATGGTGTACGGCCTCCAGATCCTGAAGAGCCGGCCTGACATCCTGGGGGAGTACCGCCGCCGCTACCGGTATATCAGCGTGGACGAGGCCCAGGACACATCCCGAATCCAGCACACCATCCTCCGGATGCTGGCGGGGGAGGAGGCCAACCTCTTCCTGGTGGGGGACGAGGACCAGAGCATTTACGGCTTCCGGGCCGCCTGGCCCCAGGCCCTGCTGGAGTTTGACCAGGTCTACCCCCAGGCAAAGGTGCTCTTCATGGAGGAGAACTACCGCTGCTCCGGGGCCATCACCCGCCGGGCGGACGCCTTCATCCGCCGCAACACCCAGCGGCGGGACAAGCACATGTTCACCCGAAACGGGGAGGGGGCCCCCATCCGGGCCATCTCCCTCCAGGACGGGGCCAGCCAGTACCGCTACCTCCTCCGGGTGGCCAGGGAGTGCGAAGGGGAGACAGCGGTGCTCTACCGCAACCACCACAGCGTCCTCCCCCTCATCGACCTGCTGGAGCGGGAGGGGGTGCCCTACCGCTGCCGCCCCGGGGAGGGGACCTTTTTCAGCCACGCCCTGGTGCGGGACATCACCGACGCCATCCGCCTGGCCTACCGCCCCACCGACGGGGCGCTCTTTGAGCGGCTGTACTACAAGCTGGGCACCGGGCTGAAAAAGGAGCGCCTTCAGGCCGCCCTCCGGCGGCAGAGCCGGGCCTGGGACATGCCCATCACCGACCTGATTCTGGACGACCCCGCCCTGGAGCCCTGGGCGGCGGGGCGGGTGAAGGCCCTGCGCACCCACCTGACCCACCTGCTGGAGGGCACCAGCCTCCAGGCGGTGAACCGCATCTACTACTACATGGGCTACCAGGAGTACCTCCAGCAGCGGGGGGCGGACACCAGCCGGGTGCGGCCCCTGATGGCCCTGGCCAACCAGAATCCGGAGCTGGAGGCCTTCCTAGACCGGCTGGAGGAGCTGGAGGGGGTGGTGGCCGCCGGGGGGAGCGACCCCGGGAGCCCCTTCATCCTCTCCACCATCCACGCCAGCAAGGGGCTGGAGTACGACCGGGTGATCTTGCTGGACGTGCTGGACGGGGTGTTCCCCCAGGTGGCGGAGCCCCGGGAGGGGGAGAAGCTGTCACCGGAGGACCTGGCGGTGCTGGAGGAGGAGCGGCGGCTGTTCTATGTGGCCGTCACCCGGGCCAGGCGGCAGCTGGAGGTGCTCACCTTCACCCGGGAGTACGGCCGCCCGGCGCCCCCCCGGTCCTCCTTCATAGACGCCCTGGTGCCCCCGGAGGGGGAGACGGCACCCGCCGGGGGGAGCGTGACCCGGGAGGAGGAGGATCAGTTCCGCCGGGGCACCCGGGTGCGCCACCGCCGGTTCGGGGCGGGAGAGGTGCTCCGCCGGGAGGGGAGCGTGATTCTGGTGGCCCTGGACAACGGGGAGAACCGGAAATTCGACCTGAGGACCTGCCTGAAGGGGGGACTCCTCCGGCGGGAGACGTGACAAGAGCCCGGGGCGGCACAGGCTGCCCCGGGCTCTCCTGCATGGGTGAAGCGGCGCCGGCCGCCGGGGAAAAAGAAGCGGGCCAGGGGCCCGGGCTCCCATCCCGGACTCCTGACCCACCCCATCGAAGAGGAGCATGAAACTTGGAACACTGTAAGCATACCAGAGGATGCTGAAATCAGCCTGAAAAATCCCCTTAAAATTGTGTACAAAGGGTAAACAATTTGCCTCTCAGACTACTGGCGGGGCAGGAGAACGGTGAAACGGGTGCCCTCCTCCCGGCTGGAGGACACGGAGATGGTCCCCCGGTGGCCCGCCACAATGGCCTGGGCGATGGCCAGACCCAGGCCGTAGCCCCCCTGGGGCCGGGCGGGGTCGGAGCGGTAGAACCGCTCGAAGAGATGGGGCAGATGCTCCGGCGGGATGGGCTCCCCGGTGTTGTCCACTGTGAGGCACAGCCTGTCCTGCCGCCGGGCCAGGGACACCTCCACGGAACCCCCCGCCCCGGCGTACTTACAGGCGTTGTCCAGGAGGATCATGATGAGGCGGCGCAGCTGCTCCTGATCCCCCTGAATGGTGAGGCCCTCCTCCACCTGGCTGTTCAGGGTGACCCCCGCCTCAAAGGCCACCGCCTCGAAGGGAAGCAGACAGCTCCAGGCCAGATCCGTGAGGGAGCAGGGCTGGCGGACGGGGGCGGCGGCGTTGTCGCTGCGGGCCAGGAAGAGCATGTCCTCCACCAGGGCCTTCATCCGCCCTGCCTCCGCCCGGATATACTCCACCCACTTGCGCTGCTTGTCCACCGTGTCCTCCGGGTGGGCCAGCAGGAGGCCCGTATCCGCCAGGATCACCGTGAGGGGGGTCTTGAGCTCGTGGGAGGCGTCGGCAATGAACTGCTGCTGCTGCTTCCAGCTCCGCTCCACCGGTTTCAGGGCCCACCGGGAGAGAAAGAGGCTGATGAGAAAGAACCCTCCCAGGGCCGCTGCCAGGGCCAGAAAGAGGGTGAGCAGCTGACCCCGCAGGGAGGTCTGCTCCCAGGTGAGGTCCGCGAAGGCCACCCGGGTCTCCCCCGGACCGTCCCGGAGGAGATAGCGCAGCCCCGCCTCCTCCAGCTCGCCCGCGGCGCTCCCCCGGTCCAGCACCAGCTCCACCAGATCCTCCAGACTCTCCTGGGAGATGTGGACCGTGCCGTCGGTGATGACCCGCAGCTCCCCGGCCCCGTCAATGGCGATGCACAGGGCAGGGACCATGTGCTCCACCGCGGGGGCGTGGAGGCTGTCTCCCAGCTCCAGGGGGTCGGGGCCCTCCTCCGGCCAGGCGATGGCCAGACGCAGGGCGGCGTTGGTGGCATCCCGCTGCTGCTGCACCGCGGCGGCCACCTGCATAAGGGCCAGGAGGAGGAGCACCAGGAACACCAGGGACATATTGATGAGAATGAATTTCCAGCGGAGCTTTTGCAGCATGGGAGACACCGTCCTTTTCCCCAGTGTACCGGGGAAGGCTGAAATTACTCTGAAAGGGGGAGATCCTCCGGGGCGAGGAGACGGATGGCCTCCGGCAGGGGGGCGGCGGCGCACACCGCCGCCCGGCAGCCCGCCAGGGCGTACCCCCGGCAGGGTACCGCCGGGGGCGCGATGGCCCGGGCGTTCCACACCCGCCCCCCCTGGTACTTCACCCAGGCCTCCTTCCGGGTCCACAGGTCGTAAAAGGCCTCCCAGGTGCCCCCCGTCGCCTCATAGGCGGCGTACTCCAGGGGGTGGAGCACCCGCCGGGGCAGGGCGGGGTTCCGGGGGCGGATCTTCTCCACGTCCACACCCACGCTGCCCCGGGTGGAAAAGGCGCACAGGGCCACAGCCCCGCTGTGGCTGAGGTTAAACTGGAGGTGGGGGGCGGAGGGGAAGAAGGGCTTGCCGTTTTCCCCCCGGGCGAGGGGGGGCAGCGCCTCCAGCCCCCACAGGGCCCGGGCCCCCCACAGGAGGAGAGGGCGGGAGAGCGCCCGGCCATCCCCGCCCGGAGGGGCGATGACGCCGAAAACCGTGACCATGGGGCCGCCTCCTTTTTTAACTGATTTTAATTCATTTTAATGGGGAGGGCCATTGTGCTTTCCCGGAAGATTCCTTATACTGGTGTTGGTACCGGGGGAGAGGCCTCCCACAGGGCTGAGACCATTATAGCACAGCCGCCCGCCCTGCGCATACTGTTCCGGGCGGCGGGAATATGAGAGAAAAGGATGAGTCAGATGGATTATGTGTGTCCCAAATGCGGCAACCGGGGCTATGAGACCGACAAGCTCCAGGCCACCGGGGGAAATTTTGCCAAGCTCTTTGACGTGCAGAACAAGAAGTTCATCACCGTCAGCTGCACCCGGTGCGGCTATACAGAGCTCTACCGCCAGACCGGCGGGGAGGGCTGGGATATCCTGGACTTCCTCACGGGCTGAGGCCCCGCTTTGACAGGGAGAGCGGAAAGAGGTATAATCATCAAAGGGGCGGGCCGGGGGCCCGCCCCGCCATTTCCACCCCGGCGGAGCCGGAGAGAACACCAGGAGGTGCCTATGAAAAAGAGAGCTGCGCTGCTGTGCCTGGCCCTGGCAGGGGCTTTGCTGCTGCTGGCGGCCTGTACCAAAACGGAGGACAAGGAGCCGGAGGACACCGGGGAGCCCTCCCCCAGCCCCACCGGCCAGATCTCCCCCGACCCCCAGGACAGCGAGACCCCAAGCCCCAGCCCCATCCCGGAGGACGACGAGCCCCGGCTGACCGCGGTGATTTATGTGCCCGACGGGGAGGCCGTGGGCTTTGATACCGTGGAGGTGCCCGTGGAGGGTACCGCCCAGGGGCTGCTGGACGCCCTGATTCAGGAGGGCGTGGTGGACCAGAGCGTGGAGCTTTTGTCCTTTGAGATGACCGAGGAGGGGGGAGAGGTGACCGGAGCCCTGGATCTGTCCCAGGCATTTCTCACCCAGCTGGAGAGCGCCGGGGGCACCGGGGAGCGGGCCGCCCTGTACGGCGTGGCCAACACCTTTATCCGCCACTACGACCTCTCTGAGATCACCATCACCGTGGAGGGGGGCGTCATCGAGACGGGGCACGACCTCTATGAGGGGCCCCTCACCTTCCAGGAGCAGATCTGAGGGCGGAGAGAGGCCCACACAACCAAATAGCGCCAGCGCCGAGACCGGGTTTGCCCGGCCTCGGCGTTTTTTTATGCCCTGAGAAAAAAATTTAGGGCCTGTTGCACGGAAACGTGCAATTTTTCCGGCAGTACCCCAGGTGTCCGAGGAGGGAGCAGGGTGACAAGAGGAGAGAAGGAGCGCCGGGTGCTGCGGAAATACCTGCTGCGGCTGGCGGACAGCCGGGCCAACGGCGCGGCGCAGCTGGCCTTTTGCGGAGAGTGGACCCGGGAGGAGATCGACCGACTGGACCTCACCGGGGTGGTGGAGCTCAAGCGGGGCAGCAACGGCGTGTTTGAGGCGAAATTCGTGGACCCCCTGCGGGTGCTGGACATGCTGCGGGGAATGGAGAGCCGGGAGAGCGGGGCGGAGGAGTTCCTGGCCGCTCTGGCCCACAGCGCGGAGGAGGGGGAGACATGACCATCACATCCTTCTCCCCCAAGCAGCGGGTGGTGCTCAACTGGTGGTGCGCCGGGTCCCCCCACCGGGACCGGGACGCCATCATCTGCGACGGGGCGGTGCGCAGCGGCAAGACCATGTGCCTGGGGCTGTCCTTCTTCTGCTGGGCCATGGCCACATTCCGGGGAAAGCAGTTTGCCCTGTGCGGTACCACGGTGAACGCCGTGCGGCGCAACCTCCTCTCCGGCGTGCTGCCCAGGCTGGAGGAGCTGGGCTTCAAGGTGGAGGAGAAGCGCAGCGCCAACCAGCTCACCGTCACCTTCGGCGGGCGGCAGAATGTGTTCTACCTCTACGGCGGGCGCAACGAGGGCAGCCCGGGCCTCATCCAGGGCATCACCCTGGCGGGGGTGCTGCTGGACGAGGTGGCCCTGATGCCCCGGTCCTTCGTGGAACAGGCCTGCGCCCGGTGCTCCGTGGCAGGCAGCCGGCTGTGGTTTTCCTGCAATCCCGAGGGGCCGGAGCACTGGTTCTACCGGGAGTGGATCCGCAGCCCCGGGGGAAAGAACGCCCTCTATCTCCACTTTACCATGGCGGACAACCCCGCCCTGGAGGAAAAGACCCGCCGCCGGTACGAGCGGATGTTCCAGGGGGTGTTCTACCAGCGGTTCGTGCTGGGGGAGTGGGTGGCCGCCCAGGGGCTGGTGTACGACTTTTTCCACAGCGGCTGCCTCCAGCCCGCGCCGGAGGGGGAGATGGAGGCCTGGCGCATCTCCTGCGACTACGGCACCGCCAACCCCGCCTCCTTCGGCCTGTGGGGCCGGAAGGAGGGGGTGTGGTACCGGGTGGAGGAGTACTACTACGACTCCCGGGCGGAGGGACGGCAGAAGACCGACGGGGAGTACGCCGACGACCTGGCCCGGCTGGCCGGGGGGCGGCCCATCCAGTGGATCGTGGTGGACCCCTCCGCCGCCAGTTTCATTACGGAGCTGCGCCGCCGGGGGTGGCAGGTGCGGGGGGCGGACAACCAGGTCCTCAGCGGCATCCGCACCACCGCCCAGCTGCTGCGCCAGGGGAAGCTGGTGATCTGCCGGGGGTGCGACGCGGCGGCCCGGGAGTTCGGCCTGTACTGCTGGGAAAACCCCGGCAGCGGCCGGGACAAGGTGCGCAAGGAGCACGACCACGCCATGGACGACATCCGCTATTTCGCCGCTGCCGTAGCCCGGGAGGAGGGGGGAGGCGGCGCCTTCGCCCGCAGCGTGGACCGGCAGGCCTTCTGACGGGCGAGAACAAAACGGGAAGGAGAGCGCAATGGCATTTTGGAACAAAAAGAAGGGGGCTCCCCAGGGGACGGGGCTGGTGCAGCTCCGGGGGGAGCAGACCCACCCCTTCCGGGCCATGGAGGGCTATATGCCCCTCCACCCGGGGGAGATCGCCCTGTACCGCACCATCCGGGAGGCGGTCCCCGTGGTGGACGCGGCCATCATCAAGCTGATCCGCCTGTGCGGCGGGGTGGAGGCCCGGTGCCCCGATTCCAGGGCGGAGGGGGCCCTCAACCGCTTTCTCCGCCGGGTACCCACCGGCAGGGGACAGCGGGGGGTGCAGTCCTTCCTGGACTGCTACCTGGACTCCATGCTCACCTGCGGCCGGGGGGTGGGGGAGATCGTGCCCACCGCCGACGGGCGGGACATCGCCGCGCTGCTGTGCGCCGACGCCGCCTGCCTGGAGATCCGGGAGGGGGAGAGCCCCCTGGACGTGACCTTCTGCGCCCGGGGCCCCCTGGGACAGATCTCCCCCCTGCCCCGGCAGGACCTGATCCTCTTCACCCCCTTCATGCCCGAGACGGATTCTCCCTACGGGGTGTCCCTCCTGCGCTCCATGCCCTTCCTGGCGGGGATCTTGCTGAAGATCTTCCAGGCCACCGGGATGAACTGGGAGCGGATGGGCAACGTGCGCTTTGCGGTGGTGTGCAAGCCCGACAAGGAGGGGAACTACACCCAGGAGCGATGCGAGAGCGTTGCCCGGGAGTGGTCCCAGGCCATGGCCCAGGCCCACAGCGGCCGGGTGCGGGACTTTGTGGCCGCCGGAGACATCGACATCAAGGTCATCGGGGCGGACAACCAGATCCTGGACAGCGAAATACCCGTGCGGCAGATCCTGGAGCAGCTGGTGGCCAAGACGGGCATCCCTCCCTTCCTGCTGGGGCTGTCCTGGTCCACCACCGAGCGCATGAGCACCCAGCAGGCGGACATGATGACCAGCGAGATCACCGCCATCCGGCGGTCCGTGGAGCCGGTGCTGGAGCGGGTGTGCGAGCAGTGGCTCACCCTCCACGGCTATGGGCCCCAGGTGGAAATGGCCTGGAGCGACATCAATCTTCAGGACCAGGTGGAGGAGGCCCGTGCGGCCCTCTACTACCAGCAGGCCCGGGCGGTGGAGCTGGAAAACGCCGCCGCCGGACAGGAATAACGTGAGGAGGACGAGAAATGAACGTGACCAAGCAGGCAGGCGCCGCCGCCGGCGGCACCCCCGGGGCGGAGGAGCTGGCGGCCATCAACGCCCTGGCCCGGGAGCCCCTGGAGGCGGAGCAGGTGTACACCTTTGCCATCCGCCTGTGCGACAACCAGATCGACCGGGACGGGGAGCGTTTTGCCCCCCGGACCCTGGAGGAGCTGGCCCACCTCTTTGTGGGCAAGGCGGGCATCTTTGACCACCGGTGGTCCGCCCGGGAGCAGAGCGCCCGGATCTACCGCACCCAGGTGGTGGAGGAGGAGGGCGCCCTCACCCAGGCGGGGGACCCCTGCCGCTATGTGAAGGCCTGGGCCTATATGGTGCGCACCCCCGGCAACCAGGACCTGATCGCTGAGATCCAGGGGGGCATCAAGCGGGAGGTCAGCGTGGGCTGCGCCGTGGAGCAGGTGCTGTGCTCCGTGTGCGGCGAGCCCCTGGAGTCCTGCCCCCACCGGAAGGGGGAGGTCTACCAGGGAAAGCTGTGCTGGGGCGAGCTGGTGGGCGCCACCGACGCCTACGAGTGGTCCTTCGTGGCGGTGCCCGCCCAGCGGAGCGCCGGGGTGATGAAGGGCTTCCGGGAGGAGAAAAGCGCCCTGGAGGAGGAGGCCGCCCTGGGCCGCCGGTGGCTGAAGGAGCTGCGGGAGCAGGTGGTGGCCCTGGGGGTGGCGGAAGGCAGGGAGCGCCCCGAGATGGAGCGCCTGGCGGGCCGCTGCGGTGGCCAGGAGCTGCTCACCCTGAAGACCCTGCTGGACCGGCCCTGGGGCGCCCCCGCCAAGCCCCAGCTGCCCTATGGGGGAAACGAGGAAAATGTGCCCGGCAGAGACGGGGCATTTTTGATTTAAAAAAAGGAGGAAGCGCAGATGAAGGTTTCGTTTGAGGGGATCGGAGAGGTGATGGCCACCTTCCTGGCCCAGGAGGGCGTAGCCCCCGGCATGGCGGTGACCCTGGCGGAGGACAGCACTGTGGGCCTGGGTGAGAGCGGCGGCGACCTGTGCGGCGTGGCTGTTACCGTGGGGGAGGACGGCTGCGCCGGGGTGCGCATCGGCGGCCTGGTGGAGACGGCCTACTCCGGCACCGCCCCCCAGGTGGGGTATGCCGCCCTCACTGTGGACGGCGCAGGCAAGGTGACCGCCGGGGGCAGCCGGGCGTACCTGGTGGTCCACGTGGACCAGGACGCCCAGACCGCCGTGATCAGACTGTAAGGAGGGGTTGAAAATGGCCTATCTGTATGACAACGTGAAGCTGGAAAAGGGCATGTACAACGAGGCGGGGCGCACTTTTACCCAGGTGCTGGAGAAGTACGACCCCTCCGACGCCTACAAGGGCACCCCCCTGGAGGGGCTGGATGCCTACCAGCGGCAGCTCAAGCGTTTTGACATCAAGGTCCGGGGGGCGGGCAGCGACGTGGTGGAGAAGTTCTTCACCACCGCCGAGTCTGCGGTGCTCTTCCCCGAGTACATCGCCCGGGCGGTGCGCCAGGGCATGGAGGAGAGCGACCTGCTGCCCAAGCTCACCGCCACGGTGACCGAGATCTCCGGCATGGACTACCGCTCCATCACCTCCGTGCCCCAGGGGGAGAAGGAGCTGCGCCGGGTGGAGGAGGGGGCCGCCATCCCCGCCACCACCGTGCGCACCCAGGACAATCTGGTGCGCCTGCACAAGCGGGGGCGGATGCTGGTGGCCTCCTACGAGGCCATCCGCTTCCAGAAGCTGGACCTCTTCTCTGTGACCCTGCGCCAGATCGGCGCCCACATCAGCCGGATGCACCTGGAGGACGCCATCGACGTGGTAATCAACGGCGACGGAAATGACAACCCCGCCGAGACCTCCTCTGTGGCCTCCTCCGGCACTCTCACCTACGGCGACCTGGTGGACCTGTGGGGCAAGTTCGACCCCTATGTGATGAACACCATTCTGGTGGGGGGCGACACTATGGTGAAGCTGCTCAAGCTCTCCGAGATGCAGGACGCCGCCGCCGGCCTCAACTTCCAGGGCACCGGCCGCCTCATTACCCCCCTGGGGGCTGAGCTGCTGCGCACCGGCGCCATGCCCGCGGGCAAGCTTATCGCCCTGGACCGCAACTACGCCCTGGAGATGGTGAAGGGCAGCGACGTGGTGGTGGAGTACGACAAGCTCATCGACCGGCAGCTGGAGCGGGCGGCCATTACCAGCATCTCCGGGTTTGCCAAGATCTTCCGGGAGGCCTCCCGGGTGCTGACCATTTAAGAGAGGAGAGCGGGCCATGCTGGAGGAGATCACCGCCCTGGTGATGGAGCTGGGGGAGCTGGAGGAGGACCGGCGGGACCTGGCCGGCCGCCTGGCGGAGGTGGCCATGGGGCGGCTGGACAGCCGCCTGCGCCGGGACGTCACCCCCCAGGACTGCGGCGGGTGCTACGAGCTGGCGGCGGCCTGGCTGGCCCTGGCCGCCCTGGAGGTCCCCCACGGCCTGGAGGGATTTACCTCCATTACCGCCGGGGACATGTCCCTGCGCCGGGAGGCGGGGGATGAGGGGCCCGGAGAGGACCGGGCCTGGGCGCTGATGGCCCCCTATCTGGAGGACCGGGACTTTGTTTTCCGGGGGGTGGAGGGATGACCGGGGGAGTCTTTACCCGCACCATCACCCGGTTCGGCGCCCCCATGACGGCGGTGGACGCCGCCGGGGCGGAGGCGGGCACCGCCCCCGCCCTGGTGCAGCCCCTGCGGGAGCGGGAGGACCAGCGCTTCCCCACCCCCCTGGGGCGGCGGCGGACGGACAGGCTGCTGTGCCTGGCCCACCCGGACCTCCCCCTGGATACCCTTGGCGAGAGAGGAATTGTGCGCTGGCAGGGGGAGGAGTACCGCATCATCACCACCCAGAAGGTGCTGGCGGGCCGGGAGACCGCCTACCGCTGGGCCCTGCTGCGCCCGAGAGAGGAGGAGTGAGGGCATGGATGTGAGCGCCATCCGCGCCGCCGCTGCGGCCCTTCTCACCGCCGGCGGGGTGCCGGCGGTGGAGGCATGGCCGGCGGGGGACCGGCCTGAACTGAGGGAGGTGACGGCGGCGGTGACCTTCCGCCGGTGGGAGAGCGGCCCCGGGGGCTTCTGCCACTACCTGGGGGAGAAGCGGGACCCGGAGACCGGGGCGTGGCGGGAGGTGTACGGCCGGCGGGCCACTGTGGCCCTGGGCCTGGACTTGTACGCCCCGCCCCACCTGGGGGAGGGGGGATGCCGGGCGGCCTTTGACCGGCTGTGCGCCGCCCTCTCCGCCGGGGAGATCCCGGGGCTGCGGCTCCAGGAGTTCTCCTGCGGCGAGGTGACATTTGAGGAGGACAGCGGCCTGTTCCGCTGCCCGGTGGAGGCGGTGTATTCCCTGTTCCTCCAGACCGCGGCGGAGGAGGGCGGGGACTTCCTGAGCTTTGAAGTGAAAGGACTGAGACAATGAGTACAAAGGTGACCACCCACGAGAGGCCGGGGGTCTACTCGGTCTATGACATCTCCTCCGTGATCAGTGCCGGGGGAAGCGGCAAAGCCGCCGCCCTCATTGCCACGGGCACGGGGGACGGGACCCGGGGCAGCTGGTGGTACACCGGCACCCAGGCCGCCCAGGAGCAGGGGGACCAAGCGGAGATCACCCAGCTGGCCCGGCTGCTGCTGCGCAACGGGGCCGCCGGCGTGTTCGCCGTGCCGGTGGAGAGCGAAGGGCAGTACACTGCCGCCCTGGCCACGGTGGAGAATCAGGAAAACGTCGGCGTGGTGGTGTGTGAGAGCACCGATGCCTCGGTGCAGCAGGCTCTGCGGGACAGCGTGGAGGCGGCCTCCGCCGCCCGGATGGAGCGCATCGCCGTGGTGGCCGGCGGGGCCGGCGAGAGCGTGGAGGAGCTGACGGCCCGGGCCGGGCAGCTCAACTCCGAGCGGGTGGTGCTGGTGGCCCCGGCGGCCGTGGACCAGGAGGGCACCCCCCTCACCGGTGCCCGGGCCGCCGCGGCGGTGGCCGGGGCCATCGCCGGGGAGACCGACCCCGCCCTCCCCCTGGGGGGCGCGGTGCTCCAGGGGCTGTACGGCCTGGAGGGGAGCTACGCCGATGAGGAGCTGGACGCCCTGATCCAGGGGGGTGTCACCCCCCTGGAGAGCGTGGGCGGCGAGGTGTCCGTGGTGCGGGCCGTGACCACCCGCACCAAGACCGGAGGGGCGGCGGACGCCTCCTGGCGGGAGCTGACCACCATCCTGGTGGTGGACGAGGTGATCCCCGGCATCCGCCGGGCTCTGCGCAGCCGCTTCCAGCGGGCCAAGAACACCGCCCAGAGCCGGGGGGCCATCCGCTCCCAGGTGATTCTGGAGCTGGAGAACCGGGTGGACCGGGAGATCATCACCGGCTATGAGGACGTGACGGTGACCGCCCTGGAGGAGGACCCCACCGTGTGCCTGGTGGAGTTTTCCTTCACCGTGGCCCACGGCCTCAACCAGATCTGGCTGTCCGCCCACATCACCCTGTGACAGGGAGGAGGATGAGAGATGGAAGTTTCGGGATTTCCCACCAGCAGTGACATCTATCTGGAGGTAAACGGCACCAAGGTGGCGGTGGTGCAGAGCTACACCGCCCACGCCAGCCGCTCCAGCACCGCCGTGGAGGCCTTCGGCGAGGACCAGCCCGTGGCCACCATCCAGGGGCCCCAGAGCCATGTGGTGGAGCTCACCCGGCTGTACGCCACCGACGAGGCCATCCGGGATCAGCTGGACTTTTACAGTCTGAAGGACTTTTCCCTGGTGATCTGCAAGCCGGACCGGAAGATCATCTACTCCGGCTGCCAGTGGAGCGACATCAAGGAGACCGGCGCCCTGGGGGCCATGGTGGTGGAGAAGATCACCCTGGTGGCCGCCAAGCGCCTGGAGATCGCCGCCTGAGAGGAGGAGAGCCATGATTGAGGAGTGGACCAAGCTGCTGTCCGGCGCCAGGCGGCTCCCCGTGGAGGAGGGGGAGGGGCTGGAGCTGCGGCTCCTCTCCGCCGCCGAGGTGCTGGAGGCCCGCCGGGAGGCGGAGAGCCTCCAGGCCGGGGAAAAGGAGCGGGCCCTGTGTGCCAACGCCTGCCTGCTGGCCCGGGCCCTGGAGCGGGGGGGAGAGCGGGTGTTTGAGAGCGGGCAGCAGGTGCTCCAAACCCTGCGGGTGGAGGAGATCGCCTCCCTCGCCCGCCAGTGGGGGGAGTGGAACCGCCGGGAGAACCCCGGCCCCGCCGCCCCCCGGGAGGAGGTGGCCCGGATAAAAAAAGCCTGGAGCACGCGCCTGATGGCCGCCTTGCGTGGCGCGTGCTCCGGGCGTTTGGGGCCCTTCCCACGGAGGCCCGGGCCAGGGAGATGACCGACCGGGATTTCCTGTGGTGTGCCGTGAACCTGCTGCTGGACGAGGAGGAGGCCCTGGCCGCCCTGTGCCCCGCCTGCCGGGAGGAGGCCCGCCGGGCGGTGTGCCCCGTGTGCGGCGCCACGGCGGCGGGGGAGAACGCCTCCTTCGACCTGGCGCGGTATGAGCGCCTCAAGAGGGGAGGGACCCCATGAGAGACTTGGTGGAGGAGCTCCTCCTCCTGCTGGAGGAGGGGGAGGAGGACGGACAGGTGGAGGACAGCCTGGCCCATGCCGGGGACACCCTGTGGCTGGGCCCGGCCGGAGCGGGGGGCGCGGCTTCCCCCGCTGGGGCGGCGGCCCCGGGGGCCACAGGCGGGGAACCCCCCGCCGGGGAGAAGGCCCCCCAGGGGGATGGAGATCAGACCCCTTGGCCGGAGGTCTGGGGGGAGAGCGCCGTGAGCCTGGGGACAGGCCGGGCCCGGGCGGCCCGGCTGCCCTCTTCCGCCGGCGGACAGTCCCCCGCCCAACCGGAGGCCCGGGAGGGGGACGGCGGCTCCCTCTACCGCCAGCTGCTGTCGGCCGGACAGGCCAGAGAGCGCAGCAGAGGGCTGGGAGGGGGGACGGCGGTGTCCCTCCCCGCCTCGCCCCGGCGGGAGACGGGCGTGGAGGAGCTGGACCGGGCGGTGCGGCGGGACGCCCGCCGGTACGACGGGGCCTTTCCGTTTTACTGAGTGATGAGGAGGATGTGCGGTGCGCTTAGCGGCAATGCGGTATAAAAATTACACCTGGCCCCACAATCCCCGGGTATACACCATCACCTATGAGCGGCAGATCGCCGTGCAGAAGGTGCCCCAGGGGCGGTATGTCCTCCAGAACCTGGGGCTCAGCCGCCGGGTGATGCGGGGAGAGGGGGAGTTCGTGGGGGAGGGGGCCTACGACGAGTTCAAGAAGCTGGCTACCCTCTTTTACCAGGAGAGCCCCGGGCTGCTGGTGCATCCCGTGTGGCAGATGGCCCAGGCCTGGTTCGTGGGGCTGAGCCTGGAGCAGGAGCCCCGGGCGGACTATGTCCGCTATACCTTTGAGTTCTGGGAGGACTACGGCCTGTACGACACCGGTACGGCGGAGGAGAGCGCCCCGGCGGGGGAGAGCGGAAGCACCGCCCAGGGGGAGACGCCGGTGTACCACACCGTGGTGAAGGGGGAGACCCTGTGGGCCATCGCCCGGCAGTACGGGGCGGACCTGGCGGAGGTGGTGGCCCTCAATCCGTCTATCAAGAACCCCAATTTGATCTATGTGGGCCAGAAAGTGCGGGTGAAGTGATGAAGTGCGCGGTACAGGACGGAAAGGGGCGGACTCTGGTACTGCCCGCCGCCCTGGAGTGGACCTTTTCCTACGGCGTGGGCACCCCCTGCGACAGCTTTCAGGTGACCACCCTGTGGGAGGGGGGACACCAGGAGGAGCTGCGGGACTTCTGCCGTTTTACCGCCGAGGAGGCGGGGGAGCGGGTGTTCACCGGGGTGGTGGACGAGTACCGCTGTGTCCACGACGGCGGGGGCATCCGCCTGGAGCTCTCCGGCCGGGGGATGGCGGGGCTGCTGCTGGACAACGAGGCCCAGCCGGCGGAGTACCAGCGGGCTTCGTGGGATGATATCCGCCGGGACCACATCGACCCCTACGGCATCGCTGTGGCGGGTACGCCCGCCCTTCCCGCCGCGGCGGGGTTTACCGTGGCCACCGGCAGCAGCGAGTGGAGCGTGCTCTACGACTTTGCCTGCTACCACGGGGGGGTGACCCCCCGGTTTGACCGGCAGGGCCGGCTGGTGCTGGATCCCTGGGGGAGCGTCCCCGTCCGGGTGCTGGACGAGAAGGTGCCCGTCACCTCTATGGAGTGGCGGCAGGACCGGTACGGCGTGGTGTCCCAGGTGGTGGTGTGGGACAAGAAGACCCGCCGGGCCACCGCGGTGGACAACCCGGACTTTCAGGCCATGGGGGGGCAGTGCCGCCGGGTGATCACCCAGAGCGCCGCCGTGGGGCGGAGCAGCGCCGCCTTTCAGATCCGGGCCTCCCAGAGCGAGCTGTACACCGGAACCTTCACCGTGCCATCCCTCTTCTGGATCTGGCCGGGGGAGCTGGTGCGGGTGCGCCGGGGGGAGTGGAGCGGGGAGACGCTGCTCCGGGTGCGGCAGACCAGGGTGAAGTGGGGCGAGGACGGGGCGGCCACGGAGGTGACCGTGAGCCGCCCGGACGACATGATATGAGGTGAGGGACCATGTGGCTGGGAAAACAGCAGAGACAGGGGGCGCAGCTCCCGGTGGGGCAGGCGGGGGAAGTGACCATCGCCGGAGAACAGACCGCCGTGTGGCTGGACAGCGAGCGCAGAGGTATCACCCTGTGCGCCCCCGGGGGCTACGCCTGGCGCCCCGCCCTGGGCCAGCGGGCCCTGGTGGTGCGCACCCAGGAGGAGGAGCTGTGCGCCGCCGGGGTGGTGCAGGAGGGGAACGCCGGCCTGGCCCCCGGAGAGGTGGCGGTGTACGCCCCCTCCGGCGCGGCGGTAAAGCTGCGCCAGAGCGGACAGGTGGAGCTGCTGGGCAGTGTGACGGTCAACGGTGTGCCCCTGGAGGAGCTCATCCGCCAGACCGCCCTGACCATGATGGCCCAGATGCTCCTCAACCAGATGGGGGTGGAGTGATGGAGCTGCTGCTGAGAGAGGGGGACTATGTCCCCGACGGCAAGGGCGGAGTGTGCCGGGCCCAGGGGGAAGAGGAGCTGCTGCAGCGGGTGCTCTTCAAGCTCACCGCCCGGCGGGAGGCATTTCCCCTGCTGCCCGGTCTGGGCAGCGCATTGTACACCCTGCCCCGGGAGAAGCTTTCCGACTGGGAGAGCCTGGCCCGGCAGTACGCCGCCCAGGCCCTGGAGGACGAGGCGGGGCTGG
Source organism: uncultured bacterium (assembly GCA_949293245.1). Classification (GTDB taxonomy): domain Bacteria; phylum Bacillota; class Clostridia; order Oscillospirales; family Oscillospiraceae; genus CASFCS01. Next base: position 33,496 of record CASFCS010000005.1, on the reverse strand, counting down.
CGGTGCGGTCCGTCACGGTGACCCCCCGGGACCAGGGGGGCGCCCACGTGGCGGTGACCCTGGAGGGGGAGAGCGGCCTGATACAGGCGGAAGTGGTGGTGTGAAACGATGAAAACGATGGATGAGATCTACGGGGAGATGATGGAGGCCTTCTCCTCCCGCACCGGCCTGGCGGTGTCCCAGAGCGGGGACCTGGCGGTGCGGATGCAGGCGGTGGCCGCCCAGCTCCACGCCCTCTATCTTCAGGGGGAGTGGACCAGGCGGCAGTGCTTTCCCCAGAGCGCCGAGGGGGAGTACCTGGACGCCCACGGCCAGCTGCGGGGGGTGAGCCGCCGGGAGGCCACCCGGGCCCAGGGCACCCTGCGCTTTTACAGCGACGGGGAGCACACGGCCCCCCTGGATATCCCCTTGGGCACGGTGGCCATGACGGCGGGGCTGGTGCGCTTTGAGACCACCCAGGAGGCCGCCATCCCCGTGGGGGAGAGCTGGGTGGACGTGCCCGCCCAGGCGGCCCAGGCCGGGGCGGCGGGCAACGCCGCGGCCCAGAGCGTGGTGACCATGGCGGTGGCCCCCGCCGGGGTGACGGAGTGCACCAACCCCCAGCCCTTCACCGGCGGCATGGACCGGGAGGAGGACGAGGAATTCCGTGCCCGGGTGCTGGAGACCTACGCCCGCCCCTCCAACGGGGCCAACGCCGCCTTTTACGCCCAGACGGCCATGGCCTTCGAGGGGGTGGCCGCGGTGCAGGTGCTGCCCCGCAGCCGGGGGGTGGGCACTGTGGACGTGGTGGTGGCCGCCCCGGCGGGGACGCCGGAGGAGGAGCTGCTGGAGGAGATCCGGCAGACCTTTGACACCGCCCGGGAGATCGCCGTGGACGTGGAGGTCCTCCCCCCGGAGACCGCCCAGGTGGACGTGACCGTCACCCTGACGGCGGCGGCCGGACGGGATGGGGAGGCCGTGGCCCAGCAGGTGCGCCAGACCCTTCTGGACTACTTCGACGGCACCCTCCTGGGGAAAAGCGTGCTGCGGGCCAAACTGGGCAGCCTGATTTTCGCCGTGGACGGCGTGGAAAACTATGTCCTTTCCGCCCCGGCCCAGGACGTGGCCGGTGAGGAGGGGGTGCTGCCCGTGCTGGGCACCCTGCAGGTGGAGGTGGGGCCGTGAGCCACGAGAGCTATCTGGTGGCCCTGCTCCAGCCCCTGGGGGTCTACGACCTGGGGGAGAACACCCTCAACCGGGGGGAGCTGGGGGCCTGGGGCCTGGGACTGGACGGGGTGTGGGACGCCCTGGAGGAGACACAGCGGGAGATGCTCCTCACCACCGCCGAGAGCTTTGGCCTGGAAAGGGTGGAGGCCCTGTTCCCCTACCGCCCGGTGACGGAGGATACGGCCCAGCGGCGGGAGAGCCTGGCGGCCCTGCTGCGCATCGGCGGGGACAGCTTCACCCTGGCGGCGGTGAACGACAATCTGGCCGGCTGCGGCCTCAACGCCGCCGTGGCCGAGACGGAGGAGCGGGGGGTGGTGGAGGTCTCCTTCCCCGGCGTGCCGGGAAAGCCGGCGGGGTTCGAGGAGATGGCCCGCATCATAGAGGAGATCGTCCCCTGCCACCTCCAGTGCCGGTACTGGTTCTGGTACATCACCTGGGAGGTGCTGGAGGAGCGTATCCCCACCTGGGCAGACCTGGAGGAGCTGGGCTTCACCTGGGCGGAGCTGGAGACCTATGTGCTGTGAGGGCCCTCCGGCTTTCCGCAAAAACAAGACGCCCCGGCGGGACCTGTGCTTTGACACAGGCCCCGCCGGGGCATTTTGTGGAGCAAGAACCCCTCAGAGGGTAAAATCCTCGTCCTTGAGGCGGGAAAAGTCGGGCGTCACCGGCATGGGGGGCGTGCGGCGCAGGGGGTCGTACTTGAAGCGGCGGCAGTGGCCCTCCGAGGCCACCACGCCCTTGCGCACACACAGCACCTGCCCGTCCCCCAGCTGGGCCCCCCGCTGGCAGTACTCGCAGCGGGGCTCGATATCCCGTTGAAACAGCATGGGTCCACATCCTCCCTGTTTGGCGTGTCGTTCTCTCCTCCCAGTTTACAACATTATCGCCGGCTTTTCCACTGGTTTTTCCAGGGCAGAGCCACAAGGAGCAAAAGGGGGAGGCAGGCCGCCAGGATCGCCCACAATGTGGACGGCGAGGACCCCACGTCCCCGGCGGCGCACCAGGCGGGGACGGCCTGGGGAAAGAGAAAGAGGGCCAGGGCGGTGAGACCGGCGGAGCACAGGCCGTGGAGGGCCTTCCCCGCCAGGTAGGGCCCGGGCCGCAGGCCGCTGCCCTCCAGCAGGGTGAGGGTCTGCAAATGGACCGACAGCCCGCCCCACCCCAGCATCAGGGAGGCCAGCACCAGCCGTGCCGGGAGGCTCCCCCCGCTCTGGAGGGTCCACACCCCGTTGGACACCTCCAGCACCCCCGCCGCCGCCCGGCGCAGGCACTCGGGGGTGAGGCCCGGGAGCAGGGGGGAGAGGGCGGCGGACAGCCGCTGGTACACCTGCCACCCCTCCAGCAGCCCCAGGAGCCCCCCGAAGAGGAGGACGAAGGCGCACACGTTGAGCATGGCGGACACCGCCCCGGTGGCCGCCCCGGTGAGGACGGCGGCCCCCCGGCGGCGGGAGGCCGGAGGGGGGGCGCAGGGGGCTGCCTGGGCGGAGGGGAGGGGGAGAAGGCGGGAGATCACCCCCACGCATACCGCCCCCGCCCCGTGGCCCCCCCACAGCAGCAGTCCCGCCCGGGGGCTCTGGAAGATCCCCGCCCCCACCACCCCCAGGAAGAAGGCGGGGCCGGAGTTGTTGCAGAACATCAAAAGCCGCTGGGCCTCCTCCCGGGTGCAGCCCCCGGAGCGGGTGAGCTCCACCAGGCTCCTGGCCCCTACGGGATAGCCCCCCAGCAGCCCCAGGACCAGAGGGAGGGCGCAGCTGCCCCCCAGGCCAAAGAGGGGCACCATCACGGGGGAGAGAAGGCGCCCCAGGGAGCGGGCCAGGCCCAGGTCAATGGCCAGGGAGGCGGCCACAAAGAAGGGGAAGAGGGAGGGCACCACCACCTGGGCGCACAGCTCCAGGCTCTGACGCACCCCCTCCATGGCCCCCTGAGGGGAGAGGGCCAGGGCCACAATGACCAGGGCCGCAGCGGCGGCCGCCCCCCGGGCGGCCAGGGCGGACAGACGGGCCGAGCGCTTCACCGGCATGCACCTCCTGCCCAAACCCTATGAGGGGGCGGGCGGGGGCTTGCCTGTCCGGGGGAAAATTTCCCCCGGACAGGCAAATGGAGACATCCCCGGTCATAGGGTGTCCAGAGGTGATGAAATGGACCGAAAGGTTGGCTTTCTGGAGCGCACCGCCCAGCTGCTGGACCTGCCGGCGGACGCGGTGGCCGGGGTGCCCCGGATGGAGCTGATGGGCCACCGGGAGTTTCGGATGGAATACCACAAGGGTATCCTGGCCTACGGCCCGGAGGAGATCGACATCTCCGCCGGCCAGGTGATGGTGCGCCTGCGGGGGCGGGATCTGGCGCTGCGGGCCATGAACGGGGAGGAGCTGCTGGTCACCGGGGAGATCGAAGCCCTGGAGTTTACCTGAGGTGATGACATGGTCCATCTGATCCGATTTTTCCTGGGGTGGGTCACCTATGAGGTGGAGGGGGGCTTCCCCGAGCGGCTGGTCAATCTGTGCGGCCAGGGGCGGGTGCGCTTCTGGGACCTGGTGTGGCGGGACGAGACGGGCTTCCGCTTCACTGTGGCCTGGATCCACCGCCGGCAGGTGGAGGAGCTCGCCCGCCGGGCCATGTGCACCCTTACCCCCCTGGAGCGGGGGGGCGTGCCCCCCTTTTTATGCCGGTTCCGCCGGCGGTACGCCCTTCTGGCCGGGCTGGCGGCCTGCCTGGTGGCCCTGGCGGTGGGCTCCCGCTTCATCATGACCATCACGGTGACGGGCAACCAGCGGGTGTCCACGGCGGAGATCCTGGCGGAGCTGGACCGGCTGGGGGTGCGGGTGGGGGCCTACGGCCCCGCCATTGAGGAGCGGGCGGTGGCCAACCAGGCCCTTATCACCCTGGAGGAGCTGTCCTTCATGGCCATCAACCTCTACGGCACCCGGGCGGAGGTCATCGTCCGGGAGGCGGAGGAGGCCCCGGCGCTGCTGGATGAGCAGACCCCCGCCGACGTGGTGGCGGCGGCCTCGGGCATCGTGACGGAGGTGCGCACCCTGGCGGGGGAGGCCCTGGTGGAGCCGGGAGACACGGTGGTGGCGGGGGAGACCCTGATCCGGGGGACCATCGACCTGCCTGAGGCGGAATACTCGGGCGCCGACATCGGCACCCTGGTGGTGCGGGCCCGGGGGGAGATCACCGCCCGGACCTGGCGCACCCTGGAGGCGCAGCTCCCCCTCACCGCGGCGGTAAAGCGCTACACCGGGGAGGAGGAGCGGCTGTGGCGCCTGACCATTTTGGGCCGGCAGGTGAATTTTTATGGAAACAGTGGAATTTCCTTTGAGAGGTATGATAAAATAACCCAGACCCATACCCTCACCCTGCCCGGCGGATGGGAGATGCCCCTGTCCGTCACGGCGGAGACCGCCCGGGCCTACACCCTGGACCAGGTCCCCCTGGACCGGGACGCCGCCATCGACCTGCTCTCCCAGCAGCTCTCCGACCAGCTTGACGACCTGCTGGAGCCGGGGGAGGGCACCTGCGTGAACAAAAGGTTCACCGCGGTGGACCGGGACGGGGTGCTCACCGTCACCCTGACGGCGGAGTGCACCGAGCAGATCGGCCGCACTGCGGAGTGGGAGGGGGAAGTGGGTCACCATCCGGCGGCGGGGGAGAGCGACCCGCCCGCCTGACAAGGAAAGGTGCTGTACCAATGATAGAACAGTCCATCAGTCTGGAGCGGGTGGAGGAGGCCGTGAACCTCTTCGGCCACTTCGATGAAAATATCAAGATTATGGAGCAGGAGCTCCAGATCACCGTGGTCAACCGCAACTCCCAGCTGAAGATCTCCGGGGAGCCGGAGAACGTGATGCTGGGGGTGAAGGCGGTGGAGGGCCTGCTGGACCTCTCCGCCCGGGGGGAGGCCATCAACGTGCAGAACGTGCGCTATATCATTGAGCTGGTCCGGGCGGGCCAGTCCGAGCGCATCTCCGAGCTGGCCCGGGATGTGCTGTGCGTCACGGCCAAGGGCAAGCCCATCAAGGCCAAGACCATTGGCCAGAAGAAGTATGTGGAGGCCATCCAGAAGAATACCGTCACCCTGGGGGTGGGCCCCGCCGGCACGGGCAAGACCTACCTGGCGGTGGCGGCGGCGGTGGCCGCCTTCCGGGCCAAGGAGATCAACCGCATCATCCTCACCCGGCCCGCAGTGGAGGCGGGGGAGCGGCTGGGCTTTCTGCCGGGGGACCTCCAGTCCAAGGTGGACCCCTACCTGCGGCCGCTGTATGACGCGCTGTTTGACATGCTGGGCCCCGAGACCTACCAGAAATACCTGGAGCGGGGCAACATCGAGGTGGCGCCCCTGGCCTACATGCGGGGGCGCACCCTGGATGACTCCTTCATCATCCTGGACGAGGCCCAGAACACCTCCCGGGAGCAGATGAAGATGTTCCTCACCCGTATGGGCTTCGGCTCCAAGATCGTCATCACCGGGGACGTGACCCAGATCGACCTGCCCGCCGACAAGACCTCCGGTTTGAAGGAGGCCATGCGGGTGCTCAAGGGGGTGGAGGACATCGCCATCTGCCGCCTGGGGGAGGCCGACGTGGTGCGCCACGTGATCGTCCAGCGGATCATCAAGGCCTACGAGGTGGACGAGATCCGCCGGAGCAAGCGGGAGAAGCGGTAAACCCATTCTCAAGGGGGAACAGGGCTGTGACGGAGTTTGAATGGAACGGCTATCGGGTGGAGGTGGACGAGAAGGCCACCCGGGACTGCTATGCCCGGGCGGAGCCCTGGGGCTGTGAGTGCGGCCACTGCCGCAACTTCCTGGCCCTGGCCGGGGCGCGGCGGCTGCCGGGGGAGATCCTGGACATTCTGGACAGGCTGTCCATCCCGCCGGAGAAGGCCACCTATGTGTGCGTGCTGGGCTACGACGAGAGCTGGCGGGAGAAGGGACTGCTCTACCAGATCAGCTGGCGCATGGCGGGAACCATTGTGGACAGGCCCGCCGGGAAGGACAACGGGCAGGAGTGGGGGCCCCTGGTGAAGCGCCCCTGGGGCGGCATGCTGCTGGGGCACGAGTCCTTCCCGGTGGAGCCGGACTTTCCCATGCCCCACTTCGACCTGGACATCAGCTTGTACCTGCCCTGGATATTGGACGAGCCCGTGGAGGGGCCCGAGGAGGAAGAGACATGAACCACCAGATCCTCATAGAAAGTGAAGTGGACGGGGCGGAGCCCTACGCCCAGCTGCTGCGGCAGGTGATCCCCGCCGCCCTGGAGGCGGAGGGGGTGGAGGTGCCCTGCGAGGTTGACGTGCTCTTTACCGACGACCGGGGCATCCACACTGTCAACCTGGAACAGCGGGGGGTAGACGATCCCACCGATGTACTCTCCTTCCCCATGTTTGACCTGACCCCTGGGGAGCACCCCGGGGAGGAGGACGCCGACCCGGGCACCGGCCTGGTGCCCCTGGGGGATATGGTGATCTCCCTGGAGCGGGCGAAGGCCCAGGGGGAGGAGTTTGGCCACGGCCCCCGGCGGGAGACGGCCTATCTGGCGGTCCACTCTGTCCTCCACCTGCTGGGGTACGACCACCTGGACGAGGGACCCATGAAACAGCAGATGCGGGCCCGGGAGGAGGACATCCTCTCCCGGCTGGGCATCACCCGGGAGGAATGAACCATGTTTATGGAGGAGTATAAAAAGGCACTCCGGCAGGGCCAGCGGGACTACCGCTCCTGCCTGGCCCAGGGCATCTACCCCTATCTCCAGGTGCTCAATGAGATCATGCCCAACCTGGAGGAGGCCAAGCGGGTGGAGCTGGGTCTGGTAGACATCCCCATGGAGCGCATTGTGGGCACCCTGACCCAGGGGCGCAGCAAGGCTTTTTCCCGCAACTTTCTCCCCCTGCTGGAGCCGGACAGCGAGTTTGCCGACAAGTGGGCCCACCTGTGCCAGGCCCAGAGCGATGAGGGCATCCGGGACCCGGTGAAGGCCTTCGAGTATATGAACCACTTCTATATCCAGGAGGGCAACAAGCGGGTAAGCGTGCTGCGCTGGTGCGGCGCCCCGTCGGTGACGGGCCAGGTGGTGCGCATCATGCCCCTCCAGTCCGACGGGAAGGAGTACCGCATCTACTGCGAGTTTCTGGACTTCTACCGGGACAGCAAGGTCAACTTCATCTGGTTCACCCGGGAGGGGGGCTTCGACCGGCTCAACGCCGCCCTGGGCCTGGTGGCGGGCCAGCACTGGACCCAGGAGGAGCGCAACTCCTTCCGGGCCCAGTACCTGAAGTTCCGGGAGGTGTTCAAGGCCCGCAGCGGCGGCAAGCTGTCTGTGACCACCGGCGACGCCCTGCTGGTGTACCTCTCCATCTACAGCTACGACACCCTTAAGAGCAGCACCCCCGCCCAGGTGAAGGAGGCGGTGGAGCGCATCTGGGACGAGATACTGGCCCTCACCCAGGACCAGGCGGTGAAGCTGTCCATGGAGCCCCCCGCCGCCGGCGGGCAGAAGGGCAAGACCCTGCCCCTGCTCAACAAGCTCATTCCCACCGGCGGGGCCCGGAAGATCCAGCGTGTGAAGGTGTCCTTCCTCCACGAGAAGGACCCGGAGACCTCCGCCTGGACCTACGGCCACGAGATGGGCTGCCGCCACCTGGAGCGGGCGCTGAAGGACCGGGTGGAGGTGGAGCGGGTGTTCCACGCCGAGGAGCTGGCCGACCCCGCCGCCCGGCTGGAGGAGATGGCCGCCGGAGGCAGCCAGATGATCTTCACCACCACCCCCAAGCTCATGGCCCCCAGCCTGAAGGTGTCGGTCCGGCACCCGGAGGTGAAGGTCCTCAACTGCTCCATTAACATGCCCCACCCCCAGCTGCGCACCTACTATGGCCGCATCCACGAGGCAAAGTTTCTCTGCGGTGCCATAGCCGGGGCCATGGCGGACGACAACCGGGTGGGCTATGTGGCCACCTATCCCACCTACGGCATGACCGCCGGCATCAACGCCTTTGCCCTGGGGGCCCGGATGGCCAATCCCCGGGCGGAGATCTTCCTGGAGTGGACCGCTGTCCGGGGCCGGGAGGCCGACCGGCTGCTGCTGGACCGGGGCATCCGGGTGATCTCCGGCCAGGACATGGGGGTACTCATGGGGGACAACAAGCCCTTCGGCCTGTATATGAAGACCGACACCGGCTTTGCCAACCTGGCGGTGTCGGTGTGGCACTGGGGCATTTTCTATGAGCGTATCGTCCACAGCCTCCTCAGCGGCAGCTGGCAGGACGAGGGCACCCAGGGGGGCAAGGCGCTGAACTACTGGTGGGGCCTCTCCTCCGGGGCGGTGGACGTGTTCTACTCCAGCCGCCTGCCCATCGGCACCCGCCGCCTGGTGGACCTGCTGCGCAAGACCCTGATGGACGGCATCCTGGACCCCTTCGGCGGGGCCCTCTACGCCCAGGGGGGGCCGGTGAAGCGGGCGGACGACCCGCCCCTCACCCCGGAGCAGGTGATCACCATGCCCTGGCTGGCGGAGAATGTGGTGGGCGCTATCCCGTCCCCGGAGGAGCTGCTGCCCGAGGCCCGGGCCCTGGTGAGCCTCCAGGGCGTCCAGAAAAAGGAGGGAGAGGAGACGCCGTGAGGATCCTGGCGCTGTCGGACCAGGAGTCCGCCTCCCTGTGGGACTACTTCACCCCGGAAAAGCTGGAGGGCATCGACCTGATCCTCTCCTGCGGGGACCTGGAGCCCTCCTACCTCTCCTTTCTGGCCACCTTTGCCCCCTGCCCGGTGCTCTATGTCCACGGCAACCACGATGAGAAGTATGTCCGCAATCCCCCGGAGGGGTGCATCTGCATTGAGGACGACATCTATGTCTACAAGGGGGTGCGCATCCTGGGTCTGGGGGGCAGCATACGCTACCGCCCCGGGGCCTTCCAGTACACCCAGGGGCAGATGGCCCGGCGGGTGCGCCGGCTGTGGTTCAAGCTGTGGCGGAAGAAGGGGTTTGACATCCTGCTCACCCACTCCCCGGCTTTGGACCTGAACGACGGGGAGGATCTGCCCCACCGGGGGTTCCAGGTCTTTCGCCGCCTGCTGGACCGGTACCGCCCGCCGGTATTTGTCCACGGACACATCCACCTGACCTACAGCCACCGGGGGCTGCGCTGCACCCAGTATGGCCCCACCCAGGTGATCAACGCCTACGAGAAGTACATCTTTGAACTGCCAGACCCGGAGCCGGCGGGAGCTGTGACTCCCTGAGGACCGGGAAAGAATACGAGAAGGGAACCGATTTTTCATGTCCATTCAGAGATCCGGTATCATTACCATCTGCGGCCGGCCCAACGTGGGCAAGTCCACCCTCACCAACGCCCTGGTGGGGGAGAAGGTGGCCATTGTCAGCAGCAAGCCCCAGACCACCCGCAACCGCATCAGCGCCGTGCTCAACCGGGGGGAGAGCCAGTTCGTCTTTCTGGACACCCCGGGCCTCCACAAGCCCCGCACCCGCCTGGGGGACTACATGGTGAAGGTGGTGCGGGAGAGCGTGGCCGACGTGGACGGGGTGGTGCTGCTGGTGGAGCCCGTGCCCTCCGTGGGAAAGACGGAGGAGGAGCTTATCGCCCGCATCCGCCAGCTGGGTGTGCCCGCCGCCCTGGTGATCAACAAGATCGACACCGTGGAGAAGGAGGAGCTGCTGGTGGTGATGGCGGCCTACGGACAGGCCTACGACTGGGACGCGGTGGTGCCCATCTCCGCCCGGCAGGGGGAAGGGATGGAGGAGCTGCTGGATGTGCTGGACAAGTGGCTGCCCCAGGGGCCGGCCCTTTTCCCCGAGGATATGATCACCGACCAGCCCGAGCGGCAGATCGTCTCCGAGATCGTCCGGGAGAAGCTGCTGCGCACCCTGGACAAGGAGGTGCCCCACGGCACCGCCGTGGAGGTCACCCGCTTTTCCCAGCGGGAGGATGGGCTGCTGGACATCGGCGTGACCATCTTCTGCGAGAAGGCCTCCCACAAGGGGATCATCATCGGCAAGGGGGGCGCCATGCTCAAAAAGGTGTCCAGCCAGGCCCGGGAGGATATGGAGCGCTTTCTGGGGGCCAAGGTGTACCTGGAGACCTGGGTGAAGGTGAAGGAGAACTGGCGGGACAACCCCGCCGCCATCCAGAACTTCGGCTATACCGAGGAGTGAGGCTCCCCGCAAAATTTCCCTGACATAATCTGCCCCGCCCCGGCCCATGCTACCATGGGGCGAACACGAGGAGGCGGGAACTATGGACGAGCAGGGACTTTGGCGCCTGTTTTGGACCACCGGCCTGCCGGAGGCCTATCTGATGGCCCGCCGCGGCCCCCATGGGGAAACGGCGGGAGGAACACAGCAGCGGGGGGACGGGTGAGAGCCCGTCCCCTCCGCTTCGATATCCGGGGAAGGAGGAAGCGGGATGCACATCGTCACAAAGGGCCTGGTGCTGCGGGAGACCCGCTACCGGGAGTCGGACAAGATCCTCACGGTGCTCACCCAGGAGGGGGGACTGCGCACGGTGAAGGCCCGGGGCTGCCGGAAGCGGGGCAGCGGCCTGGCCGCGGCGGCGGAGCTGCTGGTGTGGTCGGACATGACTCTCTTCGAGTACCGGGACCGGTTCACCCTCCAGGAGGCCTCCACCCTGGAGGAGTTCCGGGGCCTGCGGCAGGACCTGGAGCGGCTGGCTCTGGGATCCTACTGCGCCGAGGTGGCCGAGGCGGTGGCTGACGAGGGACGGCCAGACCCTGCCCTCCTCTCCCTGGTGCTCAACACCCTGTACGCCCTGGACAAACTGGGCAGAGACCCGGCCCTGGTGAAGGCCGCCTTTGAGTGGAAGCTCATGGGGGTGGCGGGGTACGAGCCCCTGGTGGACGGGTGCGCCGTGTGCGGCGTGCCCGAGCCGGAGGCCCCCCGCATCAACCTGCGGGAGGGGGTGCTCCACTGCGCCTCCTGCCGGGGGGGCGCCGGGGAGGGCATCTCCATGCCCCTCACCCCCGGGGCCCTGGCGGCCATGCGCCACGTGCTCTACGGCAGCCCCAAACGCATCTTTTCCTTCCGGCTGGACCCCCTGTCCCTGCGGCGCATGGGGGAGGCGGGGGAGGCCTATCTCATGACCCAGCTGGAGCGGGGATTCCGCACCCTGGATTTCTACAAGCAGCTCACCCCCCCGCCGGAGCATACATAAAGCGTGTCCCCCGCCCACGGGCGGGGGACACGCTTTATCATGATATGGAGAGGGGGCGGCCGTCCAGGGCGGCGGCGGTGAGTGCCTCCCCGGTGTATACCAGCTTCAGGGAGAAGAAGGGGGCATCCCGCTCCAGCAGGTCCAGGAAGATCCGGTCCCCCGCCCACTGAGTCAGGGTGGGCAGGGCGGAGATGGGCACCCACTCCAGCACCCCCTCGTCGCACTCCCGTAGCTGTCCGGTGAAGCCGTCGGCGGTGAAGAGGTGCATGTACTCCGTGGGCCACCGGTCGGACACGAAGGTCACCAGTCCCCGGTACTTCCAGCGGGTGAGGGTGAGGCCGGTCTCCTCCCCCACCTCCCGGAGGAGGCACTCCTCGGGGCTCTCCCCGTCCTCGAATTTGCCCCCCACGCCGATCCACTTGTCCCGGTTCAGGTCCCCTTCCTTCTTCACCCGGTGGAGCATGAGGTAGCAGTCATCCTGCCGGATGTAGCACAGGGTGGTGTTGACCATGGCTCACTGCCGGTGGCCGGAGAGAAGCTGGTGCTTGATGTCCCACAGCTTCTGGGAGAGGTCCACATAGTAGTTGTGGGGGTTCTCGAAGCGCTTGACCTCGTCCCACAGGGAGTCCACCTGCCGGGTGCAGTAGGCCCGGCTGGCCTGGAGGTCGGGCACCTGGTAGACCAGCTTGCCCCCCTGGAAGATGGGCACCAGCAGCTCCCGGGCCTCGTAGTTGGTGTACACCTTCCGCTTCCAGGTGGCGTCGGGGTCGAAGAGCTCCAGGGGCTGGGTGAAGTCGATCTCCTCGTCGTGGAGGCAGATGAGGTCGGCCTCCGCCTTGCCGGTGTCCCTGGAGAAGATGCGGTAGACCTTCTTGAAGTGGGGGGTGGTGATCTTGGCCGGGTTCTCGCTGATCTTGATCTTGGGGACGATGTTCCCCTGGTCGTCCTCGATGGCGGCCAGCTTGTACACCCCGCCGAACACGGGCTCGCTGCGGGAGGTGATGAGCCGCTCGCCCACGCCGAAGGAGTCGATGCGGGCCCCCTGGCGCACCAGGTCCCGGATGATGTACTCGTCCAGGGCGTTGGAGGCGATGATCTTGCACTGGGGCAGGCCCGCTTCATCCAGCATCTTCCGGGCCTTCTGGGACAGATAGGCCAGGTCCCCCGAGTCCAGCCGGATGCCGCACTTGGTGATGCCCCGGGGGAGGAGCACCTCTTTGAAAGCCCGGATGGCGTTGGGCACGCCGGACTTGAGCACGTTGTAGGTGTCCACCAGCAGCACGGCGTTGTCGGGATAGAGCTGGCAGTAGGTCTTGAAGGCGGTGTACTCGTCGGGGAACATCTGCACCCAGGAGTGGGCCATGGTGCCTGTGGCGGGGGAGCCGTAGTACTGGTCGGCCATGGTGCAGGCGGTGGCGGAGCACCCGGCGATGTAAGACGCCCGGGCCCCCAGCACCGCCCCGTCCGCCCCCTGGGCCCGGCGGGAGCCGAACTCCGCCACCGGCCGGCCCTCGGCGGCCCGGACGATGCGGTTGGACTTGGTGGCGATGAGGCTCTGGTGATTGAGGCACAGCAGCAGGTAGGTCTCCACGAACTGGGCCTCGATGGCGGGGGCCCGCACGGTGAGAATGGGCTCCCCGGGGAAGACGGGGGTGCCCTCGGGCACGGCCCAAATGTCCCCGGTGAAGCGGAAGGTGCGCAGGTACTCCAAAAACTCCGGGGCAAAGCAGCCCTTGGCGCGCAGGTAGTCCAGATCCTCCTCGTCAAAGTTCAGGTTCTGGATATAGTCCACCACCTGGGCCAGCCCCGCGGCGATGGCGAAGCCCCCCTTGTCGGGCACGGACCGGAAAAACACGTCGAAGTAGCACACCCGCTGGGTGATGCCGGTCTGGAAATAGCCGTTGCCCATGGTCAGCTCGTAGAAGTCGGTGAGCATGGTGTAATTGAGCTTGGATTTCATAGCGTTCAGCTCCCTGATCAAAGAAAATAGCCTGTCCCGGACAGGCGGATGGGAGGGCAGCCCCGGGAGGACCGCCGTGAGACAGTTGACTTTCTCATTATTATATGCCTTTTTCCCCCGGAAAGCCAGAAAAATTTTGAGATCCCGGGGTGTACCCTGATCCCGCCAGGGCTTCCATATCCGGGGGCAGGGGGGCGGTGAAGGACAGATCCGCCCCGGTGATGGGGTGGCGGAAGGTGAGGGCGGCGGAGTGGAGAGCGGGGCGGGAGATGAGGCCGGGGGCCTCGGTGCCGTAGAGAAAGTCCCCGGTGAGGGGGTGGCCCAGGTGGGCCATGTGCACCCGGATCTGGTGGGTGCGCCCGGTGTCCAGCTCCAGCTCCACCAGGCTGCGCCCCCCGGCGGAGGAGAGGACACGGTAGTGGGTGCGGGCGGCCTGGCCGGCGCTGTCCACCTGCCGGGCGATGAGGGAGCCCGGCGCCGGGGCGATGGGGGCATCCACCGTACCGGCGGGGGGGACGGGGGTGCCCTCGCACACCGCCAGGTAGATCCGGCGGAAAAGGGGGGTGTGGAGCTGCCGTTTGAGCACCTCCTGGGCGTGGGGGTGTCGGGCCACCACCAGCAGGCCGGAGGTCCCCTTGTCCAGCCGGTGGACCGGGTGGAAGTCCCCCTCCGCCCCGTTCTTTCTGTAATAATCCATCAGAAAATTCCCCAGAGTATCGGAAAAGTGGCCATGGCCCGGGTGGACCAGCACCCCGGGGGCCTTATTGATCACCACCACGTCCCCGTCCTCATACACCAGGTCCAGGGGCCCCGGGGCGGGCACCACCCCGCTGCGGGGGACCGGGTCGGACAGGCGGACGCTGAGCACCTCCCCCGGGGAGAGGAGGGCCCGGGTGGTCACCCGCCGCCCGTCAATGAGAATGCCGTCCTCCAGCCACTTGATGCGCCGGATCACCGTGCCCGACAGGCCCAGCTGCCGCCGGAGCACCCGGTCCACCACTGCGGGAGGGGAGCCGGGGGGCAGGGAGAAGGTGAGGCGGCGGCTCCCCCGCCAGGGCTCATGTATCACAGTGCGCACTTCCTCTCCTCCGGTGTCTTGTCACCAGCATAGCAGAGGGGGCGGGAACCGTCAAGGAGGGACAGCCCCCTCCAGAGAATAAAAAGATTAAAGAAGCATTTTATATTTTTTTCACCTTTCCTAAAGGATAAACTAACGCCCCGCCCGTATACTGTGAGCGTACCAAAAAAGCGGGGCCGAAGGGCCCCATCCACACAGAGAGGAGGGGCGCGGAATGGATCTGGCGCTGATTGGGCGGACTGACCGCCGGGAGATGACCAGGGCGCGGGAGGCGGAGTACGCCAGCGTGGACTATATTCTCTTTTTCTTCTTGTTTTCTTTCATCGGCTGGGTATGGGAGGTGCTCTTCACCCTGGCCCAGACGGGCCAGCTGGTGAACCGGGGCACCATGACCGGGCCCTGGCTGCCCATTTACGGCTACGGGGGCCTCATGGCCCTGGTGGTGCTGCGCCGGGTGTGCCGCCGGCCTGAGCAGGTATTTGTCCTGGGGGCGGCGGTGTGTACCGCCGGGGAGTACCTCACCAGCTGCTGGCTGGAGTTCTTCACCGGCATGCGCTGGTGGGATTACAGCGGCTACTTTATGAACCTGAATGGCCGGGTGTGTCTGGCTGCCACGGTGCTCTTTGGCGGAGGGTGCTGCGCTGTGGTGTACGGCCTGGAGCCCGCCTACCGCTCCCTGCGCCGCCATATCCCGCCCCAGGCGGCCGCCACAGCGGCGGCGGTGCTGTGCACCGCCTTTGCCGTGGACCTCATTTTCTCCGCCTGCTGCCCCAACACGGGCTGGGGCATCACCGCGGCGGTGATGGGCCAGGGAATGATTGGGAAATTCTGAGAGTCGTTGCAAACCAAAAGAAAATCGTGTATGATGTTACCTGCACAAGGGGCCGCGCCGCGGCCCCTTGTGCAGGACTTTCTTTTTATGCCGCTGGGAATGGCCGTCTCCCTTTGGGGAGAGCCCCGGCGAGGAGGGCGAGGCGCCGTCATGAGCTCGAAAACCATTGGGATCTATATCCACATCCCCTTCTGCCGCAGTAAGTGCAGCTATTGCGATTTCTACTCCCTGGCGGGGCGGGAGGACCGGATGGACGACTACCAGAAGGCCCTGTCCCGGCACATCAGGGAGACCGCTCCCCAGGCCAGGGGCTACGGGGTGGACACGGTGTACTTCGGCGGGGGTACTCCCAGCTACTACGGGGAGAAGCGCCTGCGGGAGCTGCTGGCCCTGGTGCGCAAGCAGTTCCGCCTCACCCGGGATGCGGAGATCACCGTGGAGGTCAACCCCGACAGCGTCACCCGCCGGGACCTGATCCGGCTGCGCCGGGCGGGGGTGAACCGGGTCTCCATGGGGATGCAGTCCGCTTTGGGGGAGGAGCTCCAGTCGGTGGGCCGCCCCCACGACCACAGCCAGACCTGCCGTGCGGTGGAGGATGTGCGCTCCGCCAAGATCCACAACCTGAGCCTGGACCTGATCTACGGCCTGCCCGGCCAGACCATGGAGGACTGGCGGGCCTCGGTGGAGGAGGCCATCCGGCTCGCGCCGGAGCACCTGTCCTGCTACGGGCTGAAGGTGGAGCCGGGCACCCCCCTGTGCGCCCGGGTGGCGGCGGGAGAGGTGCTGCCCGACGACGACCTCCAGGCCGACTGCTACCTGTGGGCGGTGAAGCGGCTGGAGGAGGCGGGGTACCACCAGTATGAGATCTCCAACTTCGCCAAGCGGGGCTTCCAGTCCCGGCACAATATGAAATACTGGATGGGGCGGGAGTACCTGGGTTTCGGCCCCGGGGCCCACTCCGACTTCGGCGGCTGCCGGTACAGCTTCCAGCGGGATCTGGAGGGCTACATCGCCGGGGTGGAGAGCGGCGGCGCCATTCTGGACCAGATGGAGAACATCCCCCAGCGGGAGCGGTGCGGGGAATACCTGATGCTCCGGCTGCGCACCACCCGGGGCATCGAGGAGTGGGAGTACCGCCGGAAGTACTTCATGAATTTCGACCCCCTGTCCGCCCGGCTTGCGGAGTTTGAGCAGCGGGGCTGGGCCCGGCGGGTGGACCGCCGCTGGCGGCTGACGCCCGAGGGCTTCCTCCTGTCCAACCGCCTCATCGGGGACCTGATGGAGCTCCAGGAGAACGAGACCCTGGAGGATATGCTGGACAAGGCCAGAAAGGGCCAGATCCCCCCAAAGGAGCAGGAATAACCCCGTTTATCCCCTGCGGAGTGATCCGCAGGGGATTTTTGCCCCGTTGCCCGGGTTTACAGCGGGGGAGAAATGTGTTAACATAATGACCATTAAGGCGCCCGGAAGGGGCGCCGGAAAGCAGACCCACCCACGGAAAACAGGAGGACACTATGAGCAGATACCTTAGACGAGGGGCAGCCCTGATCCTGGCGGCGGCGCTCCTCCTCACCACGCCGGCCCTGGCCTCGGAGGCCCTGGGCACCGAGCTGCGGGACCGGACCACCACCGTGGCCCAGGGGGTGACGGTGACCAACGGCAGTTTGTGGAGCGCCACCTACTCCGACCTGCGGACGGAGAACTATATTACATACACCCCCGGCGGGGATGTGACACCGGTGGTGGCCACCGGGAGCACCATGTCCTCCCGCAAGACGGTGGCCTCCATGGCCGCGGGACTGGAGAGCCAGGGCCTGCGGGTGGCTGCCGGCATCAACGGCGGGTACTTCAACACCACCAGCGGGGTGTCCATCGGCCTGGTGATCACCGACGGGGTGATCCGCAGCGCCACCACGGACAACGCCTGGGCCCTGGGCTTCCAGGCCGACGGCACCGCCTTCCTGACCAAGACCAGCCTGACCATGAATGTCAACCTGCCCACCGGCCAGACCATCCCTTTGTGGGGCATCAACAAGATCCGGCAGGACGGCGGGTGCTATCTCTTTACCGATGAGTTCGGCGCCACCACCAAGAATACCGTCACCGGGGTGGACGTGGTGGTCCAGCCCATCCCCGAGGAGGAGTACACCCCCGAGATGTACATGGACCTCCAGTGGCAGAACGTGGGCAGCCAGCTGGCGGTGGGCCGCAAGACCCCCTGCCGGGTGCTCTACATCCGGGACTCCAAGGAGGACAACTCCATCCCGGCGGGGTGCTATGTGCTGTCCATCAACTCCAACAGCAGCGAGTATAACCGCAACCTTCTCTCCGCTCTCCAGCCCGGGGACCAGGTGGATCTCACCGTGGCCGCCAATGACCAGCAGTGGAACACGGCGGTCACCGGCGTCAGCGGCCTGGAGTGCCTGGTGGAGAACGGCAGCGTGGTCTCCGGCCTGGCGGCGGGGGCATCCCCCCGCACCGCCGTGGGCATCAAGGCCGACGGCACCGTGATCTTCTACACCATTGACGGCCGCCAGAACGGGTACAGCGTGGGGGCCACCATGACCCAGGTGGCCAAGCGCCTCATCGAGCTGGGGTGCGTCACCGCGGTCAATATGGACGGCGGCGGCTCCACCACGCTGGGAGCAACCCTGCCGGGGAGCAGCAGCTTTGCCGTCACCAACAGCCCCTCGGACGGCGCCCAGCGCTCTGTGGCCACGGGTATTTTCCTGGTGACGGAGCCCCAGGCCACGGGGACGGTGAGCTCCTTCTATCTGGACACCGCCCAGGGCACCGACGTGGTGCTCAAAGGCACCAAAGCGGAGCTCACCCTCACCGGGGTGGACAGCGCCTTCTGCCCCGCTGAATACACCGGCTCCCTCCACGACCTCACCTGGACCGCCAGCGCCGGCACGGTGACTGTGGTGGACGAGCCGGTCCAGACCGCAGGGGCCGCCGGCGGAACTGCTGAGGGCACCCAGGCCGGAGAGGACCCTGCCGGAGAGACAACCACTGTCCAGCGGGTGTATTACGACGCCGCCGGGGCCTCGGGGAACGTGACCATCCAGGTGACCGACCCCGTCACCGGCGCCACCGGCAGCCTGGAGCTGCTGGTGGTGAGCAGCCTCTCCTCCCTGAAGGTGTACAGGACCGGGAGCACTTCTTCCGTTACCTCCCTCACCCTGGAGCCCGACGCCGTGGTCTCTCTGGACGCCGTCATGACCTACCGCAACCTGCCGGTGATCGGCGGGGACAGTGACGTGACCTGGACCGTCACCGGCAACCCGGGCACCATTGACGCCCAGGGCACTTTCACTGCCTCCTCCACCCGGGGCAGCGGCACCATCACCGCCTCCGCCGGGGGGGTGACCGTGACCATCCCCGTGACGGTGTCCCGCCCCGACCCCTTCACCGACATCGACGGCCACTGGGCCGAGGACTACATCTCCCAGCTCTACGTGCTGGGCATCGCCGCCGGGTACAGCAACGGGGACGGCACCTTCACCTACCAGCCGGGCAGTCCCATCACCCGGGGGGAGTTTCTCACCATGGTGTGCCGCCTGCTGGGGGTGAATACGGCGGACTATGAGCAGGTGGAGCTCCCCTTTGCCGACACGGCGGACATCGCCGGCTGGGCGTTGCCCTATGTGAAGGCCATGTACGCCACCGGCGTGCTGGCGGGGAGCAACGACGGCCAGGGGAATCTGTACGCCAACTGCGCCAACCAGATCAGCCGCCAGGAGGCCATGACCATCCTGGGCCGCATCCGGGGGGAGGGGCTGAGCTGTGACCTGTCTTCCTTCCTCGACCAGGACCAGGTGGCCTCCTGGGCCAGACCCCATGTGGAGACCCTGGTGGCCCTGGGCATCGTGGGGGGGGACAACGGTAACCTGAAGCCCACAGCCTCCATCACCCGGGCGGAGGTGGCCAAGATCCTGCTGCTGTTCAGCCAGAGCATGGACCAGACAGGCACCTGAGAACCCCTGTGCGCAGATCATGCACAGGCTGCACAAAACCCCGTCATTCCGAGAAAAACGGCCGCCCACCGGGCGGCCGTTTTTCGTGGGAATCCGCCTTCCTTGCCGGGGATACGGATTGCCACGCCAGTGTGCGCACTGGCTCGCAATGACAGGCATGTGCAAAATGTCAATTTTGCAACAGGCCTATATTTTTGTGGGATCAGGCCTGCCTGGACACGGGAAGGTAGACCTCGGCGCAATATTGCCAGATGTCGTCCACCTGCTCGCACAGCAGGTGGCGGCTGAAGAGGGGGCCGGTGACCTGGTAGCCCTTGTTCCGGGCCGCCTCCAGAAGGCGGGTGCACAGCTGCGGGGTGATGAAGCTCTCCGAGGGATAGCGGAGGAACCCCCGCAGATAGAGCTCGCTGCGCTGGGCCAGGGAGATGGCGTGGTCTGTGGGAAGGGCCAGGCGGCGGATATCCCGCAAATTGGCCGAAGCGCCGTACCACGCCTGGTTCCCACCGGGCTGCGCCATAATGGTGGGGATGATATAGGGGGCCTGGGAGAGCCACTGGGCGCAGTGGTCCTGGGCGTCGGAGGCGTGGAGGTCCTGATCGTGGATGGGAAGAAAATAGAGGTCGGGGGCGGGGACGATACAGCATGCCTCAGGGTCGGCGTGAAACTCCCGCAGCAGCCCCTGCCACTGGTGGAGACAGCGCAGCCGCTCCGCCAGGGACACCAGCTCGTCCTGCATGGCGCACTCCATCTCGTCCAGAGTCTGGTGCTGCGACTCAAAGTCGCACTGGCGCATCATCCCCGTGGCCTCCTTGATGGTAAAGCCAAAGCCTGTGAGAATCCGGCTTTGGAAAAGCTTGCCGCAGTCGCTGATGCCCAGTCCGTTCCCCCCGTGATCGCCGTCAGGTATGATTTTTTCTCTGGCGTAGAGCAGCAGACCGTTGTCAGAGATGCCCAGCCAGTGGGACAGCTTAGTCAGATCGAAGAGGGGACGCGGTGCCTCCATAGTAAACTCACTCCGTAATTTGGTATACATACGCGACGAAACCACCGTTTAAACCTGCCCGGGCAAAAGTCCGGTATGGCCTGTGTGTTGATGTATGTCGAAAACAGTATACCAATAATGGGGGGCGGCGCGCAAGGGAAATGCGAGAGATTCCTCTCGGCAGGCTGGTGAGGGCACCTGAATGCCTGATGCCGAAAAAGCTGAGAAAACAAGCCGTTTCAGGAAAAATACAGGACAAAACAGTGGTCCAGGTGTGGAAAGACGGGCTGTGTTTTGATTTTTTAAACAAAACTGCCTGGAAATATAGAAATGGGACACAAAGCCGCTGTGCTGGGCAAACAGGGGGCGGAATCCGGCCGGGCTGAGCCCACCGGGGAATGGGTGGTATGGGAATGGCCAAAAAATGACCGATTTTTAGACATATTTAAGGTACTGGCAGGGAGAAGGGGACAAAAATGGCCTGGCTGGGGGCGGCAGGTCCTCCAGGAGCGGCCTTGACTTTCTGACATATCCTGTATAGAATAAATGCATCAAAAGCGCCGCAGCGAGGCTGGCGGCAGAGCGCCGGGAAGGCGGGAGAGGATCTTGGGAGCGGAGTGGACAACGGCCAGTCCGCTCCATATTTGTATCTGATCCCCAGGAGGAGAGGGGAGAACTCCTCATCTGGCGCAGGGAAGCAATGGGAAGGCAGAGTTCAGGAGGAGGGAAAGACCGGGATCGACAACTGCGCGCAAAGACCCGCGGGACCAGCCACATCTGTGGGGAAGGGCCCTGCAATGTGAAAAGAAAACAGCATGAAGTTTAAGGAGGAAACGCAACCATGAGTGTCAATTCCAACGCGACTGACAACGGGGCCAAGGAGCAGGGCAAGCCCGCCACCGGTTTTGTGGCCAACTTTGCCGCCAAGCATCCCAAGGCTGCGGAGTGGATCCGCAAGGGCGGCCTGTTCATTATTTTCAGCTATGTGGTCACGTTTATCAAGATGCTGCTGCTGATGTTCCTGCCCATGCTTTTCCGCAACCTGGTGGGCAACACGGAGTGGCTCTGGCCCAACATCCCCGTGACGTTGTTCGGCGTGGACTTCAACCTGGCCATCATCGGCAACGCCCTGGAGACCGACGCCAACGGCGTCGTCAGCGGCGGCCTGGCCTTCACCCTGGCCAACCTGACCACCATCTTCCTGGGCGAGTGCATCAACTTCCCCCTCCAGCGCAATGTCACCTTCAAGAGCCACGGCCCCCTGGCGCCCCAGATCGGGATGCACCTCCTGGCCACCATTGCGGTGTTCCTGGTGATGAACCTGTTCACCTGCGTGTGGAACCCTGTCACCAACGCCCTCATCACCAACGAGGCTCTGCGCAACACCATTCAGAGCATTGTCACCACTGTGGTCACCGGCGGCGTGGCTATGGTCATCATCTTTGCCGTGGACAACAAGATCTTCTCCCCCGGCTGGGGCACCTCCAAGAAATAAGGTACCGGGGCCTTCCGGGAGCGATTTTCCATATCAGCGGCGGCCAGGCGGCGAAAGCGGCCCGGCCGCCCTGTTTTTTTGTGTCTTTCAGGAAAAAAATTGCTGTATTAGGGGTTGACTTGTTTTTTCAATCTGGATATCATTATATATAATAATGATACATTTCGGGCGGTATCGCTGGGCCTGATTTGTGCAGTATATACCATGGCTGAGATGGAACCAATGGCGCCGGCGGGGGCGGGCCGGATCATGCCCCCGATTGTCCTACACGGCAGGCTGTCCTGACCGCGGCGGAGGGCCAGTCTGATATCAGGAGAGGTGCAAGGCGGTATGCTGAACGTTGCCATTGTGGAGGATGAAGCTGGTTTTCAGAACCAGATGCAGGAATATGTAGAACGCTTTATGGAGAAACGGGGGGAGAACGTCCAGATCACCCGCTTTTCCGACGGCCAGGAGCTGCTGCGGGAGTACCGGCCGGTATTTGACGTGATCTTGCTGGACATCGAGATGCCCCAGGTCAACGGTATGGACGCCGCGGAGGAGATCCGCCGGCACGACGCCGATGTGGTCATTGTCTTTATTACCAACATGGCCCACTATGCCATCCGGGGCTACTCGGTAGGGGCCCTGGACTTTCTCCTCAAGCCCGTGGACTACCAGACCTTCGAGCTGAAGTTCCAGCGGGCCCTCAACCGGGTACACAGCAGGGAATCGGGACAGGTGCTCCTCTCCACGGCGGACGGCATGGTGCGGCTGGATACCCGGCAGATCTATTATGTGGAGGTCCAAAACCGCATGCTCCACTACCACACGGACCAGGGGGAGTATGTGCTTCGGGGCACCATGCAGCGGGCGGAGCAGGAGCTGGCGGCTTACCACTTTACCCGGTGCAACTACTGGTATCTGGTAAACCTGCGGTATGTGACGGAGATCCGAAAGGACACTGTGATGGTGGCGGGGCACGAGCTTCAGGTCAGCCGCCGCAACCGCTCGGCCTTTCTCACCTCCCTGGCGGAGTACGTGGGGGGGAGCACATGAATCAGGGGGGCTGGGAGCTGCTGCAAAGCTGCTACATGTCGGCTTTGATGTGGGCTTCGGGGATGGTGTACCTGGTACCCATGAAAAACCGCCGCCCTCTGGGGTGGAACCTCATTGGCCTGGGGGGATTTCTGGTCCTGGCGGTGGTGTATTACTGGATGGGGATCAGAGGGCCGCTGTCCAACCTGTTTCTGCTTCCTGCCAGCGTGGCGCTGCTGATTGTGATGTTCCACTTCTGGGGCCGGGCCAGGCTGGCCTCGGCGGCCTACTGCGCCGTGTGGGCGGTGATCACCCAGCAGATGGTGCTGGAGCTGTGGGCTCTGGCCCGGGTGCTGGGAGCGGTGCCGTGGCCCATGGGACAGGAGTGGCGGTGGGTGGAGAGCCTTCTGCTGGCGGTGCCCGCCTTTGCGGCGCTGTCCCTGACGGTGGCCCGGTGGGTGCCGGACGACGGGGAGTACGACATCGGCCCCCGGCAGTTTACCTCCGCGGTGCTGCTGCTGATCCTGTTTGAGTTTTTGGGCAGCCTTTTGTACAGCGGGAACAGGTTTCAGCCTCAGGCAGTGAACTGGGGCGTGATCCTGCTGTCCCAGTTTTACTGCCTGACAGTGCTCTATCTGCAAAACGCCCTCTTCCGCAAAAGCGCCATGAAGCAGAGGCTGCTGGCCCTGGACCTGCTGTGGCACCAGCAAAAGGAGCAGTACAGCATCACCAAGGAGAATATTGCCCTCATCAACCACAAGTGTCACGACCTCAAGCACCAGATTGCCGCCATGCGGGCCATGGCCGGGCCGGAGGAGCGGGAGCGGTATATCAAAGAACTGGAGCAGGCGGTGCGCATCTATGACGCGGCGGTGCAGACGGGCAACGACGTGCTGGACACGGTGCTCACCGAGAAGAGCCTCAAGTGCGAGGCGGCCTCCATCCAGGTCCACTGTGTGGCCGACGGCAGTTCGCTGTCCTTTATGGACCCGGTAGACCTGTATACCGTGTTCGGCAACGCCCTGGACAACGCCATTGAAGGGGTGCGGGGCATCCGGGAGGTGGGCCGCCGGGTGATCGACGTGCTGGTCCACAGCCGGCAGCGCTTTCTGGTCATCAACATCATCAATCCCCTGGAGAAGAAGCTCACCTTCCGGGACGGCCTGCCTGTGACCACCAAGGGGGACCGGGGGCACCACGGCTTCGGCCTGGATTCCATCCGGCATATTGTAAAAAAATACAGCGGCGTCATGACTGTCCGCACGGAGGAGGGGTGCTTTAACTTGGTCATTATGATCCCGCTGCCCCAGGAGGGGAGCGGGGAGGAAGCCTGAGGACCCGGCGCCGGCAGGGCAGAGGTGCGCCGGGGACAGGGGCGGGTTTTGCCCGTTGACCACATAGTCACTAAAAGCGACCACTTAAGAAAATCGACTTGTTAGATTGTGTGGAAATTGATAAAATCTAAAACCATGTAAAGGGATTTTCAGTCATTTTTATGCGCTTTGTGCGGAAACGGGGAAATGACGGAGTTTAAATCTGAGGATGGGAGCGGTGAAAGGTTATGAGAAAAGCCATTAGTCTCAAGGATAACTGGCAATTTACCGGAAAAGATGGTGTGGAGCAGGTGGTCCAGATCCCCCACAGCTGGAACGCCCTGGACGGCTACACCGGCGGCAACAACTATGTGCGCGGATCCTTCCTCTACCGCAAGATTTTCCGCAAGCCGGAGTTCAAGGCCGGGCAGGAGCAGGTCTACCTGGAGTTCCAGGGGGTCAACGCCTCCGCGTCGGTGCGCCTCAACGGCCAGGCTGTCATGGAGCATGACGGCGGCTACTCCACCTTCCGCGCCAATATTACCGACCTCCTGGAGGACGAGAATCTGCTGGAGGTGACGGTGGACAACTCCGTCACCGAGAAGGTCTACCCCCAGCAGGCGGACTTTACGTTCTACGGCGGCATCTACCGGGAGGTGTCCCTGCTGGTGGTCAACCGGGACCACTTCGACCTGGATTACTACGGCACCCCCGGCATCAAGGTGACCTCCACCCATGAAAACGGCACGGGCAAGGTGCAGGTGGAGACCTATCTGAGCGACGACGCCAAGGGCGAGGTGCAGGTGAAGCTGCTGGATGACAAGGGCGCCGTGGTGGCCGAGGGCACCGGACAGGACGTGACCATGACCATCGACAACGTCCATCTGTGGGACGGCGTGGAGGACCCCTACCTCTACACCGCCACGGCCACCCTGGTCCAGGACGGCCAGGAGGTGGATCAGGTGCAGACCGCCTTCGGCGTGCGCACCTTTGCCATTGATCCCAAGAAGGGCTTCATCCTCAACGGCCGGGTGTACCCCCTGCGGGGCGTCTCCCGCCACCAGGACCGCCGGGGCAAGGGCAACGCCATCAGCCGGGCCGACCATGACGAGGATATGGACCTCATCCGGGAGATGGGGGCCAACACCATCCGCCTGGCCCACTATCAGCACGACCAGTATTTCTACGACCTGTGCGACAAGTACGGCATGGTGGTGTGGGCGGAGATCCCCTACATCTCCCGCCACATGCCCGAGGGCCGGGAGAATACCTTCAGCCAGATGCGGGAGCTTATTGTTCAGAACTACAACCACCCCTCCATTGTGGTGTGGGGCCTGTCCAACGAGATCACCATTGCCAACAAGCACCGGGAGGACATGCTGGACAACCACTACAAGCTCAACGATTTTGTCCACAAGATGGACCCCACCCGGCCCACCACCCTGGCCTGCTACGCCATGTGCGGCCCCTTCAACAAGGTGGCCCACATCAGCGATGTGGTGGCCTGGAACCTGTATCTGGGCTGGTATGTGCCCGGCCTCTTCCTCAACGACTGGTGGATCAGCTTCTTCCACGCCAAGTACCCCAACCGGGCCCTGGGCTACTCCGAGTACGGCGCCGAGGGCATGCCCAACCTCCACTCCTCCAAGCCCAGGCGGGGGGACCACACCGAGGAGTACCAGGCCATCTACCACGAGTTCATGCTGGAGTGCTTTGAGCGCCACCCCTACCTGTGGGCCACCCATGTGTGGAATATGTTTGATTTTGCCGCTGACGCCCGGGACCAGGGCGGTGAGCCCGGCATGAACCATAAGGGTTTGGTGACCTTTGACCGCAAGACCAAGAAGGATAGCTTCTATCTTTACAAGGCCTGGTGGAGCAAGGAGCCCTTCGTTCATCTGTGCTCCAGCCGCTATGTGGACCGCCCGGAGTCGGTGACCACTGTGAAGGTCTACTCCAACCAGGACAGCGTGGAGCTCTACGCCAACGGCAAGCTGGTGGGCAAGCAGACCGGCAGACACGTGTTCACCTTCAAGGTCCCCCTGGAGGGCAAAGTCAAGCTGGAGGCCGTGGCTGGTGCGTGCAAGGATACATGCACCATTCGCAAGGTAGACACTCCCAATCCGGCTTACAAGCTGCAGAAGGGTATGAGCAAGAGCCAGAACTGGGTGTAAGGACCAGACCTCCGGTTTGGTCGGGGAGAGGAGATGATGCCTGAGAGGATACCAGGAAAAGGAAAGAAAGCGTAGTTAAGAGGAGGAATTTCACAGCTATGGAAAAGAAGAAAAAAGCCCTGTGGCGCGGTCTTACCAGCCTGATGTGCTTCGTGCTGGCCCTCTCCATCATCGTGGGCAACGCGCTGGAGGCCAATGCCGGTACCATCGATACCTACATGGGTACCATCAGCGAGATGCTGGTCTCCGAGAATACCGAAGAGAACCCCTTGTACGATAAGTTCACGCCCCCCGCTGAGCTGCTCAACGAGGACGGCACCGGCAACTCCAACGCCCTCATTCAGGCCGCCATTGACCTGAACCGGCAGGAGGCCGCCGAGGGCGCGGTGCTGCTGAAGAACGACAACGACGTTCTCCCCCTGGAGAGCGGCGCCAACGTGACCCTGCTGGGCATCCGCTCCCACGTGTCCCTGATCGGCTCCAGCTTCGGCGTAAAGGCCCAGGGTCCCTACATCAGCCTGGAGCAGGCTCTGAGCCAGAACAAGACCGACTTCGCCAATACGCCAATACCATCAACACCACCCAGAACACCAATGCCACCTCCCGCGATGTGGCCACCAGTGTGAGCAAGACCATGGAGGCCTGGAACGGCGACGAGTTTGAGTTCGAGGGCGCTGGTTACAACCTGAACCAGACCATGATCGACATCTACGACAAGCTCAACGAGACCTACAACCACGCCACCAACGAGAACCCTGAGGAGGTCTATGATCCCGGCGAGCCCTCCATCAGCGAGATCGAGGGCATCAACAGCAGCTACAAGGACAGCTTTGCCCAGTACGGCGACGCTGCCATCGTGGTCATCAGCCGTCCCAGCGCCGAGTCCAAGGACTACCTGCCCGGCGGCATCAAGGAGGGCCTGGGCGCTGAGGAGCCTCTGGCGCTGACCACCAACGAGCGGGACATCATTGAGGTGGCCAAGGAGTCCTTCGACAAGGTCATCGTTCTGGTGAACACCGCCACCGCCGTGGAGATCGGCGACCTGAAGAACGACCCTGAGATCGACGCCATCCTGTGGATCGGCTTCCCCGGCTGCTACGGCATGCTGGGCGTGGCTGACGTCCTGTGCGGCCGCACCAGCCCCTCCGGCGGTCTGTTTGACATCTTCCCCACCTACAACATGTCTGCTCCCGCCATGCAGAACATGGGCAAGATGTACTACACCAACACCGCCGAGGAGATCACCCGTACCGGCGGCGTGCTGGGCTTCGTCCCCGGCGCCTACACCATCGAGGCCGAGAGCATCTATGTGGGCTACCGGTACTATGAGACCCGGTACTACGACTCCGTGGCCGGCACCGGCAACGCCAGCGACCCCACCGGCGCCTACGCCTCCACCACCGAGTGGAACTACGACAACGAGGTGGCCTACGGCTTTGGCTACGGCCTGAGCTACACCACCTTCTCCTTCGAGTTTGAGGGTGAGCCTGTCTTCGACATCACCGTGGATCCCGAGACCGGCGCCCCCAACGCCTACGCCACCTTCAACGTGAAGGTCACCAACACCGGCGACGTGGCGGGCAAGACCCCCGTCCAGATCTACGGCCAGGCCCCCTACACCCCCGGCGGCGTGGAGAAGTCCGCCATCCAGCTGCTCAACTTCGAGAAGACCGAGGTCCTCAACCCCGGCGCTTCTGAGGTGGTCTCCGTGAAGGTGGACCTGCAGTACATCGCCAGCTACGACGAGACCTATGACAACGGCGACGGCACCACCGGCACCTACATCATGGATCCCGGCGACTACTACTTCTCCGTGGGCAACGGCGCCCACGACGCCCTGAACCACATCATGGCTGCCCAGGGCATGGACGCCTCCAAGATGTCCGGCACCGGCAACGCCGCCCAGGCCTACAAGAAGACCATCGACGAGGACTTCATTTCCAAGACCCTGTTCTCTGTGTCCAAGACCGGCTACAAGATCTCCAACCAGCTGCCCTACGCTGACTGGAACTACTATCAGCCCGGCGAGGTCACCTACCTGACCCGCACCGACTGGGCCGGCACCTTCCCCCAGACCTACGACGCCATGACCCTCACCAACGAGGAGCTCATCAACAACCTCAACGGCTACACCTATGAGCTCCAGACCGACGACGACACCTCCTCCATCGTGTGGGGCGAGGACAACGGCATCCAGTTCTATGAGATGTACGGCGTGCCCTACGACGATCCCAAGTGGGACGACCTGCTGGATCAGCTGACCCTGGAGGAGGCCATGTACATCTTCTCCTTCGGCGGCCCCTCCATCCCCGGCGCTGAGTCCATCGGCACTGTGGAGACCTACATGACCGAGAACGCCGGCAACGGCATCGCCGTGGCCCTGAACGCCTCCAAGGATCCCACCGCCCCCTGGGCCATCCCCGCTGAGGACCCCAACGGCAACTGGCATCCCCAGGTGTTCGGCAACGCTCCTCTGGGCGCCTCCACCTTCAACCCCGAGCTCATGCGTGAGCTGGGCGAGTTCACCGGCATCGAGTCCCTGTTCACCGGCATCAACATCCTGTGGGGCCCCGGCCTGAACACCCACCGTCATGCCTACAACGGCCGTAACGGCGAGTACTACTCCGAGGATCCCGTCCTGTCCGGCGTGGCCGCCATGGAGTTTGCCATCGGCGCTCTGGATTACGGCCTGGTAGCCGCTCCCAAGCACTTCGCCTTCAACGACCAGGAGTCTGAGCGCGGCGGCGTGTCCCCCTACATGACCGAGCAGCGCGCCCGCGAGGTGGAGCTGCGTGCTTACCAGATCGCCTTCGAGGCCACCAAGTACGACACCGAGGACTATGACGCCGGTATGCGCGGCCTCATGACCTCCTTCTCCAAGATCGGCTCCATCGAGTGCACCACCAGTGAGGGCCTCATGACCGAGATCCTGGCCAACGAGTGGGGCTTTATCGGCTACGCCGTCACCGACATCTACGACGACGTGGACCTGTGGGCCGCCGTTTTGAACTCCGGCACCACCTGCTTCGACACCCGCGGCCAGTCCGGCTTCTATGATCAGACCACCCTGGAGAGCTCCAACCTGTTCCGCAATCTCATTGGCGGCATGAGCCTGAACGCCAACCTCATCGATGGCGACGCCAACCTCCAGCTCAAGCTGAAGGAGGCCGTTCACAAGAACATCTACGCCTGGAGCGTGAGCCACCTGATGAACCGCTACAACGCCACGACCCATATTGAGAGCCAGATGACCTGGTGGCGCGCCACCTACTATGGCCTGATGGGTGTCTCTGCCGCTCTGATGGTGGTGGGCGCCGTGATGTATGTCGTGTCCTCCAAGGGCAAGAAGAAGGAGGAGAAATAATATGAACATGAAGAAGCAGGGCCTGGCGTTTTACCTGAACGTACTTGCTGTGATTCTGGGCATCGTGGGTGTGATCCTCACGGTGGTCAGCAGCACCATGACCACGGACAACGCCCTGTCCAACCTGCCTGTGCTGGTGATTGCCGGCATCGTGGGCATTATCCTGGTTTGCATCGCCATCTATGCCCCCAACCGCTGGGGCAACCATGACCCCGTGTCTTTTATCTCCGTGGTGGCGGCCATTGCGCTGTATTCCTACCTCTTCGGTGCCGCTGTGAGCCAGCGCATTATGCTCATTGCCGGCCTGTTCTCCTACAACTCCGGCAATACCGCCGGCTGGAGCATCTTCTACGTCAGTGTGGCTGCCTGGGTGTGCCTCATTGTGGGCATCCTCTTCCTGATCGTGGGCAGCTTCCTGAAGTCCGTGAAGGAGTAACGATGTTTTTTCGGGGTGCCTGATACGGTGTCCCCCAGCTGGCTGCGTATGGTTACCTGGCGCCCCGAGAGTTCGGGGCAGGAGCCCTGACATCCTGAGTCCCGGCTCCCGTCCTCCCGCAGGACGGGAGCCGGACTTTCTCCAGAAAGGAACGGTTTTATGAAACAAGAGCCCACCAGAGCCACGACCCTGAACCGGGCCAAGCCCTATCAGCTGGTGCTGTTTCCCCTGAACAACGGCGCCACCAATGTCTACTATGTTCTGATCCTGACTTATATTGCCACCTTCGGCAACGTGGTGCTGGGTCTGGGCATGGTGTTCGCCTCCTTCATGGTGACGGGCATGCGTGTCTTCGACGCCATCACCGACCCCATCATCGGGGCCCTTATGGACCGTACCAACGGTAAATTCGGCAAATTCCGGCCGTTTATGGTCATCGGCAGTGCCACTATGGCCGTGTCGGTGATCCTGCTGTATGTGTTTACCCCCTTTATTCCCGAGAATATGATGTGGCTGCGCTATGTGGCCTTTGTGCTGCTCTATGCGGTGTGGGTCATCGGCTACACCTTCCAGACCTCCGTCACCCGCGCCGCTCAGGCGGTTCTGACCGACGACCCCAAGCAGCGGCCGCTGTTTACCATTTTCAACACCGTGGGCTCTCTGGCCGGCATGGGCGTGATGCAGTTCATCGGCCCCATCCTGGCTGGTGACACCATCTTCGGCGACTACAACCAGAGCTGGTTTGCCGCCATGACCCCCATCGGCATCATCGTCTCTGTGGCGCTGACCATTCTGGCCATCATCGGCATCTGGGAGAAGGACCAGCCCAAGTACTTCGGCCTGGGCGCCGCCAAGAGCGAGAAGGTCAAGATCTCCCAGTACCTGGCCATCATCCGTTCCAACAAGCCCCTCCAGCGGCTGATGATCGCCGGCGGCGGCTGCAAGCTGGCCCTGTCCATTGCCACCAACATGACCGTACTGGCCATGCTCTACTCCTGCATGATGGGCAACTACGACGTGCTCTACCTGCCCATGATGGTGCTGGGCTATGTGTGCGCCGTGCCCTTCTTCCTGCTGACGGTGCGCACCTCTCAGAAGCACGGCCAGCGGGCCTCCCTGATGCGCTATGTGGGCGTGGCGCTGGCCTGCTATGTGGTGGTGCTGGTGCTGCTCATCCTGTGGAACCCGGAAAATGCCGCCTTCCAGCTGAGCCTCTACTCTGACAGCGGCATTACCATCAACCTCTACACCATCCTGTTTATGGTGTTCTTCGGCGTGGGCTACGGCGCTTACTACGCCACGGCGGATATGCCCATCCCCATGGTGGCCGACTGCGCCGACTACGAGACCTACCGCACCGGCAGCTTCGTGCCCGGCATCATGGGCACCCTGTTCTCCCTGGTGGACAAGCTGGTGTCCTCCCTGTCGGCTACGGTGGTGGGCATCGCGGTGTCCTTCATCGGCCTTGAGACCCTGCCCACCAAGGCTACCCCCTACACCGAGGGCATGAACGTGGTGGTGATCGTCCTGTTCTGCGTGATCCCCATGATCGCCTGGGCCCTGACCCTGTGGTCCATGAAGGGCTACTCCCTCACCGGCGAGCGCATGAAGGAGATCCGCGCGGTGAACGCCTGCCGCAGGGCGGCCATTGCCGACGGCATGAGCGTGGAAAAGGCCATGGAGACCTGGCAGACCATCGACCAGGTGCCCGAGGAGTTCCGCTGAGTGCCCTTTACATTGCTTTCTCTGTGCCAGATTTGAAACCCTCTTCAAACGCCGGGGCGGCGCGTCGTCAGACGCGCCGCTTCGGCGTTTTTCACCCCGGAGCGGTGGCCGTGCCGGGGAGTTTGGAGTGTTTTGGGGGTTGCTTTCCCGGGGGGAGTGGCATATAATTGTAACGCGAGTTTTCAAACCATGAGGAGGTGGTATGCGCCGTGAGCAGCGATCCTACCAGTCGAAGACCCACGAGAGCTCCGGGGCATACCGGCCTGCGCTGAGGGAATGACCTTCCCCCAGTGTGTCCGCGCCTTCCGGGGCAGGCGGAGTGCGCTCCGCTCCCATTATACAAAGGCGGGCGGCCATACCCACAGGCGGCTGTCCGGGAAAGGCGTGAGAAACGGATGCTGACCATTCACAAGACCATTGAGGGCAAGATGACCCGGCTGGAGAAGGTGGAGCCCGGCTGCTGGGTGAACCTCACCTACCCCAGCGAGGACGAGCTCAACACCGTGGCGGCCACCCTGAACGTGGAGCCCTCCTTCCTCCGGGCGGCCCTGGACGAGGAGGAGACCTCCCGAATCGACACCGAGGAGGGCCAGACCCTTATCATCATCGACATTCCCGCTGTGGAGAAGGACGACGCGGTGGTGTACTCCACCCTGCCCATGGGCATCATCGTCACCGAGCAGCACATCATCACCGTCTGCCTGAAGGAGACCTCGGTGATCCGGGACTTTCAGGACGGCATGATCAAGGCCGCCCGCACCCAGCAGCGCACCAGCTTCATTTTAAATATCCTGCTGGTGGTGGCCAAGCGGTACCTGCAATACCTCAAGCAGATCGACAAGATCTATAATTATATGGAGCGCCAGCTCTACAAGTCCCAGCGCAACAAGGAGCTCATCCAGCTGCTGGACCTGGAGAAGTCCCTGGTCTACTTCAACACCTCCCTCAAGGCCAACGAGGTCACCCTGGAGAAGATCCTCCGGGGGCGCATCGTCACCCTGTACGAGGAGGACCACGACCTCCTGGAGGACGTGCTCATCGAGGTACGCCAGGCCATCGAGATGGCCAACATCTACTCCTCCATCATCTCGGGCATGATGGACGCCTTCGCCTCCGTCATCTCCAACAATCTGAACGTCATCATGAAGGTCCTCACCTCCATCACCATTCTGCTCACCATCCCCAACATCATCTTCGGGTTTTACGGCATGAACATCACCGGCGGCCTGCCCCTGGATCAGTTCTGGTGGATTCCCCTGGTGGTGGCCCTGGCCCTCATCGCCATTGTGGCGGTGCTTTTGAAGCGGCGGGACCTGTTCTGAACCATATGAGAGCCCGCCCCCTCCGGGGGGCGGGCTCTTGTGCTTCCCGTCAAGGCCCGGAGCATCCGTATATATTTATATGTAGGGGCGGCCTATGGCCGCCCGCCCCATTTCAATCCCGGATTTTCCCTCCATCCCACTACTTTTGGAAAGGCAAAACACCCATATAATAGTGTGGATTGTGAGGTTTATGCGGTAAAATCCCTGGGTTGTTGCATGCAAATGTGCAACTTCACTGTTAGGGAAAACCCTATATTACAGTTATGTTACATTTGGCCCCGGGGTGTTGACTCTTGGGGGCCCTTGTACTATGATATGTCCAGAGGCAAGGGGAGTTGTACCCTGGTGGAAAAATGTGGAATCCGGTGTATAAGTTCCTGAAACCTCTCGTATTTCTCTAAAACGGGGAAATATGAAATAAAAAAAGGAGGAA
>CASFCS010000004.1 GCA_949293245.1 uncultured bacterium | reverse complement strand
ACTATTTTGCACAAATATTTTCTTCTTTTTTCTCTTTAGTATTTTGCATTTTCACTGTTTCTTGGTTGACTTTATCCTGTTTTATCTTTATATTGTAGTTAGAACCAGGTATGATACTATTTGTCAACGCGTGGGATTCTGCTGCTACTATTCGATCGGCAACTGCTACATGAGGATTGTCACTGGCTGGGACGATACGACTGATCGGTACTATTTGGTCAACACAGGCTCTTTGTGGATCACCGCCACGGAGCAGTGGGTATCCTAACCGTAAGCCCGCCGTCCCCTCTGGAGGAATCGCCATGAAAACAAAACGGGTTTCCCGCATCCTTCTCCTGGTCTTTACTGTCCTGGTGGTCCTGGCTGGACCATCCCCTCTCTGGTATCGGCTCCTGTTCTATTTCGGAGCCCGCGGCAGTATGAACTGGGTCATCGAGTACGCGCCCAGCGTTCTGGGTACGGTGGTGGAATCGGTGGGGGAGGACGGGTATTTTACCATCCAGGTGGACCTGTTCGACCCTCTCTCCCACAGCTGTGACACCCTGGAGGTCTCCCAGACGGTCAGGAACTCGGATGGCCGCCCCGGCAGCCTGGAGCCGGGGGCCACGCTGTTGGTATTCTATGAGGAGGAGGACGATATCGAGGACCGCCGCCTGGACCACGTTTGGGCCATTCTCAATGAGAGCGACAACTACGGCGCCCTGGACTGGGTCCTCAACCGCCCCTCCATTCTGGGCACAGTGGCGGGCCCTGCGGAGGAAGCGGGATATTTCATTCTCAGCGTGGACCCATATGACAGTATTTTTCAAGTAAACCCAACCCTGGTGGTCTCCCTGGATGTCCGAAGCCCGGACGGCCAGCCCAGCAGCCTGGAGCCGGGGGACGTGGTGCGTGTGTACTATCACAAGCCGACATTACGGTTTTCCAACAGCCGGGTGGAGCAGGTCTGGGCCATCCTGAACCAGCCAGAAAACTACGGCAGCATCGAGTGGATCACCAGCCACACTCCCAGCGTGTTCGGCGTTGTCGAGCGTGTGTCGGAGAATGACTTTACGCTCCGGCTCGACCCATCTTCCGACTACTACAACGTCTACAAAACCCTGGCGGTCTCCCTGGAGATTCGAAGCCCGGACGGTCGTCCCGGCAGCCTGGAGCCGGGGAACGCGGTGCAGGTGTATTTTGACCCCTACTCCGGCGTGAGCGGTTCTGGCGTGGGTCAAGGGCAGATCAGTCAGGTCTGGGCCATCCTGATGATGGAGGTGGACGAGGCCACCCCGGCCGCCCGGGGGGCCGTGCTGGAGTGACACGCTTTTCCCGGAGCGCCGGGGCGTGACGGGGTTTTCCCATATGCCATGATGTCCCCGGACGCACCACATCAGACGAGAGGTGATACGGCATGAAGAAGAAGACCCCTCAGTGGACCGGCGGGCTCTCCCCGGAGGAGAAGCCCACTCTGCTCAACTCCATGGCCAGCTGGCTGCGGATCTTCCGCATCCTGCACTGGATCTTGTTCCTCTACGCCCTGTACGGGGGGGTACGCCTCATCGTGTTCCCCGACGGCAACTCCCTCATGCGGCTTTTCGCCGCCCCCAGCTGCATCGTGGGGGGCGTGGTGATCTTCTGCGTGCGCTTCGCCCTTCTGGATGTGTACACCTTCATGAAGCAATACGAGGAGGAGAAGGAGCGGGAGAAGCAGAAAGAGAAGGATCCGGAAAACAAAACGGAATCATAAAGAGCAAAGGGCCCCGCCGGCGCAGCGCGCCGGCGGGGCCCTTCGTCTTTCGGGGAAGATCAGCCCTCCTCCGGGTGGGCGGTGAAGGTGTACCGCTCCTGCTGACCGGAGCCGTCCTCCGCCTCCACGGTGATAGTCCAGTCCTCCGCCGTGCCGGTGACCTGGGCCCGCAGGGTCCAGCCCTCCGCGGTCCCCTGGTAGTGGTAGACGCCGTCGGTCTCCAGGGCCTGGGTGATGTCCACCTCCTCCCCGGGCATCACCAGGATGGCCCGGCCGTCCCGGTCCTCCACCCAGGCCCGCTGGAGGACGATATCCACCCCGGACCCGTCCTCCAGGGTGGCCCCGGCCCGGAAGGGGTCCTCCATCTCCACCACGGAGAGCACCCACTCCATCACCGCGCCGCCGGTGGCGGCGTTGGCCCCCACCACCATGAGGCACAAAGCCGCGCAGGCCGCCAGGGCGCCCAGGGTGCGCCGGCCCAAACGCCGCCGCCTTGTCTTGCTGTTTGTCATATCCATGACCTCCTGTACCCGCGCCTCCGAGGGCCGGAGGGCGGAAAATGTGTCTCGGTAGAGCTCCTGCTGGGTCATATGGTTCCCTCCTCCAGGGGGATCAGCTCCCCCCTCAGCTTGTCTCTGGCCCGCATGAGCCAGGTCTGTACGGTGGACGGCTTGGCGCCCATGGCCTGGGCGATCTCCCTGACGGTGTACCCCTCGTAGTAGTGCAGATAGATGCTCACCCGGTACTTTTCCGGCAGGGCCATCACCGCCTGGTAGAGGGCCTGCTGGGCGGTATTTTCCACCACGGCGGGCTCCTGCCACTCCTCCAGCTCCACCCGGCGGCGGCGCCAGAAGGAGCGCAGCACCTTTCGGCTCTCGTTCACCGCCACCCGAATGAGCCAGTGGCGCAGGTGGTCCTCCCCCTGAAAGGGGGTGCGGCTCTCGCAGAGGCGGAGGAACACCGTCTGCATCACATCCTCCGCATCCGCCCGGTGGCGCAGGCTCTGAAAGGCCACCCGGAACACCGTGTCCGCGTACCGCTCCACACAGCCGTGGAACTCCTCGTCCGTCACAAAAGCTCACCTCCTGTTTGCCGTTTGAAAGCGCCTTCACCAGATATACCCCTGAGAAGGGCAAAAAATCTCAGGGCGGGCAAAAATTTTTCCCCCGGGGGCGCAAAAGCGCCCGGCGCGCTTTTTCCGCACCGGGCGCTCTCCCTATACCTCCAGGCCGTAGACCCGCCGGGCATTTTCATAAAAGACCGCCTCATGGCGGCACTCGGGCACCAGACGGGCGATGAATTCCACATAGTTGTGGATATTCACCCCGGGGAAGTCCGTGCCGAAGAGGAACTTTTCCCAGTTGTCCACATACTCCATCCAGCAGCGCAGCTGCTCCACATACCGCCCCTGCCGGAGGAAATAGGCGTCCAGATCCGTCACCCCCACCAGCAGGCCGGACAGGTCCGCCCAGACGTTGGGGTTTTTCTCCAGCACCGCCGCCCCGTCCGCCAGGAAGGGGTTGCCAAAGTGGCACATAACGAAGGACACCTGGGGCCAGTCCGCCGCCACCTCGTCCAGGGTGAGGGGGTGGCTGTACTTGAGCTTGGCGCCGCTGAAGGAGGTCATGCCCATGTGGATGGCCACGGGTTTTTCATAGTCCCGGGCCAGGGCATAAAAGGGGGCGTACATGGGGTCCGAGAGATATTGACAGTTGTACCCCGGGTAGAGCTTGAGCCCCACGCACCCCCCTCGGCGGAAGTTCTCCTCCACCTGCTCCAGGGCCCGGCGGGGGTCCCACCCCTCCCCGGCGCAGGTCCGGTCCAGCCCCACGCAGTAGGAGAAGGGGGCGGGATAGGTGTGGTACTCCGCGTCCAGGCTGCCGTTGCCCATGACCACCGCCCCCACGATACCGGCCCGGAGGAGCTCCTCCCCCAGCACCCCGGGGTTGGGGTCGTGGCCCACCTCCGCCGCCATGGCCCGGGTGCGGGGGCTGTCGGCAAAGAGGTGCAGGTGGGCGTCGATAATCTTCATGGCCATTCTCCTCTCCGGGGTGTTCCCCTGTTCTGCCGCCATTGTACCATTCCCCTGGGAGAAGCACAAGGCCGGAGCCCTCCGGGGCTCCGGCCTTGCTTATGATATGGTTTACTGCGGGCTGGGGGTGGGGACAGGGGGCTGGCCCTCCGCCCCCTGGGTCTCGGGAGGCAGGGTATACTTGCTCTGGTAAAAGTCCACCATATCGTGGAACTCCTTCTGCCCCTTCTGCCGGCGCAGGCTCTGGGTGTAGTCATGGGCCTCCATGGTGTCGTCCTTGGCCTCCAGCACGGCTACCGCCAGGTTGGAGCAGTGGTCCGCCACCCGCTCAAAGTTGTTGATGCAGTCGTTGAAGATAAAGCCCAGCTCCAGGGTACACTGCCCGCCCTGGACCCGGCGGATATGGCGCACCTTCATCTCCTCGGTGAGGGTGTCCACCGCCTCCTCCAGGGGTTCCACCCGCCGGGCAGCGCTCTGGTCGTCCTGGGTGAGGGCCTGGATGGAGAGGTCCACGATCTCCCGGATGGCGGCTACGCAGCTGGCCAGCTCTCCCCGGGCGTCGGCGGAGAAGGACAGGCCCTTGCGGTGCATCTCCTCCGCCAGCTGGGCCAGGTTCACCGCATGGTCGGAGATGCGCTCCAGGTTGGTGAGGCTGTGGAGGAACTTGGCCGTCTGGTGGGTCTCCTCCTGGGAGAGCTCCTGGCTGTTCAGGCGCACCAGGTAGTTGCCCAGCTTGTCCTCGTAGCTGTCCACCACGTTCTCCCGGCTCATGATCTTGTCAAATTTCACCTGGTCGAACCGGGTAAAGAGGTCGATGGCCTTGGTGAGGTTCTTGGCGGCCGCTGCCGCCATCAGGTTGAGGGTCTTGCCGCTCTGCTCCACCGCCAGGGGGGGATACTGGAGGAAGCGCTCGTCCAGCAGGCTGACCTGACACACCTCGTCCTCCTCGCTCTCCCCCTTGTCGGGGAAGGTGGCGCACACCAGCTTCTCCAGCTGGGGCACGAAGGGGAAGAGCACCACCGTGGCAAAAATGTTGAACACCGTGTTGAACACCGCGATGCTGAAGCTGGTTGCCGCCTGGTCCAGGAAGGGAAAATGTACGAACAGGCCCACAATGCCGTAGAGCACCGCAAAGGCAGCCGTGCCCAGAACGTTGTAGTAGAGATAGATAAAGGCGGTGCGCTGGCCGCTGCGGTTGGCCCCGATGGCGGAAATGAGCACCGGCACGCAGGCGCCGATGTTCATGCCCATCACCATGGGCATGGCCAGGGAGAAGGGGATGGCCCCGGTGATGGTGAGGGCCTGGAGAATGCCGATGGAGGCGGAGGCGCTCTGGATGACAGCGGTGATGAGAGCGCCGATCAACAAAGCCAGCACCGGGTTGGACACCAGGGTGATGGCATTGAGGAAGGCCTCGCTCTCCTGGAGAGGCTTCATAGCGGCAGACATGGTCTGCATACCGGACATGAGCACCGACAGCGCCAGCAAAATCACGCCGATGCTCTTGGCGGACACACTCTTCCCCGCCATATACAGCAGGATCCCGATCACAGCCACCAGGGCGAAGATCACCGCGCTGGACAGCAGGCTGGCGGCAGCGCTGCCCTCCTCCACACCCGCCAGGGTGAGGAGCCAGCCCGTGGCGGTGGTGCCGATGTTGGCGCCCATGATGATGCCGATGGCCTGGCCCAGCTTCATAATGCCGGAGTTCACGAAGCCCACCGCCATAACGCTGGTGGCGGAGGAGGACTGGATCACCGCGGTGACCACGCTGCCCAGCAGCACCGCCTTGAGCCGGTTGGAGGTGAGCCGGGCCAGGATGGTCTCCAGCCGGCTGCCCGCCACCTTTTTCAGTGCGTCGCTCATCAGCGACATGCCAAAGAGGAAAAACGCCAGGCCGCCCAGCAGCGTAATAACAGAAGCCGCACTCATAGTATGGTATCAAACCTTTCCTTGATATGTGGGCGCTCCCTCAGCCGGGGCGCCTGGTGCTCTCTGGATCTGGTGCCGCGCTTGGTGAAGTGTAACTCTTTTATTTTACCATATCTTTTCCTTTCCTACCCAAAAATTTTACAAAAAAATCGCTGAATTTTCCTTTTCTGTTCTTTCTCATCCATTGTGCACAAATTTCCTCCGCTTTTCTCCCATACGCCAGGGATTTCCCCCACTGGAAGGGGTCCAATCTCCCCCGCCGCCGGAGCCCTTCCATGCCCTTCCTGCCCTTCAGTCACCCTCCGGCAGGGGTTTTTGTGAAAAATGTACTCACATTTATAAAACCCCCGCCGGCACACAGCCGGCGGGGGTTTCAGTCAGGATAGAAAGGGGGAATTCTCTGCAGAGGGCTTCTTCCGGACGGCCTCATAGAAAGCCGCCCGGGCACAGTTGAGATAGGGGGAAAACCACACGCTCACCGGCAGGGCGCACACCAGGGCAATGAGGCCCCCCACAATGCCCGACCCCGCCCAGGAGAACTGGGAGGACAGGAGGACGGGGATGCCCACCGCCACCCCTTCAGACAGCAGGAACCACCCCAAAAGGGAGAGGTGGAGCACCACATACTCCCTGAGGTGTCCGGTCATCATCCGGGCGCTCTCCCGCAGGGCGTCCCAGTAGGCCCGCCCCTGCTCTATCATCAAAAAGGTGGTCATGGCGTAGCGGCAGGCGTACAGCAGCACCAGCACCGCGGTGACCACGCTGGCTCCGATGCCCACTGCCATAATGGTGGCCGTGCTGATGGGAAGCACCAGAAGGATGGCGGCCCCCAGGGAACTGACCCCCAGGCTCATCAAAAGGGTAATGGGCACCAGCACCAGCAACAGCAATGCCCGGGTGAAGAGCACCCGCCCCACCTGGTAAAACCCCTCCAGCAGCATCTGGGGGGATGCGGGGCGGTGCTTGTCCTGCCGGACCAGGTGGTAGGTATAGCACTGGTAGCCGTACTGGAACACCACCCCGTACAGGACAATCACCACCTGAAGAAAGAGGGCCAGCGAGGCGCTCAGCGGCAGGAAGACCTGGAGGGCCTGGATATAGTCGCCCCCCGCCTCCACCAGGGTCAGGTACTCCTGCACCGGGTCTGGGACCACATAGCTCAGCAGGATGGACAGTCCCGTGGTGAGGAGGAGCCACACCAGCGTCACCCAGTACACCTGGCTGCCGCCCTCCTCTATGGCGGCCCGGGCCCGCCCCTTCAGTTCTTTGACAGACATAGCACCATCCTATCTGCGCCCGCCGAAGCCGCCGCCCCGGCCGCCGCCGCCAAATCCGCCGCCGCTGCGGCCACCGCCGAAGCCACCGCCACGACTGCCGCCGAAACCGCCCCCTCGGGAGCCGAAGCCGCCGCCCCGGCTGCCGCCGAAACCGCCAAATCCGCCGCCGCTGCGGCCGCTGCCAAAGCCGCCCCCTCGGGAGCTGCTGCTAAAACCGCCGCCGAAGCCCCCCGGAGGAGGCCCGCCTGGGCCGTGGTGGTGAGGCGGCGGAGGCGGCGCGGGCCGCCAATGCCGCCGGTACCAGGCCGAGCCCGGCCGGTGCCAGAACAAAATGGGTCGGAATACCACAGGAGGGGTATCCACCCCGTAGTACCGCTGGCGGTATGCCACATAGCGGGACTGGTCGATGGCGCTGAGGATGGCCAGAAGCACCACCAGGAAAATGATCACG
The DNA here is from genome assembly GCA_949293245.1 of uncultured bacterium. Classification (GTDB taxonomy): domain Bacteria; phylum Bacillota; class Clostridia; order Oscillospirales; family Oscillospiraceae; genus CASFCS01. The sequence goes on along the minus strand of CASFCS010000004.1, from coordinate 96,020 downwards.
GAGACCAGCACAAAGAAGCCGTCGAAATAGTCCCCCGCCGGGGCGGCGCTCTGGCTCCCGGAGGAGATCTGGCCGCTCTGGCCGAAGGTACTCACGTAGAGGCTGTTGATGGCGGTGTACAGCTTGATCACGCCGCTGTCATAGTCCCCCGCCATAAAGTCGGCGTAGAGGTACTCATCCAGATAGTCCGTGGCCATGGTGCCCGTCATCATGGTGGCAAAGTCATCCCCCAGGGCCAGATAGGCGTCCTGGTCCTGGATGGCCAGCACCAGAATGGCATCCCCCTGGCCCAGGCCGATGTCGTACCCCAGGTCGAAGGCGTAGTCCTCCAGGGACCCGGAGACGGTGTCCACCGTCTGGATGGCCACCAGGCTGTGGTAACGCTGGTCCCAGTTGGCGTTGAAGAGGGCCAGGGTCTCCTCGGTGGAGGCGGAGAGGACCCCCGCCTCGTCGGACATCCACTTGGTATACTGGGCCGTACTCAGGGTGCTGTCCAGTCCCGCGGGGAGCTGGGCGGTGGGCCTGCGGGCGTAGCCGATCCCCACCGCCAGGGCGATCATGAGAATGGTAAGCACCACGGCCACCGCCGGTTTTTTCAAAGCTTTCATGGTATCTCCTTTGGTTTCACGGCCGGATGCCGGAAGGTGGGGTAGCTCAGCCCCGCAGTTCCAGCAGCTTCTGCTTGAGCTCGCCCTCGATGCGGCCCAGCTCGGCCTCGGCCTCCCGGCGCTTCTGGGCCCCCTCGGTCTGGATCTTCATGACCTCGTCCAGGGTGGAGATAAGCTGCTGGTTGGTGTGCTGCAGGGTCTGGATGTCCACCACCGACCGCTCGGCCTCCCGGGCGGTCTCCACGGTGCCCATCTTCAGCATATCCGCGTTGCGGGTGAGCAGCTCGTTGGTCATATTGGTCACCGGCCTGGCGGGAGTGCTCCAGCCCCAGGGCCAGCACCATCTGGCTCTTCCACAGGGGGATGGTGTTCACCAGGGAGGACTGGATCTTCTCCAGCATCAGCGCGTCGTTGTTCTGGATGAGGCGGGTCTGGGGGCCCATCTGGATGGAGATCATCCGGGTGAGCTCCAGATCGTGGATCTTCTTCTCAAAGCGGGTGCACATATTGGCAAAGTCGTTGTAGGCCTGGGCGTCCTCCTGGGCGCCGGTCTCGGCGGCCTTCTGCCGCAGCCGCTCCAGCTCCCCGGTACGGGCCTTCTCCAGGGCCTTCTTCCCCGCCAGGATATACATGGTAAGTTCCTTATAGTACTTCTGGTTCAGCGCGTACATCTGGTCCAGCATGGCGATGTCCTTCATCAGGGTCACCTGGTGGGCCTCCAGGATCTGCACGATCTTGTCCACGTTGACCTCGGCCTTGTCAAAGCTGGCCCGCATGGCCACCAGCTCGGTCTTCTTCTTCTGGAAGAAGCCGGCGATGCCCTTGCGCTCGGGCTCCCCGAAGGTCTTGAGCTGCACCACCAGAGAGGCCAGGGCCTCCCCCACCTCGCCCAGGTCCTTGGTGCGCACGCTGCCCAGGGCGTTCTCCGAGAAGGCGGCGATGTTCTTCTGGGCGGCGGCGCCATACTGCAGCACCACGTTGGAGTCCCGGATGTCGATCTTGTCGGCAAACTCCGCCACCATCTTCCGCTCGCTCTCGCTCAGGCGGCTCTCATCCAGCTTCACCGCGGCCTCATCCCGGGCCTTCTGGGCGGCGGCAGCGGCGTCAGCCTCGTTCTCCAGCGTGAGGGTGGGGGCAGCGGGGGCCTGGGGCACCGCCGCAGCGGCGGCGGCAGCGGCGGGGGCCTCGTTGGGCGTCAGCGTGAGTTCAGGGGTGAGATCCATCTTTTCATCCATTTGCGGTTCCTCCATTTTTCTTGGTCATATCTGTGATCTGCATTCCGCCGATCCCTTCCCGGGCCAGCATCTGCTCCATTACTGTGATATCGGTGGAGATGTCCAGGGCCTCCTCGCCGAACAGGGCGTCCAGCTGCTTGTCATAGGCGGCGTGGAGCATACCCAGCAGCTCCTCCACCTTGCCCTTGGTGCCGTCGATGTTGGCGCCGGACACTCCCACCGCGTCCATGCGGTCGTAGGCGTTGAGGATCTTCAGGGTGGTGGGGAGATAGTAGTTCATAAAACGCCTGATCTGGGAGAGCTTGGCGGGCTGCTCCACCACCACGTCAATGATCTTTCCCGTGACCTGCTCCAGGTGCTCAATCTCCCGGGAGACCTCCGGGTCCTCAATGCTGTCGTTGAGCCGGCGCATCTCCGACACCGCCCGCTTCCCGTCCGCCACCAGCTTGTCGATCTCCGGATCACCGGTGGAGGCGGGCTTCTTCTCCTCTTCGGCCTTTTGCGGCTGTGCCTGGGCGGGCTCCTCCTTGGGCTCCTCCTCCGCCGTGGTGAAGGTCTGGTCGGGGAAGAGCTTTTTGGCCACCAGATACACCACCAGGGAGGAGACGGCAGCCATCAGATATCCCCCTATGTTGTACAGCGGGCCGAACACGCCCCACAGGAGCCACACCACGCCCACCAGATAGATGGGCGCGACAGATTTTTTTGTTACCTTTGCCATGGATGCCGCTCCTTTCCGGTTCCTGCGTTATATTGTACCCCCCGCAGCGGCAAAGTGTCAAGGTGACAGGTACATTTCCCCTCCCTTGTCACGCTCTCACCTCCGCCAGAGGAAAATTCCAGGTGTGGAAGATTGACTTTGGCGGTACAATCTTATATGATAATGTCTGCTGAACAAGTCTCTGGAGCCTTGAAGACCCCGGTTTTCAAGGCCTTTGGCGCTGTTTCAGCCACGTTGTCGAGCCCGGGGGACCTGTGCAGCCCCTTTGGAGACCATACTGAGAGGATGCGTTGGAGCATGCTGACCCTGAGTCAATTCAAGGCCGCCCGGAAAGTGCTGGAGGGCGTGCTGCTGCGGACCGATCTGGTGTACAGCCCCGCCTTTTCCAAGGCCACGGGCAACCACGTCTATCTGAAACCGGAAAACATGCAGGTTACCGGCGCCTACAAGATCCGGGGCGCCTACTATAAAATCAGTACCCTCAGCGAGGAGGAGAAGGCCCACGGCCTGGTCACCGCCTCCGCCGGCAACCACGCCCAGGGCGTGGCCTACGCCGCCCAGGCAGCCGGGGTGCCCGCCACCATCGTAATGCCCACCACCACCCCCCTGGTGAAGGTAAACAACACCAAGGATTACGGCGCCCGGGTGATCCTCCACGGGGCCACCTTTTACGACGCAGCGGCGGAGGCCGCCCGGCTGGTGGAGGAGGAGGGGCTGACCTATATCCCCCCCTTCAACGACCTGGCCATCGCCACGGGCCAGGGCACCATCGCCTATGAGATCTTCCAGGACCTGCCCGACGTGGACATCATTCTGGTGCCCATCGGCGGGGGCGGCCTGGCGGCGGGCGTGTCCACCCTGGCAAAGCTCCTCAACCCCAATGTGAAGGTCATCGGCGTGGAACCCACCGGGGCGGCCGGCATGAAGGCCAGCCTGGAGGCGGGCCACGTGGTCACCCTGGACCGGGTGGACACCATCGCCGACGGCGTGGCCGTCAAGACCCCCGGAGACCTGGTGTTCCCCTTCATCCAGCAGAATGTGGACGAGATCATCACCATCCACGACGACGAGTTGGTGAGCGCCTTCCTGGACATGATGGAAAAGCACAAGATGATCGTGGAGAACTCCGGCCTGCTCACCGTGGCCGCTCTGAGCCACCTGGACTGCCAGGGAAAGAACGTGGTGCCTGTCCTGTCCGGGGGCAACATGGACGTGATCACCGTGTCCAGTCTGGTGCAGCACGGCCTCATCAACCGGGGGCGGGTGTTCACCTTCTCGGTGCAGCTGCCCGACCGGCCCGGCGAGCTGCTGCGGGTGGCCCAGATCGTGGCGGAGGCCAGCGGCAACATCATCCGCCTGGACCACAACCAGTTTGTCAACATCAACCGTCAGAGCGGCGTGGAGCTGCGGGTCACCCTGGAGGCCTTCGGCCACGCCCACAAGAAGGAAATCCTGGATGCCCTGGCCGCCGCGGGCTACCAGGTGCGGGAGGTCATGACCACCAGCCTGTGACCCTGCCGGTTCCGGTGCTCCCCGGCGGGGTATTCCCGCCGGGGAGCTATGATGGTGCGGCGCGCCCGCCGCGCCTGCGCCCCGAAGTGGGTGTGGGAGATGGGGAGCGCGGCGCCGGCGCCGGCGGCGGATGCCGCTCAGGCCAGTGTATGCTCCCCCTCCTCCCCCGGTGCGGAGGGCTGTGTCCTCTCCTCCCCACTGGGTGATACATCCAGCGGATATGATTGTACGCCCCATCCCTTAAGATCTTGGGAAAGGATGTTGAAAGAATGATTAAAATTGCCCCCTCTATTCTCTCCGCCGACTTCTGCAACCTGGAGCGGGATATCCAGCGGGTCAGCTCCGCCGACTGGCTCCATGTGGACGTGATGGACGGCATGTTCGTGCCCAACATCACCATCGGCGTGCCGGTGGTCCAGTCCATCCGCAAGTGTACCGACATGTTCCTGGACGTCCACCTGATGATTGAGAAGCCCTGGCGATATATCGACGCCTTCGCCAAGGCGGGGGCGGACCTGCTGTCCGTCCATCTGGAGTCCGACCTCCCCCCCGCCATCCGGGACGCTCTTCGGGCCATGGAGGCCAACGGGGTGCGCAAGGCGGTGGCCCTGCGGCCTATCACCGACCCCGACGCCATCCTCCCCTACCTGGAGGAGCTGGACATGGTGCTCATCATGACGGTGGAGCCCGGCTTCGGCGGCCAGTCCTTCATGGAGGGGAAGCTGAGCAAGATCCGCCGGGCCCGGGCCCTCATTGACAAGGTGAATCCCAACTGCCTTCTCCAGGTGGACGGGGGCATCAACCCCTCCACCGCCAAACTGGCGGTGGAGGCCGGGGCCAACGTGCTGGTGGCCGGCTCGGCGGTGTACGGCGCGGCGGACATCCCCGCCGCCATTTCCGCCCTGCGGGTGGGCTGACCCTTTCTCCCCTCTATTCTCTCTTTTCGGAGGTCTTACCATGCAGTATTTCCCCCCTGCCCTGGAGAAGCTGGTGGAGCAGTTCGCCCGCCTCCCCGGCGTGGGCAAAAAGTCCGCCCAGCGCCTGGCCTTCTACATTCTCTCCCTCCCCCCGGAGGCGGCCCAGGAGTTTGCCGACGCCATCACCGGGGCCAAGGCCGCCATCGCCTGCTGCCCCATCTGCCAGAACTTCACTGAGGGGGAGGGCCCCTGCCCCATCTGCAGCAGCAGCAAGCGGGAGCGGGGCACCATCTGCGTGGTGGCCGACCCCAAGGACGTGGTGGCCATGGAGCGCGCCCGGGAGTACAACGGCCTCTACCACGTGCTCCACGGGGTCATCTCCCCCATGAACCACGTGGGGCCGGACGACATCCGGGTGAAGGAGCTCCTCTCCCGGGTGGCGGCGGGGGATGTGGAGGAGGTCATCATGGCCACCAACCCGGACACCGAGGGGGAGGCCACCGCCCTGTACCTCTCCCGGCTGCTGCGGCCCTTCGACGTAAAGGTCACCCGCCTGGCCTACGGCATCCCCGTGGGCAGCCACCTGGAGTTCGCCGACGACGCCACTCTCACCCGGGCCCTGGAGGGCCGGCGGGAGATGCTGCCTGTGTGACAGCTGCCTGAACAAAAAAGCGCCGGCAGAGACGGTACCGTCTCTGCCGGCGCTTTTTGCTGTTTTACGTTGTCCCGCGGCGAGGGCTTACAGCACCTCTTTGGTGGCAACCATGTCCACGCCGGTGCCGGCCACGTTGGCCTTCACCACATCGCCGATGTGCACCGGGGCGGGCACCGCCAGGCCGGTGATATCCTTGATGCAGTCAAAAATGCTGGACTTGGGGATGTCGGAGCGGGTCTTGCAGGACACGGTCACCGCGCCGCTCTTGCTGCCGTAGACCCGGACCGTGCTGGTGACGATGCGGGTGGGGTTGGTGACCTCCTTGCGGGCGTAGGCCTCGCCCCGGGGGCAGGTGTGTCCGCTGACCGAGACCACCTGGTCCCCGTCGATCCCAACTTCCAGCTGGCAGCCCATGGGACATCCGATACAGGTGAGCTTCCGAGTTGTCATTTCCTTACGCCTCCTCTACCTTGATGCAGATGCTGCTCAGCTCCGGATGGGCATCGAGCATGGCACGGGTCAGCTTGACCTCCTCCATCTCGCCGGGGGCCATGATAGGCCGCTTCCGGTGGATGACCCGCTCGCCGTCCAGATAGACGTTGACGTACTGGTTCTTCATCACGCCGCCCACACGGAAGCGCACGGTGAGGGAGTCGCCCACGAAGGCGGGGTCGATGGTGCCGGGCACGGTGTACCGGGGGCCCCCCTCGAAGGTGACGGGGATCTCCTTGTGCTCGGCATCCACACAGCCGGCGGACACATAGGCCGCCGCAGCCCGGCCGGCCGCCGCAGCTTCCTCGGAGACGAAGTCCACCAGATCGTGGACGTGGAGGACGTTGCCCGCGGCGAACACACCGGGGATGGAGGTCTCCAGGCTCTCGTTGACGGCGGGGCCGTTGGTGATGGGGTTGAGGGCCACGCCCATGCCCCGGGAGAGCTCGTTCTCCGGGATCAGGCCGCAGGAGAGCAGCAGGGTGTCGCACTCATAGTGCTCCTCGGTGCCGGGAATGGGCTTGCCCCGGTTGTCCACCTGGGCGATGGTGACCCCTTCCACACGCTCCTTGCCCTGGATGTCCACCACGGTGTGGCTGAGCTTCAGGGGGATGCCGAAGTCGTCCAGACACTGGACGATATTCCGCTTCAGGCCGCCGGAGAAGGGCATGAGCTCGGCCACCACCTTCACCTTGGCCCCCTCCAGGGTCATGCGGCGGGCCATGATGAGGCCGATGTCGCCGCTGCCCAGGATGACCACCTGGCGGCCGGGCATATAGCCCTCCATGTTCACCAGGCGCTGGGCGGTGCCGGCGGAGTAGATGCCGGCGGGGCGGTAGCCCGGGATATTCAGGGCGCCGCGGCTGCGCTCCCGGCAGCCCATGGCCAGCACGATGGCCCCCGCCTCGATCTCGATGATGCCGTCCTCCCGGTTCATGGCGGTGATCACCTTTTCACTGGTGATGTCCATGACCATGGTGTTGAGCATGTAGGGGATCTTCCGCTCCTCCACCTTGGCGATGTAGCGGGAGGCATACTCCGGGCCGGTCAGCTCCTCCTTGAAGGTGTGCAGGCCGAAGCCGTTGTGGATACACTGATTGAGGATGCCGCCCAGCTCCTTGTCACGCTCCAGGATCAGGACGTCGGTCACCCCCGCGTCGTAAGCGGCCGCTGCCGCGGCAAGGCCGGCGGGTCCGCCGCCGATGATTACAATATCATAGTGCTTCATGGCTGCTTTCCCTCCTTTATAGACGCTCCTTGACCGTTCCCACGATCAGCTTGGAATTGCCGCCCATCTTGGTGATCTCGCTCTGGTCCACGTGGAGCTCACGGGCCAGGATCTCCATGGTGCGGGGGCTGCAGAAGCCGGACTGGCACCGGCCCATACCCGCCCGGGTGCGGCGCTTCACGCCGTCCAGGCTCTTGGCGCCCAGGGGACGGCGGATGGCGTCCAGGATCTCGCCCTCGGAGACGCTCTCGCAGCGGCAGATGATTCGGCCGTAGGCGGGCTCCTCCCGGATGAGGGCGGTGAGCTCCTCCTTGCTGAGCTTCTTGGGGTCCAGAATGCCCTTGCGCTTGCCGTCGTAGTTGGGGTTCTCCGCCAGGCCCAGCTTGTCCCGCAGCATGTCCGCCACGGTGAGGCCGATGGCGGGGGCGGAGCTCAGGCCGGGGGACTCGATGCCCGCGCAGTCGAAGAAACCGGGGGCCTCGGGCACCTCGCCGATGATGAACTCGTGGGCAGCCTCGTGGGCCCGCAGACCGGCGAAGCTGGTGATCACCTGCCGGATGGGCAGGCCGCTGACGGTGGTGCCCGCCTTCTCGATGAGCTCGTTGAGGCCGGCGGCGGTGGTGTTGATGCCGTCCTTGTCCTCAATGTCGATGGCGGTGGGGCCCACGATGGTGTTGCCGTGGACAGTGGGGCTCACCAGCACGCCCTTGCCCAGCTTGCCGGGCAGCTGGAAGATGGTGTGCTTGACAAAGCCGCCGGTGGTCCGGTCCAGCAGGCAGTAGTCGCCCCGTCTGGGGGTGATGTGGATCTTCTTCTGGCTGACCTGGTTGTGGAATACGTCGGCATACAGGCCGGCGGCGTTGACCACGCACTTGGCGTCGATGGCGCCGTGGTTGGTCTGGATGATCCAGCCGTCCTCCCGGGGGGTGAGGGCCTTCACCTCGGTGTTGAAGCGAAACTCCACCCCGTTGGTATAGGCGTTCTCCGCCAGGGCGATGGTCAGCCCGAAGGGGCAGACGATGCCGCCGGTGGGGGCCCAGAGGGCGGCCACCGCGTCGGGGCTGATGTTGGGCTCCATCTCCCGCAGGCGGGCCTGGTCGATGATCTCCAGCCCCTTCACGCCGTTTTTCACGCCGTTCTCATAGAGGGCCTGGAGCTTGGGCATATCCTCCTGGTTCATGCACACCACCAGGCTGCCGTTGGGCTGGAACTCGAAGTCCAGCTCCTCCGCCAGGGCGGGGAACATCAGGTTGCCCATCACGTTCATCTTGGCCATGAGGGTGCCGTGGGCAGCGTCAAAGCCGCCGTGGACGATGGCGCTGTTGGCCTTGGAGGTGCCGCAGCACACGTCCTCCTCCTTCTCCACCACGCACACGCTGGCCTGGTAGCGGGACAGGTACCGGGCCACCGCGCAGCCGGTGACGCCCGCTCCAATGATTACGATATCATACACAGATGGATCACTCCTTTGGCATAAAACTTGTGCCCAGATTTTTGAAATGCTGGACCGGACAGTCCCCCAGTTACTGGAATTCATGCAGGACTGCCCGGCCCAGATACTTAACTCAACTGACTGGATACCGCACTATATGCTTTTTCGGCTTATTACTCGTCCTTGGCCCAGCCGTAAGCGCACTTGACGGCCTTGCTCCAGCCCTTCACCCGGGCGTCCCGCTCCTCCTTGCCGATCTCGGGCTTGAAGGTGCGGTCAATGGCCCAGTTGTTGATAACGTCCTCCTTGCTGGCCCAGTAGCCCACAGCCAGACCGGCCAGGTAGGCGGCGCCCATGGCGGTGGTCTCCACGCAGGTGGGACGCATCACGGGGGCGTTGATGATGTCGGCCTGGGTCTGCATCAGGTAGTTGTTGGCGCTGGCGCCGCCGTCCACCTTCAGGGCCGCCAGCTCGATGCCGGAGTCGGCCTTCATGGCCTCCAGCACGTCGTTGGTCTGATAGGCCAGGCTGTCCAGAGTGGCGCGGATGATGTGGTACTTGTTGCACCCGCGGGTGAGGCCCACGATGGTGCCCCGGGCGTACTGATCCCAGTGGGGGGCGCCCAGGCCGGTGAAGGCGGGTACCACATAGCAGCCGTTGGTGTCCTTCACCTTGCTGGCCATGTACTCAGAGTCGGGAGCGGAGTCGATCATCCGCAGCTGATCGCGCAGCCACTGCAGGGCGGCGCCGGCCACGAAGATGGAGCCCTCCAGGGCGTACTCCACTTTGCCGTCCAGGCCCCAGGCGATGGTGGTGACCAGGCCGTTCTTGGAGAAGACGGGCTTCTCGCCGGTGTTCATCAGCATGAAGCAGCCGGTGCCGTAAGTATTCTTGGCCTCGCCGGGCTTGTAGCAGGTCTGGCCGAAGAGAGCGGCCTGCTGGTCGCCGGCAGCGCCCGCAATGGGGATGGGGCCGCCCAGGAACTGGGGATCGGCGCAGCCGTACACGCAGCTGGAGGGCATGGCCTTGGGCAGCATGCAGGCGGGGATGTTCAGCTCCTTGAGGATCTCCTCGTCCCACTCCAGGGTGTTGATGTTGAACAGCAGGGTGCGGGAGGCGTTGGAGTAGTCGGTGACATGGATCTTGCCGCCGGAGAGCTTCCAGATCAGCCAGGTCTCCACGGTACCGAAGAGCAGCTCGCCCTTCTCGGCCCGCTCGCGGACACCGGGGACGTTCTCCAGGATCCAGCGCAGCTTGGTGCCGGAGAAGTAGGCGTCGATCACCAGGCCGGTCTTGGCCCGGAACACATCGGTCAGGCCCTTGTCCTTCAGGGAGTCGCAGTACTCCGCGGTGCGGCGGCACTGCCACACGATGGCGTGATACACGGGCTCGCCGGTGGCCTTATCCCACACAATGGTGGTCTCGCGCTGGTTGGTAATGCCGATGCCGGCAATGTCGGAGGCGGTGGCGTTAATCTTCTGCATGGCCTCCACGGCCACGCTGAGCTGGCTGGCCCAGATCTCGTTGGCGTCATGCTCCACCCAGCCGGGCTTGGGGAAATACTGGGTAAACTCGCGCTGGGCCACGCTGCACATCTCACCCTTCTCGTTGAACAGGATACAACGGTTGGAAGTGGTACCGGCGTCAAGCGCCATGACATATTTCGCCATAATTACAGTTCCTCCTTTATCATCATCATGAATAAGCTTCCTGGAACATATGAACAGTTGCACTGTGAAAGCCGGACCTGTAACGGTCCGCAAATTCGAAATGCATCGGGGCGCCGGGTGGATTCTGATTCCGTCCCGCGAATCCCGGAATGGGCGGGAATTCCCGCCTGCCGGCCGCGCCGCAGTTGCGTCAGAGCGCTGAATGAGCTCTCGCGCCACCTCCTTCTCGCCTGTTTTCTCAGCTCAGCGCGCAACAGCCTGTCTCCTGCTTTCCGCGCGGCGGATTCCGCGATTCCCGCCACTGTGCATAAAGAACTGCCCCTTGATCAATATATTCTTGTATGTTTTACTATATCAATTCCCGTAATGTTTTTCAAGTCCTTTTGAAAATGTAGACAAAAAAGTCTCCTCCTCCGCCAAAAAGTGCACCAGGCCCCGTGAGTCCCCAGACACACGGGGCACTTCTTTCCTTATTTTATCCTAAAAAAGAGGAGCATGGACCTGGCCGGTCCACGCTCCTCATCTCCTCGTTATACGGGCGCAAAAAGTTACCCTTCTGCCTCCGGCGCCCCTGCCGGTGAGGCGGTCTCCTCCGCCGGGCCGGCAGCCTCCGGGGCCCCTGTGTGCTCCACCGTCCCTTCGGGCTGTGGGGAAGGGGTGGCTGCCGGGGGCACATCAGGCTCCAGGCTCTGGGTGGCCGCCGGGGTCTCCTGGGGCACAGGGGTCACGGCAGCCTCCTGGGATTGGCTGGGCGGCGCGGCAGCCTGGGCGCGGTAGGTCCCCGCCAGCTTGCGCTCTACCCGCTGCGCCCCCTCGCTTCCCTGGGGATAAAGGGTGGGCTGATAGTCGTTGCGGTCGCTCCTGCTGCTGACCGAGCAGGGGTGGGCCGTCACCTCCCGGATCTCCACCCCATCTTCGCCCCGGGCCACCGAAACCTGGAGGACCGCGGTATCCTTGTCCGTGGGGTTCCGGTTGCCGCCGAAGGTGAAGTTGCCCAGGCTATAAAAAATCACGCTCTCCCCATAATATTCCACAGGCTGGAGCACGTGGGGGTGGCTGTTGTACACGATGTGGGCCCCGCAGTCCGCCGCCCAGCGGAAGGTCTCCCGCTGGAAGTCGGTGGGCGTGTAGGCCCCCTCCACCCCGGTGTGGAAGGCGGCCACGATGACCTCAGCCCCCTGGGCCTGCAGGGCCGCTATGCCCTGTTGAATCCCGGAGCGGCTGATGTGGTAGGCGGTGTACACGCCCACCTTCAGCCCCCGGTCCGTGGTGTACAAAAAGGTCTCCCCATCCCCGCCGGCCGCCACGCCCAGCTCTGCCAGCACCGCCCTGGTGTCCGCCAGGCCGGTCTGGCCGTAGTCCAGGCTGTGGTTGTTGGCCAGGGTCACCCCCTCCACGCTGCCGGCGGTAAGGATATTGCCGTACTCCGGCGGCCCCCGGAACCGGAAGGTCTTTTCCGCAGGCACATTGTAGTTGGTGAGGGCGCACTCCAGGTTTACAAAGGTGAAATCGTCCCCGGCAAAGAGGGACTGCACCCCCGCAAAGGGGTAGCTGTAATCCTCCCCCACCACGTCGGGAAAGGTACCGCTCTTCCCCCATCTGCCATGCTCGGTACCCAGGGTGCAATCCCCCGCAAAGGAGAGGAGGAAGGTCCCTTCTTCCCCCTCCGGGCTCTGCCCCTCCTCCTGAGGCTGAGAGGGGGAGGGAAGGGGCGTCTGGACGCTCTGGGTGGGGCCTTGGCCGCCATCGGGGACAGCGGGTCTGGTGGACTGGGCCGCTTCTCCAGACCCGCCGCGCCACAGCAGCACCCACAGCAGCAGCGCAGTGCCCCCCACCATCATCAGGATGCCCAGGGCCAACAGGAGGCGGCGGTGGAGAGGCGTACCGCTCCGCCGCAGCCGCTTTCCGCCCCGTGCGGAGACAGCCGGCGCCCCGCTTCCCCGGGCCAGGCGCTTGCCCTTTCCGCTGTACAGGCTCATCCGGTTTCACCCCTCCCACTGCCATAGTCCACGCCATTTTATCCTAATTCCCCAGGAAAGCAACAACAAAACAATTACAAACCATAAAATTCCCCAAAACGGCAGAAAAAAGAAAGACACGCCCCAAGGCGTGTCTTTCTTTTGGTGCCTCCGGCCGGAATCGAACCAGCGACACGGGGATTTTCAGTCCCCTGCTCTACCAACTGAGCTACAGAGGCATATGAACGGCGGGGCAGACCATCCCCCACGGCACCCTGTCCCACACAGTGCCATGGGGCATGGTGCGGGTAACAGGGGTCGAACCTGCACGCCTCGCGGCACAGGAACCTAAATCCTGCACGTCTGCCAATTCCGTCATACCCGCGGCTTACGCGACTTGCATATAATACCACCTCTTAAGCCAAATGTCAACCTTTTTCTTCCCAAAAAAGTGAGGTCCCCCGGCTGCGCCGGGGGACCTCAGCGTGCTTCTCAGCCCAGCAGGGTGTCCAGGGTGTCGCTGTACACCCCGGCGGGCATGAGGCCCACCTTCCGGTCCACCTCTTTGCCGTTGCGGAAGAAGATGACGGTGGGGATGCTCATCACCCCGAAGGAGGCGGCCAGGCCCCCCTCGTCGTCCACGTTCACCTTGCCGATGACCGCCCGGCCCTCGTACTGCGCGCCCAGCTTGTCAATGGTGGGGCCCAGCATCTTGCAGGGGCCGCACCAGTCCGCCCAGAAGTCCACCATGGCCACAGGGGCCTCCGACACCACGCGCTTGAACCCTTCCTCGTTAAAATGAATGACTGCCATTTCCGTTACTTCCTTTCTGAATATCTGAATATATGTTTTATTGATTTTTATCTTCCTGATCCAGCTCCACAATGGCGGAGTAGGCAGCCATCTGCCCCTCCCCCACCGCTTTGGCCAGCTGAAGGGGCCCGCCGGTACAATCCCCGGCGGCAAAGATTCCCGGCAGGTTGGTGGCCATATTCCGGTCCACCGCCACATGCTTGCCCGTCAGGGCCAGGCCGGGCACCAGATCCGTGGGGGCCAGGGAGGCCCGCAGCAGGAATACACCCTGGCAGGGCAGCTCCTCCCCCCGGCTGCGCACGGCGGTCACCGCGCTCTCCCCCAGGATCTCCAGTCCACCCAGAGGAACCCGCAGCACCTGGCAGCCCACCCCCTCCAGGAAGGAGATCTCCTCCTCCAGGTCAGGGGTATCCCCCGCCACGGCCACGGTGCGGCCCCGGTAGAGCATGCCGTCGCAGGTGGCGCAGTAGCTCACGCCCCGGCCCAGCAGGGCCTCCTCTCCCGGCAGCCGGGCTGACCGGACCACCCCGGGGGCCAGGATCACCTTTCTGGCCTGGAACACCTGAGAACCGGCGTTGAGATAGTGTTCCCCCTCCAGGCTCATCACATTCAGCACCCGGCCCACGGCGAACTCCGCCCCCAGCTCTTTGGCCTGGGCCACCATGGCCTCCACCAGATCCTTTCCGCTGACATGGGGCACGCCGGGGTAATTGTCCACCACCGGAGCCTTGCACAGGGCGCTGGCCGTGGGCTCGTTGGACACCACCAGCACGGATTTATTCCGCACCCGCCCCTGAATGGCCGCCATCAGCCCCGCGGGGCCCGCGCCGATCACTGCAACATCATATACCATGGTATTCCTCCTCCTGATCCTCAAACAGCACCGCCATCAGGTGGGCCACCGCCGGATCGCTGATCTCATAGAGCACTTCGTTCCCCGCCCGGACCGCCCGGACCACACCCGCTGCCTTGAGCTTGGCCAGGTGCTGGGAGACGCAGGGCTGGGACTGGCCGGTGTTGCTGACCATACACCCCACGTTGCGGCAGCCGCAGCGGAGCAGACCCCGCACGATCTGCAGCCGGAGGGGGTGGGCCAGAACCTTCAGCAGCTCCGCCCGGGACTGATACAGATCTCCTGTCTCCATCGTTCCCCCTCCATTCGTGTTTTCTAATATAATTATATTCTAATATTCTCATTTGTCAAGGCCCATCTGAAAAATTTTTGAAGGGCCAGGCTTTGCAAGTGCAGCACAAGGCGCCGGGGGCGGCGCGGTATGGCCGCGCCGCCCCCGGCCTCCTCACCCCGCCAGCTCTTTGCGCTGCAAGGAAATGCGATCGGCAATCATGGCGATAAACTCGCTGTTGGTGGGTTTCCCCTTGGCATTTGACACTGTGTACCCGAAATATTTCTGCAAGGTCTCCAGGTCTCCCCGGTCCCAAGCTACCTCAATGGCGTGGCGAATGGCCCGCTCCACTCTGGAGGCGGTGGTGTTGAACCGCCGGGCCACGGCGGGGTAGAGCACCTTGGTCACCGCGTTGATGACCTCCATATCCTCCACCGTCAGGGTAATGGCCTCCCGCAGGTACTGGTATCCTTTGATATGGGCGGGGACACCGATCTCATGGATAATGGCGGTGACCTGCCGCTCCAAGCTCTCCTGACCCATGGATGCCTCCTTCCGCACAGCGCAGCCTCCCGCCAGCTGGCGGACCCGCTCCAGCACGGAGGACACCCGGCAGGGCTTGAGCATGAAATAGTCCGCCCCCCGCAGCGCCGCCTCTTCCGCCAGGCTTCCGGCGGCAAAGCTGGAGAGCATCAGCACCCGGGCATTGCCCTCCTTCAGAGTCTCCAGCACTTCCAGGCCATCCACCCCGGTGAGCACCAGATCCATTACAACCACGTCGGGCTCCCGCTCCGCCGCCAGCCGGAGCAGCTCCTCCCCCGCGGCGGTGCTGCCCACCACCTCCATGTCCTCTTCCGCCTCAATGGCCTGTGAGAGCAGCGCGCGAAATTCCTCCGCCGCGTCCCCCAGCAGTACCTTTTTCTTCTTCAATGAAATCACCCTTTCCGGCAATGTTGTGCCCCATCAAGCATAATAACTGGTAATTTTTACCTTGCAATTAAAGTACCACACCGGAGGGACATTTGCAATGGTTTTCTTCCTATATCTGGAATTTTCCTTCGACCCTCTCCGTCTGTTTCCGGCATCTTCAGAAGTTGGTAAGACATTTTACTATTTTTTACGGCAAAATTCGTCCTGAAACGGCAGGGGGCTTCCAGGCTTTGCAGAAGATGGGCACGACAAAGCGGCCCGCGCCGGTTCGGCGCGGGCCGCTTGAGATCTGGTGTCTGTAAAAATGGGAAATCAGTCCACCAGCTTGTCCAGCTCCTTCACATGCTCGGTGCCCATGGAGCACTGGTGGTTGGCCTGCTTGGCGTAGAGATGGACGGCGCTCTGGGACTTCTTGATGGGCTGCATGGTGCCGGCGCCGGCCACACAGCCGCCGGGGCAGGCCATGCCCTCCAGCAGGTAGCCGTTGTACTTGCCGGCCACGGCGGCCATCATCAGCTTGCGGCACTCCTGGAGGCCCTCGGCGCTGGCCACCTTCACCTCCCGGTCGGGATAGCGCTCCTTGATGACGTTGACCACGGCCTGGGCCACTCCGCCGGCCACGGCGAAGTTGCGCCCGTCGGTGGAGGCGTCGTTGACGCCGTCGGGGTCCTCCTGGATGGAGGTGAGGTCCACATGCTTGGCATCAAAGATGCCGGTCATCTCCTCAAAGGTGAGGACGAAGTCCACCTCGCTGCGGACGCTTCTGCGCATAGCCTCCAGCTTCTTGGCGGCGCAGGGGCCGATAAAGACCACCTTGGCGTTGGGATGCTGGTTCTTGATGAGGCGGGCCGTGAGGGTCATGGGGGTGAGGGCCATGGAGACGCACTTGGCGTACTCAGGGAAGAGCTTCTTGGCCATCACGGACCAGGCAGGGCAGCAGGAGGTGGCCATGAAGGGCAGCTCCTCGGGCACCTCCTTGAGGAAGTCGTCGGCCTCCTGCACGGCGCACAGGTCCGCGCCGATGGCCACCTCAAAGATATCGGCAAAGCCCAGCTGCTTCATGGCGGCGCGGAGCTTGCCCGGGGTGACCTTGGGCCCGAACTGGCCCACAAAGGCGGGGGCAACGGCGGCGTACACCCGCTCGCCGGACTGGATGGCCCGGATGACCTGGAAGATCTGGGACTTATCGGCAATGGCGCCGAAGGGGCAGTTCACCAGACACATGCCGCAGGAGACGCACTTCTCATAGTCGATCTCCGCCTTGCCGTTGACGTTGGAGTGGATGGCGTCCATGCCGCAGGCAGCGGCACAGGGGCGCTTCTGCCGGATGATGGCGTGGTAGGGGCACACATCCAGGCAGCGGCCGCACTTGATGCACTTGGACTGGTCCACCACCGAGCGGCCGGTGTACTTCTCCAGGGTGATGGCCCCCTTGGGGCACACCTCCACGCAGGGGTGGGCCAGGCAGCCCTGGCACCCGTCGGTAACGAAGACCTGGTCCTCGGTACAGCCGTGGCAGGCAAAGCGGATGACGTTGATCAGCGGCGGGGTGTAGTAAGTCTCGGGCTTGTCCGCCGCCTCAATGTTGTCCGACAAAGGCGCGTGCTCCGCGGCGCTGCGGTAGGGCAGGCCCATGGCCAGGCGCAGCCGCTCGCCCACGATGGCGCGCTCCAAAAATACGTCGTTGCGGAAGTTGCCCACCTCGCCGGGAATGATCTTATAGGGCAGCTCCTCGATTCTCTTGTCCACAGGCCACTCGGTGTGATAGGCCATGCGGGCCACTTCCCGAAAGATCCGGTGGCGGATCTCCTGAATGCGGGTCTCAACGCCTCTCATACAACTCCGTCCCCTCTGTTATTTTTTAATTCCGGTTTATGTAATCCCTCTGCCGCCACCTCTCTGAGGCACACAGCAATACTAGTGTAAGCATACCCCAAAGACACTTTTTTGTAAAGGTATAACTGTGAAAAATTTAACTTTCTCTCTCCCCCGTTTTCTCAGCTGCCGTAGATGGACATGGGGTACTCCAGCTCCTCCAGCTTTTTGCCCACCAGGTCGTCTCCAAACATCCGCTCGATCTGTTCCACCACCTTTTCCGCCGTGCTGGACAGGGGCTGGTCAGCCAGATAGGCCACGGTGAGGATCCTGTAGGTGGGGTAGCGGCTTTTAATGCGGTAATAGTTGTTGTTGTTCTTGGAGCACTCCGCTGTGACGCAGGGCAGCAGGCTCAGCCCCATACCGGCGGAGACCATGGTGTCACAGGCCGTCCAGTTGTCGGGCTGAAAGACAATGTTGGGTGTGACACCGGCCTCTTTGAAAAAGAAGTCGCAAAAATCCGTAAACCTCGGGGCATCCTTCACTATGACAAAGGGAAAGCTCCCCACCTGGGCCAGGTCAATGTATTTCTCCCCCTTTTCATCGAATGCCAGGTCATTGGCGGGATGCCCCGCCGGTACTGCCAGCAGCAATGTCTCACGCCGCAGCAGCCGCCGGGCCATCCCGGGGACCTCCGGAGGCAGGGGAACCAGAACAATGTCTACCTCCCGGTGCCGCAGCATGCCGATCAGGCGGTTGGTGTAGTCCTCCACCGGGACCAGGTGGATCTGGGGATCATACTCCAAAACTCCCAGCATGGTATCCGAAAAATACCGCTGGGTATAGCCGTTGGCCATGCCGAACCGCACCACCTCACTGGGCAAACTGGCCGCCGCCGCCATATCCCGCATCAGGTCGTCCCGGTAATGCAGCAGAAAATCCCCCTTCTGTGCCAGAATCTTGCCCGCCTGGGTAGGGGCGCAGCTGCCCTTCTCCCGGCGAAACAGGGGATAGCCCAGTTCGCTCTCCGCCCGCTGGATGTACTGGCTCAGGGCGGGCTGGCTGATATACAGCTCCTCCGCCGCTTTGGAAAAACTACCCAATCGAACCACCGCCGACACAATTTCTATCAATCTAAATTGAAGAGACACCAAAACCACCTCATAATATTTTATTATTCTATTTTATAATATATTTATATTTGAACTTTGTCAATATCCATGATATTTTTAATTCGAAAAACAGGTTTTTTATTAAAAATTTACCCATCCTGCTTCTGGAATGATATTGAATATTTTGGGATTTTCATTATTATTTTTTCAGTCTTTCGAATTTTAGTTTTTTCTCCTTTTTATTTTTGCATATTTTCTTTTCCCTATATTTAATAATTTAAGAATTATAATCATTCCAATTTCTTGTTTTCTTTTTATTTTGATTTAAAATCTTATATCATCCTTTTATATCTCCACTTTTTTATTAACTTTTGGAAAATTGAAATATTTTTCCTTCCACCATTTTTTCATTCCCTGTTTTCAAAATTTGAAATTTGCGTTCTCTCTCTTTGTTGAACTTTAAAAAATATAATATTATATTATAATGAATCTTTTGTTATGGGGGGTTTACAATGCAGAAAAAACGCTTACGCATCTGTTCCATCGCTCTGGCAGCCGCCCTATTGGCGCAGGTCCTTTCCGGCTGCACCGGCCAGGAAGACAGCGCCCACGTGCTGAACGTGGCGCTGCAGACCACCGCCCAGGGGGTACCGGCCTACGCGGCCCAGGTTGACGGCCTCAACGAAGCGGCAGGGCTCCAGGTCAACTCCGTGGTCTACGCCAACGGGCCCTCTCAAAATGAGGCCCTGGGAGCCAACGAGTGGGACGTGGCCACCATGGGCGCGCCGCCGGCCATTATGGCCAACATCGCCTACAACGCCAAGATCATCGCCTTCGTTCTGATGGAGGCCTCCACCGAGTTCTGGGTACGCCCGGACAGCGACATCGCCCAGGTGTCCGGCCAGGTGGAGGGCTACCCCACCATCCTGGGCAATGGGGACACCTGGCGGGGCAAGACCATCCTCTGCCCCGTGGCCACCACCTCCCACTTCATCCTGCTCACCCTGCTGGAGCTCATGGGCCTCACGGAGGAGGATGTGAACATCGTCAACATGGAGGTGGGACAGGCCTACACCGCCTTCAAAGCGGGTCAGGGGGATGTGGTTACTCTGTGGGACCCCGTGTCCTTCTCCGCGGAGGATGAGGGCTGGGTCCGGGCGGCCTACGGCCCGGATATCCCGGCCTATACGCCCTGCGTCCTGGTGGCCTCGGAGAAGGCCATTGCGGAAAAGCCCGAACTGATCCAGGCCTGGGTGGAGACCTATTTTGATGTGGTGGAGACCCATCAATCCGACAGCTCCTACCTGGCCTCCCAGGCCTACACGCTGCTCAACGAGAACAACGTCACCATCACAGAGGAGGAGTCTGTGCTCTTTATTGAGCGCAAGACCTTCTTCACCGCCCAGGAGTCCCTGGCCTTCTTCCAGGAGGAGGAGGGGGGCGAGAGTCAGGCACAGGCCTATCTTGACGAGATCGTCTCCTTCTTTGTCCAGCAGGGCAGCATCTCCCAGGAGGAATGGGACGCCATGAAGGAGAAGGGCATCTTCGACACGCAGTTTCTGGAAGCCCTCCAGGCGGACGCGGGGTGAGCTCCCATGAAAACGCTGCGATCCCGAAAGAAGTCCGCGTGGTGGAAGCATGTGACCGGCGTGCTGGTCTTTCTCCTGATCTGGGAGCTCTCCGTCCGCCTGGGCCTGTTCTCCAGCCAGCAGCTCAGCCCGCCCTCCCAGGTGATCGAGACCTTTTTCGCCAAGCTCACCGACCCCAGGCCCGACGGAGAGACCCTGGGGGTCCACTTCCTGGCCAGCTTCTCCGTCACCCTGGGGGGCTTCTCCCTGGCCTGCCTCATCGGCATCCCCCTGGGCCTTCTGATGGGGTACTACCGGCCAGTGTATCTCCTGGTCAACCCCATCTTTGAGCTGCTCCGGCCCATCCCGCCCATCGCCTGGATCCCCATCGTCACGCTGCTGCTGGGCATCGGCGCCGAGGCCAGGATCTTCATCATCTTTCTCTCCGCCATCGTCCCTGCGGTCATCAACTCCTACACCGGCATCCAGCGCACGCCCCAGACCTATATCCACGTGGGGCAGAGCCTGGGCATGAGCCGCTGGCGCATCTTTACCCGGATCTGTATTCCCTACGCCCTGCCCACCCTGTTCACCGGCGTGCGCCTCTCCCTGAGCACGGCCTGGGCCGCCCTGGTGGCGGCGGAGATGATGGCCTCCGTGCAGGGGCTGGGCTATATGATCCAGATGGGGCGGCTGCTCATCAAGCCGGACATCATCATCACCGGCATGCTTACCATCGGCTGCAGCGGCGCCCTGATGTCGCTGCTCCTCACCCTTCTGGAAAACCGTCTGACAAAGTGGGGCAGATAAATGAAACACACATCTTCTCACGGCTCTTTCCAAGAGCCCTGGTGGTGGAAGCTGCTGCCGGTGGCATCCGTGGCGCTGTTTCTGGCCGTGTGGCACGGGGCGGCGCTGTGCAACCCCGCCATGCTCCCCACCCCTGTGGAGACCATCCGCTCCCTGTTTGATATGCTGTTTTTCCCCACCACCCAGATTACCCTCCTTGACCATGTGTGGGCCAGCCTGCGCCGGGTGCTCATCGCTTACGGACTGGCCACCCTGTCGGGCGTACTGCTGGGGGTGCTCTTCGGGTGGAGCCGCAACTTCCACGACTTTGTCTATCCCATCTTTGAGCTGCTCCGGCCCATCCCGCCCATTGCCTGGATCCCCCTCATCATCATGTGGCTGGGCATCGGGGAGGGGGCCAAGATCGCCATCTGCTTCATCGGCTCCTTTATCCCTGTGGTGGTCAATACCTTCTTCGGCTTCACCACTCTGGACCGGACCTATCTGAAGGCCGCCCAGGTGCTGGGCGCCCGGCAGAAGGACCTCCTGCTGGAGGTGGTCCTGCCCGGCATCTTCCCCAACATCCTGGCCGGCATGAAGGTGGCCCTCTCCGCCGGGTGGCTGTGCGTCATCGCCGCGGAAATGATCGCCGCCCGGGAGGGGCTGGGCTATCTCATCGTGCGCAGCATGGAGTCGGGGAACATGCTCAACATCCTGGTGGCGCTCATCTTCATCGGCAGCATCAGCGCCATTCTCTCCTTCCTCTTTTCAAAACTGGAAAAGGTGGTGTGCCCATGGTAGGCGACATCTGTGTCCGGGGCATCGGCAAGGCCTTCCCCGCCGAAGGCGGCGGCCTCCACCCGGTGCTGGAACATGTGGAGTTTGTCATCCATGACAAGGAGTTCCTGGTGCTCTTCGGCCCCAGCCAGTGCGGCAAGACCGTGCTGATGGAGATCCTGGCGGGGCTCACCGCCCCCGACAGCGGCAGCATCCAGCGGGAGGACGGCACCCCCCTCTCCACCGGAGATCTCTGCATGGTGTTTCAGAAATACGCCCTTTTCCCCTGGAAGACCTGCCTGGAAAATGTGGCCCTGCCCATGAAGTTCAGGGGGATCCCCCGCCGGGCCCGGCAGGAAAAGGCCATGGCCTTTCTGGAGCTGGTGGGGCTGAAGGGCTTTGAGCACAAGTACCCCCGCCACCTCTCAGGGGGCATGAAGCAGCGGGTGGCCATCGCCCGGGCCTATGCCAAGGAGTGCCCCCTGCTCCTCTTTGACGAGCCCTTCGGGGCCCTGGACGCCCAGACCCGCCTGCAGATGGAGGAGGAGCTGCTGCGTATCTGGCAGCGGGAGCAGAAGACCGTGGTCCTCATCACCAACAGCATTGACGAGGCCCTGCTGCTGGGGGACCGCATTCTGGTGCTGGACGGCGCTCCCGCCTCCATCCTCTCTGAGTACGACCTGCGGGACCTCCCCCGCCCCCGCAGCCTGTCCCACCGGGACATACTGGCCCTGCGGCAGACCATTTTGTCCAACAGCTCCCTGGATTCCAACCGGCAAAAGGAGGTGGAGCGCCGTGGATGACATCAAGATCCAGGTACGGGGCCTGACCAAGCGCTTTGACGACCTGCTGGTGCTGGATAACCTGTCCTTTGACGTTCGGCGGGGGGAGTTTCTCTCCATCGTGGGCCCCACCGGCTGCGGCAAGACCACCCTGCTCAACATCCTCAGCGACTGGTGGGCCCCCACCAGCGGGGAGATCCTCATCGACGGCCAGGCCATGGACCCCAAGGTACAGAATCTGGCCTTCGTGTTTCAGGAGTCCTCCGCCTTTCCCTGGCTCACGGTGGAGCAGAACATCCAGTTCGGCATGAAGGAAAAGAAGTTTCCCCCCGACCTCATCGCCCAGCGCACCCGGGAGGTCATGGCCCTGCTGGGCCTGGAGGAGGCCCGGAACAAGTACTGCCACCAGATCTCCGCCTCCATGGAGCAGCGGGTGGTCATCGGCCGCAGCTTCGCCCTCCACCCCGATCTGCTGCTGATGGACGAGCCCTATGCCCAGCTGGACATCAAGTTTCGCTTTCACCTGGAGGACGCCATCCTCCAGCTCAGCCGGGCCACCGGCAGCACCCTGCTCTTTGTGACCCACAACATCGAAGAGGCCGTGTACCTCTCGGAGCGGTGTGTGATCCTCAGCAACAAGCCCACCGGCATCAAGGCCATCCGCACCATCGACCTCCCCTACCCCCGGGACATCTGTTCCCCGGAGTTCGTCTCCATCAAGGATGAAATCACCGAAATGATCAAATGGTGGTGAATCACAATATCAAAAGTCAGAAAAGGAGCGATCATGCAATGAAGGCAAATCTGTACGAGGGCAACGGCACCTTCCGTCTCCACGAGGTGGACATCAAGCACCCCGGTCCCCACGAGGTCCGGGTGGAGATCGCCTACTGCGGCATCTGCGGTACCGATCTGCACATCTATGACGGCGGTCTGGACTACCGCATCAAGCAGCTTCCCCAGGCCGTGGGCCACGAGTGCTCCGGCGTCATCGCCGAGGTGGGCAGCGAGGTCACCCAGTGGAAGGTAGGGGACCGGGTGGTCATCCGTCCCCTGGACTACTGCGGCACCTGCGTGGCCTGTAAGGCCGGCCACTCCCATGTGTGCGCCAACCTGAAATTCATGGGCATTGAAACTGAGGGCGCCTTCCAGAATTACTGGACCGTCCATGAGCGCACCCTCCACCACCTGCCCGACACCATCTCCCTCAAGCACGGCGCTCTGGTGGAGCCCCTGGCTGTGTGCTGCCACGCCGTCTCCCGGGGCGAGCTGAAAGCCGGGGAGTACGCCGTGGTCATCGGCGGCGGTCCCATCGGCCTGCTTACCGCCCTGGTGGCCCGGTACCGGGGCGCCCGGGTGGTGGTGTCCGAGGTGAACCCCGTCCGTCTGGCCAAGGTGCAGGAGATGGGCTTTGACACCGTCAACCCCAAGGACACCGACCTGGTGAAATACGTCTACGACGCCACCAACGGCGACGGGGCCGACATCGTCTTTGAGGTCTCCGGCTCGCAGCCCGGCCTGGACACCATGGTCAATCTCCCCCATCCCCGGGGCCGCATCGTGCTGGTGGCCTCCTACCCCCGCCCCATGCAGGTGTTCCTGCGGGAGCTGTTCATGAAGGAAGTCAACCTCATTACCACCCGGGTATACGAGGCCAAGGACTATGAGGACGCCCTGGAGATGATGACCAAGAACACCTTTGATCCCGAGGCCCTGATCTCCCGGGTCTACCCCCTCAGCCAGGTGCAGCAGGGCATGGAGCTGTGCGCCTCGGGCGTGGGGGACGTGGTGAAGGTCCTCATCGACTGCCAGAAGGCGGAGTGACACCCCGCACGGGAGGAGGGAGGCGTTCCATGAGTCAGCGCGAACCCACCGGCATCGTCTTTAACATCCAGCGCTTTACGGTACATGACGGTCCCGGCATCCGCACGGAGATCTTTTTGAAGGGCTGCACCCTGCGCTGCAAGTGGTGCAGCAACCCCGAAAGCCAGAGCCCCCGCCGGGAGCCCGGCGTCTACATCACCAAGTGTATCGGGCTGGACCACTGCGGCCTGTGCTCCCAGGCCTGCCCCACCGGCTCCATCCTGCGGGAGGAGCACGGCTTCGTCACCGCCATCGCCCGGGACACCTGCGCCCACTGCATGCGCTGCACGGATGTCTGCCCCGCCAACGCCCTGAAGAGCTGGGGCGTGGAGATGACGGCAGACCAGGTCATGGAGGAGATCCTGGCCGACCGCCCTCTCATGGAGCGCTCCGGCGGCGGGGTCACCTTCTCCGGGGGAGAGGCCCTGTTCCAGTTCGACTTTCTCATGGAGCTGCTGCGGCGCTGCCGGGCCAAGGAGCTCCACACCTGCGTGGAAACCGCCCTCCACGTGCCTCAGGACCACCTGGCCCAGACCGTCCCCCTGACCGACCTGTATATTTTCGACATCAAGGACATCTCATCCCAGCGCCACCGGGCCTTTACCGGGGCGGGCAACGAGCTCATCCTGGACAACGCCAGGTTTCTCTCCCGCACCGGCAAACCCATGGTGGTGCGCATCCCCATCATACCCGGCCACAATGACATGGAGGAGAACATCCTGGGCATCCGGGACTTTATCCTTCAGGAGATGGAGCACAAGCCCCTGCAGATCCAGTTCCTCCGGTTCCGCCGGCTGGGGGAGGAGAAATACGCCTCACTGGGTATGCCCTATGTGATGACGGAGGAGGTGGAACGGGCGGAATTTGAGCAGCATGTCCACCACCTGGTCAGTCTGATGACCCAGGCCGGCCTCCCCGCGGTGGCCGGCACCACCAAGCCCATCGCCGGACTCTCCGGCGGCACACCATGACCCACAAAGGAGGTTTTGCACATGTCCATCCTGCACGCCTGCGGCAATGACCCCTATGACAAGGAATACGGCATTGCTGTATCCGCTCTGGGTGAGAATTTCTCCCCCTACGAGCGCACCAACCAGCTGCTCAAGCAGCTTCACGACACCCCCTACACCGTGGACGACCAGCGGGCCATGCTGGTCACCGAGGCCTATGACCGCTTCCGGGCGGACCCCCAGATCATCAAGGTAGCCAAGACCCTCAAGTATGTGCTGGAGCATGTGGACATCCACATCTACCCCGGCGAGCTGCTGGTGTGCGGCAACGGCGCCCCCATGAAGTCCTGCCCCATCTTCCCCGAGTTCTCCTACGCCTGGGTGGCCGACGAGATCCGCACCTTCCCCTTCCACGTCCGGGAGATGCAGAAGTACGAGCCCCAGACCAAGGAGCAGGAGGAGCGGCTGCTGTCCATCGAGGAGTTCTGGCGGGACAACACCGTGGACGACTACTCCTGCGCCCGCATGACCCCCGAGGAGATCCGGGCCTCCCAGATGGGGTACGGCCTGTTCGTCAACACCATCATCCTCCGGGCGGGGGTGGGTCACACCAGCCCCAACTACCGCCGATTGCTGGCCAAGGGCTTCGGCGGCCTGCGCCGGGACGTGGAGGAAAAGCTCAAGGCCCTGGACCGCACCGATCCCGACGCCCTGCAGAAGATCTACTACTACCAGGCCTCCCTCATCGTCCTGGAGGGGGCGGAGGCCTACTGCCGCCGGTACGCCAAGCTGGCTCTGGAGCAGGCCAAGACCGCCTCGCCGGAGCGGGCTGCCGAGCTGGAGGAGGTGGCCCGGGTGTGCAACCACATCGCCGTGGAGCCCCCCCGCACCTTCCGGGAGGCCCTGCAGCTGTTCCTGCTGGGCACCGCAATCGTGGTCACCGAGGCCAACGGCCAGTCCATCTCCTACGGCCGCTTTGACCAGTTCATGTACCCCTTCTACCGCCACGACATTGAGACCGGCACCGCCACCAAGCAGGAGATTGAGATGCTCATCGAGCTGGCCTTCATCAAGCTCACCGGCATGCAGAAGCTGCGGGACAAAAACGCCGTCAAACAGGCCTCCGGCCGGGGCCTGGGAGGCGACTGCATGACCGTAGGCGGTGTGGACCGCCGGGGGCTGGACGCCACCAACGACCTGACCTTCCTGGTGCTGGACGCCCGGAACCACACCCGCCTCATCAGCCCCTGGATGGCGGTGCGCATGCACAAGAACACCCCCTGGGAGCTGAAGGTCAAGGTGGCCAACTCCATCCGCATCGGCACCGGCGAGCCCAAGATCTTCAACGACGAGGTGGCCATCCCCGCCGGCCTGGGGAAGGGCTACAGCCTGGAGGACGCCCGGGACTACACCGTGGTGGGCTGCGTGGAGATCGACGCCGCCGGCTACGAGTACGGCTGCCACGACGCCACCTACTTCAACGTCTCCCGTGTGCTGGAGCTGGCCATCAACGACGGCAAGTGGCTCCACGACGACGTGCAGATGGGCCCCCACACGGGCTATCTGAAGGACTTCACCTCCTTCGACCAGGTGCTGGATGCCTTTGACATCCAGATGAAGTACTTCGTGGATTTAATGGTCTCCTCCATCAACACCATTGAGGAGGTCCACAAGGAGTACAAGCCCCTGCCCTACCTCTCCCTGCTCATCGACAACTGCATCGAGAGCGGCCGGGACGTCACCGCCGGGGGCGCCAAGTACAACCTCACCGGGCCCCAGGCCCTGGCCCTGGGCACCGCTGCCGACAGCCTGTCCACCATCAAGCAGCTGGTGTTTGATGAAAAGACCATCACCGCCCAGACCCTGATCGACGCCCTCAAGGCCAACTGGGAGGGGTACGACACCCTGTACCGCCTGGTCAACAGCGACAAGGTCCATCACTACGGCAATGACGACGACTACGCCGACGAGCTGGCCAAGTTCGTCTTTGACACCTACTGCAAGTACGTAGAGAAACGGCCCAACGTGCGGGGCGGCCGCTTCGCTCCCGGCGTGTACTCCGTGGCGGGCAACGTGCCCCACGGCATGGTCCAGTGGGCCTCCGCCGACGGCCGCCAGGCCTATGAGCCCGTGTCCGACTGCATCGGCGCCGTCCACACCCATGTGGCCTCCCACGACATCAAGGGCCCCACCGCCATGCTCAACTCCGTGGCCAAGCTGGACCACGAGCGGGCGGGCAACGGCACCCTGCTCAACTGGAAGTTCAACCCCAGCTGCGTCCAGGGTGAGACGGGGCGCAACAACCTCATTGCCCTGCTGGACATGATTATCGACAAGAAGGTCATGCACAGCCAGTTCAACATCATCACCCGGGAGCAGCTGGAGGCCGCCCAGAAGGACCCGGAGAAGTACAAGCACATGCTGGTCCGGGTGGCGGGGTACAGCGCCTACTTCGTGGACCTGGGGGTGAATCTCCAGCGGGACATCATCGAGCGCACCGAGTTCTCCTTCGACTGAGTGCCGCCCCCTGACAGGAGGTCTTACCGGTGGAACATCTCTCCCTCTCAGCAGGGGTGGTATTTCCCATCCTCTTTCAGCTGGGGCTGGGCTGGCTCCTGCGGGTCAGGGGGCTGCTCAGCAGCCCCCTCCTGGGGGAGCTCAACGCCCTGGTGTTCCGGTTGTTTCTTCCCGTCATGATGTTTATGAACATTTACCACGGGGGAATCCAGGTCTTCAGCCCCCGGCTGACCCTGTTCACCGTGGTATCGGTGTCGGCCATGTTCCTGCTGCTTTTTCTCCTGGTCCCCCTGCTGGAGAAGGAGAACAGCCGGCGGGGGGTGCTGATCCAGGGCATCGGGCGGAGCAATTTCGCCGTGTTCGGCTACGCCGTGGCCGCCGCCCTGTGCGGCCAGGAGGGGCTGGGCATCGTGGCCCTGATGGTGGCCATTGTCCTCCCCCTCTACGGGATCTACTCCACCATTGCCCTGACCCTCTACGCCCCCGGGGAGAAAACGGGCCCGCCGTGGCGGCGCATGGCGGCCAGCATTGCCCGCAATCCCCTGGTGCTGGGGGGCGTGCTGGGGCTGCTGGCCGCGGCGGCGGGGCTCCGCCTCCCCGGTACCCTGGTCTCCGCCCTGGACGCGGTGGGCCAGGCGGCCACCCCCCTCTCCCTCATCGCTCTGGGGGGCTTTCTGGACCCGGGGCGCCTGCGGGGCAAGCTGGCCCCCCTGCTGTGGGGGGTGGCGGGAAAATTGCTGGCGGTCCCGCTCCTCTTTCTCTCCCTGGCTGCAGCTCTGGGCTTTCGGGGCACGGAGTTTGCCGCGCTCCTGGCCATTTTCGCCTCCCCCGCCGCCACCGCCTCCTTTACCATGACCCAGCAGCTGGGGGGCGACGAGGATCTGGCCGCCGGACTGGTGATCCTGGGGGCCGTGGGGGCGCTGTTTACCGTGTGCCTGTTCATTGTGCTCTTCCAGGGCTGTCTGGCGGGATGAGGGGCGATTTCAAGGATTGAAAATCTCGCCCCCGATTCTTAGCTTATCCGACATTGAAGGGATTTTGTAATCAGTTTACTATATTCTCAGGCTAAACAGGGGTGATTTCACCCAAGTTTGATCAAACATTTCCCCAGTCGGGCACATTCCCCAGCTGATCGGCCGCCGCGTTTCCACCGGCCGTGGGCGCAGAGCTCCGCCCCGGCCATTCCCCCGCAACGGCGCGGGTCTATCTTCCATCACAGTATTTTGAGGAGGGAAAACAAGACATGTTCGAGCTGAATTTCTTGTGGATCGGTTTGTTTGAAGTATTCAGCCACTTCGTCCAGGGCTGTACCGGCTTTGGCGCCACGGTGATTGCCGCCCCGGTGGTCACCGGCCTGCTGGGCACGGCGGAGGGCGTGCCCTACGGCACCCTGATTACCATGCCTATGCTTTACGTCCTGGGCATTCTGGCCTTCAAGCAGGTCTCCTGGAAGGACCTGCTTAAGATCGTGGTCCTGATGGCCCCCGGCGTACTGGTGGGCCACTACCTGTTCCTGAACATCTCGGCCAACACCGCCAAGGTGTGCATCGGATTCATCGTCACCTGCATCGCCCTGCGGGGTGTCTATCAGAAGTTCATCCAGGAGCCCCGAAAGGCCAAGATGGGGGACGCGGCTGAGGAGGAGAAGCCCGAGACCGTGGGGCGGAAGATCTTCCGCTACGGCTGCCTGCTGCTGGGCGGCGCCGTCCACGGCGCGTTCAACATCGGCGGCCCCCTGGTCACTGTCTACACCATCTTCTCCATCAAGGACAAGTCCTCCTTCCGGGCCACCATGACCTGGGTCTGGATCATCATCAACACCTGCTTCAACATGGTCAACCAGTTCCGCACCGGTCAGTGGACCGAGCACATGTGGTGGGCGCTGGCGGTTGGTGTGCCTCTGGCTGCTCTGGGCTTCTATCTGGGCCATCTTTTCCACAAGAAGATCAACCACGACCTCTTCCTGAAGCTGGTTTACATCGTGCTGACCATCGTGGGCGCCGACATGTTTATCCGCGCCGTGCTGGCCATCGTGGGCTGATCTCCGGCGGCATCTGACTTCACGTTCCTCTCTATACCCCCCTACATGCAAAGCCGGGGCAGTCCCTTTCAGGGCCTGCCCCGGCTTTGCGTGTTTTATCCCTCCAGGCTGTCCAGCAGCTCCAGGTTCAGGGGGTTCATCTGCTCGGAGTCCTCCAGCTTTTCCAATACCTCCGTTATTTTAAATGAGAGATAGAGCTGTACAAAGGTGTTGGGGTCGTTCAAGTCCACCCCGCACACCGACTGGATCACCTTCAGGCGGTATTTGATCGAGTTGTAATGCATGTAGTAGCGCTGCGCGCAGTCGGCTATGCTGCCGTTGCACTCCAGATACACCCGCAGACATTCCAGATACTCTGTCTTGTACTCCTTGTCATAGGCCCGCAGCGCGGCAAGGGCAGGATGGCAAAAACGCATCACGTCACTGTGAGCGGCAAGGGCACTGATCATGTGGTAGAGCATGTAGCTCCGGTAGGGGTAAATGCCCTCCCCGGGGGCGTGGGCCGCGCCGATGGTCATGGCCCGGTCCGCCTGGCTGTAATACTCCTGGAGGGTGCTGAGGTTGGAAAACTTGTCGCTGATCCCCATAAACAGCCTGTTTTCCTCTAAAAACTCCTTTACCTGGGTCCACAGCTCCGGTTCGTTCCCTCTGTCGCACTTTTTCGCGGCGCACAGACACAGCACGCTGTCCTCCAGCACGCACACACAGCTGCCGGGAAACAGCTTGCGCAGGGTCTGGGCAATCATGGCCAGAGGGGCATTTTTCCGCTGCCGCTCATACCAAGAGGCGCTCACCAGCAGCGCCGCCATCTCCGGAGGAAAGTTCAGCCCCAACCGCTGCCTGAACTGCTCCACCGACACCTCATCATAGGTATTGTGGAGCAGCTGGTCCACAAAGTACTCATAGGGATTCCACACATCTGTGTGGTTCCAGCTCCGGCGCTGCAGATAGGAGCAGACGATTTTCCCCACGTACTCCACGATCTCCCGGTCCCCCGGGCGGAAGGGCCGCTGATAGTTATAAAAGCACAGCAGCCCGATGTGCCGGTGGCTGACCGACAGGACGCAGGTCATCTTCTGATATCCATTTGGCAGATTGGTCAGGCGGGGGTGGGCTGCGTCATTTTGGATCTGCCCCAGCTCGCCGGTATCCCGCAGCTCCATGAGCACCGAGAGATTGGCGCTTCTGTGCTCCACCACCTGCCTGGCCTCCGGGATCTCCATCTCATCAGGAATCGAGTGGGCCAGGAGAGCAAAATTGTTGTCAAACACAGTAAAGGGATTGCCAAGCGCCCGGCTGGCCTGGTGCAGGATCTGGTCCAGCCCCTCACCCCCGGCCAGAGCGTCCAAGAGGCTCTCTTTCAGCTGGTCATAGCGGTAGGGCAGAAACAGCGCCTCCTGAATGCGCTCCTCCATCACATCCAGAGGCTCCTCACTGGTGAGGAGCAGCATGGGCATCCGGCCTCCGTTTTCCTCAGGTCTGTCCTCCCCCGGCCGGCATATACAGATACACCCCGCGGCCGACAGCCCGCCGGCCTGATTCCAAACCGCCGCGGGGAGGATCACCAGTTCCGTCCCGGCCTTTTCCAACTGCCGCGCCTGGCGGACCACCCTGTATCCTGTGAAAAAAAAGGTGCGGCTGCTGCCCCGGGTTTCCGGGTTGTACTGTGCCAGCGCACCCTGTAAGAAACGGAAATTCACCTGCATGGCAAGGACCCCTTTTAATTTTCAAATAATGAAAGTCATAAAAAAAATTGCGTAAGGATATGAGAGGAAAAGCCCATATATACCTTATATAATAATTATAGTCCCCCATGGATGGATTGTAAATATTGAAAATAAACCAGTGCGCGCCGCCCCCGGCGGGAGCGGCCGCGCCCAAAAGGAGCGTCGAGCATGTATCAAATCCTGGTGCTGAATCTGGGCGGCACCTCCACCAAAGTGGCGGTGTACCGCGATGAGTCCTGCTTTGCCGAGACCAACTTCCGCCACGGGCCCCAAGACATGTCCGCCCACCCCACCTCCAAGGAACAGGTAGTCTACCGGGCCGGTCTGATTCTGGAGTGGCTGGCGGAACTGGGGCTGTCCATGGATGAGTTCCACGCCCTGGGCATCCGGGGATGCTACATCCGGGAGGTAAAGGAGAGCGGGACCTATCTTATGAACGACGCCCTGAAGGCCCGCACCCTTCAGATCTATTTTCCGGACAAGCCCCCGGTCCACGGCATTCCCCTCATCCTGCCGGTGGCCCTGGAACTGCTGGGGGGGCGCGCCCTGCCCATTTACGTCACCGACCCCACCTCGGTGGATGAAAAGCTGCCGGAGGCCTGCCTCAGCGGCACCCCCGCCATTGTGCGGCTGGGACGTTTCCACCCCCTCAACCAGAAGGCGGTGGCCCGGAAGGTGGCCCAGGCCCTGGGAAAGCCCTATGAGCAGTGCCGCTTCGTGGTGGCCCACCTGGGGGCGGGTATCTCCGTGGGCGCCCACCGCAATGGCCGGGTCATCGACGTCAACGATGTGGGCCAGGGTGACGGCCCCTTCACCCCGGAGCGGGCGGGCTCCGTGCCCAATGGCCAGCTGATGGACCTGTGCTTCTCCGGGCAGTACACCCGGGACGAGGTGTTTCAGATGCTCCGGGGCCGGGGCGGCGTCATGGGCTATCTGGGCACCAACGACATGCAGGAGGTGGAGGCCCGCATTGCCGCCGGCGACGAGAAGGCCGACCTGGTATTCCGGGCCATGGCCCTCCAGATTGCCAAGGAGATCGGGGCCTGCTGCGCCACCCTCCAGGGCAAGGTGGACTGCATCATCCTCACCGGCGGAATCGCCCACTCCCAGAACATGACCCGGGCCATCCGCTCCTATGTGGACACCTTCGCCCCCGTCCGGGTCATCCCCGGGGAGTTTGAAAATGAGGCCCTGGCTCTGGGCGCCCTGCGGGTGCTCCGGGGAGAGGCCGCCCCCATCCTGTTCCGTGAGCCCTCCTGAGGTCGTTTTACCAGTATCATCACATATAAAACACTATTTTGGAAAGGCAGGTACCATCTATGGACGCTGAAACCATCATTCAGGAGCTTGTGGCCCGCTCCCGGGCCGCCCAGCAGAAAATCGCCCACTACACCCAGGCCCAGACCGACGCCCTGGTGAAGCTCTGCGGCCGGGCCATCTACGACAACGCCGAGCTGCTGGCCCAGGAGGCCGTGGAGGAGGGAGGACTGGGCAATGTCCCCTCCAAAATCGCCAAGATGAAAAACGGCATGGCGGTAGCCTATCAGTTCCTCAAGGGGAAAAAATCTGTGGGGGTCATCCGGGTGGATGAGGACCTCCATGTGGTCAACTTTGCCAAGCCCATGGGTGTCATCGCCTGCATCACCCCCAGCACCAACCCCACCTCCACCGTGGGCGGCAACGGCATGTACGCCCTGAAGTGCCGCAACTCCATCATCTTTGCCCCCCATCCCCGCACCAAGAACTGTACCGTCCACGCCGTCAACCTGGTGCGGGAGGCCCTGCGCAGGGCCGGAGAGCCGGAGGATCTGTTCCTGGCCATCGAGTCCCCCACCATGGAGCTCACCCAGACCCTCATGCGGGACGCCGACGTGGTGGTGGCCACCGGCGGACCGGGCATGATCAAGGCGGCCTACTCCAGCGGGCGGCCCTCCTATGGCGTGGGCCAGGGCAACGTACAGGTCATTGTGGACACCGACTGCCGGGAGGAGTACGATGTTATCGCGGAAAATGTCACCAACAGCCGCATCCGGGACAACGGCGTGCCCTGCACCTGCGAGCAGTTCGTCACCTGTCCCCAGGAGGACCGGGACATCTTCCTGGACGCTCTGCGCCGGGCGGGGGCCTACATCATTGAGGACCCGGACACCGCCCAGGCCCTGCGGGAACTGCTGTTCCTCACCGGGCCCGACGGGTCTCACGCCTTCAACGTCAGCAGTGTGGGCATCCCTGCTGTGGAGCTGGCCCGCCGCATCGGCCTGACGGTGCCCGAGGACACCAAGACCCTGGTGGTTCCCGTGGAGAAGATCGCCCAGGAGGAGCTGCTGTGCAAGGAGAAGCTGTGCCCCGTCCAGGCCTTCTGCACCTACCGCACCTTTGATGAGGGCATGGAGCAGATTCTGGCCAACCTGAACATGGAGGGGGCGGGCCACAGCGCCATCATCTACTCCCACACCGAGGACCACCTCCTCCGGGCGGGCAACGAGCTGCCGGTCTCCCGGGTCATTGTCAACGCCCCCGGCGGCACTGCCGGCGGCTCCACCCTGACCAACGGCCTCACGCCCACCCTGTCTCTTGGCTGCGGCTCCTGGGGCAACAACAGCATTTCGGAGAACCTGAGCTACACCCACCTGATGAACGTGACCAAAATGGCCTACACCATTCCCGACGCGCCCCAGCTCACCGACGAGCAGATGTGGGCGGACTGACAGGGGGCGCCATGGAATACCGTAACATCTCTCAGCTTCTGGAAAAAGTAAAAAAGAGCGGCCGGCGCAAGCGCCTGGCCGTGGCCGCCGCGGCGGACGCCCACGTACTGGAGGCCGCCTGCCGGGCCTATGAGGAAAACATCGTCCAGCCATATCTCATCGGGGACAGGCCCAAAATGGAGGCCCTGCTGGAGGAGCTGGGGCTGAGCCTGCCCCAGGAGTATCTGATCCACGAGCCCGATGTGGACCGGGCCGCCAGAGCGGCGGTGGCCCTGGTGCGGGAGGGGCAGGCGGACTACCTGATGAAGGGGCTGCTCAACACCTCCAACATGCTCCGGGCGGTCCTCAGCCGGGACGGCGGTCTGGAGCGCACCGGCACTTTGTCCCACATGTCCATCAACGAGCTGCCCACCTACCACAAGCTGCTGGTGGTCACCGATGCGGGCATCCTCATCCAGCCCACCCTGGAGGAGAAGGCCGCCATTGTGCGCAACGCCGTGGGGGCTCTGCGGGCCATGGGGTACGACTGCCCCAAAGTGGCGGCCCTGGCCGCCCTGGAGAAGGTCAACCCCAAGATGCCCGAGACCGTGGACGCCGCCGCCCTCAAGCAGATGAATCAGTCCGGCGCCCTGGAAGGCTGCGTGGTGGAGGGCCCCATCTCCATGGACCTGGTAATGGACGCCGAGGCCGCCCAGATCAAGGGCTATCAGAGTCCGGTGGTAGGCAATGCCGACATCCTGTTGGTGCCCAACATCGCCTGCGGCAACATCCTCAACAAGAGCCTGCGCTGCCTGGCCCGCTCCCAGCAGGTCGGCATTGTGCTGGGGGCCCAGGTGCCCATCGTGCTCACCTCCCGGGGGGCCACCGCCCAGTCCAAGTACCTGTCCATCGCGGTCACAGCCGCCATGGTGTAAGGGAGGGAACCCATGGCCGTTCGTTTTCTCCACACCAGCCTCCACGTCTCCTCCCTGGAGGGCAGCCTGGAGTTTTACCGGGCCGCCTTCGGCTTTGAGGAGGTCCGGCGGCGGGTGATCTCACCGGAGGAGGTGCTGGTCTTTCTGGCCCTTCCCGGGGACACCGTGCAGCTGGAGCTGAGCTGGCAGGCCCAGACCCCCCCTGTCCCGCCCCCTTCCCGCCGGTGCCACCTGGCGGTGTCCACCGATCTTCTTCCCCACCTCTATGCCCGCCACGCCGCCATGGGCTGTGTGGCGGCCACCCCCGAGCCCGGCAGTCTGTACTTTGTCCGGGACCCGGACGGATACTATATTGAGGTGCTGGACCAAAACCGCCCCCTGCCGCCCTCCCAGGGCCCATCTTCCCAGCCCTGACCCACAACAGACATATTCATTCCTCTCTTTGATCTCCCTCCATTTCCATCACACCAGCGGCAAAAGCCCCCTGTCTGCGGCATGGCAGACAGGGGGCTTTTGTCACATATTCTTTTGGTTTGTCTCCGCCGTCCTCAGCTCCAGAGGGCCTTCATCAGGGCGGGATAGGCGTCGTCATCGATGATGTTGGCGCCGCGGAAGGCCAGCTCACGGGCCACAGGGCCGATGGTGTCGGGGGTGATGACCGCGTCGCAGCCAGCGCAGACCTCCTCATCGCTGTCGATGTAGAAGTAGTACCAACGGTAGTCGCAGTTGAGCTTGTTCACCACGTCCAGCATCTTGTTGCGCTTGTCCGCGGGCACATTGCAGATGGTCCAGCAGCGCAGGGCGATGTCCTCATTGTCGGCCCCCACGATAATCATGATGTTGAGGGAGGACATCCGCTCGGAACTGAAAGAGAGCTTCACCACATCCCGGCCCCGGCTGTCCGGGTCCATCAGGGTATACTTGGTGCCCCGCTCTTCAAAATACTGCAGCATTCTCTGAGTCGCAACCAGCATATGTATTTCCTCCTTGTTACGGGATATCTCGGCCCCATGGCCGTTTCCATGGCAATATTATAGTACATCGCTGCCCTGTCCGCAAGGCAATTCCCGGCAGGATTATGATTCTTTTTGTCATGATTTTAATGATATGTTACAATGGTCACAAAAGCCCGGCCGCCGGGCATGAAAGGCAGGTCTTGTTTATGTCCCACACCACCTCCCCCCGCTGGGGCATCTGGGGCACCGGCGCCATCGCCCATGAGATGGCACGCTCCCTCCTCCGCCGGGGCGCGCCTCCTCTGGCAGTGGCCGGGCGCACACCGGAGCATGTGGCCGCGTTTCAGGCGGAGTTCTCCATCCCCCGGCACTATCCCAGTCTGGAGGCCCTCCTGGCCGACCCTGACGTGGACATCCTCTATGTGGCCACCCCCCACAGCGTCCACGCCCCCGCCATCCTTCAGGCCCTGGAGGCAGGGAAGCACGTGCTGTGTGAGAAGTCCATTACCTTGAACAGCGAGCAGCTCTCCGCCTGCGCCGCTCTGGCCCGGCAAAAGGGCCTGATGCTGGGGGAGGCCATGACCCTCTACCACATGCCCCTCCTCCAGCACCTGAAGGCCAGGGTGGCTGGAGGTGAGCTGGGACAAGTGCGCCTCATCCAGGTGAATTTCGGCAGCCTCAAGCCCTACTCCCCCGCAAACCGCTTCTTCGACCCCGCCCTGGCAGGGGGCGCGCTGCTGGACATCGGGGTGTACGCCCTGGCCCTGGCCCGGTTCTTCCTGCCGGAGCAGCCCGGAGAGGTCCTGTCCCAGGTGGACTTTGCCCCCACGGGGGTGGACCGGCAGGCCTCCATCCTCCTGCGGGGGGGCGGGGCCATGGCCTCCGTCACCCTCACCCTCCAGGTCAAGCAGCCCAAGCGGGCCCTCATCGCCTGTGAGAAGGGGTATATTGAGATCCCCGACTACCCCCGGGCAGACCGGGCCACTGTGGTGGACGGGAGCAGCGGCGGCACGGAGCATCTGACCATGGGGGAGAGCGCCCTGGCCCTGGACTACGAGGCCCGGGCCATGGAGGAGGCCGTGGCCCAGGGGGGCGACATGTTCCTCCCCCTCACCACCGACGTGATGGACCTGATGACCTCCCTGCGCACCTCCTGGGGCTTGCGCTACCCCAACGAATAGACACAATGACGCCCGGCAGGCTGTGCCTGCCGGGCGTCTGATTGCAGTAAGTAAGAAAGGTCAGCGATACTGATTCTTGTTCATCCCGTCGTTGGAGTAGCCGCCGCCGGGAGGGGTAAATCTGCCGCTACCCTGGCTGCCGCCGCCCGGAGGAGTAAAGCCCCCGTTGCCACGGTTGGCGCCGCCGCCGGGAGGAGTAAAGCCGCCATTGCCGCCGGGGCCATTGTACCCGCCGGGACCACCATAGCCGCCATTGCTGCTGGGGCCATTGTACCCGCCGGGACCGCCGTAGCCGCCATTGCCGCCAAACCCACCGGGGCCGGGGCCATAGCCGTTGCCGCCGTAACCGCCGGACATGGCGCCCGCTCTGCCGCCGCAGAAGTCATAATAGCCCGCCAGGGTGCAGCTCATGTAGGGCACCAGCCACAGGCCCACCGCGCAGCCCGCCACCACTGTGAGCAGCAGACCGAACAGGCCAAGGGCAGCAATGAGGAAGCTTCCCACGATACCGGCCGCCAGAGCGATCAGGAAATACCAGCCCACAAAGGAGAGCTGGAGCACGAAGAGCTCCTTGATACGGCCCCGGAGCATATTCTTGCTCTGGGTGATGGCGCCCATGGCATCGATGTTGGGGTTATCATGGAGCACATAGAAGGTAAAGGTATACCGCAGAGAGGCCCACAGGATGCCGATAAACAGGCCCACAACGCCCACCAGGGAAAACAGAGCAATCATGCCCGCAGAGCGCATCTCCGCGCCGATCCAAATGGTGAAGGCCATCCAAATGCCGTAGGCAATGAACACCAGGATGGACCACAGGGCGATGAACAGGCCCATCAGGAAGGCCGCCAGGATTACCCGGCCCAGGTTCTGGAAGGCGTTGAAGAGGGTGTTGTAGCTGGTGGGGACCCGCCGATAGACATCCAGGGCGTAGTACTGATAGCCGCAGTTCATCACCAGGGTGTACAGATAGCACACGATGCTGATGATGAAGGAGAACATCATCTGGCTGCCCAGGCCGGCCAGATAGTACTGGAGATAATAGGGGTCTCCGTACTCCAGCATGGTAACCAGATTGAGCAGGCTGCTGCCGCCCACCAGGCCCTGAAGCACTGCGGGGACGCCCACAGACAGGAGCAGGAACACCAGGGTGACCAGCAGAGGACTGGGCTGAGTCTGCTGGATGATGCCCTTGACCTCCTGCTTGAGGGCAGGACGATTGAACATAGGAATTCCTCCTTTAACTCTTTTCAGGTTGCATAATAGCACATTCATCCTTTTCTTACAAGAGGTCCTGCGAGAACTAAAGAAAAAAATGTAATAAACCATCACCTTTCCGGTGATGGTTTATTAACCGCAGCCCAGTTGTATTCCTATGGAAGATCAAAATTACAGTTTCTTCAAAATTTCCAACGCCAGCGGCTCCCGCTCCAGCCAGGCCAGGTAGCCCCCGCAGTTATCCATCCGCCAGCTGTAGTAGTCGTGAGCCGGGCGGCCGTGGCGGGCCAGCATGCTCATCAGGGTGCCCCCGTGGGACACCACGCCGATGGTCTCATAGCCGCAGGCCTCCCCGTCTGCCGCAAGCATCTCCAGAGCCCGGGTGGCCCGCAGACCGCAGGACACCGTGTCCTCCACCAGGGGAATGATGGAGGGGTCGTCCGGGCAGGAGAGCCACTGGTTATACATGGGGTCGTCCTGGAGTTCCCGGTGGCATTTCCCCTCAAAGGGCCCGAAATCCGTCTCCCGCAGGTCTGGGATCAGGGTGTACCCCACCGTGGGCCAGATGAGGGAGGCAGTCTGGCGGCAGCGGATCAGGGGGCTGATATACAGGTGGTCCACCTGGGGCATATGCCTGGCCGCCGCCAGGGCCTGCTCCGCCCCCTCCGGCGCCAGGGGCACATCCGTCACCCCCAGAAAACGCCGCTCCAGGTTCTCCTTGGTCACGCCGTGGCGGATCAAAACGATCTTCATGGCTCCTCCTCACACTCCTTGAGCACCATGGCCAGGCCGCAGAACACCCGCTCTACCCGCCTGGCCCGGCAGGCCAGGGCTGTGCAGCACCGGCCCACAGCCTCCCGCCAGCGGCGCTGCCCCTGGTCCACAGGCACTACTCCGGAGCCCACCTCGTCACACAAATAAATGGCATCCGGGTGAGCATCGGCGTGGGCAAGCACTGTCTCCAGCGGGTCCCCGCCCTGCTCCAGAATATTGTAAACTATTTTTTCGAGATGATTTACAATCCGGTTTTCGCCCAGAACGCAGCCGATTTCCTCTTCCGCCGGGCCGTATTGCTCCCGCACGTAGTCCAGCTTCCCCTGGGCATGTCCGCCGATCACCAGTATCACAGTGCCATCACCCTCCCCACGATTACCACTGCCAGCAGGCAGGCCAGCTCACACAGCTGCAAGAACCACCCGGCCAGATCCCCGGTGATGCCGCCAAATTCCTTCCGGGATACCACATAGTAGTAGCCGTAGGTGAGACCAGCGGCCGCCAGGGCGGCGCCCCCCAGGGGCAAAGAGAGAAACAGCATTCCCCCCGCGCACATCACCAGCCAGCCCACCAGCACCCAGCGCACCTGCCGGCAGGTCACCGCCTTGGTGAAGGTGGCCAGCAATCCGGAGCCCCGGGCATTTTTCCGGGTCACCGCCGCCAGGCCGGAGAGGGACCGGGAGAGCACCGGCACCACCGCCGGCACCCAGGGCTCCAAGGCGTCCACCGCCGCCTGGTACCACAGGGCGAACTCCAGCAGCAGGTAGCACACGCAGCCGATGAGGGCGAAGGCCCCCACGGCGGAGTCCTTCAGGATCTCCAGCTTGCGCTCCCTGCTCTGGTGGGAAGCCAGGGCATCTGCGGTGTCGCAAAAGCCGTCCAGGTGGATGGCCCCGGTGACCGCCAGGGGCAAAATCACACATACCACGGCGGTGAGGGCGGCGCTCAGCCCCAGAAAGGCCGCCAGACGCCACCACAGCAGGTACAGCCCCCCGCACACCAGCCCGATGGCGGGGAACCAGCAAAATACATACTCCAGATCCCGGTCGTTCCACTCCTGCCGGGGCATGGGAATCTTGGAGTACATGGCAAAGGCCAGCCCGAAGGCCCGGATCAGCCGCATGGTCCCTCCCCCTTCCACCAGATGGGAATGCCGCACACCACCTCCGCCACCCGGTCCGCCATGCGGGCCAGCCGGCGGTTGAGGGCGGCCAGTACGTCCAGATAGCGCAATGTCTCCCCGTCGTAGGGCAGCCCGTCCCCAAAGAGCTCATTGGTCACCACCACCAGGGCCCGGGACCGCTCTGCCACCTCCTGGATTCCCTTCAGGATGCGGGCCTCCGCCCCGTCAAAGCCATCTGGGCCGAAACACTCGTTGGCCGCCAGATTAGACAGGCACTCCAGCAGCACCGTGCAGCCCTCCGGCACACACGCTCCGGTCAGGTCCCGGGGGCGCTCCACCGTCTCAAATCCCTTCCCGGCCCGCAGGGCGCGGTGCCGGGCGATGCGGAAGGCCCCCTCCTCCCCCCAGGGCTCCATGGTGGCCAGGTAGATCCGCCGCCCCGGCGTGGCGGTGACCAGGGACTCGGCAAACTCCGACTTGCCGCTGGCCGCCCCGCCGGACACCAGGGTCAGGCGGCAGCCCTCCTCACACCTGGGGCACATAGGTCTCGATATTGGTCTCTTCAAAAGTGGTCATGCCGTGGTACACCGCCAGGGCCATGTCCAGCAGAGGCATGATAGCCACCGCGCCGGTACCCTCTCCCAGGCACATCTCCCCGTAGAGCAGGGGCCGCAGACCCAGGGCATCCAGCAGCATCTGGCCCGCAGGCTCCTTGGAGACGTGGCTGGCCATGAGATAGTCCTGGACACAGGGGCACAGCCGCGTGGCCACCAGAGCGGCAGTGGCGGAGATGAAGCCGTCTACCAGCACGGGGATGCGCTGGGCGGCGCAGCCCAGGAATACACCCACCAGCCCGGCGATATCCAGGCCGCCCACCTTGTGCAGCACGTCGATGG
The DNA here is from genome assembly GCA_949293245.1 of uncultured bacterium. Classification (GTDB taxonomy): domain Bacteria; phylum Bacillota; class Clostridia; order Oscillospirales; family Oscillospiraceae; genus CASFCS01. Next base: position 55,014 of record CASFCS010000004.1, on the reverse strand, counting down.
GGTCGGCGGGGTCGGGGGCATTCACGGCGATGGCCCGCTCAATGGCGGCAATCTTCCGCTCCAGCCCCGCAGAGGACAGGCCGGCCCCCCGCCCAGTCACCTGGCCGGGGTCCCGATCCAGCAGGACGGACACGATGGCCGAGGAGGTGGTGGTGTTGCCGATGCCCATCTCCCCCGTGGCAATAAGACCGTATCCTTGTTCTTTCAGCTGGTTTACAATGTCAATGCCCACCTGGATGGCCCGGAGACACTCCTCCCGGCTCATGGCGGGGCCCTGGGTCATGTTGGCAGTGCCCCCCCGGCGGATGCACCGGTCCAGCACCCCCTCGCACAGGGGGCGGCAGGTGCCCACGTCCACGGGGATCACGTCCGCCCGGGCCACCTGGGCCATCTGGCACACAGAGGTGGCCTTCCGGGTCATATTCTCTGCCACGATGGCGGTGACCTCCTGGCCGGTCTGGGTGACCCCCTCGGCCACCACCCCGTTGTCGGCGCACATGACCACCACAGCCCGTTTCCCCAGGCGCACCATCTCTGTGCGCTCAATGGCGGCCATGCGGACCACCGCCTCCTCCAGCAGCCCCAGGGAGCGCAGGGGCTTGGCCACGGCGTCCCAGTGCTTCCAGGCCGCCTCCCGGGCCCCCTCATCCACAGGCTTAATGGTGTCCAGCATCTCTCGCAGTTCCACAGTCCTCATCCTCCTTTTTGCTTTTTGAACCCATACCACAGCTGTCAACCAAAAGACAGCCCGCCCCCATCGGGCGCACAAATAAGAAAACGGGAGCGAACAGCGGGACGCCTTCCCGCCATTCGCTCCCCATTGTTTGCAAACTTACACAATCGGTCCATACTTGTCGGACACCACGTTCCGGGGCTTCTCCGCTTCTTCGGCGCTCTCCCAAGGCAGCACGTCTCCCGGCTCTTTCAGATAGTTGAGGATCTCCCAGATCCCCTCCCCGGTGTACGAGCTGACATGGAAAATGGGGTTACACCCTGCCAGCTTCAGCCAGTTGTGGGCGCGGTCCACATTCCCCTTGGGCTGGTCGATCTGTGTCACGATGCCGATCACCGGCCGGTTGGCACAGGCCGCCACACAGGGCGGATAGAGGGAATAGGGCTCCGTGCTGTTGAGCAGGAGGGCGATGACATCGCACTCGTAACTGTACAGCGCCAGAGCTCTGCCCAGGGTATGGGTTTCCGCATACTCCCCCGGCGTGTCGATCACCACATCGTAGTGGTTGATGTACTGGGTCTTGTGGTACTTGATGGTACCGCCTTTCAGGGCCTGACGCAGCGTTGTCTTGCCGCACTCACTGCGGCCCACCAGCATGATTTTTTTCATGTCCGGGTAATCTCGCAGACGGTAAAGCCCAGCTTGTTCTTAAGGTAGGTCAGGATGCCCCGCACCGAGGACTCCACATTGCCGATGCGCCCGGTGAAGATCAGGGTGCCGGAAAACCGGTCCAGGAACCCCATCTCAATCTTGGAGGTCTTCAGGGCGATGTCGCCGGCGATAACGGTGGTCTCACAGGGGCAGATGGCCAGCACGGCGATGGCCGCCTGGTGATAGTCCACATTGGGGTCCAGCCCCAGCTTCTGATAGATCACCTCGTCGGGGCTGGCAATGATATGGGCCAGAGTCACTTCCTTGCCGGGAACCGACTCCTGGACAATACGCAGTTTCCCCAGGCTGGGGTCCTGTCTGTTCTCATCCATACGCGATCGCTCCTTGTTTCAAAAGGGGCCTCAGTTCAGCCCCAGCGCCTTGCGCACCCGCGCCATGTCATAGCCGCTGATCTCCGTGTCACCGATCACTGTCACCGGCAGGGCGGTGTAGCCCCGCTGGGCCATGAAGGCCTGGCCGGCTTTGTCGGTGGTCAGGTCCACCTCCCGGTAGGCCACCCCGCACTCCTGGAGAAACTCCTTGGTGCGGCGGCAGTAGCTGCACCCGGGCTGGGTGTAGATGGTGACATCGTACTGGCCCGTCACCTCCAGGTGGGGCTGCTCCTGGGGGATCTCGGGGTGGAGGTTATCCTGCCCCGCGGTCCAACCCGCGGCGCACAGGCCGCCGGACTGGAGGGCCGCCAGTACCCGCAGGATCTCCTCCGGGTTGCGGCCAATGTCGTTGTCGTGGATGACGCTGTAGCGCACCTTCTGCTGGGGGTCAATGAGGAACAGACCCCTCAGGGCCACCCCCTCGTCCTCCAGCAGCACCCCGTAATCCCGGCAGACCCGCAGCGTCTGGTCCGCCGCCATGGGGTACCCCAGCTTGCCCAGGCCCTCCCGGGTCCAGGCCAGGTGGGAAAATTTGCTGTCGGTACTCACCGCCAGCAGCTCCGCCCCCGCCTGTTCAAAGGCCGCCCGCCGCTCAGAAAAAGCGGTGAGCTCTGTGGGGCAGACAAAAGTGAAGTCCATGGGATAGAAAAAGAGGACGAGCCATTTCCCTGCGTAATCAGAAAGCTCTACCGTGGTGAAATGCTCACCGTCGGCGCTCAGTGCCTCCATCTTGAAAGCGGGCGCCTCTTTGCCAACCAGACGTTCCATGCTCGTCCTCCCTTTCTATCGTTTATTTTTTCATTTCATTGCGTCTTTTGGAGCTTACTCTTTGTCGGGGCTGTAGTGGCACTGAGGGCAGTCCTCGTTCTGGGGCTCCTGGGGAGCCTGATAGAAGCACTGCGCGCAGTCCACGCTGTCGGTATCGTCCGGATTGGAGGGATGATACATGCTGCCGGGAGCCTTCTCCTCACCGGGCTTCTTGCGCTCGGGGATGGGATAGTGGCAATTCGGGCACTGCTGCTCACTCATGGATGCTGCCTCCTTTCATGGGCTGTTGCTTCTGCCCTGCTGGGCGAGAGCTTTTGCGGGATGTGGTATACTGCCTGCTTCCACAGAACAGTATACCACATCTCCACTGCTTACATCAACTGTTTTATCAGATCCGCATGGGGGGAGGGGATGACACAGTGGCTGATGATCTCGCCGCTGCTTTCCAGACCCGAAATACAGGCCTTGACCGCAGAGCGGACAGCCGATACCTCACCGGTAAAGATGAGGAATCCCTTTCCGCCCATGCCCCGGGCGATGCGGATCTCCATCAGGGTGATGTTGGAGGCCTTAGCCGCGATGTCGCCCGCCTGCACCGCCGTCAGCGCGGAGATGGTCTCAATGACACCCAGTGAGGCCACCTTACTCACCTCAGTGGTCCCCACCACCGCGGCGGGAACGGATTCGTGGACGTTGTTGATGGTGTGGTGCCCCACCAGGAAGGTGCCGGCAAACTGCCGGCCCGTATTCATGGAGCTCTTCACCGCACCAACATTGCCACTGATGATGATGACGTACTTGCCCGGACAGGTGGGCGCCGCCACCAACAGCTGCACATTGGCAGCCTTCAGCATCTCATCGGCGGTCTGAATGCCCACCGGGATGCTTTTCAGTTCCAGCAGTCCTATGGAAATTCCCATGTAAAGCCTCTTTTCTTACACGCTTAAACCGCCAAGCTTAGAGCACCGCACCCAGCACGCTGATGATGGAGGTGAGGATGAAGATGGTAAAGGCGGGAGGATCGATGTGGGAGTCGCAGTGGCTGTTGAAAGTGTTGCCGAAGAAGTCGCCCAGCAGAGAGCCCAGAATGCCGAACACCACGCCCAGGAAAGCGCCGTAGGGGCCCCAGACACCGATGCCCACCACAGCGGCCAGGCCGGCGGGCAGCATGATGTGGTGGGTGCCGGGCATAGCGGACCCGGTCTGAGTGAAGACCAGGGTGATGGCCGCGAAGCCGAAGCACAGCACGGCATAGTTGCCGGAAATGGTAGCCCAGGAGTCAGTCTGGGAAAGAACGGCGGCCACAAAGCTCACGGCCACGCCGATGCCCAGGCCCAGAATCACATTGTAGACAAAGGTAATGCCGCCGGAAGCCCAGGTGCGGGGGCCCTTGCCGGTGTACTTGCCGGTGAGGCCGGTCTTACCGAACACCAGACGGGAGATGATGCCGGAGATGACCACGGTGATACCGGGGAGGTCAGTGGCGGCGATCTGGCCGGCGCCGATGCCGGGCAGCATGCCGATCAGGGTGGCGATCACATAGCCGATGATACCGAAGATACCGCCCACCACGATGACGTCGGGGCAGCCCAGGCCGTTGAGGGGGGAGCCGATGTCAGCGCCGCTGCTCAGCTTGCCCTTGCGGCCGGCATAGGCGGCCGCGGCCACGCCGCCGGCGAAGGCGATGTGGGGGCCCACAAAGGAACCGAACGCCATGTAAGTGGTGATGAACCCACCGGCCTCAACGCCCGCAGCGCTCAGGCCGGCACCCAGCAGGGCCAGCACGCCGGTCATAATAAAGGCGGGAAGCGCGCCCATGTAGGCGCCGATAGCGCCGCCGCCAAATGCTGCGATCAATGCCAAGATATCCATAATTTTCCCTCTCTTTGATGTAGATTTTAGGTCTCGTAAAACTTACAAACTGTCGGATCGGGATTACGCCTGGATCACAATCGCTGTGTCGGTAACCGCCTGTACAGTACCGGAGATGCTCGCGTGGAGGTTGGCGCCCAGCTTGCCCTCCGGAATACGGGCGATCAGATCCCCTGCGGTGACGACGTCCCCCGCCTTCACCACAGGCTCGGCCGGCGCCCCCACATTCTGGCGGAGGGGGAGCGTGACCTTGCTTACATTACGCAGGGATTCATCCATCGGCGCGGGCACGTCGTACTGGGACAGCCCCAGCTGATGGATGAGCTTGTGGACGGGATAGCGCTTGGTCTCGCGGAAGGGTGCAGGATGCTCGGGCTGGTTGTGCAGGGTGTTGCGGATTCCGTTCTTCCCCAGGATCCCCTTCAGATTGCCGTTGAGCTTCCAGGGCTGCAGGTTCATGACGCAGGCGTACTCACACAGCCGGCAGCCGCAGCACAGATAGGCGTTCATAGGGGTGTCCTTCTCGTCACACAGCGAGCCGTAACCGGCCAGCCGCATGAGCTTGTGGGGATGGATGCGGTGTCCCAGATTGGCCCGGGGGCACACCTCGGTACACAGGGAGCACTGCATACAGGCAATGGCCGCATCCCGAATGGACCGCGCCAGGGGCTTCTCCAGGCTCAGCAGCAAGGGATGACCCTTAGGGACCACGATGAGGCCTTTTGTGGTCTTGGTAATATAGCTGTCCGGAGAGACCAGGGCGCCCATCATGGGACCGCCGTTGACCACCGAATACTCCGCCACCGTGGGCCCCCCAGCCATGGCCAGGGTCTCCCGGACTGTGGCGCCCAGGGGGACCTTGACGGTGATGGGGGTCTGCACCGCACCGGTCACGGTAACGTACTTCTCCGTCACCGGCGCGCCAGAGGTGGCTGCGGCATATACGTTCAGGGCAGTCTCCACATTGGTGACCACCACGCCCACCTGAATGGGAATGCCGCCCTCGGGCACCACCCGGCCGGTGACTTCGCAGACGATGACCTGCTCGTCACCGGCGGGGTAGAACCCGCCCAACAGGTGGATACTCAGCTTGGGATACCGGGGCAGGTGCTGCTGCAGGGCGGCAGTGGCCTCGTGGTAGTGCTCCTTCAAAGCCACCACGCCCCGCTGGGCGCCCACCTGCTCCACGATCATGTTCAGGGCTTCCAGCAGAGTCTGAGCCTTGCGGGCCATCAGCTGCTGATCCACCCGGAGCAGGGGCTCACACTCCGCGCCGTTGATGATGACGGTATCTGCCTTGGCGTTCAGCTTGACATGGGTTGGAAACCCAGCACCGCCGGCGCCAACGATGCCAGCCTGCTCCACTGCGGCAATCAGATTGTTTCCCATAATTCCAATCCTTTCATCAGCCAAAGCCCGTCTGGCCTGGTTTAACGGACGTCAAAGCCGCCAACCAGCACGCACTTTCTTCTCCGGGCAAAAGACTTGGCAGAGGTGAGGCCCTCACCGGTGGGTCCCGCAATGGTAAAGGTGGTGTGGCCCATGCCGCCCACGCCGATACCGGCATAAGAGGGGCCGTTCTTCACGAAGATGGTGGTCTGGATCAGCTTGGCCATCTTGGTGAGCTTATCCACGTTCCGGGAGTGCATGATGGCGGTGTGACGGTTGCCGTGCTCCACACGGATGGCCATGTCGATGGCCTCGTCCACATTCTTCACACGGACCAGGGGCAGGATGGGCATCATCAGCTCCACCTGCACAAAGGGATGATCCTCGGTGGCCTCCATCAGGATGACCTTTACCTCGGGCCCCACCTGGATGCCCACCTGGCTGAGAATATACTGGGCACTCTTGCCCACGAACTCGGTCTTGGGGTGCTTGCCCTCCTTGGTCACCAGCTCCACCAGCTGGTCAATGACCTTCTTGTCACGCACCTCATAGGCGCCGGCGTTCTTCATGTTGAAGATGAGATAGTCGGCGATGGAGTCCACCGCGATGATCTCCTTCTCGGCGATACAGGGCAGGTTGTTGTCGAAGCTGCAGCCGTTGACAATGTCCTTGGCGGCCTTCTCGATGTCGGCGGTCTCATCCACCACCACGGGGGGATTGCCCGCGCCGGCGCCGATGGCCTTCTTGCCGGAGGAGAGGACGGTCTTTACAATGCCGGGGCCGCCGGTGGCAACCAGCATACGGACCTTGGGGTGGTTCATCATGGCGTTGGTGTTCTCAATAGAGGGCTCGGCCACGGTGACCACCAGGTTGGCCGGCGCGCCCGCATTCATCAGAGCCCGGTTGATGGCCTTGATGAGGAAAAGGGTCACGTTCTTGGCCCGGGGATGGGGGCTGAACACCACGGCGTTGCCGGCAGCCAGCATACCGATGGAGTTACAAATGACGGTCTCGGTGGGGTTGGTGGTGGGGGTGATGGCGCCGATCACGCCAAAGGGGGAGTACTCCACCAGGGTGAGGCCGTCGTCACCGGACAGGGCCTCGGTAGTCAGGTCCTCCACACCGGGGGTCTTGGTGGCCGCCAGGGTGTTCTTGATCACCTTGTACTCGTAGCCGCCCATGCCGGTCTCATCCACAGTGGCCTGGGACATGTACTCCAGGTTCTCCTTCTTCAGGACCACGTCCCGGATCACCTGCACATATTTGGCCCGGTCGGCCATGGAGCGGGTCAGGTACTCCCGCTGGGCCTCCTCCGCGGCGGCCACAGCCTCGTCCATGGTGGCAAAGACGCCGCAGTCGCCGGCGGTGGTGAGCTCAGCGTCGTCCACCTGCTCCAGCACCTTCTGGACCAGCCGTTCCACAAGGTTCAGATCTACATTCATCTCAGCAATTCCTCCTACCTTTCATAAGGAATGAGTTTCGCGTCGCTTCACTCGCCCAGAGCATACCGGGCAACGCACATGTCTTCCTCCACGGTGCCGCCGGAGACGCCCACAGCGCCCACGATCCGGCCCTGGTACACATAGGGGAAGCCGCCGCCGAAGATGACGACACGCCCGCCGTTACTGGTTTCAATACCGTAGAGCGGTTTGCCGGGCTGGGCGTCGGCGCCCAGCCGGTCGGTGGAATTCTGGAAGGCGACGGCGGTAAAAGCCTTGTTCAGGGCGATATCAATGCTGCCCAGCAGGGCGTTGGCCATGCGCTGGAGCATGATGATGTTGCCGCCCTCGTCCACCACGGCAATGACCATGGGCACGCCGATCTCTTTGGCTTTTTCCCGGGCTCTGGCGGCCATCTTTTCCGCAACCTCCAGGGTGAGGGGAGGACGCTCCTCCTGGGCGCTGAGCTGCCGGCGGACCTCCTCCTCCACCCGGCCCCGCAGGGCCTCCTGCTGGGCCAGAGTCTCCTCCAGCCGGGCCAGAGCATAGGTGGCGTCGGACAGCCGGTTGACAAAGCGCAGCACCGTATCCCGCACCGGGTTTTCGCCCGCCAGGCGGATCAGGTTGCGCTCGCAGCGGCGCACGATGGTGCGGGCCAGATGGAGCGCGCCGGAGGGGGGATTCTCGCCGGGGATCACAAAGGCCTTCTGGGGGCCGTTGGTCTCGGTGCACTTGTCCACCACGCCCTCCAGATAGCGGACATCGTCTTCGCTGATGGTGCGCTTGAGTTTGGCAAGGCCGTTTTCATCGCTGGCGATCTCAGCTCCCAGAAGAAACAGGAGCCCCTGGATATGGTGCAGGGTGTCCCGCACATAATCCCGCTGGGTCAGAGACTTGGCCATGCCCAGAGCGGAACCCATCTCATCTACGGTGCCGTAGCACTCCACCCGCAGATCGTCCTTGCTCACCCGGCTGCCGCCGACCAGACTGGTGGTACCCTTGTCGCCGGTTTTGGTGTACAGATTGGCCATTAGCCCACCTCCACAGTATCCACAATTCCTACAATAGAGGTGTCCAACGGGGCGTTGCCCCCAAAGACATAGCGGGCGGAGCTGCCTTTACAGACGATGACGATCTCGCCCGTGCCGGCGCCCACCGAGTCCACGGCCACCTCGCTGGTGCCCTCCCTCTGAAGATGCTCATCCAGGCGCTCTACGATGAGAAATTTCATGCCGATCAGGGCTTCATTTTTGCTGGTGGAGACCACCGTGCCCACCACTCTTCCCAGGTACATAGCTACACCTCAAATCTCTTTGCTTATTCCATTACCAGGGTCACGCCCCGCACGGCGGCGGTATCTCTGGCCAGCTGTGTCACCTGGCAGCCCTTGGGGATCCGAAGCACGGCGCCGGCGGACAATCCCGCCACAGCGCCCCGGCCCACGATACGTCCACCGGTATAGCGGACCTCACCGGGGGCCGCCGGAGCTTTCTCCCGGGTGCAGGCGGCAGGGGGACGGTGGTCCTCTCCCCCGGCACCGATGAGCCTGAGCGTCTTACTGGCCATGGCCTCAGCCGTGGTCAGGACAGCGCCGAAGTCCCGCATCCGCTCCAGATTGGCCCGGAGCTGCTCCTTCACCGCCGGTGTCATGCGATAGCCCTTTGCGGCGCGCTCGCTGTTGTCCGGGCAGCAGCCGTCTACCGCCACCACCACGTTCTTCCCCCGCAGCATGGAGTTGAAGATCACCCGGGCCGCAGGAGTGTCGGCGGTGCAGGAAGCGATTTTGGCCGCCGTGTTGATGGTCATGGCCGGCACCAGGATCGTGGGATAGGGCATGGCCACCTTCTCGGGAGGCTCATCGCTGCTGCCCAGGTAGACCTTCCCGATATTCAGGCCGGCCTGGATTGCGCCTACATTTAAAATCTGCGCCGCGCTCTGGGAGAGATACAGATCAAACTGGAACCCCGCCTGCTGCAGCTGCTGCAGGCCTACCATCCACAGGGGAAACCCCATGGTAGACCCGGTGCACACCACCAGGGCCTTTTTCTGCAATTCGATCAGCTTCTGGGACACTCTCTGCGCGATCTCAGTGGTAAGGGCTTCCCAAACCGCGGTGCGAAGTTGTTCTTCTGTCACGGTATCATCCCTTCCCTAAGCGACCGGCCGGAGACCGGCCGCTGTGCGATTTATGCATTCATGGCGATCCCCAGCGGCGTGACCAAAAGGGGCGCGGCCGGCTTCACCGTGGGGATACCGATGTTTTTTTCAAAAACTCGTTCAAACTGGGTGAAGCAGCAGGCGCCGCCCACCACATACAGGGTATCCACGTCATACCCTTTCAGGTATCGCTCTACGATGGAAGCCATCTTCTCCACCACAGGCCGGACCACGGGAAATACGTCCGTCTCCCTGCTGCGGTCCTTCTTCAGGGTCTCCGCTTCCTCGGTAGTGCAGCGGTGAAACCCCGCCAGAACCAAGGTCATGTGGGTGCCGCCGGTGGGCTCGTCACCGGTGAAGATCACCCGGCCATCCTTCAGAATGCTGATGCCGGTGGTCCCACCGCCTACGTCCACCACAGCGCCGGAGCGGATACCCAAAACAGTGGCAGCCGCGGTGGGCTCATCCACCACGGCGGAAACCTCGAAGCCGGCCCCCTCCACCACATTGGCTATGGCTTTGACATTGCCGGGGATAATGCCGGGAGGAATGGCTGTGGCCGCCCGGTCAAGGGAACGGCCCAGCCTTGCCTCCAGTTCTGCTTTCATGCGTGTGACCGCGGAAACCGCGCCCACATAGTCCACCACGATGCCGTCCCGCACCACGCGGGAGGCTGTGGAGATACCGGCCACCGGCCGGTTGTCTTCGTCCACCACAGCGAGAACGATGTTGGCCGTTCCCAGGTCGACGCCTACTTTGAGATCCCCGGCCCAGGGTGCGGTACACCCCTCCTGAACCAGCCGCTCAAACTCTAAAAGTGTCTCATTGGCCGCGCTCAGGTCAAAGGCCATGGGATCATCACATCCTTTTATTTGCGTTTGGTGATTCTCACGCGGTCGCCGTTCTTTGCGCCCGCCGCGTTTGCCTCGTCCACGTCAATGTGCATCTCCAGACGATATTTGTCCGAGACCCGCACCAGAACGTTTCGGAACATCAGATTCCGGGTCCCGTCTCCGGCATCCACATGGACGATATCCTTATCCTGCACGCCAAAGCGCAGGGCGTCCTCAGGGGACATGTGGATGTGGCGCAGGGCCACGATGGCGCCGGCATCCTTCTTCACGGCGCCGCAGGGGCCGATGATCTCCACGCCGGGGGTATTGTCCAGCTTGCCAGACTCCCGCACCGGGGGTTTGACCCCCAGCACATAGCCGTCTGCCACGGAGATCTCCACCTGGGTGGCAGAGCGGAGGGGGCCAAGAACCCGCACCCGCTTGATCTCACCCTTGGGCCCGCGAATGATGACAGTCTCTTCCGCGGCGTATTGACCGGGCTGTGCCAGCTCCTTCTTGAAGGTCAGCTCGCTGCCCGGCCCGAACAGCGCATCCATATCCGACCGATCCAGATGGATGTGCCGGTTGGACACACCCAGGGGGATGGGAGGCCCTGCCTTCAGGGCCTCCACCACCCGCTGAGTCACCAGTTTCACCAGTTCTTCCCTGGTCATACTCTGCGTGCTCATGCCGCCAACCTATTCTTACAGGGCCTTGGGCAGGATCTTCTCCACATCAGTGTGAGGACGGGGAATGACGTGCTGGGAAACCACCTCGCCCACCTTCTCGGCGGCGCAGGCACCGGCGTCCACAGCGGCCTTCACCGCGCCTACATCACCGCGGACCATCACGGTGACCAGACCGGAGCCGATCTTCTCGTAGCCCACCAGCATCACGTTGGCAGACTTGGTCATGGCATCGGCGGCCTCGATGGCGCCAACCAGACCCTTGGTCTCGATCATACCTAAAGCTTCGCTCATATTGGGTTCCTCCTAAAATGGTGTGTTCAGTTTTCAGTCCTTCTTTTCCCCTTGGGGCTCCGCAGCTGCCTCAGCCTCCCCCTTCACCGCTTCCGGGGCCGGGGCCTTTGCCTCTTTGGGCAGGGGCTTGCCGGACTTCTTTCCGCTGTGCTTGGGTGCGGGAGCTTTGGGAGGGACGGGAGCCTCAGGGGGCTCAGGCGGAGCTGGAGGTTCAGGCTCCGGCGCAGGGGCTGGCTTTTCATAGCCCACAGTGTCCCCGTTGCGCACCATCACTTCCAGGTACTGAGAAGGACGGGGAATGACCCGGGTAGACGCCACCCGGCCCACCTTCTCCGCCGCCACCTGAGCGGCGGAAATGGCAGCCTTGACGGCGCCCACATCGCCCTCCACCTTAATGGTGGTCATACCGCTGCCTTTGGCAAACTCATAGCCTACCAGGGTGACATTGGCGGATTTCACCGCCGTGTCCGCCGCCACAACGCCGGCCAGCAGTCCATAGGTCTCGATCAGGCCCAAACTTTTCAGGCTCACTGTTTCACCTCCTTGGGTTCCTCTTTCAGAGGTTTAAAGGGGAGCTTTTTCACCAGACGGGCGGCATTGGCACCCATCGCCCGCACCTCGTTCACCGGCGAACGGGCCGAGATGACGAAGAGGGGCTGGTTGGCTTCCAGCTTCCCAAAATGGAGGACCAGTTTCTCGCTGCTCAGTCCAAGTCCGACCTCCAGCCGGGATTGCCGGCTGGCGTCCCAGGCAAGGGCCACCGCGTCACCGCCTTTTCCCTCAGCCACATCATAGGGGATACCTTCCTCTTCGATGCCGTAGAGCAGCTGGCGGAGAGTCTCTTCCCGCCCATGGCTGGGGGAGAGGAACACCTTGACGGTGGGACGTTCCTGTTCTATCGGCCGCATCGATCAAGCGCCCCCTTCTGTGAGAGAGAGCACCAGACCGGTGGCCACAGCATTTCTGGGGCCTTCCGTGCCGCGGATGTTGCCGCGGCCAGCCACCACACGGTACTGAGAGAGCGCGTCGGTCACCAGCTGCGGCACCTCGAAATCCAGGGCCGAACCGCCTACCAGTACCACGAACTGGATGTCCCGCACATTGCCGGTAGGACTCACCTTGGTGAGGGCCCGTACGGCGTTGGTGACGAACACCTTCTCCTTGGCCTGGCGGCGGATGAGCTTGATGCGCTCCATGGACTGGTCGCCCTCCAGAGGGATCATCTTGCCCTCCTTCAGGATGACCACCTTGGCAAAGAGGTGGGGGGCCAGGGGCTGGTCAAAGAACTCAGCCGTCCCGTTTTCGTGGCGAATGTGGAACAGGCTCTCCACCTTTGCAAGGGGATACTTCTTGATGTCCTCCGCAGTGTCAAAGTCGTCCAGCCCCATCTCCGACTGGATAAGCAGGGTCACCATGTTCCCCGCACCCGCCAGATGGATGGAGTGGATCTCCCCGGCCGAGTTAATGATGGACGCGTCGGTAGATCCGGCGCCCATATCCAGAATGGCCAGGGGCTTGGTGGTTCCCGGGGTGGTCAGTGCGCCGCGGATGGCCATGTCGGCCTCCACGCCGCCCACCTGTACGGGCACACCGATCTTCTCGGAAAATTCCTTGGCGATGCTGACCATCTGCAGACGGTCCGCCTTCACCATGGCGGCGATGCCCACGGCGTTCTCCTGGGAGAACTCGTTGGCCAGGCCGCCGCGCACCTTCTGGGGCGTGAACGTGTCCACAGCCAGGAGGTCCTGGATCATGATGTCCTTGGGATGCTGGTTGGTAAGGTTGGCCATAACCTGGCGCACCTTCTCCAGCATGCCGCCGGCGTTGGTCCCCGGCTCGCCCCGGACGTCGTCCACATCGGGAACGGCGCCCACGGCAGCCATGATCTTCTCGGCGCCCTCGTCCACATTGACCTTGACGGTGCGGCTGCCCCCCCGGATCTCAATGGAACCAGCGGGGATCTTGCGCTCCTTCACGTCGCCGGCGGGGGTCTTGATGACCACGGCCGACCGGTTGCCGATGAGAGCACGGGCAATGGGCACCACCTGACGGGTCTCGTCAGAGGAGAGGCCGAAGAGGGTGGCGATACCGTAGGGGTTGGAGAGGACCTCCACCACGCCGCCGGTAGCGGCCACCTCTACGGCGGCCCGCATACCCAGGGGCACCTTGTCGATCAGGCCCACCTCGTCCACAATGGGGATCTTCCGGTCCAGCCGGTTGCTGATGAGCACGCCGTCGTCCCGCTGCACGATGGCGGCGGTGACCTGCTTGCCGTTGGAAGTCCCCCGATTGATCATGGCGGCGGCCACTTCAAAGTCCACGTTGGAGGGAATGACCACAATGTAATCCTTCCCGCCGCCGGCCTTCTCCAGGTCCTCCACCATAACGGTCTCGCCCACGCCGACGCCTACCCCGCCCGGGGTGGCGGGATTGTGGCCGATCATAGTGGACTCGGTGATGATGGTCTCGGTGATGGTCTCCATGGCCACGTCACCGATGACCGGGGCCGCCTCGTTGAGGCGGACCTCACTCAGGTCCTGAAGGGTCAATCCCGCCGCCTCCAGGGCATTGGTAAGAGAGTGGAAAATTCCGTTGATATTCTGTCGGGTGCCCTTGATCCCTGTCGTGGGCACGATACCGCTGGACAGGAAGTGAGCTTTCCCGTTTTCGATCCGGGCCAGCGCCGTTTCAGTTGTTGCATTTCCGATGTCGATTCCTGCGACTATCTTCATGGCGAGGCCTCCTACAATCTTGGGATTTTCTTAGAACTTCTTCAGGCGGTCCCGCTTCTCGTAGACCTCGGCGGCCTCACGAACCAGATTGGCAGCCACGGTAGCCTTGTAGCCGTCCAGCTCCTTGGCGATGTCCAGCAGCTCCTGCTTGGTGGAGCGGTAGGGGCGCAGGGCGTTGTAGATCTCCAGCAGCCGCTCGTCGGGCACGGCGATGAGCTCGGCAGCGCGGCGGAGGTTGCCGGCGAAGGCCTCGCGGCCCACGCTCTCGGCCACCTGAGCCTGCATCTCCAGGGTCTCGGGGGCGATACGCATATCCTCGGGGGTGAGCTCGCCGCTGATCACCTTCTCATAGCTCAGAGAGGTGAAGGGCTTGCCGGTGGGGGTCTTAATGCTCTCGGCCATGTTCTCGGCCAGGGGGTAGTTGGCGGCGGTCACGCAGCCGCCGCAGGCCTTGGGAGCGGAGGGAGCGGAGGCGGCGTTCATGGCGGCCATGACCTGCTCCACGATCTGCTTCATCAAAAGTTCCTGATCCATAAATCAAATGCCTCCCTTACTGAAAGCTAGCCGTAACGGCCTGGGGCTTCCGGGTGTAGTCAACCAGCTCGGTCTCCTTGATGTGGAGCAGAGCGGACAGGGCCTGGTAGGTGGGACGGGCCATCTGGTCGTTGCGCACGGGAACGGGAGTGGGGGCCTCGCCCTTGGCATACTTGGCGGCGTTCTTGCCGATCTGGCGGTAGGTGTCCAGGTCGATCAGGGGCGCCTGAGAGAACAGCTCCAGATTGGACAGAGGGGGCAGGTCCTTCTGGTGAATGACCGTGGTGCCCTTGGACTGGATGCCGATGCCGATGCCGGAGCCGGAGTACTCGGCGGCGTCGTGGGCGATGAAGGACACGTCGGAGGTCCGATACACCTTTATCAGGCGCCACTTCATGCCCTCCTCCTCGATGCCGGCGATGATCTCGCGGAGCACCTTGTCGTGGGGCAGGTCGATGATGGTCTTGTGCTGCTTGGTGGCGAAGGCGGGAGCCAGGCCGATGACCACCTCATCGGCGGCGGTGCCCTTCTGGGCCTCGCCGGTCTCGGTGAGGGTCAGCTTGCCAGCGGGAATGGTGCTGGCGGGAGCGGCGGCGGGAGCGGCAGCGGGGGCGCCCTCGCTCACGTTCATCTCTTTCAGAACTTCTTCGATCACACTGCGAAGAACATTAGCGTCAAACGTCATTTCTTGTCACCCCTCCATTAGATGTCTTCCGGACTGATCGCGTTGGGGATGTTCTTCAGCTGCTCCCATCTCTCCTCGCTGATCTGGTAGCCGGTCATAGGTCCATGATAGTCGTTGGGGACGTTCACGGCGCTCAGGACGTGGAAGTTGTCGTCAAAGATGGAGGCGGTGTGCAGGTAGTCACCGGCCACCTTCTGGCGGAGCATGTTGTACACGTTCTGGGCCACGTCGGGGAAGCCGGCCTTGTCCAGAGCCTTCACGAAGTCCACGCCGGTGACCTTGCGGGCCATCATCTCCTCAATGGCCTTCAGATCCTCGTTGACGTTGCGGTCGGGCATATCCTGAGAGCCGTTGGCGTAGGTGGCAGCCTCCACCTCGGCGTCGGTGATCTCGGGCAGGCCCAGCTCGCGGAACATACCCTGGAGCGCGCGGGCAGCCTTGTTGCGGGCCTTGATGACGTCCTCTTCCCGCACGGGGTTCAGGCCGCCGTCCACGCGCATGTCGCGCTGGATGATGTTCCAGTCGTCGTAGTCCTCGGCGTCCCAGTTGGAGCCGGCGAACATGTTGTCGTAGTTGGGGGTAGCGGAGTAGCCGGAGCAGATGTAGTCGGTGCCGGAGAAGAACTGAGGCACGCTGCGGGCCACACGGCGCAGATCGGAGTGGGTGAAGGTCTGGTCGTTGGAGGAGGTGCACTCCAGGTCCAGCAGCATGGCGATGAGGTTCTCAGCGGCCACGGCACGGATACCACCGGGCACGCCGGCGGGCACGCCGATACAAGACACGGAGCCGTTCTGGGTGCCCTGCACGCCGGCGCCCTTGGTGACGGCCAGGCAGCGGGCCTCCAGGTACAGCATGGACTTGCCCTCGGCATAGCCCATCTGGACCTCGGAACCGGTGCCGGAGGTGAAGCGCATCTTCAGGCCGCGGGAGGCGTAGCAGGAGGCCAGGAACGCCTTGGAGTAGGGGGTGTCGTCGCCGTCCATGAACACGGGCTCGGTGCCGTAGACGGAGATGGTCTCGGCATAGGTGGTGAAGCCGCGCATACCGAGCATCAGCTCAGTGGCCTCTTCCAGAGCGCACTGGGTCATGATGCCGGCCCGGCCCACCTGGGCGCCCACGAACAGGGCCATGGCGTTGAAGGGAGCGTAGCGGGCCACGCCCACGGTGGTCTCCATCTCAGCAAAGCCACGGATGGCAGCCTCGGCGGCGTCGGCGGCGATCTGGATGGGGTTGTCCTTCACGTTGGTGACATGGCACTGGTTGGCGGGCATCATACGGGCGCGCATCTTGGTCAGGCCCATCATGATCTCCACGATGCTCAGCTTGCCCACCACCTCGGTCAGCTTGGCGGGAGTGAGGCACAGGGTGATGTCCAGAACTTCCTTGCGGGAGACGTTGATGTCCACGATCATGCGGGCGATCTCCAGGGAGTCCATGGCCATGGCCTTCTCGGCGCCGGCCAGACGGATGGCGTGATCGGCGATGAAGGTGTCCAGCATGTCGAACTGGTCACGGGTCTTGCCGTCCAGCTCCACAACGCGGCCGTTCTCGATCTTGATGCTGGGCACAGGATCGAAGGGGCTGTTCATGGCGATCAGACCGACCTCAGGCCACTCCTTTACGTAGCCGTCCTGGTTGACCGGGCGGGCGGCCAGGACTTCAAAACGTTTCGACTTCATGTAACTGACTCCTTCCCGTAATTAGATGATGTAGGGGGTAGTGGTGCTCTTGAGCTCCTCGTCGGGGGCCAGAGTCTTCAGCAGCTGCATGCCCACATCGCGGGCGGCGATGATGGCCTGCTTCACGGCGCCGGAGTCGCCGGAGAAGGTCAGGATGACCTCGTTGGAGTAGCTGGTGCCGCCGTTGCCGGGGGTGGAGCAGCCCACCACATCAACGGTAGCGGCCTTCACGGCGGTATCGGCCAGGACCACGCCGATGGCGGCGGGGGCGCCCACGGTGATGCCGAAGGACTTGCCGATGG
This sequence comes from uncultured bacterium, assembly GCA_949293245.1. Lineage (GTDB taxonomy): Bacteria > Bacillota > Clostridia > Oscillospirales > Oscillospiraceae > CASFCS01. Next base: position 37,868 of record CASFCS010000004.1, on the reverse strand, counting down.
GGGCGCCGAAAGCCTTGTTCAGAGCGTAGCTGGCGCGGGCGGTGTACTGGAACTCCAGGTGGCCGGCGCTGTTGCCGTACACGTCGCCGAAGGTGCGCTCCAGCTCGCGCAGGCAGACCTCAACGGCCCGGCGCACGTCGGAGACGTCCTCAGCGCCGAAGATGATCAGAGAGCCGTGGCCGGCGCCGCCCTGAGTATCACGGGGCAGCTCGATCTTCACGATCTCACTGTTGGTAGCCTTCACGGCCTCGTCGGCGGCGAAGATCTGGGGGCCGGCGCCGGTACGGTCGCCGATGATGCCGATGGAGCGATACTTCTTATCGATCCCCAGCTGCTCATGGACCTGGTGGTCCACATTGGCGATGACCAGACCGATGGTGCTGCCGATGGCAGTGCCGACAAACTCAGTCAGGTTGCAAGTGGGGGCGGGAGCAGCGCAGGCAGCGGGAGCAGCCTCGGCGGCGCCGACCTTCTTGAGCACCTCGTCCATGATCTTGCTGACCAGTTCATCCTTCATGATAGTTACCTCCATGATTCATAATTAAATGTGGTTATTCAATCTTCGCTCAGACCTGCTGGGGGAGGATCTTCTCCACATCACTGTGGGGGCGGGGGATCACGTGCTGGGAGACGACCTCGCCCACCTTCTCGGCGGCGCAGGCGCCGGCATCCACAGCGGCCTTGACAGCGCCAACGTCGCCGCGCACCATAACGGTCACCAGACCGGAGCCGATCTTCTCATAGCCGATCAGCACCACGTTGGCAGACTTGGTCATGGCATCGGCAGCCTCGATGGCGCCTACGAGTCCCCGGGTCTCGATCATGCCCAGTGCTTCTTTCTGCATAACGTTACCTCCTATGCGTTCATTTTTGCAGGACACTTCTGTGCCTGGATTCTCTGCTTTCTATTATACCGTGCCCGGCGCAGACTTTCTTGCCACCTTACTGTATTTTTCGGACTGCCCCAAAGGGAGGGGATTGTTTGTCCCGCTTTTTCACCCATTCTGCCCAAAAAAGTTACCGTCATTTTTTGACCTATTGTGCAAAAAACAAGAGTGATGGGGCTGTCCCGCCGGGACAGCCCCATCACTCCTGAAGTATGGAGAAAACAGAAGGCAACTAGATTTATCAGCCCGCCACGTCGGAGAGGAGCTGATTCATCTCCTCCCGGGTGGGGGTGCGGGGGTTGGCCGCGGTGGTGGGATCGGCCAGGGCGGCGGCCAGAATGTTGGCCCGCTCCGCCCGGAACACCTCCATATCACAGTTGGCGGTGCGCAGATTGGCGGGGATCTTCAGGGTGCGGTTGAGGGCCTCCACCCCCCGCACCAGCTGGCTCACCCCCACCACCACGCTGGAGCAGGGCAGATCCAGCAGCTTTGCCATGCGCTGGTACTTCCGGGCCGGCAGGGTGTAGCCGTTTTTCATCCGGCTGGTCTCCAGCTGGGCGTTGAAGCGGAGCACATGGGGCAGCACGATGGCGTTGGCCCGCCCGTGGGGCAGGTGGAGCTTGCCGCCGATGGCGTGGGCCATGCCGTGGCACATACCCAGGCCGGCGGAATTGAAGGCCAGGCCGGCCATGCAGGAGGCGTTGTGCATCTTCTCCCGGGCCAGCAGGTCGGAACCGTCCTTAAAGGCGACGGGCAGCCAGCGGAACACCAGACTCACTGCCTTTTCCGCCAGGGCGTCGGAAAAATCGCTGGCATTGGCGGAGACATAGGCCTCCAGGGCGTGGGTGAGCACGTCCATGCCGCTGTCGGCGGTGACGCTGGGTGGGGCGGACACCACCAGCTCCGGGTCCAGAATGGCCGTGGGGGGCCGCAGGCCCCGGCTGGCCAGGGGATATTTGACGCCCTTGTGGACGTCGGTAATCACCGCGTACTCAGTCACCTCGGAACCGGTGCCGCTGGTGGTGGGGATGGCAAAGCACTCCATGATCTGGGTGTCCTGATCAGCCAGCTGGTCCCCCAGAGCCCGGATGGCCTTGGCCGCGTCAATGGAGGAACCGCCCCCCACCGCCACCATCACCTGGGCCCGGCACTCCTGGAGCACCTTGACCCCGGCGGCCACGGTCTCAATGGGGGGATCGGGCACCACGTCGGGGAAAACAGTGACCTCACAGTCGGTGAGATGGGAAGCGACCCGGTCGGCCACGCCGGACTGGTACATAAACTTGTCCGTCACGATGAGTACACGCTTCCCGCTCACCTTCCGCAGGCGCTCCAGCGCGCCCTCGCCAAAAAAGATCCGGGTACTGAAACTAAATTCCTTCATCTGCGCCCATCTCTCCTTTCCCGCCGCTCACTTTATGCCCCCGCTGCTTTGAGCCCCTTTCTGGCCAGGCACTGTTCCCGGTACTCCGTGGGCGTCATGCCCACTTTCTTTTTAAATGCCTTACTGAAGTAGTTGGTCTCGTTGTAAGACAGCTCATAGGCTATGTTGATGACCGGCATATCTGTATTTTCCAGCATATCCTTGGCAAACTCGATCTTACGGTCAGTCACATAAGTAATAAAGTTGATGCCCATGGATTTCTTGAAAAACTTGCTGAAATAGCTGGAGCTCATATTCACATATTCCGCCGCGTCGTCCAGGGTAACTCCCTTTTTGATGTTGCGGTCAATGAAATTGAGTACTTTTTTCAAATCGTCGTCGGAGTAGAGCTGGCAGCGCTCCAGCTCGGCGAAAATGGCGTCCAGCATCTCCTCGATGATGGAGGTGGCCTCGAAGCTGTTGCTCTGCAGGTCGTAGCGGGAGCGGAAGCGCTCCAGGGTGGCCGCGAGCTTCTGCTGGACCTCCTGGCTCTGGCTGGCGCCCACCGCCGCCAGGCTGGCGGCAAACTCTACCACACGCATTCTGATAACACTCATATTATCCCCGGAGCGGTAGAGGAAATCAATGTACTCTTTTGCCGTCTCAATGGTTTTTTTGTATTGGCAGTCCTGCACGCTGGCGGCGATGCGCTCCAGACAGGCCAGCTGCTCGGCCTCTCCCGCCTGGGCCTCCGCCGCCCGGGCGCGGGTCTCCAGAGGGCGGACCATATCCAGCAGGGTCTCCCGCCGGAAGGGCTTGAGGAGGTATCCGGTGGCCCCCAGCATGTTGCTCAGCTGGGCGATCTCCCCCTCGCGCTTTACTGTGGTGAGGATCACATCAATATTCTGGTGGATACCGCAGGCGGTACGCACCAGGTTTTTCACATATGCCGTGCTCAGGGGCACATCCGCGATCATCAGGTCGATGCCCGTCTCCTCCAGGATCGTCCTGGCCTCCTCGATCCCGCCGGCCAGATAGATCTCCACCGGCCCGTCCAGTCCCTTGTGCAGGACGCTTTTCATCATCTCGCGGTCGATGGCGCCGCTGTCCACTACCAGAACCTGAAACATACTGCCCCCTCCTGTCTCGCCGTATTTCTGCCCGCAGGCGGGCTTTTTGTCTTTACATAATGGTGCTGTCGTTGGTCAGGGGCAGACGGATCTGCACCTCTGTCCCGGGGAATCCGTCCTCCTTGCTGCGGATAAAGACCCCGTAGCTCTCGCCGAAGAGGCCCTTGATCTTCCGGTTGATATTGGTGAGATAATTCTTGCTCTTGCCGCTCCCCCGGTGGCGCTCCTCCAGCTCCAGAATGGTGCTGATCTGCTCCCGGCTCATGCCGGTGCCGCTGTCGCTGATGGTGAGGACGAAAGCGCCCCCCTCCGCCTTGCCCCGGATGGCCAGCATGCCCCCCTCCCGGCTGGGCTCTACAGCGTACTTCAGGGAGTTCTCCACCAGGGGCTGGAGCAGCAAAAAGGGGCACAGGATGCCCTTGCACTCCTCAGGCACCTTGATCTCGTAGGCCAGGCGGCCTTCCAGCCGCCGCTTCTGGATCTGAAGGTAATAGTCAATATATTCCAGCTCCTCCCCCACGGTGACAAAGCTGTTGTTTTTGTTCTCCGTGAGGTAGCGCATCATACTGGCAAAGTCGCATACTGCCTTTTCGGTCTCCTCCGCCTTCTCCCGGTAAGCCAGGCGGGCGATCACGTTCAGGATGTAAAAAAGAAACTCGCTGCCCAGATAGTCCACCAGCATGGAGAAGGCGCCCTCTTCAATGGCCTCCTCCAGGCTGATACGGGCGGCCTTCTCCTCCAGCAGCTCCTGGCTCTTCCGGCGCAGCTCCGCCTGGGTGACCTTCTGGTACTCCTCCTCCAGCAGGCTCTGGATCATATCCCGCAGGAGGTAGACCCCGGCCACCATCTGCTCGTACCGGATGCGGTGGACCCGGGAGGCCGCGTCGGCCAGCTCCGGGTCGTCCTGCCAGTGGGTGGTCTGGGGCAGGATAGGCTCCAGCTCAGGGACGGGCTCCTCCAGCTTCACCTGGCCCCCCATGACGGAGCCCATATATTTCCCATCCAGAATGAGGGGCACAGCAAAGTCCACCAGCCCGGTGTGGCAGCGATAAATGTAGGGCTCCCCGGTGATGGTAGCGTGAAGGCCGCCGTGGGCATCACACTGGTAGCACAGCTTCCTGCACTCCTCCCGCTCCCGGATCTTGTTGCAAAACTCGGTAAAGCCGCTGTACTCAATAATAGGACGCCCCCGGTAATCCACCGTAATAAACGCCAGATTCAGCGCCTTGGCAAAATTGTCCTGGAGCTTTTGCAGCTTTTCCGTGTCAATGAGATCGGCCAGTTCCCGACTGTTGTCCAAAATTATCACCTCCGAACAATATCAGGTGATACCTATGTACTTTTTTGTCCTTACCATTATATCAAAAAATTACCCTTCCTCAAGATATTTTTTTGAGGCAGGAAGGCTTTTTTCTGTGGTTCGTCTGAAAAATTTTTCCCCCTTTGGCCATAATCCTCTCATTCTCTCTTTCTTCTTGCCCTCTTTTTTGGCTCTGCCCGCACTTTCGACACACTTTGCGTTTTTTTAAAGCAGAATGCTTTTTATAAATTTCACTTGTGAAAGAACATATTATTCCCCCTATATTCTCTCTTTCCCCGGCGGATGGTGTAATTCTGTCCACTGTTCTCTCTTCTCCCCCTTCCGCCCATTCCCTCCGCCCCCACATGACATTTTTCGACCTGCCTCTTCTGCCCTCCCACCGAGAAGTTGCACACAGGCTCGATTTTTTACATTTACATGCCCCGGGGACTCTGGTACAATAGAGGCACGATTCATCCATATTAAGTTCCGTCCGGTGCGGAGCCATCCGCACAATAGGGAAGTCCGGTCAAAACCGGCGCAGTCTTACCTCTACTGTAAACGGGGACAACGGCGCAGTGACCCATTGGCCTACAGCCGAGAAGGGGCGCCCGCGTATGATCCGCGAGCCAGGAGACCTGCCGGACGGAAGCTTGTGACCCTGCTCTTAGGTAGAGGGCATGGCCTGCGCTGTCGGTATACCCGCGGGCCGCTCTGCACCGGAGAGCGGCCCGTATTTTTTGTCCGAGGGAGGCCCGCCATGGCAAAGCTGGAACACTACATCCCCGTCGGCCAGAAAAGGCTGCGCTGCGGCTATACCACCGGCACCTGCGCCGCCGCAGCGGCACGGGGGGCGGCGGAGGCCCTCCTCACCGGCGTCTTCCCCGCGGCCATTACCCTGGAGACCCCCGCCGGCATCCCCGTGACGGCGGAGCTTCTGGAAGCGGCGCGGGGGGAAAATTGGGCCCGCTGCGCCGTGGAGAAGGACGGGGGCGACGACCCGGATGTGACCGACGGCGCCCTGGTCTTTGCCCAGGTCACCCTGAGGTCGGCCCCCGGCGTGGCCATCGACGGCGGCGTGGGCGTGGGCCGGGTGACCAAGCCGGGTCTGGACCAGGGCGTGGGGGAGGCGGCCATCAACTCCACCCCCCGCCGGATGATCGCCGGGGAACTCCAGGCGGCTGCGGCAGCCCATGGCTATACCGGCGGCTTTTCCGTGGTCATCTCCATTCCAGCCGGGGTGGAACTGGCCAGGAAAACCTTCAACCCACGCCTGGGCATCGTAGGGGGCATCTCGGTGCTGGGCACCGGGGGCATCGTCCGGCCCATGAGCGAGGCGGCCCTCATTGCCACCACCGCCGCGGAGCTCTCCACCCTCTACGCCGCGGGGAAACGCCACATCGTGGTAACCCCCGGCAACTATGGGGAGGACTTCTGCCGGGATGTGCTGGGCCTTGACCTCACCAGCTGGGCCATTTGCAGCAACTACCTGGGGGAGGCCGTTGACCGGGCCGCCTCTCTGGGGTTTAAAAGCTTCCTTTTTGTGGGCCATCTGGGAAAACTTATTAAGGTAGCGGGTGGGGCCATGAATACCCACTCCCGCACCGCCGACGGCCGGCGGGAGACCCTGACGGCCCACGCCGCTCTGTGCGGGGCGGACCGGGACCTGGCGCGGCGCCTCTTTGACTGCCTCACCACCGACGAGGCCATCCCCCTTCTGGACGAGGCTGGCCTGCGGGAGGACGTGATGGGCTCCATCGCCGGGGCCCTTTCGGAACATCTTCACCACCGGGCGGGGGAATCCATGGCCATCGAGGCCATCTTCTTCTCCAACCGGTACGGCATTTTGGGACAGACGGCGGGAGCGGCACGGCTTCTCGCCATCCATCAACACAGGGAGGAACAGGCATGATTCACTTTGTTGGCGCCGGCAGCGGCGGCGCGGATCTCATCACCGTCCGGGGCGCCCGGCTTTTGGGGGAGGCGGACTGCATCATCTACGCCGGCAGTCTGGTAAACCCCGATGTGCTCCAGTATAAGGGAGAGCACTGCGCCGTCTACGACAGCGCGGGCATGACCATGGAGGACGTGATTGCCGTCATGGCGGAAAACGAGAAGGCGGGCAGGACCACCGTCCGCCTCCACACCGGGGACCCCTCCCTCTACGGGGCCATCCGGGAGCAGATGGACGAGCTGGACAAGCTGGGCCTTTCCTACGACGTGACCCCCGGCGTGTCCTCCTTCTGCGGCGCGGCGGCGGCCCTTCAGGCGGAGTACACTCTGCCGGAGGTAAGCCACCGGTGCCCGAGGGGGAGGCCCTCCGGAAGATGGCAAGCCACGGCTGCACCATGGTGCTCTTCCTCTCCACCGGCCTTCTGGAGGACGTGGAGAAGGAGCTCCTGGCCGGAGGGGCCTACACCGAGGACACCCCCGCCGCCATCGTCTACAAGGCCACCTGGCCTGACGAGAAGGTCTTCCGCTGCACCGTGGGCACCCTGGCGAAAACCGCCAGGGACAACCACATCACCAAGACCGCCCTCATCACCATCGGCGGCTTTCTGGGGAATGAGTACGAGCGCTCCAAGCTCTACGACCCCACCTTTACCCACGGCTACCGGGAGGCCAGCCGATGAATCTGGCCGCCATCGCCTTCACCCGCCGGGGGGCGGCGCTGGGGCGGCGTCTGGCGGCGGAACTGGGGGGCACCCTCCATGTGCCTCCCCGGCTCTCGGAGGAGTTGGGTCTGCCCGGCTATGAGAGCCTGGAGAGGTGGACGGCAGAGCACTGGGATGCGGTGGAGGACCTCCTCTTCATCGGGGCCTGCGGCATCGCCGTCCGGGCCGTGGCCCCCCATGTGAAAGACAAATTTACCGACCCCGCCGTGGTGGCGGTGGACGAGGCGGGGCGCTTCGCCGTGCCCCTTCTGTCCGGCCACGTGGGCGGGGCCAACAGCCTGGCGGAGCGGATCGCCGCCCTCACCGGCGGCGCGGCGGCGGTCTCCACCGCCACGGACGTCAACGGCCTGTGGGCGGTGGACGTGTGGGCCAGGGACATGGACCTTGTGATCGCCAACCGGGCCCTGGCCAAGGCGGTGTCCGCCGCTTTGCTGGAGGGACGGGACGTGGGCTTTGCCTGCGACTTCCCGGTATCGGGTCCCCTCCCCGCCGGCCTGACCGGGAAGGGGTCCTCCCCCGCCGTCCACGTGACCTGTCGGCGGGAGGAAAAGCCGGACACCCTGCGGCTCATCCCCAAGTGCCTCACTTTGGGGATCGGCTGCCGGAGGGGAACGGCGGAGGAGACTATCGCCGCCGCCGTGGACGCCGCCCTGGAAGCGGGTGGACTGGACGGCCGGGCGGTGGAGGCCGTGGCCACCATTGACCTGAAAGCGGACGAGCCGGGGCTGCTGGCCTTCTGCCTGTCCCGGGGCCTGCCCCTGCGGACCTATTCCGCTCAGGCACTCTCGGCGGTGCCCGGGGATTTCACCCCCTCCGCCTTTGTCCGGTCCGTCACCGGAGTGGACAACGTGTGCGAGCGGGCGGCTCTCGCCCAGGGCGGGGAGCTGCTGCTGCCCAAGCAGGCGGGAAACGGCGTCACCGTGGCCGTGAGCCGGCGGACGCCCCTACTGACATTTGAGAGAACGGGAGAATCGTGATGAAGCTGACTGTTGTGGGCCTTGGGCCCGGAGCGGGCCGGGACCTCACCGGCCGGGCATATGACGCCATTGAAGCGGCGGAGCTGGTGGTGGGCTACACCGCCTACATCGCCCTGATCCGTGACCAGTTCCCCGGCAAGGAGATGACCTCCACGGGGATGAAAAAAGAGGTGGACCGCTGCCGCATGGCGGTAGAGGCCGCCGTGAGCGGCAAGAACGTGGCCGTGGTGTGCTCCGGGGACTCCGGGGTGTACGGCATGGCAGGCCTCATCTATGAGGTGGCCCGGGAGTACCCTCCCATCGACATTGAGGTGGTGCCCGGTATCACCGCCGCCTGCGGCGGCGCCGCCGTGCTGGGGGCCCCCCTGACCCATGACTTCGCCGTCATCTCCCTGAGCGACCTTCTGACCCCCTGGGAGAAGATCGAAAAGCGGCTGGAGGGAGCTGCCCTGGCGGACTTCGTCATCTGCCTCTACAACCCCCGCAGCCACAGCCGGGCGGACTACCTCCAGCGCTCCTGCGACATTCTGCTGCGCCACAAGTCCCCGGACACGGTGTGCGGCTTTGTGCAGAACATCGGCCGGGAGGGGGAGCGGGCCGTAACCCTGACCCTGGGGGAGCTGCGGGACTCCACCGAGGTGGACATGTTCACCACCGTCTTTATCGGCAATGAGGAGACCACCCTCATCGGCGGGAAGATGGTGACCCCCCGGGGGTACCTCCAGCGTGGGAAGCAGTGACATGAAAATCCTTCTCTTTGGCGGCACCGGCGAGGGCCACGCCCTGGCGGAGTGGCTCCGGGGGGAACACATCCCCTTCACCGTGTCGGTGGCCACGGAGTACGGCGAGACTCTGCTGCCCGAGGGCATGGACGTCCGGGTGGGACGGCTTACGGAGGAGGACATGGCAGTCCTCTTCCGGTCCGGAGACTACACCCTGGTGGTGGACGCCACCCATCCCTACGCCGTGGCGGTGACGGAGAACATCCGCGCCGCCGCCCATGCCGCCGGTCTCCCCTGTCTGCGGCTCCTCCGCTCCTCCGACGGGGAGGCCGGGTGCCAGAAGGCGGCGGACATGGCCGCCGCCGCGGAGATGCTCCGGCAGATGGAGGGCAATATCCTCCTTACCACCGGCAGCAAGGAGCTCCACCACTTTGCGCTCCCCGGCCTTCGGGAGCGGTGCTTCCCCCGGGTGCTGCCCATGGCGGACTCCCTGGAGCGGTGCCACGCCCTGGGCTTTCCCCCCAAAAACATCATCTGCATGCAGGGGCCCTTCACCCGGGAGATGAATGTGGCCACCCTGCATCAGTACCACATTGATATTCTGGTCACCAAGGACACCGGCGGGTACGGCGGCTTCCGGGAGAAGGCCCAGGCCGCCCGGGAGGCAAACTGCCGCCTGCTGGTGGTGGAGCGCCCCCGGCAGGAGGATGGCCTCTCCCTGGAGGCCATCCAAAACGAGATCAAAAGGAGGGCGGGACAATGAAGGTCTATCTCATCGGCGTGGGACTTGGCAATCCCGCCACCATGACCCTGGAGGCCCGGGCGGCCATTGAGGAGAGTACCCTGCTCATCGGGGCCCCCCGGCTGCTGGAGGGGTATGCGGGCAGGACCTGCCTGCCCCGCATCGCCGCGGCGGACATCGCCGCCGCCATCCACGAGGCCCCGACCGGCCCCGTGGCAGTGCTCCTCAGCGGAGACGTGGGCTTCTACTCCGGGGCCAAGAACCTCTACCCCCTTCTGGAGGGCCACCAGGTGGTGACCATTCCCGGCATCAGCAGTCTGGTGTACTTCTGCGCCCGTCTCCGCACTCCCTGGCAGGACGCCTTCCTGGTGTCTGCCCACGGCCGGGCCCACAACGCCCCCGGGGCGGTGCAGAGCCACGGGAAAACCTTTCTCCTCACCGGCGGCACCTACCGGGCGGGGGATCTCTGCCGTCAGCTCACCGAGTGGGGCCTTGGCCATGTGACGGTCCACGTGGGGGAGCGGCTGAGCTACCCCGACGAGACCGTCACCACCGGCACCGCCGCCCAGCTGGCAGGAAAAGAATTTGACTCTCTGGCGGTGGTGCTGGCGGAAAACCCCGCCCCTGTCCGCCGCCCCCTCAGCGCCCCCGGCCTCCCCGACGAGGCTTTTCTCCGGGACAAAGTGCCCATGACCAAGGAGGAGGTCCGCTGCCTCTCCATCGCCAAGCTCCGTCTGGAACCCTGCCACACCCTGTGGGACGTGGGGGCGGGCACCGGCTCGGTGTCCTGCGAGGGGGCCCTGGCGGTGCCCGAGGGCCGTGTGTTCGCCATCGAACAGAAAGCGGAAGCGGTGGCCCTTCTGGAGAAGAACAAGGCCGCTCTGGGCCTCACCAACCTCCACATCGTTCCCGGTTCGGCTCCGGAAGCCCTCCGGGATCTGCCCGCCCCTGACCGGGTGTTTTTAGGCGGCAGCAGCGGCAATATGGAGGCCATCCTCCGCTGCGCCTTAGAGAAAAATCCGGCGGCAAGGGTGGTGGTAAACGCCGTGACCCTGGAGACCATGGCGGAGATCCTGCGGTGCTTTGCCGCTCTCGACCTCACCGACACGGACATGGTCCAGGTGGCAGCCACCCGCACCCGGAAGGCCGGGCGGTACCACCTGATGGACGCCCAGAACCCGGTGTGGATCGTATCCGGGGAGGCGCGCCATGGGTGAGACACTGCCCCGCCTCCTCCTGTGCGCCGCCGCCAGCGGCAGCGGCAAGACCACCATGACCTGCGCGATCCTCCAGGCCCTGAAGGACAAAGGGCTCCGCCCCACCGCCTTCAAGTGCGGCCCGGATTACATCGACCCCATGTTCCACAGCGAGATCATCGGCGTGCCAAGCCGGAACCTGGACCTCTTCTTCCTGGGAGAGGACAAGGCCCGCTCCCTCCTCTGGGAGAACGGCCGCCGCGGGGATCTCTCCCTCATCGAGGGGGTCATGGGGTACTACGACGGCATTGCCATGAGCAGCGACGCCAGCGCCTATCACCTCAGCAAAGCCACCGCCACTCCGGCGGTGCTGGTGCTGGACGGCCGGGGCCGGTCCCTCACCGCCGCCGCGGCGGTGAAGGGCATCCGGGATTTCCGACCCGACAGCAACATCCAGGGGGTGCTCCTCAACCGGGTGTCCCCCATGCTCTACCCCCGCCTCAAGGAGGCCATTGAGGGAGAGACCGGCGTCCAAGTCTACGGCTTCCTCCCCCCCTGTCCCCTGAGCGCCCTGGAGAGCCGCCACCTGGGGCTGGTGACAGCGGCGGAGGTGGAGGATCTCCACCGGAAGCTCTCGGAGCTCTCCGCCCTGGCGGCGGAGCACATCGACCTCACCGGCCTGATGGCCCTGGCCCGATCCGCTCCGGAACTGAATGTGTCGCCGCTGTCCCTCCCCGAACCGGTGGCGGGGCGGCCCCGGATTGCCGTGGCCAAAGACAAGGCCTTCTGCTTCTACTACGCCGACAGCCTCGCTCTTCTGGAGAAATTAGGTGCGGAGCTGGTGCCCTTCTCTCCCTTGGAGGACGAGGCCCTGCCGGAGGGCGTCTCCGGCCTGTATCTGGGGGGCGGGTACCCGGAGCTCTACGCCCGGGAACTGTCGGAGAATGTCTCCATGCTGCGCTCCGTCCGGGAGGCGGTGGCCGCAGGCATGCCCACCGTGGCCGAGTGTGGGGGCTTCCTCTACCTCCACCGGGAGCTCTCCGGGGAGGACGGGACCTTTTACCCCATGGCGGGGGTCTTTGACGCCACGGCGGAGAACACCCGCCGCCTGAGCCGCTTCGGCTATGTGACCCTCACCGCCCGGGAGGACGGCCTCCTGGGCCCGGCGGGCTTTTCCCTCCCCGCCCACGAGTTCCACTATTGGGACAGCACCGCTCCCGGCGTGGCCTTCCGGGCCCAGAAGCCCCAGTCCAGCCGGGGCTGGGACTGCGCCTGGCACACCGAGACGATGTACGCCGGCTTCCCCCACTTCCACCTCTGGGCCGCCCCGGATGCGGCGGCGCGGTGGGTGGCCGCCTGCGCCCGGTATGCCCGTGCACACTCCATTTGAAAGGGGTCAACCTTTCTTATGCAATGGTTTACCATCCATCTGGCCGCCCTCTTTCTGGGCTTTCTTCTGGACCTGCTGCTGGGGGACCCCCACTGGCTGCCCCACCCCATCCGGCTGATAGGCTCTCTCATCGCCCTGCTGGAAAAGGGGCTGCGGCGGCTCTTCCCCGCCACCCCAAAGGGCGAGCTGGCGGGGGGCGTGGCGCTGGTGATCCTGACGGCGGGTATCTCCACCGGGGTGGCCGTGGGTCTGCTGATTTTGCTGGGGCTCCTCTCCCCGGCGCTGGCCTTTGTGGGGGAGGTCATTCTCTCCTACCAAATGCTGGCCGCCCGCTCTCTCCGGGACGAGAGCACCAAGGTGCAGCGTGCCCTGGAACAGGGCACCCTGGACGAGGCCCGGCAGGCGGTGTCCATGATCGTGGGCCGGGACACGGAGCGGCTGGATGAGGCGGGGGTGGCCAAGGCCGCAGTGGAGACCGTGGCGGAGAACGCCTCCGACGGAGTCATCGCCCCTCTCCTCTTTCTGGCCGTGGGCGGGGCCCCCCTGGGGGTCTTTTACAAGGCCTGCAACACCATGGATTCCATGGTGGGCTACAAAAACGACCGTTATCTCTACTTCGGCCGGGCCGCCGCTCTGTGGGACGACGTGCTCAACTTCATCCCCGCCCGGCTCTCCGGGGTGCTCATGTGCCTGGCGGCCCCCCTGGCGGGGCTGAAGGCCGGCGGCGCTTTCCGCGTCTTTTTCCGGGACCGGAAAAACCATAAGAGCCCCAACTCCGCCCACACCGAGGCGGCCTGCGCCGGGGCCCTTGGGGTGCAGCTGGCGGGCAGCAATTTCTACTTCGGCAAGCTGGTGGAAAAGCCCACCATCGGCGACCCCCTGCGGCCTGTGGAGCCGGGGGACATCGCCCGGGCCAACCGCCTGATGTACGCCACGGCGGCCCTGGCCCTGGTTCTCTTCTGCCTGCTGCCCCTGTCCATTCTTCTCATCACACAAGGAGGGCTTCCCCATGGCTGAATACACCCACGGCGGCGACATCCTCTCCGCCCGGGCCCAGTGCCCGGGAGAGGTGCTGGATTTCTCCGCCAACCTGAACCTGCTGGGGATGCCTGAGGAGGTGCGCCGGGCGGCGGAGGGGGCCGTGGCAGACTGTATCCACTACCCTGACCCCTACTGCCGCTCTCTCACCGCCGCCATCGCCGCGGCGGACGGCGTTTCGCCGGACATGGTGCTGTGCGGCAACGGGGCAGCGGACCTCATCTTCCGCCTGGCCTTCGCCCTCCGGCCCCGGAAGGCCCTGGTCACCGCCCCCACCTTCTCCGAGTACCGCCAGGCGGCGGAGGCGGCGGGGTGCACCGTGGAGCACCACCTCCTCTCCCCGGAAAATGACTTTACCCTGCCGGAATCCATCCTCTCCCGCCTGACGCCGGAGCTGGATATTCTCTTTCTGTGCAACCCCAACAACCCCACGGGACAGCCCATTGACGGCCAGCTGCTGGAGAAGATCCTGGCCCGCTGCCGGGAGGCCGGCATCCGCCTGGTGGTGGACGAGTGCTTCCTGGATCTCACCGACGACGGGATGGAGCGTACCCTGGCTCCCCGTTTGGAGAAATTCCCCAATCTGGTGCTGCTGCGGGCCTTCACCAAGAGCTACGCCATGCCCGGGCTGCGGCTGGGCTACTGCCTCACCGCCCACCGGGGGCTGCTGGAGGCCCTGGGTTCCTGCGCCCAGCCCTGGAGCGTATCCACTCCCGCCCAGGCCGCCGGTCTGGCGGCCCTGGCCCACCCGGAGCACCCCGCCCGGGCCCGGGCCCTCATCCCCGGGGAGCGGGATCTCCTGGCCCGGGGGCTGAGGGAGCTGGGGCTGCGGGTGTTCCCCTCCAAGGTGAACTACCTGCTCTTCCAGGCCCCCGGGGTGGCTGACCTGAAAGAGCGGCTCATCCCCCGGGGCGTGCTCATCCGCAGCTGCGCCAACTATGAGGGGCTGGGACCGGATTACTACCGGGCGGCGGTGCGCCCCCGGGCGGAAAATGAGCGCCTGCTCCAGGCGCTGCGGGAGGTTTTGTAATTGGCCAAGTGTATCATGATCCAGGGCACCACCTCCAACGCGGGGAAGAGCCTGCTGGCGGCGGGACTGTGCCGGATTTTTGCCCAGGACGGGCTGAAAGTGGCCCCCTTCAAATCCCAGAACATGGCCCTCAACTCCTTCATCACCGCCGACGGGCTGGAGATGGGCCGGGCCCAGGTGATGCAGGCGGAGGCCGCCGGCATCGCCCCCACCGTCCACATGAACCCCATCCTCCTCAAACCCCAGAGCGACACGGGCAGCCAGGTCATTGTGAACGGCGTGCCCCGGGGGGTTATGAGCGCCGTGGACTACTTCCGCTACAAGCACAACCTGATCCCCGATGTGCTGGAGGCCTTCCACACCCTGTCGGACGCCTACGACGTGGTGGTCATCGAGGGGGCGGGCAGCCCGGCGGAGATCAACCTGAAGCAGGACGACCTGGTGAACATGGGCATGGCCAAGATGGCCCGGGCCCCGGTGCTCATCGCCGGGGACATCGACCGGGGCGGGGTGTTCGCCTCCCTGTACGGCACGGTGGCCCTGCTGGAGAGCGAGGAGCAGGAACTGGTGAAGGGCCTCATCATCAACAAATTCCGGGGGGATGTGGACATACTCCGCCCCGGCCTCACCATGCTGGAGGATTTGACACATAAACCCGTGGTGGGCGTGGTGCCCATGCTGGACATCGACGTGGACGACGAGGACTCCCTCTCCACCCGGCTGGACCGGCGGGACAAGGTGGGCCTCATCGACATCGCCGTGATCCGCCTGCCCCGGCTGAGCAACTTTACCGACTTCAACCCCCTGGAGCGGATGGAGGAGGTCACGCTGCGCTATGTCCGCTCCGTGGGGGAGCTGGGCAGCCCCGACCTCATCATCCTCCCTGGCACCAAGAACACCATGGACGACCTGCGCTGGCTGCGCCAGAGCGGCCTGGAGGGGGCCATCCTCAAGCACGCCGCCCGGGGGGGCGCCGTGGTGGGCATCTGCGGCGGATACCAGATGCTGGGCCGCTCGGTCTCCGACCCCGACGGGGTGGAGAGCGGCGGCACCCTGGCGGGCCTGGGCCTGCTGGAGGCGGACACCGTGTTCCTGGGGGAAAAGACCCGCACCCGGGTGGAGGGCCGCTTCACCGCCGGGGAGGGCATCTTCGCCCCCATGGCGGGGGTGGAATTTGAGGGGTACGAGATCCACATGGGGGTCACCTCCTCGGGCAGCGCCCCCCTCACCGCCCTCCATGACCAGCGGGGGACGGAAAAGACCGACGGGCTGTGCCGGGGCAATGTGTGGGGGTGCTACATCCACGGCATCTTCGACCGCGCCCAGTGCGCCGCCGCCCTCATCAACTGCCTGCGCCGGGCCAAGGGCCTCAGCGACCAGGCCGCCGCGGTGGACTGGTCGGCCTACAAGGAGCAGCAGTACGACAAGCTGGCCGACGGCCTGCGGGAGAGCCTGGACATGAAACAGATCTATGATATTCTGGAGCGAGGTGTGTGAAATGGACATCAAATTGCAGCGGGTGGCCCCCGGGGACATCGAGGCGCGGAGCATGGAGCTCATCACAGCGGAGCTGGGGGAGCGGGCCGCCGCCTTCACGGAGGAGCAGCTGCCCATCCTCAAGCGGGTGATCCACACCTCGGCGGATTTTGACTACGCGGACAACCTGGTCTTCTCCCCTGACGCCGTCTCCGCCGGGCTGGAGGCCATCCGGCGGGGCTGCGCCATTGTCACCGACACCCAGATGGCCCGCTCCGGCATCAACAAGAAGGTGCTGGAGAAGTTCGGCGGGGAGGCGGTGTGCTTCATGAGCGACCCCGACGTGGCCCGGGAGGCCAAGGAGCGGGGGGTGACCCGGGCCACCGTGTCCATGGAGCGGGCCGCCGCCCTGGAAAAGCCGGTGATCCTGGCCATCGGCAACGCCCCCACCGCCCTGGTGCGGGCCTGCGAGCTCATGGCCGAGGGGCGTTTCTCCCCCGCCCTGGTGATCGGGGTGCCCGTGGGCTTTGTGAACGTGGTGGAGTCCAAGGAGCTGCTGCTCACCATGTCCGTGCCCCACATCGCCGCCCGGGGCCGGAAGGGCGGGTCCAACGTGGCCGCCGCCATCTGCAACGCCCTGCTGTATACCGTGTCCCACAACGAGAGGGAGTGAACGCCGTGGAAGAGAAAAAAGCCCTGCTGGTGGTCTCCTTCGGCACCAGCTTCCCCGACACCCTGGAGAAAAACATCGCCGCCATTGAGCGGGACGTCTCCGCCGCCCTGCCGGACCACGTGCTCCGGCGGGCCTTCACCAGCGGTATGATATTGCGCAAGATCGCCCGGCGGGACGGGGTACACATTGACGACGTGCCCCGGGCCCTGGCCCGGCTGGTGGCGGAGGGCTTCACCCAGGTGGTGCTCCAGCCCACCCACATCATGAACGGGGACGAGTACGACAAGCTCTGCGGCCAGGCCGCCCCCTTTACGGGGCTGTTGGACCTGCGCCTGGGTACCCCCCTTCTCACTGAGGCGGAGGACTACCAGGCCCTGGCCCGCGCCCTGATGGACTCCCTCCCCGCCCCCGGGGAGGGGGAGGCCCTGGTGTTCATGGGCCACGGCACCGGGCACCACGCCAACGCCGCCTACTGCCAGCTGGAGTACGTTCTCCATGACCTGGGGTGGAAAGACGCCCTGGTGGGCACGGTGGAGGGCTACCCCGGCTTTGCCGAAGTGCTCCGCCGGCTCTCCGAGCGGCCCCACATCCGCGCCGTCCGCCTCCACCCCCTGATGGTGGTGGCGGGGGACCACGCCAACAACGACATGGCGGGGGAGGAGGAGGACTCCTGGCGCGCCCAGCTGGAGGGGGCGGGGTACGCCGTGACCTGCACCCTCAAGGGCCTGGGGGAGTACCCCGCCGTGCGCTCCCTCTTCGCCCGCCACGCCCTTGTGGCCCACGACCGTTGAGTCCGGACGAAAGTCCGCCCTCATACCACAGCGAGGTGAGCAATCTTAATAGGGAAGTCGGGTGAAACTCCCGCGCAGTCCCGCTACCGTGAGAGAGGAGCCGGGCGCATAATGCCACTGGGCCCCTGGCCTGGGAAGGCGCGCCCCCAGCGATGACGCTTGAGCCGGAAGACCTGCCCCGCTGAAAAAATCCTACGAGAGATAGGAAAGGAGACAAGCATCATGAAGCAAATCACCACACCCACCCTCACCCCCCGCCGGGCGGGGCGGCTCAGGGCCCTTGCCCTGATCCCGCTGGCCCTGGTGCTGCTGACCGCCCCGGCCAGCGCCATGCACATCGCCGAGGGCATGCTGCCCAAGCCCTGGGCCTTCGGCTGGATGGCGGTATGCCTCCCCTTCATCGTGGCGGGCTTTTTGTCCATCAAGAAGAAGGTGGCCGCCAGCCCCCGGGCCAAGGTGCTGCTGGCCATGTGCGGCGCCTTTGCCTTCGTGCTCAGCGCGCTGAAGATCGCCTCGTTCAACGGTTCGTGCTCCCACCCCACCGGGGTGGGCCTGGGCGCCATCCTCTTTGGCCCCACCGCCACCACAGTGCTGGGCCTCATCGTGCTTCTCTTCCAGGCCCTGCTGCTGGCCCACGGCGGCATTACCACCCTGGGTGCCAATGTGTTCTCCATGGCCATCGCCGGGCCCTTTGTGTCCTGGGGCGTGTATCTGCTGCTGAAAAAGCTGGGGGCAAAGCCCGCCGTTTCCGTATTCTGCGCCGCCGCCCTGGGGGATCTGGTTACCTATGTGGTCACCTCCTTCCAGCTGGGCGTGGTCTACGGCAACTATGTGGAGTACCTGTCCATCTTCGCCGTGACCCAGATCCCCCTGGCTATCGCCGAGGGGCTGCTCACGGTGGTGGTGTTCAACGTGCTGGAGAAGTATTCCAAGGCGGAGCTCCAGGAGCTCTCGGTGCTGTAAGGAGGGACGCGGCATGAAGGTATGGCAGAAAAATCTCATTCTGGTGCTGCTGGTGGTGGCCCTGGCGGCCATCCCCCTGTGGCTTTGTAAGGACGCGGAGTTCGGCGGGGCCGACGGCATGGCCGAGGAGCTGATCACCCAGACCAATCCGGACTACGAGCCCTGGTTCTCCCCCATTCTGGAGCCCGCCAGTGGGGAGATCGAGTCCCTTCTCTTCGCCCTCCAGGCCGCCGCGGGCGCCGGGGTGATGGGCTTCATCCTGGGGCGCATCACCGCCCGCAAGCCGGAGCAAGGGGCGTAAGCCATGGGGACCGACCGCTGCGCCTACCTCTCCCGGCTGCGCCTGGTGGACCCCATCCCCAAGCTGTGGTTCTCCCTCACCGCTTTGCTGGTGTGCGTCTTTGCCGAGAGCGTGGCGGTGGGGCTGTTCACCCTGGCAGTCCTGTCGGGGCTGAATGTGGCCCTGGGGGGCCAGCGGGTCCGGGACGTGGTCCACTTTCTCAAGGTGCCCCTGGCCTTTCTTGTGGTGGGGTGCCTCACCATCCTGATCCGTCCCATCGGGGAGGCGGAGGCCCTCTGGGCCCTCCGCCTCTTCGGGCGGTTTCGCTGGGGCATCACGGCTTACTACCTACGCCTGGCCCTGCTGGTGCTGTGCAAGGCCCTGGGGGCCATCTCCGCCATGTACTTTCTCTCCATGAACACCCCCATCACCGATCTGACCATGGCCCTGGAGCGGCTCCACGTGCCCAAGCTCCTGGTGGAGCTCATGGAGCTCATCTACCGCTTTATCTTCCTGCTGTCCGGGGAGGCCGGGCGCATCCGGGTGGCCCAGGAGTCCCGGCTGGGGTACCAGAACTTCCGCCAGTCCATCCGCTCTCTGGGAGAGCTGGCCAGCGCGGTGTTCCTCCGCTCCCTCCACCGGGGCAACCGGGTGTACGCTGCCCTGGAGAGCCGGGGATACACCGGCTCCCTCACCACCCTGCCCGGGCAGTACGCCCCCGGGGCATGGTTCTACCCCATGGCCGCCGGGGTGGCGGCCTGCCAGATCCTCATCTTTTTTGCGGAAAGGAGCGTGCTGCCATGAGCTGCGCCATTGAGGTACGGGGCCTCACCTATACCTACAGCGACGGCACCAAGGCCCTGGACGCCATCTCCTTTCAGGCGGAGGCCGGGAAGGTCACCGGCATCCTGGGGGCCAACGGGGCGGGCAAGTCCACCTTGTTTCTCAACATGAACGGGGTCCTCACCCCCCAGAGCGGCCAGGTGCTGCTGGACGGGCAGACCGTGGGCTACAGCCGCCGGGAGCTGCCCGAGCTGCGCCGGCGGGTGGGGGTGGTCTTTCAGGACCCGGACGACCAGCTCTTCTCCGCCGACGTGTACCGGGACATCTCCTTCGGGGCGGTGAACCTGGGGCTGCCGGAGGAGGAGGTGCGCCGCCGGGTGGAGGACGCCATGGAGCGCACCGGCGTCACCCGGCTCAAAGACAAGCCCACCCACGCTCTGTCCTACGGGCAGAAGAAGCGGGTGGCCATCGCCGGGGTACTGGTGATGGAGCCCAGCGTCATGATCCTGGACGAGCCCACCGCCGGGCTGGACCCCCAGGGGGTGAGCGACATCATGCGCCTTCTGTGCCAGCTGAGAGATGCCCTGGGCATCACCATCATCCTGGCCACCCACGACATGGACATCATCCCCCTGTACTGCGACCAGGTCTATCTCCTGAGCGGGGGAAAGATGGTGGCCAGCGGCACGCCGGAGGACGTATTCAGCCAGCCCG
Source organism: uncultured bacterium (assembly GCA_949293245.1). Classification (GTDB taxonomy): domain Bacteria; phylum Bacillota; class Clostridia; order Oscillospirales; family Oscillospiraceae; genus CASFCS01. The sequence goes on along the minus strand of CASFCS010000004.1, from coordinate 17,738 downwards.
AGCTTCTGCGGCAAAACCACCTGCGCCTGCCCCGCATTGCCCACCTGATGGAGATCCTGCGGGACCGGGACGGGGTGGAGGTAAGCCGCTCCGCCGCCACCATCTCCGCCGCCCGGCGGGAGATCCTGCGCCTGGCCCGTGAGGCGGGCGAACAGGCCGAATAACCCATTACACCACCCATCCCCCGGCCCCAGGGCCGGGACATCATAAGGAGGAAGCAGTATGAACCAAGGAATCCTGTACGGCGTGGGCGTGGGCCCCGGGGACCCGGAGCTCCTCACCCTGAAGGCCGCCCGGCTGCTGCGGGAGGCGGACGTGATCGCCGTACCCGACAAGGGGGCCGGAGAGCAGACCGCTTTGAACATCATCGGCCAGCTGGCCCAGGGAAAGCCCCTGCTCCACTGCTCCACTCCCATGACCCGGGACCAGGCGGTGCTGGACCGGTGCCACGACGGCATTGCCCGGGAGATCGCCGACATACTGGACCAGGGGAAGAACGTGGTGTTCATCACCCTGGGGGATCCCACGGTGTACTCCACTTACATCTACATCCACAAGCGGGTGCTGGCCCTGGGGTATCGGGCGGAGCTGGTGCCCGGGGTGCCCTCCTTCTGCGCCGTGGCCGCCCGGCTGGGCACCAGCCTGTGCGAGGGGAGCGAGCGGCTGCTCATCGTCCCCGCCAGCCACAAGGACCTGTCCGACTGCCTGGACCTGGACGCCAACCTGGTGTTCATGAAGGCGGGGCGGAGCATCACCGAGCTCCAGGACCGGCTGCGGGAGCGTGGGATGCTTGCCCGGGCCTCCATGGTGGCCAACTGCGGCATGGAGGGGGAGCAGGTGTGGCAGCGGTTTGAGGAGATGCAGGAGCCCTCGGGGTACTTTTCCATCGTTCTGGTGAAGGAGGGGACGTGATATGGCCGTGATGCTGTCTGGGCTGGAGCACAGCCTGGCCCCCATCGCCCTGCGGGAGGCCCTGTCCTTCACCAACGCCCGCACCGCCGACCTGGACCGGGCCATTGCCGCCCTGCCCGGGGTGGAGGGGTGCGTGATTTTGTCCACCTGCAACCGCACGGAGCTCTACCTCTCCGGCCGGGAGGGGCTGGATCCGGGACGCATCCTGTGCGCCGCCGCCGGGGTGGACCACCGGGACTTTGCCGGGGCTATGTTCACCTGCTCCGGGGAGACGGCGGTGCGCCACCTCACCGAGGTGGCCGCCGGGCTCCGCTCCCGGGTGTGGGGGGAGGACCAGATCGTCTCCCAGGTGAAGCGGGCCATCGCCCTGGCCCGGGAGAGCGGCACCGCCGACAGCGTGTTGGAGACGCTGTTCCGCACCGCTGTGTCCGCCGGGAAGGAGGTGCGCTCCCGGGTGCGCCTCACCGCCCTGCCCACCTCCGCCGCCGCCCGGGCGGTGGAGCTGCTGCAGCAGACCGCCGGTTCCCTGGAGGGGAAGCGGGCCCTGGTCATCGGCAACGGGGAGATGGGCCGCCTGGCCGCCGCCCTGCTGCGGGAGGCGGGGTGCGCCGTGACGGTGACCCTGCGCTCCTACCACCACGGGGAGACGGTGGTGCCCGCCGGGTGTTCCGCCGCCCCCTATGAGGACCGCTTCGCCCTGATGGAGGAGAGCGACCTTCTCCTCTCCGCCACCACCAGCCCCCACTACACCGTGTCGGTGGACAGCGTGGCCTCTCTGCGCCGCCTGCCCGCCCTGATGGCGGATCTGGCCATCCCCCGGGACATCCAGCCCCAGGTGGGGGAGCTGCCCGGGGTAACCCTGTTCAATGTGGACGACCTGGAGGAGGCGGGCCCCAGCCACCTGGTGCCCCCCCAGGTGGAGGAGATCCTGGAGCGCCACCAGGACCAGTTTTACCGCTGGCTCAACTACAAGGGCTGCATGCCCGTGCTGGAGGAGCTCAAGGCCGCCATTGTGGAGCGGGTGTTCACCTCCCGGGAGCTCTCCGGGGACCTGGAGCCCGAGGAGCTGGTGGAGCTGGCGGTGAGCCGGTCGGTGGAGCTGCTGGCCGGCGGGCTGGCGGACTCCATCAGCCCCGAGAGCCTCACCCGCTGCGGCCGCAAGATCCGCGCCCACACCACCGGCCGGCCCCTTCTGGGCCGGGAGGCCTGAGGTGGCCCCCCGCTTCCCCCTCTTTGTGGATCTGAGGGGGCGCAAGGCCGTGGTGGTGGGGGGCGGCCCCATCGCCCTGCGGCGTGTGAAGGGCCTTGTGGAGTGCGGCGCCGCCGTCACTGTCATTTCCCCGGCCCTGGCCCGGCCGGTGGAGGGGATCACCCACCTCCCCCGGCCCTACCGGCCCGGGGACCTGGAGGGGGCCTTCCTGGCGGTGGCCGCCACGGATGACCGGGCCGTGAACCGCCAGGTGGGGGAGGAGGCCCGGGCCGCGGGCATCCCCGTGAGCGTGGCGGACTGCCGGGAGGAGTGTACCTTCTTCTTCCCCGCCCTGTGCACCGGCAGCGGCCTGGTGGCCGGGGTGGTGGGGGACGGCAGCGACCACCACAAGACCGCCCTGGCGGCCCAACGTATTCGGAAAGCACTGGAGGGATTGGAATGAAACTGCGCGTTGCCAGCCGGGAGAGCAAGCTGGCCGTGATCCAAAGCGAGCTCGCCATGGAGGCCATCTCCCGCCTCCACCCGGAGCTCCAGATGGAGCTTATCACCATGAAGACCACCGGGGACCGGATTCTGGACCGGACTCTGGACAAGATCGGCGGCAAGGGCCTCTTTGTGAAGGAGCTGGACGCCGCTTTGCGGGAGGGCCGGGCGGACCTCACGGTCCACAGCTGCAAGGACCTGCCCATGGAGGAGGACCCGGCTCTCCCCCTGCTGGCCTTCTCCCGGCGGGAGGACCCCCGGGACGTGCTGGTGCTGCCGGAAGGCGTGAGGGAGCTGGACCTCTCCAAACCGGTGGGCTGCTCCTCCCTGCGCCGCACCCTCCAGTTCAAGGCTCTCTACCCCGATGCCCGGGTGGAGAGCGTTCGGGGCAACGTGCAGACCCGGCTGCGGAAGCTGGACGAGGGGCAGTTCTCCGCCCTGATCCTGGCGGGGGCGGGGCTGCGCCGCCTGGGGCTGGAGGGGCGCATCTGGCGCACCTTCTCCCCGGAGGAGATGCTCCCCGCCGCGGGCCAGGGGATCCTGGCCATCCAGGGCCGGGCGGGATTTGACGCCGCCCTCCTGGCGGGCTTTGCTGACCAGGACGGCCGGGACTGCGCTTTGAGCGAGCGGTCCTTCGTGCGCACCCTGGACGGGGGCTGCTCCTCCCCGGTGGCAGCTTACGCCACAGTGGAGGGCGTCCACATCACCATTCACGGCATCTACGTGGACCCGGACAATGGCTTGCACCGGGGACAGGTCACCGGTCTGCGGGGGGACGGTCCCGCCCTGGCCGCCCGGCTGGCCCTTGAGCTGAAGGAGGGATCCCAATGGGCGGAAAAGTGACGCTGGTGGGGGCTGGCCCGGGGGATCCGGGCCTGCTCACCCTGAAGGGACGGGCGGCCATTGAGCAGGCGGAGGTGGTGGTGTACGACCGGCTGGTGTCCCCCGCCATCCTGGCCATGATCCCCGCCGGCGCCCGGCGCATCAACGTGGGCAAGGAGTCCTCCCACCATCTGGTGCCCCAGGAGGGCATCAACCGCATCCTCCTGGAGGAGGCCCTGGCGGGGCACAACGTGGTGCGCCTCAAGGGGGGGGACCCCTTTGTCTTTGGCCGGGGAGGCGAGGAGCTGGAGCTGCTGACGGAGCACGGGGTGGACTTTGAGGAGGTCCCCGGCATCACCTCCGCCATTGCCGCGGCGGCCTACGCCGGTATCCCGGTGACCCACCGGGACTTCTGCTCCTCCCTGCACATCATCACCGGCCACGCCCGGGCGGGCAAGGAGCTCACCATCGACTTTGAGGCCCTGGTCCGGGCCGGGGGCACCCTGGTGTTCCTCATGGGGGTGTCCGCCATGCCCAAAATCGTGGCGGGCCTCCTCTCCGCCGGGATGGACGGCGATACCCCCGCCGCCATGGTGGAAAACGGCACCACCCCCATGCAGCGCCGGTGCGTGGCCACCCTGGCCACCCTGCCGGACAAGGCGGCGGCCATGGGCATCCACAGCCCCGCCGTCATCCTGGTGGGAAAGGTGTGCTCCCTCTCCGACGGCTTCTGCTGGGTGGAAAAGCGCCCCCTCCACGGCAGGACCATCCTGGTGACCCGGCCCAAGACCCGGGCGGGCACCCTGTCGGACAAGCTGCGGGCCCTGGGGGCGGACGTGTGGGAGTACCCCTGCATCGAGACCACTCCCATTCTCCCCTGCCCCGCCATGACGGCGGCCCTGGAGCGGCTGGGGGACTATGAGTGGCTGGTCTTCACCAGCCCCGCGGGGGTGGAGGCTTTCCGGGACGAGCTGCGCCGCCTGGGCAAGGACGGGCGGTATCTGGCCGGGGTGAAGCTGGCGGCCATCGGCACCGGCACCGCCCGGGCCCTGAGGGAGATGGGCCTTGCCGCCGACTATGTCCCGGAGATCTACGACGCCGCCCACCTGGGCTCTGGTATCCCGGCGGAGGGGAAGGTGCTCATCCTCCGGGCGGAGATCGGCTCCCCCGCCTTGACACAGGCCCTGGACAGGCGTACCATTGCCTATGACGACATTCCGGTGTACCAGACCGTGTACGAAAACCCCCGGTCGGAGGAGCTGCGCGCCGCCCTGGAGGAGGGCAAGGTGCCCTACGCCACCTTCACCTCCGCCTCCACCGTGAAGGGCTTTGTGTCCTCCGTGGGGGCGGACGCGGACTTTTCCTCCCTCACGGGACTGTGCATCGGGGAGCAAACCGCCGCGGAGGCCCGCCGCCACGGCATCGCCGTGGAGGTGGCCCGGGAGGCCACCATTGACGCGGTGGTGGAGCTGGCCTGCGCCGCAGCGTCTCAAGCCTAACTTTCTCTGGAGGTGTATTCCCATGGAACTCATCAACCGTCCCCGCCGCCTGCGCCGCAGCGACGGAGTGCGCCGCCTGTGCCGGGAGACCCGGCTCAGCCCGGACAGCCTCATCTACCCCATCTTCGTGGACGAGACCCTCTCGGGCACTCGCCCCATTGAGAGTCTGCCCGGCCAGTACCACTACGGGCTGGACAGCGTGACCCGTGCCGTGGAGGACTGCCTGGCCCACGGGGTGACCCACTGCATCCTCTTCGGCCTGCCCAAGAGCAAGGACGCCATCGGCTCCTCCGCCTGGGATGAGCACGGGGTGGTGCAGGAGGCCATCCGGGCCATCAAGGCCGCCTACCCCGACTTCTACGTCATCACCGACGTGTGCATGTGCGAGTACACCGACCACGGCCACTGCGGCATTCTCTGCGGCCACGAGGTGGACAACGACAAGACCCTGGAGGTTCTCTCCAAAACCGCCCTGAGCCACGTCCAGGCCGGGGCGGACATGGTGGCCCCCAGCGACATGATGGACGGGCGCATCGCCGCCATCCGGGACATTCTGGACGAGCACGGCTATACCATGACCCCCATCATGGCCTACTCCGCCAAATACGCCTCCGCCTTCTACGGCCCCTTCCGGGCGGCGGCGGGCTCCGCCCCCTCCTTCGGGGACCGGAAGGGGTACCAGATGGACCCCCACAACCGGAAGGAGGCCATCAAGGAGTGCGCCCTGGACGTGGAGGAGGGGGCCGACATCCTGATGGTGAAGCCCGCCCTCAGCTACCTGGACGTGATCCGGGAGTGTGCCGACGCCTTTGAGCTGCCCCTGTGCGCCTACTCTGTGTCCGGGGAGTACGCCATGATCAAGGCCGCCGCCGCCGCGGGGCTGGTGGACGAGTACCGCATCATGTGTGAAAGCGCCCTGAGCGTCTTCCGGGCCGGGGCCGACATGCTCATCACCTACTACGCCAAGGAGCTCTCCGAGGCCATCCAGAAAGGGGACATCGGCTGATGGGACGCTCAGAGGAACTTTTTGCCCAGGCCGTCAAGGTGATGCCCGGCGGGGTCAACTCCCCGGTGCGGGCCTACCGCTCCGTGGGCCTCACCCCCCGGTTTATCGCCCGGGCCGATGGCCCCTTCGTCTACGATGAGGACGGGAAGGCGTACATCGACTACGTCTGCTCCTGGGGCCCCATGATCCTGGGGCACAACCACCCGGCCATCCGGGAGGCGGTGGAGAAAGCCGTGCAGGACGGCCTCTCCTTCGGCGCCCCCACCGCCCGGGAGGTGGAGATCGCCCGGCTCATGGTGGACCTGGTGCCGGGCATCGAGATGGTGCGCATGGTGAACTCGGGTACCGAGGCCGTCATGTCCGCCATCCGCCTGGCCCGTGGGGCCACGGGGCGGGACAAGATCATCAAGTTTGAGGGCTGCTACCACGGCCACTCGGACAGCCTGCTGGTGAACGCCGGGTCCTCCGCCCTCGCCGGGGGCCACCCCTCCTCCGCCGGCGTGCCGGAGGACATCGCCAAGCACACCCTCACCGCCCAGTTCAACGACCTGCCTTCCGTGGAGGCGCTGCTCAGCGCCTTCCCCGGCCAGGTGGCCTGCGTGATCGTGGAGCCGGTGGCGGCCAACATGGGGGTGGTGAACCCCGCCCCCGGTTTCCTGGAGGGACTGCGGGCGCTGTGTGACAAGTCCGGCGCCCTCCTCATCTTTGACGAGGTCATCACCGGCTTCCGCCTGGCCCTGGGGGGCGCCCAGGAGTATTTCGGCGTGAAGGCGGATCTCGTCACCTTCGGCAAGATCATCGGCGGCGGCATGCCCGTGGGGGCCTACTGCGGCAGCCGGAACCTGATGGAGCAGGTGGCCCCCTGCGGCCCGGTCTACCAGGCGGGCACCCTCTCGGGCAACCCGGTGGCCATGGCTGCGGGCCTGGCCCAGCTCACCTATCTGCGGGACCACCCGGAGGTGTATGCCGACATCGCCCGGAAGGGGGCCTTCCTGGCTCAGGGGCTGCGCCGGGCGGCGGACAAAACCGGGGCCGCCGTGTCCATCAACCAGATCGAGAGCCTGTGCGCCCCCTTCTTCACCCCCACCGCGGTGACCACCTTCACCGATGCCAAGGGCAGCGACCTGGCGGCCTACGCCCGGTACTTCGCCGGGATGTTGGAGCGGGGCATCGCCCTGGCCCCCGCCCAGTTCGAGGCCATGTTCGTCTCCGCGGCCCACACCATGGAGCAGCTGGAGGCCACCGTCCAGGCGGCGGAGGAGGTCTTCCGGCAGCTGTGAGCCGGAGGGCAAGGCCAAAAACGACACAAAGGGAGAAAGCCGCCCTGTGGGGCGGCTTTCTCCCTAGTTTTATTAGGATCTGGCACATGCAAACAGGTCCTCGGAAAGGAGTGTCCTGACTTTGCCGGTTTTCCCTGCCCAGGCGGACCGGGCAGGAGACAGCTCCCAGAGGGAGCTTCTTTGTCTGGCTAAAGTATACTATACCCTCTTATATGTGTCAATACTATATATTGTTTTTTCATTTTATTTGCGGTAGAGTAAATTGATTGATTCCCGCCCCTCAGGCTTTCCCCCGGGCTTCATTCCGCGTTTTACACGCCAGAGACAGGAGGTCATCAATGGGTCTATGAAAGACAGCGGACACACCTTTGACGCCTATTTCAAGCGGGCTACCAGCCCCCTGGTGGTGCTGCGGCTGCTGCGGGACAGGCCCATGTACGGCTACGAGATCTCCCAGGCCATGAAGGACAAGAGCGGCGGGCGGTTCACCATCGCGGTGCTCTATCCTGTGCTCTACCGCCTGGAGGAGCAGGGATATATCCACATCGATCACACAGAGGTCATTCAGAACCGGGCCCGCAGCTACTACGCCATCACCCCGGCAGGGGAAGCCTATCTGTTCAAAAGTCTGGCAGAGTATTATGAAATACAGGATGCCTTTTTGTCCATCATGGCGGAGGAGGAATGAGCAAATGGATACCGCCGTTTTCCGCTATACCCGGGCTGTGGGGCAGCGGTTGCACTGTTCCCGGACTACCCGCAGTCAGCTTCTGGCAGGACTGCGGCAGGAGATCCGCGAGGCTTTCCCCGCCGGGGCATGTTCCCGGAAGGAGCTGGTGGAGCACTTTGGTCCCCCGGAGGAGGTGGCCCGGGAGCTGCAGCAGGCTGTCTCCCCGGAGGAGATGGAGCAGTACTTCAAGCGGCAGCGCCTTCGCCTGTCCCTTTTGTTTCTGGGCTGCATCGCCGCCGCACTCCTGTTCTTCCTCTATATGTTTTGGCTGCAAACCATTCCCCTTCCCATGGATGGATCTGGTGTGGTGACCTGACGCCCCTTATAAAAGAACATTATTTTATACATTACAGAGGAGGATCCCATGGACCGCATTTCCCGCAAATACCTTCGCGCCATAGGCCGGAGACTCTGCTGTTCCGCCAGGACCCGGAGTACCCTTCTGGCGGGCTTTGAGCAGGAGGTGGCCGATGCCTTTCCTGACAGCACAGCCACCATGGCTGACCTGGTGGCCCGCTTCGGCTCTCCGGGGGAGGCCGCCCGGACCCTTCAGCAGGGCGTCCCGCCGGAGGAGTACATGGCAGCTCTGCGGTCACGCCGGCTACGCAGGCGTGCGGCAGTCATCTTTTGCGCCGCTGTGCTGGTACTCTTTGGGATATACATACTTTGGGGCAGCTATGAGCATCCGTTTTATGGAGTTACCTACGTGATCCAAGACGATTGAAGCAAACTATCCATATACTGAAAAATTTACTGCAAGGAGTGCTGCCATCATGAAACGTAAAAATCTGTTCTCCATTGTGCTGGTTCTCGTCTTGTGTTCTCTGTGTATCCTCCCCGCCGGGGCGGCAGGGCAGGCCGAGAAAGTCGACCTGGGAGACGGCTACTACATGGAGGTCTACGTGGTGACCGACCCCCAGACCCGAGGCTCCAGTAATACCTCCGGCAGCAAGACGCTGGTGGTATACAACGCAAGTGACGACCCGCTGTTCAGTCTGACCGTCCACGGCACCTTTGTCTTCAATGGTACCACTGCCACCGCCGTCAGCGCCAGCTACTCCTATGATGTTCAGGGCTCTTCCTGGAGCTTCAGCTCCGGTAATGCCTACTGCTCTGGAAACAGTGCCACTGCGGAGGGCACCTTTGCCCAGTTCATCCTTTTCACCCGCACCGTCACCGTTACCCTCTCCTGTACCCCTGACGGAGTTCTCTATTGATCCTCCCTCCCCCCTCCTCTGTAAAATGAAGGCCGCCCCGGTGCCGTCAGGCGCCGGGGCGGTCCTTATTTTGCTCTTTTACACCGTTCCCAGGGTAAGGGCGCAGTCAAAGCGGGCGGTACCCTCCTGGCCCACGCCGCTGACGAAGCCCTCCGCTCCGTCCCAGCGGGCCAGCATATCCACCGTCTCCCCCGCCCGGCACTCGGAGAGGAAGCCGATCTGCATCTCGGTGACGAACTCCCCCTGCCGCCGCTCCAGGTGGAGGGCGTCGCACACAAAGTCGGCGTAGCGCACGTTGTTCACATGGCCGTTGATGTCGGTATCACTGTAGCGCATCTCCCGTCGGCCCGCCACCTCCAGATCCTGGGGGCGGCGCAGCCTGGACAGGGTCTTGTCCTTGCACAGTTCCCCGCCGTCGGTATTCTGAAATTCCGCCACGTCCCCCAGGCGCAGGAGCTTGTGGGTGTCCGCGTCCGCCAGCACCCAGGTGGACACCCCCTCCCCCACCAGACGCCCGGCCTGGTAGATGTCATAGTCCCGGTACATGGCCGCTCCCCGGCCCCCCCGGTGCCAGGTGCGCACCGTCAGGCGGTCGTTCCACCGCAGGGGGGTGTCCAGGCGGTACCACATGCGGGCCAGCATCCAGAAGGCGTGGTAGCGCGCCATGGTGTCGTACCGGGAGACGTGGAGCTCCACCGCCGCGCCGGTGGCCGCCTCCTGGAGGTAGCCCAGCAGGGCGGAGGGGCGGCAGTGGTTGAAAAGGTCCACATCCCGGGAGTCCACCAGAAACTCCTGTTCAAAATACACCCCCATGGTCACGCCTCCTTCTCCTGGATGAGCAGGGTGTTCTTGCAGCAGATGTCGTCAATGTCGTCGGCGGTGGCGGCAGGGAGGCGCAAGGTGGCCCCGCACTGGGCACAGGTCAGGTCCACGGTGCTGTACCCCACCCGGATGCCGTACTCCCGGCTGCCGCAGGCGCAGGAGATGCCCCCCCGGGCGGCGATGTCCTTCACCTCGCCCAGGACCTCCTCCATCACCACGCTGTCCAGGAAGGAGCTGCCCTCCTCCTGCTCCCCTTTCTCCAGATGGCTGTGGGCGATGAGCTTGTCCACCGCCCCCTCCAGCCGCCCCATGGCCGCAAACACCCGGTCCTCCCGGCCCACATAGCAGCAGTCCAGCCCCGAGGCCGCGCAGGAGAAGGCCAGCAGGTCCTGGTGGAGCAGGGCATTGGAGGAGCAGGTGACCTTGTGGTCCTTCTCGCAGAAGATGCAGGGCACCAGCATGTGGCACTGGCTGCCCGCCATCTCCACCACCAGCTCCGACTTGCCGCAGGGACAGGGCAGGTGGTTCACCGCCGCCGCCAGCTGAAAAATGGTGCGCTCTATGATAACGGACTGCCCGCATACGGGGCAGATGAATCCCAATGTACGCTTGTCCTCTTCCATAAGGGTCCCTCCTTCTCCGGGACAGGCCGGACCCGTCCCGTATTGAGTGATTATAGCACAAACCCTCCGCCGGTGCCACCATTTTTCTCCCCCGGGAAACCTGAGGGCCATATTTTTCCCCTTGCGGGGCATACTACAGGTGCCCGGCGGCGCCGGGCGCGGAAGGAGGGCGGCGCATGTCCGCAAAAAAGCTGGGGAAACAGACCTTTGCCCTGACACGCCCCCCGGTAATCCGGGGGTTTGGCAGCGTGGGGGGCGGCAAGGAGCAGGAGGGCCCTTTGGGGGAGCGGTTTGACGTGATCTCCCCCGACGACACCTTCGGCCAGGAGAGCTGGGAGAAGGCGGAGAGCGCCATGCAGCACATGGCCCTGGAAAAGGCCCTGGAGCGGGCAGGGCTGACGGCAGAGGAGCTGGACATGCTGCTGGCGGGGGATCTCCTCAACCAGTGCGTGGGCTCCGCCTTTGCCGCCCGGGCCTGGGGGGTCCCCTTCTGGGGGCTGTACGGCGCCTGCTCCACCATGGGGGAGAGCCTGGCCCTGGGGGCCATGCTGCTGGACGGAGGCTTCGGGCAGTGGGCGGCGGCGGCCACCTCCTCCCACTTCTGCTCCGCCGAGCGGCAGTACCGCACCCCCCTGGAGTATGGCGGCCAGCGGCCCCCCACCGCCCAGTGGACCGCCACCGCCGCCGGGGCGGTGGTGCTTGGCCTCCGGGGTCCCGGTCCCCGGGTCACCCACGTCACCGTGGGCAAGGTGGTGGACAAGGGGATCACCGACGCCAACAACATGGGGGCCGCCATGGCCCCTGCCGCCTGCGCCACCCTGGAGGCCCACTTTGCCGACACGGGGCGCACCCCGGAGGACTACGACCTGATTCTCACCGGGGACCTGGGGAAGCTGGGCCACGAGATCGTGTCCGACCTCATGGCCCGCCAGTCCCTCCCCCTCCCCCGGTACCAGGACTGCGGCCTCCTCCTCTTCCATCTGGAGGGGCAGGACGTCCACTGCGGGGCCTCGGGCTGCGGCTGCGCTGCGGCGGTGCTCACCACCACCCTCCTGCCCGGACTGCTGGCAGGCAAGTGGAAGCGGGTGCTCTTCTGCCCCACCGGGGCCCTCCTCTCCCCCACCTCCTGCCAGCAGGGAGAGAGCATCCCCGGCATCTGCCACGCGGTGGCTCTGGAGAGGGGGGAAGGATAGATGGAATACGTTCGGGCATTTTTGTGCGGCGGTATCCTGTGCGTCATCGGCCAGGTGCTCATCGACCGCACCAAGCTCACTCCCGCCCGCATCCTGGTGACCTATGTGGTGGCGGGGGTGGCGCTGGGGGCCCTGGGGCTCTACGAGCCCCTGGCAAAGTGGGGCGGCGCCGGGGCCACGGTGCCCCTCACCGGCTTCGGGTACAGCCTGGCCCGGGGGGTGCGGGAGGCGGTGGAGGAGCAGGGCCTTCTGGGGGCCCTCACGGGAGGCATCACCGCCTGCGCCGGGGGCATCGCCGCGGCCATCCTTCTGGGATTGCTGGCCGCCCTGATCTTCCGTCCCAAGCCCAAGGGGCGGTAAAAAACATCCGGCAGCCCAATGGCTGCCGGATGTTTTCATATAGATCAGAAACAGGCGCTTACAGGCCCCGGACGATGGCGGCGGTATCCTGGGCGATGACCAGCTCCTCGTTGGTGGGGATGAGGAAGGTGCGCACCGCAGCGCCGTCGGCGGAGATGTCGGTCTCCTTGCCCCGGACCTGGTTCTTCTCGTGGTCCACCTTCACCCCCAGGAAGGCCAGGGGAGCAGTGATCTTCTCCCGCAGGTCGGCAGAGTTCTCGCCCACGCCGGCGGTGAACACCACGGCGTCCAGCCCGCCCATGGCGGCGGCGCAGGCGCCGATGCTCTTGGTGACCTGATAGCAGAACACGTCGATGGCCAGCTGGGCCCGCTCGTTGCCCTGGGCGGCGGCGGCGTCCAGATCACGGAAGTCGGAGGACACACCGGAAATGCCCAGCACGCCGGACTTCTTGTTCAGGATGTTCATGGCCTCGCCCACGTCCACCTTCTTGGTGTTGACGATGTACTCCACGATGGAGGGGTCCACGGAGCCGCAGCGGGTGCCCATGGGCACGCCGTCCAGGGGGGTGAAGCCCATGGTGGTGTCCACGCTCTTGCCGCCGTCCACGGCGCACAGGGAGGAGCCGTTGCCCAGGTGGCAGGTGACGATCTTCAGCTCCTCAATGGGGCGGCCCATCATGGCGGCAGCCCGGGCGGAAACATAGCGGTGGGAGGTGCCGTGGAAGCCGTACTTGCGGACCTCGTTGTCGGTGTAGAACTCATAGGGCACGGCGTAGATGTAGGCCTTGGAGGGCATGGTCTGGTGGAAGGCGGTGTCGAACACGCCCACCTGGGGCACGTCCTTGCCCATGACGGCCTCGCAGGCCTTGATGCCGGTGATGTTGGCGGGGTTGTGGAGGGGGGCCAGGGGGATGCAGGCCTCCAGAGCGGCCATCATCTTCTCGTCGATCAGCACGGAGCCGTTGAAGGCCTCGCCGCCGTGGACCACCCGGTGGCCCACCGCGTCGATCTCAGAGGCGGACTTGATGACGCCGTACTCGGGAGAGAGGAGGGCGTCGATGACGGAGGCGATGGCCTCTGCGTGGGTGGGCATGGCGATCTCAAAGGTCTTGTCCTCCCGGCCGGGGACCTTGTGGGTGAGGCGGCCGTCGATGCCGATGCGCTCGCACAGGCCCTTGGCCAGGACGTCCTGGGTGTCGGGGTCCATCAGCTGGTACTTCAGGGAGGAGCTCCCTGCATTGATGACAAGAATTTTCATTTTCGTCTCTCCTTTTTGAAGGCTATTTACTTCCGGTATCTTTTATATTACCATAAACGAGGTAATCTTAGTTTAGACCATTCGGGCCAAAAGAACAACCCCTTTTTTAAAGTATTTGATACAATTTTTTACTCTTTTGAGGTGAAATTATGGACACAGCGGGCATCGTGGCGGAATACAACCCCTTCCACACCGGCCACATGGCCCACATCGCCGCCCTCCGGGCCGCCCTGGGCCCCTGCCGGGTGGTAGCGGTGATGAGCGGCAACTGGGTGCAGCGGGGGGAGTGCGCTGTGGCGGACAAGTGGGCCCGGGCGGAGGCGGCGGTCCGGGGCGGCGTGGATCTGGTGCTGGAGCTGCCCACAGTGTGGGCGGCGTCCTCGGCGGAGGCCTTTGCCCGGGGAGCCGTGGCCCATCTGGCCGCTGCGGGGGTGGTGAATACCCTCTCCTTTGGCAGCGAATGCGGGGATGGCACCCGGCTGGCCCGGCTGGCCGCCTGTCTGGACTCCCCGGCCTGCTCCTCGGCCCTCTCCCCTTTGCTGCGGCAGGGGATCTCCTTCGCCGCCTGCCGCCAGCAGGCGGCGGAGGCAGTCCTGGGGCCGGAGGAGGCGTCCCTCCTCTCCAACCCCAACGACAACCTGGGGGTGGAGTACCTCCGCTCCGCCGCCGCTCTGGGGTGGACGCCCCGGGTGGTGCCGGTGCGCCGGATGGGGGCGGGACACCACGCCGCCGCTCCGCAGGAGGGCCACGCCAGCGCCACCACCCTGCGTGGGTGGCTGCGGCAGGGCCAGGCGGACCGGGCCGCCCCCTTCCTCCCCACCCCATGGCCGCCGGAGCGCCCCCCGGCCCATCTGGCCTGGGCAGAGCGGGCCATTTTGTGCCGCCTGCGGTCCATGGAGCCAGAGGACTGGCAGGCCCTGCCCGACGCCGCCCCGGAAGAGGGTCTCCCCCACCGGCTCACCCGGGGGGCCCGGCAGGCCCGCTCCCTGGAGGAGTTCTATTCCCTCACCGCCACCCGGCGCTATCCCCTGGCCCGGCTACGGCGGCTGGTGGTGTGGGCCTTTCTGGAGCTCACCGCCGCCCAGCGCCCGGCGGAGCCCCAGTACCTTCGGGTGCTGGCCTTCAACGGCGCAGGGCGGGAGCTGCTGCGGGAGATGTCCGCCGCCGCCAAAGTTCCCGTGCTCACCCGGGGGGCGGACCTGCGGGCTCTGTCCGGGGCGGGCGAGGCCCTCTTCCGGGCGGAGTGCCGCTGCACCGACCGGTACAGCCTGTGCCTGCCCGAGCCGGAGCCCTGCGGCCTGGAGTGGACCGCCGGGGTGCGGGCGCTGCTCTGACTACCCCACCCCCAGCAGCCGCCCTGCGGCGGCGATGGCAGCGCACAGGGTCACCCCCACCGCCGTGGGCAGGAGGATGGCCCCCGCGGTCCATTTGAGGCTGCCCGTCTCCTTGTAGATGGTCAGGCAGGTGGTGGAGCAGGGCCAGTGGAACAGGGAAAACACCATGGTACACACCGCCGTCACCTCCGTCCACCCCTGCCCGGCCAGCAGGGCCCCCACGGCGGCGGCGCTCTCCGCCTCCACCAGGGTGCCCTTGGAGAGGTAGGCCATCAGGGCGATGGGCAGCACGATCTCATTGGCGGGGAAGCCCAGGATGAAGGCCATCAGCAGCACCCCATCCAGGCCCATGAACCGGCCCACCGGGTCCAGAAAGGCGGTGCAGTGGTCCAGGATGGACCGCTCCCCCACCGTCACGTTGGCGCACAGCCAGATCACCAGCCCCGCCGGGGCGGCCACCGCCGCCGCCCGGCCCAGGACGAAGAGGGTGCGGTCCAGCACCGACCGGGCCACCACCTGGCCCACCCGGGGCTTGCGGAAGGGGGGCAGCTCCAGGGTGAAGGAGGAGGGCACCCCCCGCAGCACCGTGGCGGACAGCAGCCGGGAGCACAAAAAGGTCATGCCCACCCCCAGCACCAGCAGGGCCAGCAGCAGCCCCGCCGCCTGGAGGGAGGCCCAGGGCCCGCCCCCCACAAAGAAGATGCTCAGCAGCATCAGCAGCGTGGGAAAGCGGCCGTTGCAGGGCACCAGGGAGTTGGTGAGGATGGCGATCAGCCGCTCCCGGGGGGAGTCGATGATGCGGCACCCCTCCACCCCCACCGCGTTGCACCCGAAGCCCTGGCACATGGTGAGAGCCTGTTTGCCGCAGGCCCGGGCCTTCTGGAAGGCGTGGTCCAGCAGGAAGGCCACCCGGGGCAGGTATCCCAGGTCCTCCAGCAGGGTGAACAGGGGGAAGAAGATGGCCATGGGGGGCAGCATCACGCTCACCACCCAGGAGAGCACCTTGAACACCCCCAGCACCAGGGCGTCGTGGAGCCATGCCGGGGCCCCCATGGCGTGGAACAGCCACGACAGCCACTCCTCCACCTGCCCCAGCCCGGCGGACAGCCAGGCGGAGGGGTAGTTGGCCCCGGCGATGGTGAGCCACAGCACCAGCCCCAGCAGGGCCAGCATCACGGGGATGCCCGTCAGGCGGGATGTAAGCAGCCGGTCCAGCCGGCGGTCCCGGTCCATGGGGTCCGCCCGGCGGCAGGACACCGCCCGCGCGGCCAGCTTTTCTGCCCGCCGCACCCGCTCCATGCCGTCGGCGGGGGCGGGCGGCAGAGGCCGGGGGGGCTCCCCGGCAGCAGTCACGGCGGCCTCCAGCAGCTCCTCCAGCCCCTCCTCCCGGGCGGCGGAGGTGCCCACCACCCGCACCCCCAGCCCCCTGGCCAGGGCCTCCAGGTCCACGGTGATTCCCCGGTCTCTGGCCTCGTCCAGCAGGTTGACGCACACCACCACATGGGGGATGCACTCCATCACCTGGAGGGCCAGGATGAGGTTGCGCTCCAGGCACACCGCGTCGCACACCACCACGGCGGCGTCCGCCTCCCCGCCGGTGAGGAAGGCCCGGGCGATCTCCTCCTCGGGGGACCGGGCGGAGAGGGAGTAGGTCCCCGGCAGGTCCACCAGCTCCAGCCGCTCCCCCCGGTGGACGCAGCTCCCCCGGGCCACCTCCACGGTTTTGCCCGGCCAGTTGCCGGTGTGCTGCCGCAGGCCGGACAGGGCGTTGAACAGGGTGGACTTGCCCACATTGGGGTTGCCCGCCAGGGCGATGACCCGTTCCCCGGCGGCGTTCACGGGGCGGCCACCCCGGGCCGGGCGGGGATCAGGGAGATGGCGGCGGCGTCCGCCTTGCGGATGGCGATGAGGGCCCCCCGGATCAGGTAGGCCGCCGGGTCTCCGGCGGGGCCGCGCATCACGCAGGTCACCCGGGTGCCCCGCACCAGCCCCAGGTCGGTGAGCCGGCGCTCCATGGCGCTCTGGGCCCGGTTTTCCATCATATAACCGCTCTCCCCCACGGGGAGGGCGCTCAGAGTCAGTTCTGGTTGCATGGGTTGCATGATATCACTCGCTTCCTTGTCAGCGCTGCCGTGGGCGGCAGGTCGCGTTTTATCCTATGCCGCCGGGGCGGGGCCGGTGCCCTCTGGTCAGGGGGCGGGAAATGTGGTAGGATAGAGGAACAAACCCGGGGCCTTCCCCGGGAGAAGGGAGACCCCGCTTTGGAGAAGAAGAAAAAGACGTGGTTCGTCCGGGATTACGACCGGTACTTTGAGGGGTACGTCCCCCAGGAGATGCCCCGCCCCCGGGGGGGCACCCGCACGGTGATGGTCTACGTGGGGGACTACTACCGCTTCACCCTGGAGGGGAAGGCCCTCACCCGGGCCCGGCTGACGGTGCTGGGGCTGTATGTGCTCTTCGCGGCGGTGTACGCCTGCATGGCCCTGCTGCCCACGGTGGGCAACTTTACTTTCTGGGTGGGGATGCCCACGGTATGCCTGCTGCTGCCCATGGTGTATATGGTGTCCGGGCTGTACTCTCTCCTGTCGGCCCCCGCCCAGTTCGTGCCCCGGGTGAAGTATTACGGCCTGATGCGTCTGGCCCGCTCCCGCCTGGCGGCGCTGGTGCTGCTGGGGGCGGTGCTGGCGGGGCAGGTGGGCGTGATGATCTACTGCCTGTCCCGGGGGGCGGTCCTCTCCTGGGGGTGGGAGGTGCTGCATGTCCTGTGCGCCCTGGGGTGCGCCGCCCTGCTCCTGGCAGCCCGGCAGGCGCTGAAACGGTTTGAGATCGTGAAGGTGGAGAAGAAGAAGCGCTGAGCGCCCGGGAGCAGGTGACTAAGACCGGAGCGGAGCAAGAAGCCCGGACGGGGCCAACGTGCCCTGGCTGGGCTTCTTGTGCAGTCGCAGGGCTTAGGCACCGTCGCGGAGGGTGCGAAGCGTGATCAGAAGCG
>CASFCS010000003.1 GCA_949293245.1 uncultured bacterium | reverse complement strand
TTACCGGAGGAGGAACTACTGCCATGAAGAAACTCATCAATAAAGTTGAAAACGTCGAGCTGGAGATGCTGGAGGGCATCGCCAAGGCCCATCCGCAGCAGCTGAAGAAACTCCCCGATTACAACGTGCTGGTCCGCGCCCAGAAGAAGACCGACAAGGTGGCCCTGGTGTCCGGCGGCGGCTCCGGCCACGAGCCCGCCCACGGCGGCTTCGTGGGCGAGGGCATGCTGGACGCCGCCGTAGCCGGCGCCGTGTTCACCTCCCCCACCCCCGACCAGGTGGAGGCCGCCATCCGGGATGTGGCCACCCCCGCCGGCGTGCTGCTGGTCATCAAGAACTACACCGGCGATATCATGAACTTTGAGATGGCCGCCGAGATGGCCGAGATGGACGGCATCAAGTGCATGAACGTGGTCACCAACGACGACGTGGCCGTGCAGGACTCCCTGTACACCACCGGCCGCCGGGGCGTGGCGGGCACCATCTTTGTCCACAAGATCGCCGGAGCCAAGGCCGAGCAGGGCGCCACCCTGGAGGAGGTCCACGCCGTGGCCCAGAAGGTCATCGACAACGTGCGCACCATGGGCGCCGCCCTGTCCCCCTGCACCGTGCCCGCCGCCGGCAAGCCCGGCTTTGAGATCGGCGAGGACGAGATGGAAGTGGGCATCGGCATCCACGGCGAGCCCGGCACCCACAAGGAAAAGATCATGACCGCCAACGACATCACCGACCACCTGCTGGGCAAGATCCTCTCCGACATCGACTACTCCGGCAGCGAAGTGGCCGTGCTGGTCAACGGCTCCGGCGCCACCCCCCTGATGGAGCTGTACATCATCAACAACCGGGTGGCCGACGTGCTGGCGGAAAAGGGCATCAAGGTGTACAAGACCCTGGTGGGCAACTACATGACCTCTCTGGAGATGGCCGGCTTCTCCATCAGCCTGCTGCGGCTGGATGACGAGCTCAAGGCCCTGCTGGACGCCCCCGCCGACACCCCCGCCTACAAGGCTTGATTTCAAAGGAGGCTTACCCTATGGCATCCACCGCGCAAGTAATCAAACTGCTGGAGGACATGTCCGCCATCATCCAGGAGAACAAGGACTTCCTCACCCAGCTGGACATGCCCATCGGCGACAGTGACCACGGCATCAACATGGCCCGGGGCTTCCAGGCGGTCACCGAGAAGCTGCCCGCCCTGGCGGACAAGGATATCCCCACCGTCCTCAAGACCGTGGGCATGACCCTGGTGTCCACCGTGGGCGGCGCCTCCGGCCCCCTGTACGGCACCGCCTTCATGAAGGCCGCCGTGGCCGCCGCCGGCAAGAGCGAGGTGAACATTGACGACTTTATCGCCATGCTCTCCGCCGCCATCGAGGGCGTGAAGCTCCGGGGCAAGGCCACCACCGGCGAGCAGACCATGCTGGACGCCATGGTCCCCGCCCTGGAGGCCATGGAGGGGGCCAAGGGCGCCCCCGCCGGGGACGTTCTGGCCGCCGGTCTGGCCGCCGCCCAGGAGGGCGTGGAAAAGACCAAGGACATGATCGCCACCAAGGGGCGGGCCAGCTACCTGGGGGAGCGCAGCCTGGGCCACCAGGACCCCGGCGCCACCTCCTTCACCCTGCTGCTGTCCGTCATCGCCAAGGCCTACGCCTGAGGAGGGAGCTATGGTAGGAATTGTCATCGTCTCCCACAGCCAGAAGGTGGCCGAGGGGGCCAGGGAGCTGGCTCTCCAGATGGCCCCCGCCGTGGCCATCGCCGCCGCGGGCGGGCTGCCCGACGGAGGCATCGGCACCGACTTCCAGCGCATCTGCGACGGGGTGGAGGCCGTCCGCTCCGATGACGGGGTGGCCATCCTCTTTGACATGGGCAGCGCCCTGATGACCGCCGAAATGGTGCTGGACGCCTACGACGGGGACATCCCCGTGAAGCTGGCGGACGGTCCGGTGGTGGAGGGGGCCATTGTGGCCGCCGTCTCCGCCGGGGCGGGCATGGACCTGGACACCATCCTGGCCTCCGTGCGCCAGGCCGCCCAGGTGCCCAAGCTCCAGTGAGGCTCGTTTGACACAAAGCAGGACCCGGGCCGGGGGACTCCCCCGGCCCGGGTCTTCTCTTTGGATGCAAACAGCTTCCGCCCTGTCATTGCGAGGGCCGCTCTGCGGCCCGCGGCCATCCGTCCTTCTCCCCCGGGCGGTGGGACCCCAATGGGGCCCCCGCCCGGATTTGTTTTCCGGCCCGCGTAGTCCCCTGTGCGCCTGCTCCCGGGCGCGCAGCGCTTCTTGATCATGGGAGCAAGGGGAAGAAGGACCCGAAGGTCTGGCCGGGGGGCACAAAATCCGGGGGCATGATCTGCTTATACTGGGCGGGGACGGCGCACTCCACCTTCCAGGAGGTAATTTCCCTTTTGGCGCAGAGGATAAAGTTCTTGTACAGCGTGCCCCCCAGGGAAAAGACGTGGGCATACACATGGGACTCCTCCAGCACGTGGAGGTGATTGTACGCAGGGTTCTGGCCCAGATAGCTCATCTCCACATTCTGGATCTCTCTCCCCTGGAGCTGGGGCGGCAGGTTCACAAGCAGAGACAGGTCCCCCATCAAAAGGCCCAGCTTGTACCCGTGCTCCACCCAGCCCCGAAGGGGAGAGGTGGCGACAGCGGGCCCCCTCATGGTGGAGAGGGTATACCAGGAGGGGGAACCCTGCTTCCAGAAAATATGGGCCTCGTTGATCATGCCGACGGAGGCATTCTGCCGCACCAACGGCGTGGGGTCCGCGATGGCAGTATACAGCTTGAATTGGTAGCCGCACCGCATGTTGCGCACGGGCACCATATCCCCCTCCAGCATCTGCTGGATAATGGGATCATAGGGATAGAGCAGGTACCCCGGAAGGCGCCCGCCGCCGGCCTGGGCCGCGGTTCTGGTAAGCTCCTCCAGCTGGTAGTCCGGCCCGCTCTTCGCCGGTTTTTTCCGTTTTCCAAACAAATCTCTGAAACTCATGCCTCACAGCCCTCCTTCTCTCCTGCCCCGTCCTCAGCGCCGCCGCGCCCCGGGCAGATGGTCCCATATGACACGGGCCGCGCCTTTCGGCGCGGCCCATATTGTTTTGAGAGAAACAGCGTCATACCTGCCGCAAAAAGCCGTGGATGTAGTGCAGGGCCGCGCCGATGGGGTTGGACTTGGCCCCGTAGGCGCACAGGTGCAGATAGTTCCGGGAGAAGCCGAAGGGGGCCCGCTGGCGCAGCCGCTGCTCCAGCCCCGCCATGCGCTGGGGGAGGTATTGGGACAGGGCGCCCCCCAGCACCACGTCGCAGTCCAGGGCGGTGTGGATGTTGTCGATGCCGATGGCCAGGTCGTCCAGGTAGTCGCTCCAGATGGCGCACTCCCGCAACGACCCCTGGTCCACCAGGTCAAAGAACTCCTCCACCGCCAGCCCCAGCTCGTCGGACAGGCGGGTCATGGAGCACTGGGCCTCCAGGCAGCCCCGCTGGCCGCAGGCGCAGGGCAGCCCCTCGGGCCGGACGCACATGTGGCCGAACTCCCCCGCCCGGCGCTCCGCCCCCTGGTAGGTCTGGCCGTCCACCAGAATGGCCCCGCCGATGCCCCGCCCCACAGACAGGTACACCATGTGGGTGAGCTCCGGTCGGTTCCACCGCTCGGCAAAGCCGCCGGCGGCGGCGTCGTTCTCCAGATGGACGGGATAGGGGATGGCGGCGGTAAGGTGGCCCGCCGGGGCGTGGCGCAGGTGGATGGAGGGGGC
This sequence comes from uncultured bacterium, assembly GCA_949293245.1. Taxonomy (GTDB): domain Bacteria; phylum Bacillota; class Clostridia; order Oscillospirales; family Oscillospiraceae; genus CASFCS01. The sequence goes on along the minus strand of CASFCS010000003.1, from coordinate 82,135 downwards.
GAACTCCACCGTCTCCCCGTCGCTGGCGATCACCCCGGGCAGGGTGAGCCCCACTCCCAGCAGCCGCTCCCGCTCCAGCTGGGCCCGGTCCAAAAAGGCCTCCAGGTCCCGGGCAAACAGCCGGGCATACTCCTCATCGTTGGAGAAGGGGCGCTGGATGTCCTGAAAAGCCAGCTCCTGGAGTTTCAGGTCCACCGCGATGAGCCGGATGTGTCCCCGGGTCATCTCCGCCCCCACGGCGAAGCGGGCCCGGGTGAGGGGCACCACCAGCCGGGGCTTGCGCCCGCCGGTGGAATCGGTGGTCTCAGAGGTATCGATGAGGCCCATCTTCTCCAACTCTTTCAGGTTGTGGGTGAGGGTGGGCAGGCTCATCTGCAGCGCCATGGCCATGGCCTGGCGGGTGGTGGGTTCGGGCAGCTCATAGAGATAGCGGTAGACCCGGTTGCGGTTCTGCCGGCGCAGGTCGGCGGTGGAACTCATAGTGGGAGTGGACACGCATATCACCACGCTTTTATTTTAAGAGCTTTTGAAAAAGTTCTATTCATAGCTTATCATACCATATTCCGCTGGGTATTGCAATCTCAACCTGATTCCGCCCCGTATTTCCATTTTTCTCAAGGGCCGCCGTCCGTGGGGCCATTGTGGGGCATGGGCGCCGTGACAGGGGGAGCGGCGCGGCGGGGCCGGGGCTCCCCGGCAGGGGCGCTCTGGGCGGGCGGCGGCGTCTGGGGCATGGGCGCGGTCCCCTGGCCCGGCGGGGCGGGGGGATAGCGGAAGGGGGCGGTGCCGCCGGGGGCCTGGGGCGGCGCACTGGGGCCTGGCCCCTGCTGGGGGGGCATGGTCCCTGTCCGGCCCGGGGTCCCCTGCCGGGCGGTCTGCTCCGGGAAGGGGCTCCCCTGGAGAGGCATAGTCCCCGTCCGTCCGGCAGAGGGGGCGGCCGTCTGGCCCGGCATCCCCTGCTGAGCGGTCTGCTCCGGGAAGGGGCTCCCCTGGAGGGGCACGGTGCCCGTCCGCCCGGTGGTGCGGGCCGCCGTCTGGCCCGGCATCCCCTGCCGGGCGGTCTGCTCCGGGAAGGGGCTCCCCTGGAGGGGCACGGTGCCCGTCCGTCCGGCAGCGGGGGCCGCCGTCTGGCCCGGGGTCCCCTGCCGGGCGGTCTGCTCCGGGAAGGGGCTCCCCTGGAGGGGCACGGTCCCCGTCCGCCCGGCAGCGGGGGCGGCCGTCTGGCCCGGCCCCATCTGTCCGGAAGTCTGGTTGGGAACAGCCTCCCCCTGGAGGGACGCGGTGCCCTGGGAGGCGGTGCTCCCCGGCGTTCCCCGCCGGGTGGGGTACTGGTTGTTTATGGGCGCGGTGGCATCCCCCATGGCGTACACAGCCTGGGAGGGGTCATACCGCAGCCGCCGCAGCCGGAACACGATGGCCACAATGATGGTGACCACCAGCAGGGCGGCCCCCGCCAGAAACAGGACCTTGCCGGGGGTGATGACGCTCATGTCCCCCAGGCCCAGAAAGTCCAGGATCTTATCCATCCTTCTCTCCTCCTCTCACAGCCAGTTGCCGTCCCGCAGCTGCTGGATCTGTCCCTCCAGCTGCTGGAGATAGGTGGTGTCGTCCTGGCTGGTCACCAGGGCCTGGGCCTGCTCATACTCCTCCAGGGCGGGGTGGTAGTCCCGCTGGTACTGCTCCTTGGTGCCCTCGATCATGATGTACAGCGTCCCCCGCAGGGCGTGGGGCACATAGGAGTTGGGGTACTGGGCCTCCATGGCGTCCAGGGCGGCCCCCGCCTTGTCGTACTCGCCGATGGCCTGCCAGGCGGTGAACACGTTCACATAGAGGTAGTCCTTCACGATGCCCCCGTCCAGCACCTGCTGGAAATACTGCGCCGCCTGGGTCAGGTCGTTGCGGTCGTTGTGGCCCTCCAGGGTGCCCCGGTTGTAGTAGGCGGCACCCAGCTGCTCATAGAGCACCGTGTTGCCCTGGAGGCCGGGCTGGGCCAGGGCCTCCTGGAGCAGCTCGATGGCCTTGCTGTACTGCCGGTCGTCCCGGTACACCTCCCCCAGGGAGAGGTAGCACCGGCGCATGAGCAGCGGGTCGTCGGTGGCCCCCAGGGCCGCCAGGAAGGCGCTCTCGGCGGCGGCGTAGTCCTCCTGGGCGTAGTACACCTCGCCCCGGACATAGTCGGTCACGTCGGGGCTGGCCCCCTGGCCCATGAGCTCCTCCAGAACCTCCTGGGCCCCGTCAATGTCCCCCATGCGCCCCAGGCACACGGCGTAGTCCCGCAGGTTGTCCGCCGACATGTCCGACTCCTGGGACCCCCGGTAGAAGCAGTCGGCGGCGGTCTCATAGTCCCCCAGCTCAAAGCTGGCGGAGGCTAGGATCAGCAGAAGGCCGCTGTCCTCCGGCCACTGGGCCAGCTGCTCCTGGGCAAACTGGACGCAGCCGGTGTAGTCCCCCTGGGTGTAGAGGACGTAGGCCTCGGAGCGGAAGCTCTCCACCCGCTCGGGCCGCAGCTCCCGGGCCTCCTCAATGAGGGCGAGGGCCGCCTCCGGGTCGGCCTCCGCGGCGGCCTGGTCCAGCAGCTGGGCGTACTGGCTGTCGATGGAGGACTGGACGCCGTGGTCCTCCACCGCCATCAGGGCCCGGCCCCCCACCAGCAGGGCCAGAGACAGCCCCAGCAGCACCCCCAGGATGGCGGTACGCCGCTTGCCCGCCCGGCGGAAGCGCTGGTAGGCCTCGTCAAAGCGGTAGATGTTGTTCAGGTCCTCCAGCAGCTCCCCCACGTTCTGGTAGCGGTCGGCGGGCTCGGGCTGGATGCACCGGCCCAGGATGTACTCCATGCCCCGGGAGAGGGAGGGCTCCAGCTCCCGGGCGGGGACGAACTGGTAGGGGGGCTCGTAGGGGCTCTTGCCGGTGAGCAGGTGGTACATGGTCACCCCCAGGGCGTAGATATCGGTGCGCTCGTCGGTCTGGGCGGTGCCGAACTGCTCGGGGGCGGCGTACCCCTTGGTGCCGATGTAGGTGGTGTCCGCCTGGGAGCCCTGTTTGTACTCCCGGGCGATGCCGAAGTCGATGAGCTTCAGGGTGCCGTCGGGCTGGAGCATAATGTTGGAGGGCTTCATGTCCCGGTAGATGATGGGGTTGGGCTGCTGGCTGTGGAGGTAGCCCAGCACGTTGCACAGCCCCTTGAACCACAAAATGCCCTGCTCCTCCTCCACCCGGCGGTGCTCCTGGAGCCAGTCGGCCAGGGTGACCCCCTCCACATAGTCCTCCACAATGTAGATGTACTCCCGGTCCTCGAAGATGTCCACGATCCGGGGGAGCATGGGGTGCTTGAGGCGCTTGAGCAGGTTGGACTCGGCCAGGATGTCGATGCCCTGGCCCCGGGCCACCTGCTTCACCGCCCAGCTGGTGCCCAGGCGCTTGTGCCGGGCCAGGTAGACGGTGGACATGCCGCCCTTGCCGATGACGCTGCGGATCTCATAGGTGTCGTTAAAGGTGGTGTTCAAAGGTATCGCCTCGTTTTCCTAAGGTGATGGGGGTCAGCCCGAGAACTCCTCCGGCCAGTCCGGCCAGGTGGTAAAGCCCTCTCCCTCCCCGGTGTAGGTCCGCCCGTCGGCAAAGGTGTACAGCACCTCCCCTGCCGGGACGCCCCCCTCCAGAGTGCCGGTGACGGTGTAGTCCTGCTGTTCGCCCTCCTCCCAGCGCCGGTTATAGCTGACGAGGGGGCCGGTGACCGCGCCGGAGTCAAAGGTGACGCGGTTCATATAATAGTGGTCCGGGCTGTACACGCTGGCCGCAAAGCCCCCCTGGCCGTCGGCGCCCCAGATGAGGTCCATGTGGCTGGTCTCCTCCCCCTCCTCCGTTCCCCGGAAAAAGGTGATCCGGGTGTGGTCGTCGGGGTAGAAGCATACCGACAGCCGCCCCTCCTCCTGGTCCAGGGGCAGGGCGTTTACCAGCTCCCGGCAGGCGGGACTGCTCTGGATGGCCAGGGCCGTCTCCCACTCTTCCGCCCGGACCGCCCCGGCCAGTTGGGTCAGAAGGTCCCGCTGGTCCTGGGTGAGCTGGCTGTAGGCCGGGTCGCTGGTGCGGCCCAGGCGGAGGTACTCCCGCCGCAGCTCCCCCTCCATCAGCTCCTCCGGGGCGGAGGAAAGAAGGTCCCGGGCCTCCTCCACCTGGCCCAGCGCCTCATAGGCCAGGGCCCCCTGGAGGTAGGCCTCCGGCCGGTTGGGGTCAATGGCAATGGCCGCCTCAAAGGCCACAACGGCCTCCTGATAGCTCTCCTGGGTCAGGTACTTCGCCCCCAGATCGTACTGCTGCTGCCAGGGGTCCTCCCCCTCCTGGGTGCAGGCCACCCCGGCCAGCGCCAGTGCGGCCCCCAGGAGCAGGCAGACCCAAAGCCTCTTGTTCACAGTGATGCCTCCTTTTCTCCTCTCAAGCTGTGTTTTCCGGGGCAGAAACCGCCGGCCCGGCCCTGAGAGGGCCGGGCCGGCGGCGCGGATATCACTCCATGGTGTTGATGGGGATCACGTTGTAGTTCTCGTCAATGGTAAAGACGGTCCAGGTGGTTCCCTCCTGACCCGCAGGCACGTGGAACTCCAGCATCTCCATGTTCCCCCGGAACACCCGCACGGTGGCCCCGGAGTAGGACAGCTCCGTGGAGTCGTCCTCGTAACGGTTGGTGTAGTCATACACATAGTAGGTATAGGTGCCGTCCATGGGGCCGCTGATGGTGACGGTCTCGGGGCCGTAGCTGCTGGTGTCGTCCACATCCAGGTTGACCCACAGATCCCCGTCATCGTAGTCCCGGTTGCCGAAATAGACGTGGAAGTCCCCGTCATTGTCCTCCAGGTGGGAGTCCAGGTCTCTGGGTGTATAGCCCCAGGTGAGGATGATGCGCACCTCGTCGTCCGCCAGCTCGGGGCTCAGGGCAAACTCCCAGCTGTCGATCTGGTTGTTGGTCACCAGGATGTTGGTGTAGCCCGTGATGAAGCCCTCCTTCTGGGCCTCCAGGGTGTAGTACCCGGTGGGCACGTCGGAGATCGTATAGTCGCCGTAGCTGCCGGTAGTCCAGCTGCCGTCCACATAGTCGCCGGTGCGGTTGCCCCAGCCCTCCCGCAGGCGGAGGGTGGCGTCGGGCTCGCCCTGGCCGGTGAGGGCGTTGGACAGCGTGCCGTAGGCCGTGCCGCTGCCCGTCTCGCTCTCGTCCAGCAGGAGCACCCGCTCCAGATACCGCTCCTCCCCGGAGTAGATGGTCTGGATGATCTCCAGGGGCTTGTAGCCCGAGGCGGAGATGGTGATGCGGCACTCCTCAGGGGCGGCCTTCATGGAGAAGGAGCCGCTGGAGTCGGTGGTGGCGCTGGAGCCCGCCAGGCCGGTCTCCATGCACTCCAGGGTGACGGAGGCCCCCTCCAGGGCGGGGGGATTGCTGGTGCCGTCGTAGCCCATGATGATGCCGGTGAGGGTGGCGTTGAAGTAGAGCTCCCGCACCCGCTCCAGCTCGGACTTCACCGTGTCGTCCTCACCGGTGGCCTCCATGCCCTCCTGCAGGATATCCACCGCGTCGCGGTAGCGCTCCTGCTCCACATACACCTGGGCCAGGCCCACATAGGCCTCGGGCCGGCGGGGGTCGATGTCGATGGCGGCCTCAAAGGCCAGGATGGCCTGCTCGTAGTCCTGGCTGTTCAGATACCGGTTGCCCAGGTCCATCTTGTCGTTGTACTGGGCATTGATGTACACCATGCGCCCGATGATGATAATGGCCACCAGGGCAATGACGATGCCCACCCCCGCCAAAATCTTGGTGATCAGGGCCTTCTTGGGGTCCTGGGGGGACTTGGGGGGCTTGGGGGGCTTGCCGCCGGGGGGCGTAAAGCCTCCGCCGTTGGGGTTCCATCCCTGCTGGCCATAACCGGGCTGCTGGCCGTAGCCGGGCTGCTGGCCGTAGCCGGGCTGCTGGCCGTAGCCGGGCTGCTGACCATATCCGGGCTGCTGACCATAGCCGGGCTGCTGACCGTAGCCGGGCTGCTGACCGTAGCCGGGCTGCTGACCATAACCGGGCTGGTTGGAGCCGTTCCCCCCATAGCTGGGGGGCTGATTTCCATAGTTTGCCACAAATGTTCATCCTCTCTTCAAGTTGACGCATGATGTGCCAAAACAGCGGGGGCAACCCCGCGGGCATACAAAATATAGGGGGGCCTCACAGCCGGGCGGCGGTGTAGTTCTGGGACTCCCGGAGCTGCGGGTGGGCGCCCTCTCCGGGCCGGGGGCGGCCCAGCGTCCGGAAAAAGCCCGGGCGGCGCTCCTCCCCCGCCCGCACCGCCACGGCGGTGATGTTGTCCCGCTCTCCCCGCTCCTTGCAGCACTCGGTGAGGGCCTGGAGCCGGGCGGCCAGCTCCAGCTGCCCCTCTCCGGGCTGGAGGGAGAGGCCGCCGGCCATCTCCTGGGGGGAGAGGGCGTGGACAAAGCCGTCGCTGCACAGCAGGTACAGCCCCCCCGGGGCCACGGTACCTGCGCCGAACTCCACCTCTACCCCCTCCTGGGCCCCCACACACCGCAGCAGCACGTTGCGCTGGGGGTGGTGCAGGGCCTCCTGGGGGGTCAGGTTACCCAGGGCCACCTCCCGCTCCACCAGGGAGTGGTCCCGGGTGAGGCGGCGGGCGGTGCGGGTAATCTCGTACACCCGGGAGTCCCCCACATGGGCGGTGAGGTAGGTGCCGTCCACCGCCAGGAACAGCGCCAGGGTGGTGCCCAGGGGGCTGCCGCTCTCCCGGCCCAGCTCCACCAGGCGGCGGTCCACCTGGGCCACCCCCTGGGAGATCTCCCGGCGGACCCGGTCCATCTCCTCGCCGGTGAGGCCGTGCTCCATGATCCGGGGAAAAGTCTCGTCAAACCAGGTTCCCGCCGCGGCCATCAGCATGCCGCTGGCCACCTCTCCCCGGTCCAGGCCGCCCATGCCGTCGCACACCACCGCCAGCACCCCCTGGCGGCCGCTTTCTCCCTCCACGCGGCGCAGGGCGAAGCTGTCCTGGTTGATGGGCTTGCACACCCCGGGGTCGGTGTAGGCGGCCAGGGTAAATTCCATATCCTTACCCCTCCTTGAGGAAGATAAATTCCTCGTTGGCCAGGTGGATGTGCTGCCCGTTCTCCAGCAGGGTGGGCTGGTTGGGCAGCAGGGCCCGGCCGTTGATGTAGGTGCGGTTGGTGGCGCCCCGGTCCACCAGCCAGCTCTGATCCCGGTCGGTGAGGATCTCCGCATGGACCCGGCTGACCCAGGGGTTATCCAGCACGCAGTAGTCCACCTTCCCCAGCTCGGTGCCCATGCAGAACACAGGCCGGTCCAGGGGGATCTCGTCCCCGGTCTTTACCCGGCGCAGCCGGGGCATGACCGCCTTGGGGGGCTCCTCAGGGGGCTGGGCCAGCAGCACCGTCTCCCCCCGGCCGCTGCCCAGCAGGGTGGTCTCCCCCCGGCCGGCGCTGGGGGAAAACAGGGGGGCGTGAGGAAGGCTGACCGGGGTCTCCACGGGCGGCTCCTCCCGGCGGTCCTCCTCCGGCTGAGCGGGGGCCGCCGCCACCGGCGGCCACTGGAAGGGCGCGGGCCCTTCGACAGGGGTCTCCTGCGCCACAGGCTCTTCGGCGGGGGTCTCAGCGGGGGCCTCCTCCGCAGCAGGCTCTGCCGCGGGCGTATTCCAAATGGAACCCCAGGCGGGGGCGGCGGGCTCCTGGGCCGGAGCCTCCTCCTCGTCCTCCTCATCCTCCACCGCAGCGGCGGGGGTGGCGTCTACCACCGGCGGCCACTGGAAGGGCGCAGGCTCCTCTGCGGGTGTTTCAGCGGGGGTCTCCTCCGCCACGGGCTCTGCCGCGGGCGTATTCCAAATGGAACCCCAGGCGGGGGCGGCAGGCTCCTGGGCCGGAGCCTCCTCCTCGTCCTCCTCATCCTCCACAGGGGCGGCGGGGGTGGTGTCCACCACCGGCGGCCACTGGAAGGGCGCAGGCTCCTCTGCGGGGGCCTCCTGGGTCACAGGCTCCGAAGCGGGAGCGCTCCCCCACTGGAAGGGGACAGGCTCCTCCGCAGGCGTCTCAACAGGCGTCTCCGCCGCAGGCTCCGCGGCGGGGGTGTTCCAGATGGAGCCCCAACCCTGGCCCTGATTGGGGGCCTCCGCCGCCGGGCTGCCCCACTGGAAAGGCGTGGGCTCCTCCGCCGGGGTCTCCTGGGCCACGGGCTCCGCAGCGGGAGCGCTCCCCCACTGGAAGGGAACGGGCTCCTCTGCCGGAGTCTCAACAGGCGTCTCCGCCGCGGGCTCCGCGGCGGGGGTGTTCCAGATGGAGCCCCAGCCCTGGTTCTCTGTCGGTGTCTCCGCCGCCGGGGTATCCGCCGCAGGCGTGTTCCAGACGGAACCCCAACCCTGGCCCTGATCGCCCTGGCCCCACTGCTGGGACTCAGGCTGCTGATCCTGATCGTTCCACATGGGCTCCGTGCGCCCCTGGTCCTGCTGGTTCTGATCCTGACCCCAGGCCTGCTGGCTCTGATCCTGACCCCAGGCCTGCTGGCCCTGATCCTGGCCCCAGGCCTGCTGGCCCTGGTCCTGGCCCCAGCCCTGCTGGCCCTGGTCCTGACCCCAGGCCTGCTGGCCCTGATCCTGACCCCAGGCCTGCTGGCCCTGGTCCTGACCCCAGGCCTGCTGGCCCTGGTCCTGACCCCAAGCCTGCTGGCCCTGGTCCTGGCCCTGGTCCTGGCCCCAGGCCTGCTGGCCCTGGTCCTGGCCCCAGGCCTGCTGGCCCTGATCCTGACCCCAAGCCTGCTGACCCTGGTCCTGACCCCAGCCCTGCTGGCCCTGGTCCTGACCCCAGGCCTGCTGGCCCTGGTCCTGGCCCCAGGCCTGCTGGCCCTGATCCTGGCCCCAGCCCTGCTGGCCCTGGTCCTGACCCCAGGCCTGCTGGCCCTGATCCTGACCCCAGGCCTGCTGACCCTGATCCTGGCCCCAGGCCTGCTGACCCTGGTCCTGGCCCCAGCCCTGGCTCTGATCCCAGCCCTGCTGCTCCCAGGTCTGGCCCCACTGGACCTGCCCCTGGCCCTGGCCCCAGGGCTGCTGGCTCTGGCCGGGCTGGAACTGCATGACAAAGGTGCGGAACTCGTACAGCCCGAAGGGCTGCTGCCGGTCCAGATACTGCTTGACGGCCTCCACAAAACTGCTCTGCTCGTACCCGGTGGGGACGGCGGCGGACACCAGCTTCTTGCAGAATTTGGGGATGGACACCTCCGGCCGCTTGCCCGAGCCGGAGATGGGCAGGTAGAGGAAGTAGACCCACCCCTGGCTCATGTCCACAAAGATGTGGTCAAAGTCCAGCTCCACATTGCGGCAGTCCAGGTAGTGGCTCTCCACCTGGCCGAAGAGCTCCAGGCACTGCAGCAGGGTACTGCGCAGCTGCTCCAGATCCAGCTGGCAGGAGAGGAGATACTTCAAGGTGGCAAAGGGGGTGACGTCATAGACGATGGCGTCCTCCTTGCGGCCCTGGAGGCCGCTGGGGATAATCAGGGCGGGGATGGCTCCGGTGCGGAGCACCTCCATCTCCTGGGGATTGAACTGTTCCCGCCAGCCCAGCTTACCCACCGCCAAACGGCTGGTATTGTCTGTTTTTATTGATACTTTCATAAGTTCCCCCATTCCGCCGCGGCGCGCGGCATGAATCAGAATAAAACGGGTCCCCCAGGGCCGCCGGCCCGGGCGTCAGAGAAATTGACTGTCGGCGGCGCTGCGCAGCTCCCGCTCCAGGGCCTCGTACTGGGCCACGGTGTTGTCCAGAAACTTGGCGTAGCTCTCCACCACCTCGTAGTGGCTGTTGAATTTGGGCCCCATGGCGGCCATATGGGCTGCCATGGCGTCGGCGGCGTCGGAGCTCCACTCCGCCTCCATGGTATTGAGAACGCTTTTCACCCCGGAGATGGCCTGGCTCATGTTCTGATTCAGGGCGCGGATCTGGGCCGCTTTGGCCCGCACCTCCGAAAAGGATATCTTAATGTCTGCCACAGTATGCCTCTCTCCTTCCCGGCCGCCCCCAGGCGGCCCCAGATATACTGCACTTGGTACAATTATAGGGAACCCCGGTCGAAATGGCTAGGGCCATGTAACAAAGCATCAGATCCATGTCAAAAAAAGCGCTCCCGCCGGTAGGGCGGGGAGGCAGCAGAATTTTTTCATTCTGCAAGGGGCCTTTTTCTTATTTTCTGCAGGGTATTTCCTGGGCTGTCACGGGGCCCCTGACCCTTTTACACAAAACGGGGACTCATACATGTTCTGATGGGTAAAATAATTGTATGATCTGCAGCCTCCGGCACAGATTCCCCCATATTCACAGTCTTTGCATTTTCCCGTCAATTGTTCTGGGGTAAACTTGCGATTATAGGAAAACCCTTCTGGATTGTGCCAAATTTCATATAGCGAGGTCTCCCGCAGACTGCCTTCTATAAAACGCTCATCGTACATGGATTCGCACCCTCTGACATTGCCGATGCTGTCAATTCCGATCATAGTCAATCCGGCACGGCACCCGAGATATGGTGCGTTTCCTGTGTTATTTCCCCGTAAATAGCCCTCACGCGCTGTATAATATCCGATATTGTCTGCCACTCCCACGGCAAAATACGGATTATAAAGGTGCATTTCCACGAAGGACAGGACTTTTTGAAACTCAATGCGCGGGGAAAACCCTTCTGCAGATGCGTTTCCCATGGGCGAACAGGCCTGCAGCTGCCAGGCGAAGATGGCCTTGGTTTTTAAGACCTCAAACAGCTCATCCAGATGTGCAATATTTTCACTGTGCAGCGTGCTGATCACGGAAACCGGGATGTTGTTGCTTGTCAAAATATCAATTGCCCGAAGAGCCCGCCGGAAGCTGCCCTGCTGTCGGAATTTGTCATGGACTGGCTCCGGTCCGTCTAAAGAGACGGCAACGGACTCTATTTTACACGACTTGATTGCATCAATCAAATCCTTTGAGAACAAATAACCGTTTGTGATGATGGACACCTTCACGTTTCGATCCGTGAGCGCTTTGGAGATCTGCCTCCAGTCACATCTCAGAAAGACTTCTCCGCCGATCAAAGAAACTCTGCGGCACCCAAGATCCGCCAGCTGGTTTGCCACGTCCAGACATTCCTCTGTGGACAGCTCGTTCTCCCGCGGCTTTCCCGCCCCTGACCCGCAATACCGGCACGAAAAGCAGCAGGCAAGTGTGATCTCCCACACGCAGGAGCGCAATGGATACACAACCGGATGGCTCATACGTTACCTTCCCTGCCTCTTCCTGAACAACCGTTTGAAGAACCCATCTTTTTTGCTTTTTTCCAGCGGGAAGGGAGGAGATGCATAGATCGGTGCAATTGGCGGAGGGGAAGCGTCCGGATCGGCATGCAGAAATGGATAGGTCTGTCCATGGGTACCTGTGTCTGACCGCCCCATCCTTTTTTCAGGGGGCGCATATACTTCCAGAGCACGGTATGGCCCTTCCGATCTGGAAGCATCTGCTTGGATCTGACCATAGAAAGCATCAAATTTCGACGCCAGAAGGTTCCACTTCTCCTCTAATGTTCCGGCATATTTTTCAAAAGCAGAATGGTACGCAGCCTCCGCGCCCTGTTTTCTGCACCAGGAATCCATCGCCTGCCGGCATCTGCTCCATGCAAGCTCCGCTGCATCAAATTGGTTTTTGCAAAGGGTGATGGTTTCATTGGGCGCAGCTCCTGCTTGCGGAGCCTGCAGCCTCCACTGTGCAGCCCGTTGGGCGGCCTCTTGTGCAGATTCGATCCTTCCCATCAAAGCGTGCAGCTGACCGGACAACTCCCCGGTTTCCGCTCCAGCCTCCTCAGACGGTAGGATTCCAGCGTGAGCAAGCTCTTTTAAAAGGGAATGTAACTCCTTAAAGCATTCTCGGAGTGGTGCCCATTCATCTGTTGCTGTTGTGCCCTGGTTCCATGGCCCCTGTTTTCCTGTCTCCAGCTTCACCATGCTGCCTCCCTCCACGCAGAACCGCTTCTTGCTTTCCATTTTACCATGATACCGTAATAATAGATAGTACATGGGCGCTATTTTTTCAAGCATGTATGATGTAACCACGCTCCGCCACAAAAAGCAAAGCCCGCCGCAGCCCCCACAGGGGGCCGCGGCGGGCTCTTTTACAGGCAAACCATTCAGTCCGCCAGCTTCAGGTCCCCCTCCTTGATCCAGCCGATGCGCCGGAAAAAGAGGCCGAAGACCCAGCACAGGACGGCGGGCAGCACGAAGCAGATGAGGACCAGCCCCGCCCAGTCAAAGGGGGTGATGGCGGCCTTGGCTCCGCTGGCCACGTCGCTCACCCACCCGGCGTACACTCCGATCTGGCCCACGAAGCCGCAGGTGCCCATGCCGGAGGCCACGCCGCCGGAGGGGTCGTTCATCTCCAGATGGAACAGGCAGGTGGCCAGGGGGCCGGTGATGGCGGAGGTGAGGATGGCGGGCAGCCAGATTTTAGGGTTTTTCACGATGTTGGGCATCTGGAGCATGGAGGTGCCGATGCCCTGGCTCACCAGGCCGCCCCAGCGGTTCTCCCGGAAGGAGAGGACGGCGAAGCCCACCATGTTGGCGCAGCACCCGGCCACCGCCGCGCCCCCCGCCAGCCCCGTCAGGGTGAGGGCCGCGCAGATGGCCGCCGAGGAGATGGGCAGGGTGAGGGCGATGCCGATGACCACCGAGACGATGATGCCCATCCAGAAGGGCTGGAGCTCCGTGGCCCACTTGATGAGGGTGCCCACCTGGCTGGCGGCGGCGCCGATGGCGGGAGCCCACCAGGCCGACAGGGCCACCCCCACAAAAATGGTCACCAGAGGGGTCACCAGAATGTCCACCTTGGTCTCCTTGGACACCGCTTTGCCGATCTCAGCGGCAATAATGGCGATGAACAGCACCGCCAGGGGTCCCCCCGCGCCCCCCAGGGTATTGGAGGCAAAGCCCACCGTGGCCAGGGAGAAGAGCACCAGAGGGGGCGCCTGGAGGGCGTAGCCGATGGCCACCGCCATGGCCGGGCCGCTCATGGCCGAGGCCAGCCCCCCCACGGTGTATTCAATGGTGTGCTCCCCGCTGCCCAGGGTTGCCACCACCTCTGTCAGAAAGGGGATATGGAACTGGGTGCCGGCGGTATTGATGATGGTGCCGATGAGCAGGGAGCAGAACAGGCCCTGGGCCATGGCCCCCAGGGCGTCGATGCCGTACCGCTTGGCGGAAATGACAATGTTCTTCCGCTTGAGAAATGCTTGAATGGCGCTGGCCACAGGCAGGACCCTCTCTCTTTATAAAGTCATCACATGTGTCAAGACACTTGCAATGACCCATTATACCCGATGAGAGAAATTTGTCAAGGGCTGTTTTTTCCAGCGTCCGCCTGGGCTCCAGCGTATTCCACAGGCCGGCGCACCGCCCAAAATACAAATATCGTGCAGGGGATGCGGCCCCCGGGCGGTAAAACCCTCCCCAGGGCCTCTGCCCCAAGGCCCCTCCCCCTTGTTTCATGGGTCCCCGCCTTTTTGACAGTCTGCTTCCACAAACGGGGGTATTCTGCTCTCACCCCTCGCAGGGGCGGGGGCGGCGCTCCAGCCAGCGCAGGGTGTCCCGCACGGTGAGGCGCAGGTCCCGGGGGCGGTAGCCCAGCTCCGCGGTGGCCTTGCTGTGGTCAAAGCGGTCGTTGCTGTGGAGGGCGTGGAGGGAGTAGCGGGTGTACAGGGCCCGGCGGCCCGCCACCTTGGCCCCCCAGCGCAGCAGGGGCTCCGCCGCCCGGGCCATCCACATGGGCAGCACCGGCAGCTTCCGTCCCCCCTTCTGGCGGCGCACCATGTCCAGCACCTCCCGCACCTCGTAGTGCCGGTTGGACAGGATGTAGCACTCCCCGGCCCGGCCCCGCTCCGCCGCCGCCACACACCCGGCGGCCACGTCCCGCACGTCCACAAAGTCGTAGCCCCCCCGGACGCAGGCGGGCAGCTTGCCCGCCAGGTAGTCCCGCACCATCTGCACCAGGTGGTTCCCCCCGCTCTCGTAGGGCCCCAGAATGCCCGAGGGGTGGACCACCACCGCGTCCATCCCCTGCCGGGCGGCGGAGAGCACCAGGGCGGTGGCCTCCGCCTTGGTCTTGGCGTAGCTCCCCACCACCTTGTCCGGGGAGAAGGCGCAGGTCTCCCGCAGCACCCCCAGGGGGTCCCCCTCGGGGATGGCGTGGACCGAGCTCACATACACCAGCCGCCCGATGCCGGTGCGGCGGCACAGCTCCACCACGTTGGCGGTGCCCCCCACGTTCACCGAGCGCATCTCCTCGGCCCGGGCGCCGGAGATGTCCACGATGCCCGCGGTGTGGATGAGGGCGGTCTCCCGGCCGTCCAGCTCCGCCACCAGGGGCTCCAGGCTCTCGGGGCGGCACACGTCCCCCTCGATCAGCTCCACCCCGGGCAGGGCCGGTCCCTTTTTCCCCTCTCCCGGCAGCACCAGGCCCCGCACCTGCTGCCCCCGGCGGCTGAGCAGCCGCAGCAGGGCGCTGCCCAGATGGCCCCGGGCCCCGGTGACCAGATATGTCCCGATCATGGTATGGTCCCTCCAATCAGACACTCTGTTGATTTTTATCTTCATCTGTATTATACTGCATCCAAACCGGGGGGTACAATGGTCACACACGCCCCCCCGAGACGGATACCGGACACAGGGGACACGGTGTGTCGCCTGTGTCCCATTGTCACAAAAAGTTTACCGAACCAGGAGGGATCACCATGCCGCCTTCCCCGTCCGACCACCGGGTCCGGGTCACCCGGATGCTCATCCGCCGGGCCTTCACCCAGCTGCTGGCCCAAAAGCCCATCGAGAGCATCACCGTCAAGGAGCTGTGCGCCCAGGCGGGCATCCACCGGGGCACCTTTTACGCCCACTACACCGACCTCTACGATCTGCGGGATCAGATGGAGGGGGAGCTGATGGAGGAGTTTGAAAAGGCCATGGCCCCTCTGCTGGACCGGCACCAGTGCCCCACCCCGGCGGACGTGACGGCGGACGTGGTGCGCTGTCTGCGGGAGAATGCGGACCTGTGCGCCATGGTGCTCAGCCAGTACGGCAACCAGGCCTTTCTCCTGCGGCTGCTGGCGGTGGGGTGGGACCGGTGCCGGACCTACTACGACCGTCTCTCCCTCCGGGCCACCCCCCGGGAGGTGGAGTTCTTCTACGCCTTTGTCAGCGCGGGCTTTGTGGGGATGCTGCGCCAGTGGCTCTCCGGCGGCTCCCCCGACGGGGACCGGGAGCTGGCCCTCATGGCCCAGCGGCTGATGGACCAGTGCGTGAAGGCCCTGGAGGCCCCATAACCCCGGCGTTGTCATAACCGCCCCGTCCCCCGCATAGGCTGAGAGCACAACGTTTACGCAAAGAGACAGGGGGGGCGGACATGAGAAAAGTGCGGGGCACACTCAGCCGGGTCCTCCGCCGGGGGGCCGCCCTGGCCCTGGCGGGGGCTGTGGTGTGGGGGCTGGCCGGGGGGGCGGCCTCCTCCCCGGTGGGGGCGGTCCTCCGGGGGGAGAGTCTGGCCGCCGCCCTGCTGTCCTGGGAGCTGCCCCCCCTGGGGGCGTCGGGGGACGCCCCCACCCTGTGGCAGCAGCTGGTGCTGGAGCAGGTGCCCTGCCTGAGCCTGGCGGGGACGGCCTCCCCCCAGGCCCTGGAGGCGGAGAACCCCCCGCCGGAGGAGGAGGCCCAGGGGGAGCAGGAGGAGGAGAGCGCGCCCCCCGCCCCCTCCGCCCAGGCGTCGGAGGATATCGTGGAGCAGACCCTTCTGCCCGGCACCTCCTCCAACTATGTCAGCGCCGACGGGGTGTACGTGTACAACTACACCGACTACGCCCTGGACCTGGCGGCCCTGGCGGCGGAGGGTATCCACTTCGCCCTGACGGCGGAGGAGCCCCAGGTGCTCATCATCCACTCCCACTCCACCGAGGCCTACACCCAGGACGGCTCCGACGTGTACGGAAACGACGGCAGTTACCGCACCACCGACACGGACTACAACATGGTGCGGGTGGGGTCCGAGGTGGCCCGAGTGCTGCGGGAGGCGGGGCTGGAGGTCATCCACGACACGGGGCTGTACGACTACCCCGCCTACAACGGGGCCTACGACCGCTCGGCCCAGGCCATCCAGGGCTGGCTGGAGCGCTACCCCTCCATCCAGGTGGTGCTGGACCTCCACCGGGACGCCCTGGCCGCCTCCGACGGCACCCTCTACAAGACCGCTGCCCAGATCGACGGGGAGAAGGCCGCCCAGGTGATGATCGTGGTGGGCACCGACGCGGGCGGGGCGGAGCACAGCGGCTGGCGGCAGAATCTCACCCTGGCCGTGGCCCTCCAGAGCGCGCTGAACGCCGCTTACCCCACCCTGGCCCGGCCCATCGCCCTGCGCTCCTCCCGGTTCAACCAGCAGCTCACCCCCGGGTCCCTGCTGGTGGAGGTGGGCTCCCACGGCAACACCCTCCAGGAGGCCCTGACCGCCGGGCGGCTCTTCGCCCAGGTGGCCGCCCAGGTGCTGCTCCCCCTGGTGGAGGAGTAGGGGACTGGGCGGAAGCGGGGGATGCGGGCGGGTCTGGGACCCGCCCCTACGCAGGGATAGGGCTGGACGGGTCCCAATTTGGGCAGGCGGTCGGCTATCAGCCGCCCGCTTTCCAGGGCAACCGGACCCACCGGGGGATGGGGAATCGTGTGGAGTCCCGGTTCGTAGGGGCGGGTTCCAAACCCGCCCGGATACCACGTTGCCCGGACCCGCCAGAGCGCACTAAAACTGCGTGGACTTCCCCTCCCGTCCGTAGGGGGCGGTGTCCTCACCGCCCCTTGATGCCAGGCCGTCAAGACACCTCCAGGCCAGGCGCCCCTTGCGAGAAAGGCGGAAGCGCGGAGCGCCCGGGAGCAGGCGCACAGTGAACCACGCAGACCGGAAAACAAACCCGGGCGGAGCCCGGCGGCATTTCCGGCGGAGTGGTGAGCAGTGTGCCGTCGCGGAGGGCCCGAAGCGTGACATGGGGATTTCGTTTGCCAGGCCAGGCCGCCGAAGGCCGGTCGTACAGCGATTCGACACGACAAAGTTTCGGAGGCAGAGCCCAGGGACGGCATAGCCCGGCCCGGGTCTGCCCGGAGTCGGAGGGAAGCCGGGCGTCGCGAACAGGCGAAGCGTGACAAAGAAGGACGCATTGCAGCGGGTAGGGGGGATACATAAGGGGGTACTCCCCCTTATGCCCATTCTTTTGGGTACTTTTCTCCGCGGGAGAGAAAAGTATCATCGTCCCCCCGTCCCTATGAAAAAGGAAAAACGGATTGCCACGGGCCGCAAGCGGCCCTCGCAATGACGGAGGAAAACGGGAGCTCGGTGCAGTATCGGTCGGGACGATGGGGACATCGCCCCCTACGCAATAGCAGGACCCGGCACGATTTCTCAAACCCTGGTAATCCCGGAAGAATATTTTGGGGGGCGGCCACAGGCCGCCCCCCTCGGGAAAAGATTACCCAAAGCAGCAGAGCCCCCGGGCCGCCCAGCGGGCGGCCCGGGGGCCTTCTTCTCATGTACGGCGCTACTCCAGGGTGTCCTGGTCCACCAGGGTGAGGGTCACGGTGAAGGTCTCCTCCCCCCGTAAGACCGTCAGCTCCACCTCGCCGCCGATGCCCGCGGCGTCCAGCACCTCCCGCAGGGCCTCCAGGTCCGGGGTGGGGCTGCCGTTGGCGGCGGTAATGATGTCTCCCGGCTCCAGCCCGGCCGCCTCCGCCGGTCCCCCGGGGGTGGCCTCCTGGATCAGGATGCCCGCCGCCGGGTCCTCCACCTGGTAGCACAAGATCCCCAGGGCGGGGGTCACCAGCTCCCCGTGGGCCAGGATACTGTTGGTCACCCGGCGGACCACGGTGCTGGGGATGGCCAGGCTCAGGCCCTCGGTGCTGCTCTCGGGCACATTGAGCTTGGCGGAAGTGATGCCCACCACCTGCCCCCGGTCGTTCACCAGGGCCCCGCCGGAGTTGCCCGCGCTGAGGGCGGCGGAGGTCTGGATGAGGGTCATGGAGTACCCCCCCACCGTGAGGGTGCGGCTGGTGGCGGAGATGATGCCGTCGGTCATGGACCCGGTGAGGTACCCCAGGGGGTTGCCGATGGCGTAGGCCGTGTCCCCCACCTTCAGCTCCTGGGAGCTGACAAAGGCCGCCGGGGTGAGGCCCTGGGCGTCAATCTTCAGCACGGCGATGTCCGTGGGGGCGTCATACCCCACCAGGGAGGCGGCGTACTCCCCCCCGCCCTCCAGCAGGGACACCCGGGCGGTGGCGCTGCCTTCAATGACGTGGTAATTGGTGATGATATAGCCGTCGGCGCTGAGGACCACCCCGGTGCCGGTGGACATGCCCTCTATCCCCAGGGCCTCCACCAGCACCACCGAGGGGAGCACTTTGGGGTAGATCTCCGCGGCGGTGAGGAGCTCCTCCCCCGCCGGGGCAAACTCCAGCCGCAGATCCACCCCGTGCTCCGCCGGGGGCAGCCGGGTCTCCTCCGACAGCACCGGCGTCTCCGGGTCCCTCCCCCCGGGCATGTTCCCTGCCCCTCCGGGGTGCTCCGCCGCCCACATCAGGGCGGCGGACAGGGCCAGGGCGGCTATGGCCGCCCAGAAGAGCCCCAGCCACACCCCGCTCACCCAGCGGCGGCGGCGCTCCAGGGCCGCCCGGGCCCTGAGCCCGGCCTCCCGCTCCTCCGCCCCGGGCCAGCGGTGGTAGAGATAGTTTTCCATGTGCCCTCCCTCTCGGCCCGCCGGTGGGCGGGCCGGCCCGTCAGGCCAGGGTCAGGGTGAAGGTGAACCGGGTCACCCCGTCCTGGCTCTCCACGGTGATGTTCTCCTTGTGGGTGTTGAGAATGGTCTTGACGATATAAAGCCCCAGGCCCACCCCGTCCCGGTCCATGCTGCGGGACCGGTCGGTCTTGTGGAACCGGTCGAAGATGAGGGCCAGTTCCTCCGGGGGAATGGTCTCCCCCTGGTCGGACACGGTGATGAGGGCCTTGTCCCCCCGGGTGGTCACCGAGATGCCCAGGGTGCCCCCCTCCCGGGAGAATTTGATGGCGTTGTCCAGCAGGTTGTACCCCACCTGGGTGATGGAGTCCGGGTCGCCCCACACCATCACCGGCTCGTCGGGCAGGTCGGTCTCCACCTCCAGCCCCTTGCCGTTGACCTTGCCCTCCAGGCTCAGGAGGACCTGGACCATGATCTCGCTGATGTCAAAGCGCTCCTGGGCGGTGAGCTCCTCGGTGGACTGCATCCGGGACAGGTCCAGCATGGAGCGCACCAGCCGGGACAGCCGCCGGGTCTCCGAGGAGATGATGGTGAGATACTCCCGCTGCTGAGCCGGTGGGATGGTGCCGTCCAGGATGCCGTCGGCAAAGCCGGCGATGGTGGTCATGGGGGTCTTGAGCTCGTGGGAGACGTTGGCGATAAACTCGCTGCGCCGCTCCTCGCTCTTGGCCAGGGAGTCGGCCATGGTGTTGAAGGCCTCCGCCAGCTCGCCGATCTCGTCCTCCCGCTTGCCCGTGTCCACCCGGACGGAGAAGTCCCCGTGGCCGAAGGCCCGGGCGGCGGCGGCCATCTCCTTCAGAGGCCGGGCCTGCTGGAGGGAGGTGAGGGAGCTGATGATGCAGGCGATGAGGATGACCACCCCGGCGGTCACCAGGAAGATGGTGGCCATACCCCGCCACATGGAGGTGATATAGGACAGATCCGCCGACACGAACACCAGACCCTGGTACACCTCCATGCCCGCCACGGTGGTGGTGATGGGCATGCCCACCACGTAGCTGTTTTTGGGCAGCAGGCTGCCCAGGGTGGAGGTGCCGGCATAGGAGCCGGTGTTCAGAAGAAAGTCCACCATGGTCTCGGGAATCTGCCACCCCTCGTAGCCCAGGGTGGCGGAGCGCCCGTCGGTGGCGAAGGCCACCACCCCGTCGGGGGTGGTGACGATGACCTTGGAGTCGCTCAGCCGGGCCAGCACCTCCAGGTTGGCCCGGAAATTGCTGTCGTCGGCGTTGGCCCCGCTGGCCAGGGACCGGGTGGTAAACAGGGCAATATAGCTGGCGTTGCGCTCCAGGGTGTCCTTCTTCTCCGTGGTGCTGTACTGGTAGCTCAGGGTGGCGAAGGAGGCCCCCAGCAGCACAAAGGAGATGAGCACCATCCCGGCCATCATAATAAATTGTCGGCTGTAGATGCTTTTCATTTTTAAAAGTCGGAGCCTCCTTTCGCGGGGATGGAAGGGAAAAAGAGCACCCCTGGCCGGGCGGGAGGCGAGCGGCCAGAGAGAGGCCCATCGGGTCCAGCGGACCCCGGCGGGCCGGAGCGGGCCGAATTCCGGGCGGGTCCGGGACCCGCCCCTACCCAGCGGGCGAGGCCGGGGGGGCCCAGCGGGGCGATGGGGACATCGCCCCCTACGGATGAAGCTGGGAAAGGGCCGAGCGTAAGGGAGCTTGTCACTCCCGGCTGCCCTGGATCACGGGCGGGTTTGGAACCCGCCCCTACGCAGGGAAGAAGGCCGGATACGTCCCAATGGGTACCGGCAGACCCGGCCACACTGGACGGCGGGCGGCTTTTAGCCGCCCCTACGCACAAAAGGGGAGACCGGGTGGACCCCAATTTGTGCAGGTGGTTCCGGTTCCGCCGTAGGGGCGGCCTGGGGCCGCCTGTTTCCCAGGACAACCGGAACTGCCCGGGGATGGGAAACCGTGCCGGGTTTCGTTTTCGTCCGTAGGGGGCGGTTCCCCACCGGTGCCGCAGTGGCAGGGTGGGACCTCGCCTGTCATTGCGAGCCAGTGCGCACACTGGCGCGGCAATCCGTGTCCCCGTCCTCCGTTCCAAACAGAGAGAACGGATTGCCGCGGGCCCGTTGGGCCCTCGCAATGACGGGGTGGAAAACGGGAGCCCGGCACACTTCAACCGGTTCCGGTAAGTCCTGGCACATTGTGGTGCGGGCGGCTGATAGCCGCCCCTACGGAGCAAGCCGCCAAAACACCTCCCGGCCAGGCGCCCCTTGCAAGAAGGACAGGGTATTTCGTCTGCCAACTCAGGCCGCCGAAGGCCGGTCGACCAACGATTCGACACGGCAAAGTTTCGGAGCGCCGGTCAAGAGAAGTATGCAGCAAAGTGCCAAGGGGGGATTCATAAAGGGGAACGCCCCCTTATGCCCATTCTTTTGGGTACTTTTCTTGTGGGTGCAAGAAAAGTACCAACGCCCCTTCGTACCCGTGGAAGGCAACGAAACAGCGCCAATGGGGCCCCCGCCCGAGCCCAGCGTCAGCGGGTCGGGTGGGGGGAGGAGACGCAGCGCAATGAGCGACACCTGCCCACCAGGGCAGGGGGAGGGATATGGAGCTTGCGTCGACGTTGTCACGCCTCGGCTCGTTCGCGGCCGGGTCGCGAAGTCGCGCTGCGCGAAAAATGCCGCGCCGCCTCCGGCGTCGCCTGTTTTTTCGTCTCCGTCGCTCCTTCGCTCCCCTGCTCACGGCCTCCGCGCTTCCTCTTACCCGTTCAACTCAAACTTATACCCCACGCCCCAGACGGTTTTCAGGCTCCACTGGTCGCTGACCCCCTCCAGCTTCTCCCGCAGGCGCTTGATGTGCACATCCACCGTCCGGGAATCCCCGAAGTAGTCAAAGCCCCACACCTCATCCAGCAGCTGGTTGCGGGTGAACACCCGGTTGGGGGCGGAGGCCAGGTGATAGAGGAGCTCCAGCTCCTTGGGGGGTGTGTCCACCCGCTTGCCGTCCACCGTCAGCTCATAGGAGTCCAGGTTGATCACCAGCTTGTCGAAGGAGAGCTTGCGCTCGGTCTGCTCCTCCTCCCCGAAGCGGCGGAGCACCGCATGGATGCGGGCCAGCACCTCCTTCATCTCGAAGGGCTTGACGATGTAGTCATCCGCCCCCATCTCCAGGCCGTTGACCTTGTCCTCGGTCTCCCCCTTGGCGGTGAGCATGATGATGGGCACCTTGCTGGTCTCCCGGATCTTGCGGCATACGGACCAGCCGTCCATGCCGGGCAGCATAATGTCCAGCAACACCAGGTCGGGGGTGTCCGCCCGGAAGCGCTCCACCCCCGTGGGGCCGTCTCCGGCCACCTGGGTCTCAAAGCCCTCCTTCTCCAAATAGAGGTGAAGGAGCTCGGCGATATTGTTGTCGTCCTCCACGATCAGTACCTTTCGGGCCATAGGAACCCACACCCTTTCTGTCGGTCTGTCCCCGGGGGATGGTTCCCCCTACAGGGCGAGTATAGCGGATTTTTCGGCGGTTTGGGTAAATAAACTGTGAATTCACCGGGTGTAATCCCGGTCCACCTGGATCACGGCGAAGTAGTGTTCCCCGTCCTGCTCCACCCGGTCCTTCACCGCCCGGGCGATCTCCTCGTCGGTGAGGGAACAGCCGCTGGGAGCCAGCACGTCGAAGATCAAATTGGTGTGCAGGGGTCCGGCAGTCATGCGGAAGTCGTGGATGGTGAACGCGCCGTCCACCGCCTGCACCTCCTCCAGCACCCACGCCCGCAGGCGGTTGGTCTCCTCGTCGTCGGTGATGATGGGGTCCATGTGGATCACCGCCTCCAGCCCGCAGGTGTCGTGGAGTTCCCGCTCGATGTGGTCAATGACGTCGTGGACCTCCAGCAGGTCGGAGTGGGCGGACACCTCCGCGTGGGCGCTCATGAGCACCCGGCCGGGGCCGTAGTCGTGGAAGATGAGGTCGTGGATGCCCACCACCTGGGGGTGGGAGAGGATGATGTCCTTCACCTGCTCCACCAGCTCCGGCCGGGGGGGCTGGCCCAGCAGGGGGTCCAGGGTGTCCTTGGCGGCTCCCCACCCCGCCCGCAGCACCAGCACCGACACCAGAAGGCCGATCCACCCGTCCAGATTCACGTGGGTCAGGTGGCTGATGAGGGTGCCCACCAGCACCCCGGTGGTGGCCAGGGAGTCGGACAGGGAGTCCGCCGCCGTGGCGGCCATGGCGGGGGAGTCCACCTTCCGCCCCAGGCTGCGGTTGAAAAGGCCCATCCACAGCTTCACCACAATGGCGGCCCCCAGAATGGCGGTGGACAGCAGGGAGAACTCCGCCTCCTCGGGGCTTATGATCTTCTCCACGGAGGTCTTGGCCAGCTCCACCCCCACCACCAGGATCAAAGCGGACACCGCCAGCCCCGCCAGGTACTCCATGCGGCCGTGGCCGAAGGGGTGCTCCCGGTCCGCCCGCTGGCCCGCCAGGCGGAAGCCCACCAGGGTCACCACCGAGGAGGCGGCGTCGGACAGGTTGTTGAAGGCGTCGGCGGTGATGGAGATGGCCCCGGTGATGAGGCCCGCCAATCCTTTCCCCGCGAAGAGCAGCAGGTTGAGCACGATGCCCACCGCCCCGGCCAGCTGGCCGCAGCGCAGGCGCACCGCCGGATCGCTGGTGTTCTCATAGTCCCGGACAAAGAGCCGCAAAAGCAGTTTTGTCATAACCCTTCCCTCCTGTCGCCCCCTGATGGGGGCGTATCATCTTATTATCCCACCGGCGCCATCCCCCGTCAAGGGGCGCAGCGGCGGCAAAAGCGGGGGGCCGGCACAAGGCCGGCCCCCCGGGCAGATGTCATGTTACAGCACCTTGGAGAGAAACTCAATGGTGCGCGGCTCTCTGGGGTTGGCGAAGAAGGCGTGGGGCTCGTTCTGCTCCAGAATATGTCCCCCGTCCATGAACAGCACCCGGGTACCCACTTCACGGGCAAAGCCCATCTCATGGGTCACCACCACCATGGTCATGCCCTCGTCGGCCAGCTCCTTCATGACCTCCAGCACCTCCCCCACCATCTCGGGGTCCAGGGCGGAGGTGGGCTCGTCAAAGAGCATCACCTTGGGCTTCATGGCCAGGGCACGGACGATGGCAATGCGCTGCTTCTGGCCGCCGGAGAGCTGGGCGGGGTAGGCGTCCGCCTTCTCCAGCAGGCCCACCCGCTTGAGGAGGGCGGTGGCGGTGTCGTCCGCCTCCCCCTGGCTCATGAGCTTGGTGCGCACCGGGGCCAGGGTGATATTCCTGCGGATGGTCATATTGGGGAACAGGTTGAAGTGCTGGAACACCATGCCCATCTGCTGGCGGATCTTGTCAATGTCGCACCTGGGGTCGGTGATCTCCTGGCCCTGAAAGGTGATGGAGCCCTTGGTGGGGGTCTCCAGCAGGTTGAGGCACCGCAGGAAGGTGGACTTGCCCGAGCCGGAGGGCCCGATGATGACCACCTTCTCCCCGGGGTAGATGTGCTCGGAAATGTCGTCCAGCACCAGGTTGTCCCCGAAGGACTTGGAGAGATGTTTAACGTCGATCACTTTGACGCAGCCTCCTTTCCAGCTTGCCCTGGAGCCAGCTGAAGATGAGCACCAGAATGAGGTAGATCACCGCCGCCCCCAGCAGGGGGAACATGGCGTCAAAGGTGCGGTTGACAATATTCCGGGCAAAATACACCATCTCCTGACCGCCAATGATGGAGATCATGGAGGTGTCCTTGAGCAGCACGATAAACTCGTTGCCCAGGGAGGGCAGGATGGCCTTGAAGGCCTGGGGCACCACGATGAAGCGCATGGTGTCCAGATAGTTCAGTCCCAGGGAGCGGCCGGCCTCACTCTGGCCCACGTCCAGGGACATGAGGCCGCCCCGGATGATCTCGGCCACGTAGGCCCCCGAGTTGATGCCCAGAGTCAGGGCGCCCACAACGGTAAAGTTGCGGCTGCTTTTGAAAATGACCATGCCCATGATGAGGATCTGCACCATCATGGGGGTGCCGCGGATCACGGTGACATACACCTGACAGACCGCGTTGACAAGCCCCAGCAGGGGATTTCTGGGCCGGCCGGGGCGCTGCTGGTCGTGGGCGGTGCGGATCACAGCCACCAGCACGCCCAGCGCCACGCCGATGGCCAGGGCCATGGCGGTGACCAGCAGCGTGACGCCGACGCCCTCCAGATACTGCTGCCAGCGGTCATTCTCCAGAAAGGCCTGGTAGAAGCGGACAAACAGAGTCTGCCACCACTGGGCCTCCCCGTCCAGCATCAGCTGCCGCCACAGTTCATAGGTTTGAGCCAGGTCCATGGGCCGTCGCTCCCCCTTCTCTTTGTGAAATATGGAGCCTGTATACAGGCGCATAGGTGCCGCAAGAGGAGCGGCCGGCGGCCGCCCCTCTGCGGAAACAGGTGTTTTAGCTTACTCAGCAGCGATGTACTTGTCCATGATGGCCTGGACGGTGCCGTCCTCGATGAGCTCGTTGAGGGCGATGTTGATGGCGCTCAGCAGGGCGGCGTTGCCCTCATCCACGGCGGCGCAGTACTGCTCGGTCACGTAGCTGGCCTCCAGGATCTCCAGGCCGGGGGTGGAAGCCACATACTCCTGGGCGGGGCCGTTGTCGATGACCACGCAGTCCACCTGGCCGTTGAGCAGGGACTGGACGGCCACGGAGCCGTTGTCCAGGCTGGTCACATGGTCGGTGCCGTGGGCGTCCTGGCAGTAGATCTCGCCGGTGGTGCCACGCTGCACGCCGATCTGGATGTCCTCCAGCACGTTGCCGTCGGCGTCCACCAGCTGCAGGTCGTCGTTGGTGCCGGCGATGGTGGTGTCGCCCTCACGGACGATGATCACCTGCACGCCGGTGGCGTAGGAGTCGGTGAAGTCCATCACCAGGTCCCGGTCCTCCCGGTAGGTGAGGCCCGCCAGGATCACGTCGGCCCGGCCCTCCTGCACGGCCAGCAGGGCGGCGTCAAAGTCGATGTTGTCGATCTGGAGCTCCAGGCCCAGCTTGTCGGCGATGGCCTGGGCGATCTCCGCGTCGATGCCGATGATGTTGTTGTTGTCGTCGGTCATCTCATAGGGGGGGAAGGAGGCGTTGGTGGCCATAATGAGCTTGCCGTCCTCAATGAGGGCGCCGGAGAGGTCGCCGTAGTTGCCCTCCTGGCCTTCGCTGGGCTCGGGGGACTGGCTCTGGCTCTCGCTGGGGGAGGGGCTCCCCTTGTCGGCGGAATCGTCGGCACAGCCGGCCATCAGACCCAGGGTCATCACCAGGGCGAGACCCAGGGCAAAAATGCGCTTAAACTGTTTCATTTTCCATCGATCTCCTCTAAAAATCTTGCGTCCCAAATGGAACGATTGCCATTATACAATATATTCACTGAGAGTGCAAGCACCTTTTGGCCCATTTCCAAAATAAATTTATTTTTATTCTTATTTTTTGAATTTTTATTCATTTCTTTTCCTTCGCCCCACCGGTTCTCCCGGGAGGGGCCCAAACGCGGAAATGAATATTCATTTTAAATATGCATTTAGGTCCCCAGTATCATGCAGGACCGTTTTTTATCCCAGTAAAACACTATTTTTTCTTGCAGACCGGCCTTTCTCCGGTTATAATATAGTGAGGATATTTTTTCCTGTCACGCAGCACCCGGGCTCCGCCCGGGCCGAAAGGGGGGAATCCGGGTGGAACAGACCGATCGCACCTATCAAAAATGGCGCACCTATCTCTTCCGCACCAATGTAATCTTTGCTCTGATCGTGGTCACCATGGAGCTGGTGTTTGCCGTGATGATCTTCTCCATGGACTTCCTCAGTTTTACCCCGTGGGTCTACCTGGTGTCCTTTTTGTTGGTGCCCTCGGCGTGCAATGCCCTGATCCTGATCAGCGGCTGGCTCCTTATGCGCCACCTCCCCCAGGACGGGTGGTTCATCAACTACGTGCCCCTGCTGCAAATGGTGCTGCTGGCCACGGTGATCACCTGTGTCCACTATGGCTTCTCCGCTTTGCTGAGCCTGTACTGCTTCCCTGTATTTGCCTCGGTGATTTTTGACAACCGGCACATGCCCCGCACCATGACGGTGCTGGGGGGGCTTTTGCTGCTGGCCCCCACAGCGGTGCGGATGAACGCCATGATGTACGACGGAGAACTCTTCCGCTTTCCCTTCGAGGCGGTGGTGGCCCTGATGATTCTGGTGTCGTGCAACCTGATCTCCTCCATGCTCATCCACTTCCAGGCGGAGAAGAACCACCTGCTGCGCTCCACCACCCGGCGGCAGATGGCCATGCGGGAGCAGCTGGAGCGGGACCTCCAGACGGGGCTGTACAACCGCCCGGCCTTTTTCCGGCAGCTGGGGGAGATGGTGAATCGGGGGAACACCTTCTCCGTGGTGATGATGGACATCGACAACTTCAAGGTCATCAACGACACCTACGGCCACCTCCGGGGGGACCAGGTGCTGCTGGCCCTGGCGGAGCTGATGCTCTCCTACTGCCCCGCCAGCTGCTTCCCTGCCCGGGTGGGCGGGGAGGAGTTCACCATTCTGGTGCCTCTCAACAGCCGGGATACCACCTTTCTGGTGAACACCATCCGCATCGAGTTCTCCCGCAAGCGCTACCCCTCCTTCCGGGAGGACGGGGGCATCACCATCAGCTGCGGCGTGGCCCAGTGGGAGCCGGGCCTCACCGGCCAGGAGATCTACCACCGGGCGGATCTGGCCATGTACTACTCCAAACGCACAGGCAAAAACCGCACCACCATCTACACCCCCGAGGTGGGGGAGGCGGCCCGGGAGGACGCCCCCCAGCAGCTGCCCTACACCAGCTGACCACCCTTCAAAAAAATGTCTGCATGTTTCAAGCGCAGGACTTGTTCCACACGCTGGAGCGCCCCCGGCCCTGTACAGGGCCGGGGGCGCTGTGCGTTGTGATGAGTCCTCAGCGGGCGTTGATGTACCGCTCCACAATCTCATTCAGGGTGCCGTCGGCCCGCATCTCGGCGAGCACCGTCTCGATCCCCTCCCGCAGGCGGTCGTTGCCCTCCGCCACCGCGGCGGAGAATTCCTCCTCCACCAGCGACTCGGGCAAAATGGTCACGCCGCTGTTCATATCCGCCAGGGTGCGGGCGGGGGCCTGGTCCAGCACCACCGCGTCCACCTCTCCGGCCAGCAGCGCCTCCACGGCCTGGGAGGCCAGGTCGTAGCTCTCGATGGTCACATCCAGGCCGCTCAGGGCACTGCGGCCCAGGGTGTCCTCCTGGACCCCCACCGTCAGTCCCCCCGCCTCCAGGCCGTCCAGGGAAATGCCGCCGCCGCTGTCCACCAGCACCACCTGGACGTTCTCCGCGTAGGGCTCGGTGAAGTCCAGAAAGGTATCCCGCTCCGGGGTGTAACTCAGACTGCCCAGAGTCATGTCGTACATTCCCGTCTGCATCAATGGGAGAATATCCCCTATAAATATTTCCCTCAGCTCCAGCTCTAGCCCCATGCGGCGGGCCAGCTCCGCGGCCACCTCAATGGTGATGCCGGAGTAGTCCCCCACCACGCCCCGGCTGGAGTCCCGGATCACATAGGGGGCGCTGATGCCGGAGGCAATGACCACCTGGAGGGTGTCTGAGTACACGGTGCCCCAGTCCTGCTGGGCGCTGTGGCCGGAGGACCCGCTCCCCGCGGTGTGCCTGTCGTCCTCCGCCGTCTGCTCCTCCCGGTCCCCGTCGTCCCAGGCGGCGGAGCTGTCATCCCCGGAGGAGACCTCCTCCTCCGGAGCGTCCTCCCCGCCGTCCTGGGAGGGGAGGGGGTCGCTCCCGTCATCCTTCTCCCACACGGGGCGGCCCCACAGGTCCCCGGCCTCCATGCCGTCCTTGTCGAACAGGTCCACATCGTTGGGCCTGGCGTAGAGCATGGAGCATCCCGTCAGGGCCAGGGCCAGAACCCCGGCCAAGGCCAGGGCCAGGGCGGTTTTCCAAAGCTTCATGGTGTTCCTCCTTGCAGTTCATGGGTTCCCCCCGCCCGGTCCCAAAAGCCAGGGTCGTACCGGGCCTTGAGGGCCTTGTTAAAGGTGTAGACATACTGGGTCTCCACCGAGGCGATGGCGATCTCCCCCCGGCGGGCGAAGGAGCGGGCGTCCAGGTAGAGGCACAGCACCACCGCCGCCCGCAGACTCTCCCGGTCCAGGGCCCGGATCTGGTACACGTCCAGGTTGTTCTCCACCCGGGGGGCCTTGCAGATCTGGGCTCTCTGCTCCTCCCCGGCCCAGATGGGCCAGACCATGCCCGCCTTTCCCAGCCCTACCTCATACATCTGGTAGGAGCGGCCCGCCAGGTCCAGGGCGGTGTAGCCGTACCGGGAGAAGAGGCCGGTGCGCACCTGCCTGTCGCACAGGCCGCCCCACACCTCTCCACCGCACAAAATGGTGTATGGCATATAGGTCCGCTCCTCCACCGGCACGCCGAAGTTGCGCCCCAGGGGGCCGGGGGCGTACACCAGCTCGCAGTCCCACCCCCGGAAGCGGCACTGGCAGGACCCCCCCACCAGGAAGTTCTGGGGGAACACCGCCCCGCCCACGGCCCGCTCCCCCTGGAGGATGACAAACTCCGCGCTCAGATCAGAGCGCACCTGTCTCACCTGGCACTCCATTTCTTATTCCTCCTTGGGGACGATTTTGCCCTCCCGCACCTCCAGCTCCCCCAGGGTATCCAGCACCCGGGCGCGGAAGTCCAGCTCCTCCTTGTCCTGACAGCCCAGGAAAAACACCCTGTCGATGCCGTCCCGGTCAAAGAAAAACATGCTGTCCGGGGCCACGATGCCCTCGGGGAAGTAGCACCCGCAGTAGTCATAGATCCTGGTGCTCCCTGCGGGCACCTGGATGCGCCCGCAGATCATCAGGCGCTTGCTGCCCCCCTTGAGCATCACCACAGAGCCAATGGGCAAAAGATTCTCATACATTATAATAGCCCCTCCTCTTCCCGGGCGTGCCCGGGGTAAAAGGGGCCGGAGCTGCAAAGCTCCGGCCCGGTGGTCTCCCTGTCAGCCCTGCACCCGGAAGGCGTCGTCAATAAAGCCCTTGACCTCCTCCAGGGTGTCGAAGCAGGCGATGCACACCTGGTTGCCCATGGTGCACGAGAGGGCGTCGGGCATCCGGGTGGTGAGGCGCAGAGCGGAGGCGTACCGCCGCTCCAGCTCCCACTGGGGCAGGTCGTAGGCCACATAGTCCCGCCGCCCGGTGTACACGCAGTAGTGCCGTTCCCCCTGGTAGGTGTGGACCAGCCTGTCGTACACCACCATGTCCGCCCAGATCTGGTACACGTCCACGCTGCCGGCAAAGTTGAGCATGTCCGGCGTGAAGCCCCCGGCGGGGCGCATGTTCACCTCCAGGGCCACAATGTCCCCCGCCTTGCCCAGGCCCGGGTGGTCCTCCGTGAGGCGGAAAAACTCCAGGTGGAAGAAGCGGCTCTTCACCCCGAAGGCCTTGAGCACCGCCTTGCCGGCGGCCTCCACCTCGGGGGGCATGTCCCGGTCCACATAGTAGGAGCAGGGGGTGCCCTCGTTGGCCATGTCCATGATGGAGTCGGGGGAGATATGGCTGGCGGCGTAGAGCACCTCCCCCTGGGAGTTGACCACCCCGTCGTAGGTGGTGACCGCCCCGGCCACGTACTCCTCCATGACGTACTGCACCGCCGGCAGCTGGGCGAAGAAGCCCTCCAGGGCCTCCCTGCCGTCCAGGCGGTAGGTGGCGTTGGCCCCCACGCCGTTGTCCGGCTTGACGATGACGGGGTAGCCCACCTGGGCAATGAACTCCTCCGCCGCGGCCAGGTCGGTGACGGGGATGTACCGGGCGGCGGGCACTCCGGCGGCGGCGAAGTAGCGCTTCATGGTCATCTTGCTCTTGAAGGGCAGGATATCCGCGGACTTCACCCCGCTGGTGATGTTGAAGTCGGTGCGCAGGGCGGCGTCCTGCTCCAGCCAGTACTCGTTGTTGCTCTCCAGCCAGTCGATTTTGCCGTACTTGCCGGTGAAGTAGCCCACCGCCCGGAGGCACTGGTCGTAGTCCTCCAGGGTGTCCACCTTGTAGTACTCCGTCAGGGCCTCCTGAAGCTCAGGGTGCAGCTGGTCATAGGGGCAGTCCCCCACCCCCAGCACCGTGGCGCCGTTCTCCTTGAGGCGCATGCAAAAATACCGGTACCCCTCGGGAAAATTGGGGGACATAAACACAAAATTCACAGAGACCATCCTCTCTTCTTGTCGCTTTACAGTGATAAATTATACACAGTTCTTTGGTAATTGCAAGGGTTTTCCAAGGCGCCGGGCCTTTTTGTGTTCTTTTGACGAGGGGGCGGAAGGGTCTTGCGGGCGGGCAGGCGATATGGTAGGATAAAGACAGAGAAATTACCCCGAAGGAGGGATGGACCATGAAGATCGAATACTACAAGGAATACAGCCCCGCCCTGGGCCGCGACATGGAGTTCAAGGCCTACGGCCACGCCGGCAAGCCGGTCCTGGCGGTGCCCTGTCAGAACGGGCGCTACTTCGACTGGGAAGGATTCGACATGCTGGATACCCTGGGGGACTATCTGGAGGACGGCAAAATCCAGCTGTTCACCGTGGACACCATTGACAGCGAAACTGTCTCCGCCATCCACGGCAACCCCTACAGCCGGGTC
Source organism: uncultured bacterium (assembly GCA_949293245.1). Lineage (GTDB taxonomy): Bacteria > Bacillota > Clostridia > Oscillospirales > Oscillospiraceae > CASFCS01. The sequence goes on along the minus strand of CASFCS010000003.1, from coordinate 50,657 downwards.
CGCCTCCACGAGCAGTGGTACCGCTATGTGGTGGACGAGCTGGTGCCCCGCATCCATGAGATCTCGGGGAGCAGCCGGGCGCTGCTGTCCACGGGCTTTTCCATGGGGGCCTACCACGCGGCCAACTTCTTCTTCCGCCGGCCCGACCTCTTTGACAGCCTGATCGCCCTGTCCGGGGTGTACGACACCCACGACATGTACGGCGGCTATATGGACGAGGTGGTCTACGCCAACGACCCCTGCGTGTCCCTGGCGGGGATGCCCAAGGACCACCCCTACATCGACCTGTACAACCACAGCAAGATCTGCATCTGCGTGGGCCAGGGCGCCTGGGAGGACACCCTCCTGGCGGGCACCCGCCGGCTGGAGCCCATCCTGCGGGAGAAGGGCATCCACGCCTGGGTGGACTACTGGGGCCGGGACGTGAACCACGACTGGCCCTGGTGGCGCAAGCAGATCCGCTACTTCCTGCCCTACGTCCTCCAGGACGGCTGAGGGGCGTACATCCACCATACACAGCGCACAGCGCGCCCCGGCGGGATTCCCGCCGGGGCGCCGTTTCGTCTGATAAACTGGATGGGCTGGGGGCAGCCCGTGATCTTTTTGCGGGGGGCTTTCCCCCCTTGGGTAGGGGCGGGGCTGCCGGGATTGCCAGGGCCTGTGGAACCGTGGGGGGTTCGTCCCCCTCCGTAGGGGGCGATGTCCCCATCGCCCCGCAGGACCGGGCCGCCCAATACAGCCGCTCCAGGTAAGCCCGGTCACCCCCGGGCATTTTCTCAGTCCGCTTTTGATTGGGTTTGGTCAGCCTTCCGCCCTTTGGCCCCGGCGCGCACGATCACCACTGTCCACAGCAGGCCCTCCAGGGCGATGCCGAAGGTAAAGGCGGTCATAAAGAGGATGGCGATCCCCACCCCCAGGTCCATGGCGCCACCGCCCCCGGACATGGCGTCCACGCACAGCAGGGGGAAGGCCGTCACGGCGTACACCACCGCCCCCAGAAGGCCACCCGCCCCGGCAATGCGGCCCTTTTTGCTCTTCCGCCAGATTGCCGCCCCCAGGATGGGCCCGGCGACGGGCAGCAGGAAGGCGCAGGCCAACCACCCCAGGACAGGGGACAGGTAAAAGCTCACCAGCCCCAGCAGCAAACTCACCCCCGCCGCCGCGGCCAGCACCTGCCCCACTTCCACCGCCCGGCGGTCCCGGAGGACCGCCGCCGTCACCAGCGCCCCGGCAAAGACCGCCGCCGCGGGCAGACACAGCAGCACCCCCTGGGGAGCTGTCCTCCAGATCAGATAGATCAGCAGCATGACCGACCCCTCCTTTCTTCCAAAGGCCTCATCTCGATCTCCTCTATCTGAGAATATTTTACCAGATTGGAAGAAGGCGGCGCAACAAACTTTTGGTAACATTTTTGATGAAAGGGTCCGGCTGCTTGCTTGATGGCAGGCAGCCGGACCCTTTTGTGTCTTATGTCAGGGGGGTGACGGCCTCCACCTGGTCCGCCCACAGGCGGAAGGACGTGGCGGGCTCCCCCGCAAAGGTGAGGGACACCCCATCCCCCCGGGCAAAGGCGGCGGCCTCCTCCTCCGTCAGGTCTACCATCACATGGGGCCAGGGGGCCCCCTCCAGCTCCACGGTCATATAGGCGTGGTCAAAGGTCTCCACGCCCCCCTCCTGGACATAGGACACCCCCAGGGTGGATACAGTCCCCCGCCAGGTGTGGGTCCCCGCCGTATTTCCCTCCTCCACCAGCCCCGCCAGGGCCCGGGCGAAGGTCTCCTCCCCCAGGTTCTCCCCCAGGAGGGTCCAGCACAGGCCCCCCTGGTAAAACTGGGTCCACAGTGTCCCTTCCCCCTGGGAGAACACCGCCAGGGCGCGGCCGTTCACCTCCGTAAAGGCCAGGGTCTGGCCGCCGGACAGGGAACTCACCATCTGGGGCGCCTGGGCCAGGGTCACGGAGAGAGTCCCCCCCTCCGGGGAGGCAAAGGAGAAGGTGTGGACGGCGAAGTACACCTCGCCCCCCTCCCGGCGGTAGATCCCCGGCGTCTCCTCCCCGGGCTGGGCGGTGAAACCGGGCAGCAGCTCCTCCACCGGCAGCTCCGCCCCGAAGAGGTCCAGCAGCTCCTCCTCCGTCATGGGGACGAAGTCCTCAGGGGACAGGTTGTACAGAGCGTACACCCCCCCGCTCTCCTCCGGCCCCGCCGACAGGGGGTTGAGGGCCAGCTCCGGGGCGGTGACGGCGGCGGACACCGGCGGCTGGGAGGGGGGCAGGTCCTCCACCCCTAGCTCCTGTCCGGCGCTCCAATACCCCCACCCCAGGTACAGCCCCGCCGCCAGGCAGCCGCAGGCTGCCAGAGCCGCCAGGGCTCCCAGTCCCCGGCCCGGGCGGCGGCGGACCTCCGCCCGGCACTCCAGCAGGTAGCGGTCCTCCGCCCCCCCCAGGGCCCGCAGCAGCGTCATACTCTTCATGGCAGAAATCCCTCCTGTTCCAGATGGGCCCGCAGCTTTTTCCGGGTGCGGTGGAGGCTGGCCTTCACGCCCCCCACCGTGACCCCCAGGGCGCGGGCGATGTCCCCCAGGGGCTCCAGATACCAGTACCGCCGCAGGAAGATCACCCGGCTGCGCCGGTCCAGGGCCGCCAGAAAGCGGTTCACCGCCCCCTCCAGCTCGGCGGCCTGGGCCGCCCCCTCGGGACTCTCCCCGCCGGGGAGGCACTCCAGCAGCTCCTCCAGGGCCAGCTCCCCCTGGCCGCTCCCCCGCTTTTGGGCCCGGCGGGCCTCCAGGCGGTTGAGGGCCAGGTTGCGGGTGATGCGGCTGAGAAAGGCCCCCAGGTCCCGGGGGCGCTGGGGCGGGATGGCCTGCCAGGCCCGCAGCCAGGTGTCCCCGGCGCACTCCTCCGCGTCCTCCCGGCTGCCCAGGATGTTGCGGGCGATGGCGGTGCACAGGGGGCCGTACTTCTCCCGGCACTCCGCCAGGGCCTCCTCCCGGCGCTGCCACAGCCCCTCCACGATCTTCCCGTCCTCCAAGGCCATCCCCTCCTCTCTCCTCACCTGTTATGACCGGAAAATCCCCCGGCGGTTGCGGCAAGATTCTGTTTGGTTGAAAACGATTTTATCACACCCAGGAGCACAAGGGAAAAGCGGCCGCCCGAAGGCGGCCGCTTCAGCGCAGCGGGCGGCGCCCGACGCCCTCAGGACTCCAGCTCTGCCCAGCTGAGCCCGTTTTCTTCCACCGAGAAGATGCGCACCAGGGGCTGGAGGTACTCCACCCCGTCCCTGTAAAAGCCCGCCGCCAGGGTGCCGCTGCTCCCCTGGGGGAGGGCCAGGGTGCCGGTATACACCCCGCCGCCCCGCTCCTGTGCCTCCGCCCGGACCACCGTGCCGTTCTGGCCCGCCGCCTGGAGAAAGACCTCCAGCTCCTCCTCCGGGTCGTACCGGGCCAGGGTGAGCTGGACATTCAGGTCCGTCACGGCCACGCCCTGCTCCACATAGCTCTGCCCGGCGGACAATTCCCAGCTGGCTGCCAGCTCCCCCGGGTCGGGGGCGGAGGCCGTCTCCTCCAGGGCGGCCACCCGCTCCTCCAGGCCCCCCAGGGCCGTCAGGGCTGCCCCGGCCCCGGCGGCGGCCCCCGCCAGCAGGCACACCACAGCCAGCAGGGCGGCCCCCCGTACCCCCAGCCCCCGGCGGACCGGCGGGGCCTCCTCCGGGGCGGGCCGCTGCTCCTCCGGGGCCTCTCCCCCGGCCTCCGGGGGGCCCTCCACCCGGAGCAGCTGATTGAGGGTCACGCCGAACAGCCGGGAGAGGGCGATGAGCTTGTCCGTGTCGGGCACGGCGGCGTCGGCCTCCCACTTGCTCACCGCCTGGCGGGACACCCCCAGCCTGTCCCCCAGCCCCTCCTGGGACAGGCCCAGCCGGACGCGGCCCTCCTGGATCCTCCGCCCCAGGGTGGGGGCCCCTTCTCCTTTTTCCCATGCCGCCATGAGCCGTACCTCCTTCACTTGTGGTAAGGCGGCCGCGCCGGGCCTCCTCTTACCCAAAGTGTAGCCCAAAGGCCCCGGGTTTGGCAAGGAGCCCCCCCTGACAATGTGTCAACCGGCGGTTGACATGGCAAAAGCCGCCCGCCCCGTGTCGGGGGCGGGCGGCTTGGATGGACAGCAAAGGGTCACACCTGCTCGGTCCGGGCGCGGAAGGCCTCCAGGGCCTGGGCGTCCCGCTGGCGCTGCTCCTCCAGGGCCTCCTGGAGGAGCATGTCCTTCACCTTCATCAGGCGGATGGTGTTGGACCGCTCGTTCTCGTCCAGCTTCATGGTGATATACTTGATGGACTCCTGCATCTGGGGGATCATCACGTACTCCAGGGCGTTCACCCGGCGGCGGGTCTTTTCGATCTCCTCCGCCAGGAGCTGGGCGGTCTTTTCGATCTGGGCCAGCTGGAGCATGTTCTGAAACACCTGCCCCAGGGCCTCCACCGCGTCGTCCAGCTCGCCGGAGGTGGCGGCAAAGCCGTAGGGGAAGATGTCCCCCTCGGACTGGCTGCGGGTGTGGTAGTGGTACACGGGGACGTTCACCGACATGACGTTCTGGAAGGTCATGTCCAGGTCCACCCCCTGCTTGGGGCACAGCAGGGCGCTCTCCAGGGCGGGGCCGCTCATGAGGGCGGAGGCCACGGTGAAGGAGCCGTGGACCCGCATGAGCTCCGCCTCCACCTGGGCCCGGAGGGTGCGCACCTCCCGCACCGTGTCCAGAAACTGCTTCATCAGCTCGTCCCGCTTGTCTTTCAGCAGCTTATGGCCCCGCTGGGCGGTTTTCAGCTTGTTTTTCAGGCGGGTGAGCTCCATTCGGGTGGGGTTGACAACGGTTCCTGCCATGGGCCCACCTCCTTAGGTCTCGTCCTGATGGGGCAGATATTTGTCGATATGCTTCTGCTTGATGCGCTTGAGCTCCGCCCGGGGCAGGATGCTCAGCAGCTCCCACCCCAGATCCAGGGTCTCCTGGATGGAGCGGTTCTCCTCATAGCCCTGGTTCACATAGCGGCGCTCAAACTCGTCGGCGAACTTGGCGTACAGCAGGTCCGTGGGGGTGAGGGCGGCCTCGCCCAGGATGGAGGCCAGCTCCTTGTTGTCCTTACCGGTGGAGTAGGCGGCAAAGAGCTGGTTCATGGTGTCGGCGTGGTCCTCCCGGGTGCGCCCGGCGCCGATGCCCTTGTCCTTCAGACGGGACAGGGAGGGCAGCACGTCCACGGGGGGATTGATGCCCTTGCGGTAGAGCTCCCGGGAGAGGATAATCTGCCCCTCGGTGATATAGCCGGTGAGGTCGGGGATGGGGTGGGTCTTGTCGTCCTCGGGCATGGTGAGGATGGGAATCATGGTGATGGACCCCTTCTTCCCCATCTGCCGGCCGGCCCGCTCGTACATGGTGGCAAGGTCGGTGTACAGATAGCCCGGGAAGCCCCGGCGGCCGGGGACCTCCTTCTTGGCGGCGGACACCTCACGGAGGGCCTCGGCGTAGTTGGTGATATCCGTGAGGATGACCAGCACGTGCATGTCCTTCTCAAAGGCCAGGTACTCCGCGGCGGTGAGGGCCATGCGGGGGGTGGAGATGCGCTCCACGGCGGGGTCGTTGGCCAAGTTGGAGAAGAGGACCGTCCGGTCGATGGCGCCGGTGCGCTTGAACTCCTGGACGAAGAACTCCGACTCCTCAAAGGTGATGCCGATGGCGGCAAAGACCACGGCGAAGTTGGACGCGTCGTCCCCCAGCACCCGGGCCTGCCGGGCGATCTGGGCGGCCAGGTTGGCGTGGGGCAGGCCGGAGCCGGAGAAAATGGGCAGCTTCTGGCCGCGCACCAGGGTGTTGAGCCCGTCGATGGTGCTCACGCCGGTCTGGATAAACTCGTTGGGGTAGTCCCGGGCGGCGGGGTTCATGGGCAGGCCGTTGATGTCCCGGTACTCCTCGGGCAGGATGTCGGGCCCGCCGTCAATGGGCTGGCCCATGCCGTTGAACACCCGGCCCAGCATGTCCCCCGACACCCCCAGGCGCAGGGGGTGGCCCAGGAAGCGGACCTTGGACTGGGCCAGGTTGATGCCGGCGGCGGACTCGAACAGCTGCACCACGGCGGTGTCGCCGTTGACCTCCAGCACCTTGCCCCGGCGGATGCCGCCGTCGGGCAGCTCCACCTCCACCAGCTCGTCATAGGTGACGTTTTCCACCATTTTGACCATCATCAGGGGGCTGGCAATCTCCTGAATGGTTCTGTATTCCCGAATCACAGTCCTTCCCCTCCTTTGGCGGCGGCTTCCTCGATCTGCTCCTCCATGGCGGCGCGGATGTCGGTGTAGACCTGGACGTACTCATCCTCGGGCACGCTCTTGGCCCGGCCCACCTGCTCCCGGGCGGGAATGGCGAACAGGTCCGCCGGGACGGCCCCCTTGTCCAGGGCGGCGCGGCACAGCCTGTCGTAGTCCAAAATCATGGAGAGCAGCCGCTCCTGCCGGTCGTAGGTGGAGAAGGAGTCGATGTCCACGAAGGAGTTTTGCTGGAGGAAGTCCTCCCGCACCATCTTGGCGGTCTCCAGGGTGAGCTGGTCGGCGGGGGACAGGGAGTCCTTGCCCACCAGCTGGACAATCTCGTTGAGGCTGGCCTCCTGCTGGAGGATGGACATGGCCTTCTCCCGGTTGGCCATGAAGTCCTTGCCCAGCTCCTGGTCGAACCAGGGCTTCAGGGAGTCCAGGTACAGGGAGTAGGAGTTGAGCCAATTGATGGCGGGGAAGTGGCGCTTGTAGGCCAGGGAGGCGTCCAGGGCCCAGAACACCTTCACGATGCGCATGGTGGCCTGGCTGACGGGCTCGGACAGGTCGCCGCCCGGGGGGGACACGGCCCCCACCGCGGTGAGGGAGCCCCGGCGGTCCTCGCTGCCCAGGCAGGAGACGGAGCCCGCCCGCTCGTAGAACTGGGCCAGGCGGCTGGAGAGGTAGGCGGGGTAGCCCTCCTCACCGGGCATCTCCTCCAGACGGCCGGACATCTCGCGCAGGGCCTCGGCCCAGCGGGAGGTGGAGTCGGCGATGACGGCCACGTCGTAGCCCATGTCCCGGAAGTACTCGGCGATGGTGATGCCGGTGTAGATGGAGGCCTCACGGGCGGCCACGGGCATGTCGGAGGTGTTGGCGATGAGCACCGTGCGCTTCATCAGGGTCTCCCCGGTGCGGGGGTCGATGAGCTCGGGGAACTCCCGCAGCACGTCGGTCATCTCGTTGCCCCGCTCGCCGCAGCCGATATAGATCACGATGTCCACGTCGGACCACTTGGCCAGGGCGTGCTGCATCACGGTCTTGCCCGAGCCGAAGGGGCCGGGGATGGCGGCGGTGCCTCCCTTGGCCACGGGGAAGAAGGTATCCACGATGCGCTGGCCGGAGGACAGGGGGCGCACCGGGGGATACTTGTGCTTATAGGGCCGGCCCACCCGGACGGGCCAGCGCTGGGTCATGGTGAGGGGCACGTCCTCCCCGAACTCGGTAGTGAGCACCGCCACGGTCTGGGTTACGTTGAAGGAGCCCGACTCCACGCTTTTGATGGTGCCCTTCAGGGTGGGGGGCACCATGATCTTGTGGAGCACCACGGCGGTCTCGGGGACGGTGCCGATGACGTCGCCCCCCACCACCTTGTCCCCGGGCTTCACCGTGGGGGTGAACTCCCACAGCTTCTCCCGGTCAATGGCGGGCACCTCCACGCCCCGGGGCAGGTTGTTGCTCCCCGCCTTCTTCATGATCTCCTCCAGGGGGCGCTGGATGCCGTCGTAGATGTTCTCGATCATGCCGGGGCCCAGCTCCACGCTCATGGGCAGGCCGGTGGTGACCACCTGGGCGCCGGGGCCCAGGCCGGAGGTCTCCTCATAGACCTGGATGGCGGCGGAGTCGCCGTTCATGGTGAGGATCTCGCCGATGAGGCGCTGCTCGCCCACCCGGACCACGTCGGACATGTTGGCGTCGGCCAGGCCGGTGGCCACCACCAGCGGGCCGGAGACCTTTACGATTGTTCCGCTCAATGTTTCAACCTTCTTTCCGTCGGGGCGCCGGTGTCCCGCCGCCTCTGTCAGATTTGCGTATGGTGGTCCCGGGCATGGTTGCGGGCCCGGGAGATATGTGTTGTATGGGGATGGGGCAAAGGACCGGCCGCCCCGGGAGGGGGGCGCAAGCCGGGCGGGGCGATGGGGACATCGCCCCCTACGCAGGGGAAAGGCTGGATGCGTCTCAACTTGTGCAGGCACTCCCGGGCACACGGGGGACGGGGGACGCGGATTGCCGCGGGCCCGTTGGGCCCTCGCAATGACAAGGCGGGAGCCCGGCACACTCCAACCGGCTCCGCCGTGGAATGGGAAGCCGCACCGGGTTTGGTCCCGGTCCGTAGGGGCGGGTTCTAAACCCGCCCGGATGCCAGGCCGCCAAACACCGCCCGGCCAGGCGCCCTTGCGAGAAAGGCGGAAGCGCGGAGCGCCCGGGAGCAGGTGCACAGTGAACCACGCAGACCGGAAAACAAACCCGGGCAAGGCCCGCGGCATTTCCGGCGGAGTGGTGAGCAGTGTGCCGTCGCGGAGGGCGCGCAGCGTGACATGGGTATTTCACCCACCAAGTCAGGCCGCCCAAGGCCGGCCGGTCAGCGATTCGACACGACAAAATTTCGGAGCGCCGGCGGGTAAAAGAACGCATTCCAGCGGGCAGGGGGATAAACAAGGGGGAGGACCCCCTTATGCCGCCTGTCACGCCTCGCCTATGGGCGACGCGGTCTAAGCCGTACGACTGCGGGAAAACCCGGCCCGGTCCACGGAGGGACCCGTCCGGCTTTCCCCTCCGCTCCCGTCTTACCCCGCTGCCCATGACGGCTCGGGCGCTTCTTGATCACGCTTCGCGCCCTCCGCGACGGTGCCTAAGCCCTGCGACTGCACAGAAACCCCATTCGGGGCCTTGCCCCGTCTGGGCTTTCTGCTCCGCTCCGGTCTTAGTCACCTGCTCCCGGGCGCTCAGCGCTTCTACAAAATATCCGCTCCCACGGCCCGCTCCACGGCCTTCTTGATGTTGGCCATGCCGATGCCCAGGGACCCCTCCTTGCCGGGGATGAGAATGATGGCGGGCACCAGCTCGTCCTTATACCGGGCGATGTCCCCCTCCATCTGGGCGGCGTAGGACTCCGTGAGATAGATCACCGCGCACGCCTTCTCCCGGGCCAGCCGGTGCAGGGTGGTGCGGGCCTCCTCCACGGTGTCCGCCGGGAAGGTCTCCAGTCCCAGGGCCTTGAACCCCAGGACGCTGTCCCGGTCCCCCAGGACCGCGATCTGATAGCTCATGGTACCCCTCCTCAGCAATAGCACCGCCGCAGGCGGGCGCGGATGGTGTCGCCGTCCAGGCCGGCCATGCGGCCCGACATGACGATGCGGATGGCGGTGAGCTCGCTCTCCCGGGCGTAGAGATAGCCCATCACCGGCTGCTCCCCGAAGGGGATGCGCCGGGCGGTGGAGACGTAGGCCGTCACCGCGTCGTCGCAGGCCTTCTCAAACTGGGTCAGGGGCCCGCTGCCCCGCCGGGTGAGGGCCGCCCCCAGGGCGGCCGCCCCCTCCAGAGGGGTGGAGCGGTACAGCCGCTCCAGCTCCTCCCCCCGGATGGCCAGCAGCTTATCCTCGGGCACATTGCCCCCGGGCAGGAGCACCTGCCGCAGGAAGTCCGCCCCCCGGTCCAGCCGCAGGGCCCGCACGGCGGAGCGCAGGTTGGCCGCGTCCACCAGCAGGGCCACATACCCCTGGACAAAGGAACTGCGGCTGTCCTTCCCCGCCTGAACCAGCTCGGCAAAGCAGGAGCGATCCAGCACGAAGTCGGAGAGCTGGGCGTCCCCCGTGGCGGCCAGGGTCTCCCTGGCCTGCTGCACGCTCTGGGCGAAGGCGGGGGTGCAGGCGCTCAGGTCCTCCCGGCGGTAGTCCTCCGCCAGGGCGGCGGGCTCATAGCGCCCCCCCGCCACCAGCAGCCGCTCTGCCGGCACGTCCGCCGCCTGGGCCTTCACCAGGGCCTTGGCGTTTTGATAGTCATATTTGATGCGGAACACGTCCAACAGCCCGGGATTGGGCACGGCGCCCCCCACGTCCTGGAACACCCGGCGCTGTTCCGCCGCCAGCAGCCCCTCCAGGGCGGCGGGGCTGAACTCGCTGAGCTCCCCGTAGCCGCACTCGGAGAGGACCTTGGCCGCCTCGGCCTGGTCCCTGGCGTCGATCATCCGCTCCAGCTTTTCCCGGGTGAGCAGCCGGTTCTCCAGCACCCGCACCCGGGTGGAAATGCTCAGATAGTCGGTATCTTTGATGCGAGACAAGGCAGTCCCTCCTTCTCCTTCACAGGTGGAGCCCTACGGCCCCGGGGGTCCTCCCCGGGCCCTCAGCTCTCAAACAGGACGCCGGCCACCTGGCGGGACAGTCCCTCCCGCTGCAGGCGCACCAGAGTCTCAAAGGCGCAGTTGGTCTCCACCTTGCCCTCGGCTATGATGAAGCCCCCCCGCAGCGGGCGGGTCTCCTGGGAGAGGGTGAGGGAGGCGGTCCGCCCCGCCTTCTCCAGGGCCTCGTTGGCGGCGATGACCACCGCCTTGCCGTACCGGGAGCGGTCCGCCTTGGAGAAAATAAGGGCCTCTTTCCCGCTGCGGGCGGCCTTGACCGCCAGCTGGGAGAGCAGGGCGGTGTACTTCTCCTGGGGCAGGGTGCACAGCTGCTCCAGCGCCCGGTCAAAGGCCCTGGCGATGAGGGCCTGCTGGGCGGCCAGCACCGCCTTGCGCCCCTCCAGCTGGGCCACGCCGGCCATGCGCTCCACCCGCTCGGCGGCGGCCTTCCGCCCCCGCTCCAGGATGTCCGCGCTCTCCCGGGCCGCCCGGTCGGCGTACTCCCGCTTCACGCTGTCCGCCTGGGCCTGGGCCTGGGCGAGAAGCTCGTCCGCCTCCCGCTGGCTGTCGGCGCTGATGCGGGCCGTGATCTTATCGATTCCATCCATATTGTAAACCGCCTTTCGCGTTCAGTTGCCGGTGGATCAAAGGGCGTTCATCAGCAGCAGGATGGTGGCCAGCAGGGACAAGATGGCGTAGAACTCCACGATACCGCAGAGGATGATGCCCTTGGTGGACTCCTCGGGGCGCTTGGCCACGATGTTGATGCAGGCAGCGGCCACGCGGCCCTGGAAGATGGCGCTCAGCCAGCCGCCCAGGGCGATGGGCAGGCAGGAGACGAACACGGTCAGCCCCTGGGAGACGGTGAGGGCCTGCATACCGCCGCTGAACACGCCCATGACGAACAGCACGAAGAACCAGGCCACCATGCCGTACAGGCCCTGGGTGCCGGGGAGCACCTGGAGAATCAGGCACTTGGAGAAGTTCTCGGGGGCCTCAGAGATGACGCCGGTGGCCGCCTCGCCCACCAGGCCGGTGCCCTTGGCGGAGCCCACGCAGCACAGACCCACTGCCAGGGCCGCGCCCAAAAACGCCAGACCGGTACCGCCAAACAATTCAATAAAAGCTGCCATAATTACGTTTCCTCCTTCAAAATGTCAACATATTTGGTTTGAAGATCCAGGGGACGGAAGGGTTTTCCACCCTCCTTGTAGAATCGGCCGAAATATTCCAGGCACTGCAGACGCAGGTCGTGGACGTAGCACCCCAGCAGGTTGAGGGCCAGGTTGAGCAGGTTGCCGATCATGGAGATGATGACGAAGGCCACCACGTTGCCGAAGGCGGAGCCCAGGGTGTTGAACACCTGGGCGATGACGCTGCCCGCCAGCATCAGGGCCATGATGCGCATATAGGACAGGATGTCGCTGAAAAAGCCCGTGACACCATTGTAAACCAGACCCACCAGGGAGGTTAACTTTCCAAAGCCCTTGGCCTCCCGGGTGCCGCCCAGAGCCAGCATCAAAGCGCCGATCACCAGCACCACCGGCACCCCGGCCACGCTGCCGATGCCGAAGATGGCCAGGGCGCCCCCGGCCAGGATGATCCACCAGGTGATCTCATTGAACAAAGCGTCCACAAAGTCCCCGTTGCGGATCTTGTACACCACGCTGACGGTCATGCCGGTGAACACCTGCACCGCCCCCACCACCAGGGAGCCCAGCAGGATCTCCACCGTGTTGTCCAGGGGGGTGAACAGGGGGGGATAGAACCAGACAAAGGTGCTCTCGGGGTTGATGATCTTCAGGATCTGGGGAATGAAGTCCCCGAAGAAGCCGCCGGTCATGGCCCCCACGATGGTGGTGCTGATGCCGCACCACAGCACCAGCTCCATAAAGTTCCGGGTGCCCTCCCGGGGCCGGGTGCGCAGCAGCACCACCAGGGCCCCTGCGATCATCAGCAGCCCGTACCCGATGTCCGCCATCATCAGCCCGAAAAAGACGATGAAGAAGGGGGCCATCAGGGGGTTGGGGTCAATGCCGTCGTAGGCCGGGAGGGAGTACATCTCGGTGACCACGTTGAGGCACCGGGTGAAGGGGTTGTTGCGCAGCTTGACGGGCACCTGGGGGTACTCCTCCGGCGCGGGGTCCGCCGCCTCCCAGGCGCAGACATAGCCGTCCAGCAGCTTTTCCAAGTCCCCCTGGCGCTCGGCGGGAAACCAGCCCTCCAGCAGGAAGGCGCAGGCGGTGTCCAGCAGGCTGCCTCTGGCCTCCTCCCGGGCGATCTCCTGGCCCACCCGGTCGGATGCCCGGCACAGATCGTCCCGGTACTCCCCCATGGCGGCCAGCTCCGCCCGGGCGGCGGTGAGCTTGGCCTCCAGGTTGGCGCTCTCGGCCTCCAGCAGCCGGCAGTTCTCCGCGGCTGTGCCCGTCCAGCCCCGGAGGGGGGCCTTGGAAAAGCCGTACTCCTTCAAAACCTCCAGCACAGCCTCCTCCACCGAGCGGTGGCACACCAGCAGGAAGTACTGGGCGTCCCGGTCCCTTCCCGCCAGGGTGAGCTGGGCCAGGTCGGACACCTCCCCCACCTGGGCGGCCACGGCGTCAAAGTCGAACCGGGCGCCGATGGTGGCGAAGGTGACGGACACGTCCCGGGTGGAGGGGGTGTCCAGCGGCACATCCAGGGACAGCCAGGGGGTGAGGGCCGCCTTCTGGGTGGCCAGCTTGCCCAGCCGGGCCTGCCAGGCCGCCATCTGGCGGGAGGCGGCGTTGATGTCCTCCGCGGCCTTCTCCGCCCGGCGCCACACCTCCTGGTCCAGCAGCTCCCCCTCCGTCAGGGCGGGGCGGGGCTGGAGCAGTCCCCCCTTCTTGGGGGCGTATTTTTTCAGGGTATCCAGGGCGGCGGTGAATTTCTCCTGCCGCTCCCGGGCGGCGGTGAGGCCGTCCAGGTCGGGCCGGGTGACGCCGGCCCAGGCGGTCTCCTCCCCGGAGAGCTCCGGCTGCCGGATCTCCAGGCAGCCCAGCCGCTGGAGGTCGGCCAGCAGGGCCTCCCTGTCCCGCAGCAGCCCAAGCAGCCGCAGGCGCTTCATTTTGACGATGGCCATCAGCTCTGAACCACCCTTCTCACGATCAGGTCCGCGGCCTCATCCAGCCGCTTCTCCGCCGCGGCCTCCATCTCCCGGCACTGGGCCCGCTTCTCCTCCAGCACCTGGGCGGTGTGGGCGGCGGCCTCCTCCTCGGCCTGGGCCATCATGGCGGCGGCCTGTGCCTCCGCCTCCTGGCGGGCCTGGGCCAGGGCGGCCTCTCCGTCCCGCCGGGCCTGGGCCACCAGGCGCTTGGCCTCCGCCGCCGCTTCGGCCTTCCGGCTCTGGGCGGCCTGCTCGGTCTCGGTCACCTTTTTGATCTCCTCAAGAGCCATCCTTTCACCTTCTCTCTGGGTTTCCGGAAAACTTGGGTCTCTCCGTTACTACCTCAAATCATATCTCATATGCCACTTTTTTTCAAGCATTGTTTAAAAGTTGCACAACTATTTCCAGCGTTTTCGTCCAAATCAAACAAAAACAGGACAAATCATCAGGAGTTCCAAAAAAACTTCCCGGTTTGCTAACATTTTTTGCATCATTCACAAAAATAGTTTGTTATTTTTTTAACCATTTCTTCCTCTCTCCCCGTTGCGCCCAATTCTTTCTTGATTTTGGTATTTATCGGAAGCTCTCCAGGCCCCGACAGCCCAGGCTGGGGCACCGATTTTCCCCGTCAGGCCAGGGCCGCCGGTACGCAAAAAGCCCATCCGGGACTGTGTCCCGAATGGGCTTTGATGCTTCCTTCTCAGCCGCCTGCTCCCGGGTGCTCAAAACAATGGGGTCCCCGCCCGAGCCCAGCGTCAGCGCTTCGGGTGGGGGGAGGAGACGCAGTGAAATGAGCGACACCTGCCCGCCAGGGCAGGGGGAGGGATATGGAGCTTGCGATACTAAATGGGGTCCCCGCCCGAGCCTAGCGTCAGCGCTTCGGGTGGGGGGAGGAGACGCAGTGAAATGAGCGACACCTGCCCGCCAGGGCAGGGGGAGGGATATGGAGCTTGCGTCGACGTTGTCACGTCTCGCCTGTTCGCGACGCCCGGCTTCCCTCCGGCTGCGGGCAGACCCGGGTCGGCCCATGGCCCCCCTGGGCTCTGCCCATCCGCTCCGGTCCATCCGGGCTGCTCACGACGGCTCGGGCGCTTCCCTGATCACGCCTCGCACCCTCCGCAACGGCGTCTAAGCCCTGCGACTGCACAGAAACCCCAGGCGGGGCCTTGCCCCGTCTGGGGTTTCTGCTTCGCTCCGGTCTTAGCCGCCTGCTCCCGGGTGCTCGGGCGCTTCTAATGACGCCTCAGGCGCTTCTTCGGTTTTCCGGTATTTGCTCATGGAGATGGCGAACAGGTCGCCGCTGGTGGGGGGCGTATATGTAATGGCGTTGGCCCCCGCCCGGATGGTCTCCAGGATAGTCTCCTCCGTGGGGCCTCCCGTGGCGATGATGGGCACGTCGGGGAAGTCCTTTCGGATGGCCCGGATGATCTCCGGCGTGCGGGCCGCGCCGGAGACATTGAGCACATCTGTCCCCGCCGCCAGCCGCCCGGCAATATCCGTGTGGGTGGACACCACGGTGACCACCACGGGGATGTCCAGCCGGGCCTTCAGCTGGGCGATGACCTCGTTGGAGGTGGGGGCGTTGACCACCACGCCGAAGGCCCCCTCGTTCTCCGCGTCCACTGCCAGGCCCACCACCCGCTGGCCCCGGGTGACGCCGCCTCCCACCCCGGCAAACACAGGCATGTCCGCCACGCTCATCACCGCCCGGGTGATGGCGGGCTGGGGGGTGAAGGGGTACACGGCAATGATGGCGTCGGCGTTGATGTTGCGGATAATGGCCACATCGGTGGTGAAGGCCAGGGATTTGATGCGCCTGCCGAAAAACCGGATGCCGGAGCACTCGGAGATGCAGGTGGGGATCTTGATCATATGACTTCGCAATGTCCCGTCATACTGGGGTACTTTTTTGGGCGCTTTGGCAGGTACATTCATAAAAAGGCCTCCTTTCGTCACATGTGGCAAGGATATGTTCTCAGCGGTACATGAGGGCCCAGTTCTCCTGGGCTCCACCGGCGGCATCGGTCATGAGCACCAGGCGGCCCTCCTGGCCCTGGGGCACCAGGGCGGTGAGGGTCTCCAGACTCTCCCCCTCCGCCGGGGCGATCCACACCCGGCGGCTCCCGGCGAACAGGTTGGCCGCCGTCTGGCCGCTGTTCACGTCGGTTCCGGTGAGGGCGGCGGAGGTGGTCACCACGGACACCGCCGTGCCCGTGGGCTCCAGGGCGGCCTCCACCTGGTCGTAAAATCCGGCGATGATGGTGGAGAAGGAGGCGGCGTCATAGTTCTCCCCCTTGCGGATCCAGTCCAGATTGCCCTCCGGGGGGAAGGAGGCGTGGTCCAGCAAAATCTCATCAAAGCCCATCTGGGCGAGCTCCACGCACACATCCACGATGTACTGCCGCACCGCCTCATGGGTGGGGTTGATCCACCGGTTGTCGTCCGGGCCCTGCCAGCGGTAGCCGCTGTTGGTGAGGATGGCCAGGTCGTGGTCCATGCCGGCGGTGTTGTCCTCAAAGCAGGACACCCGGGCGATCAGGTACACCCCGTCCTGGGCGGCCAGGGCCTGGATGGCCTCATTCACCGCCGTGTCCGACCCGGAGGCGCCGCAGGACACCGCCAGGGGCACCGCGGAGACATAGCTCAACGCGCCGCTGTCGGTCTTCATGTCCAGCACCACCGCGTTGCCCCCCCACTGCTCCATCTGGCTGACGGCGGTGGAGTCGGTGAGAGCCGACAGGGGGAGCTGCACCGCGTGGAGATACTGGGCGGCCTCTGGCTCCGGGTCCTCCACCACCACCTGGCTCTCCTGGGGCTCCTCCTCTTCCTCCTGGTCCTGGGAGGGGTCGGGGGACTGCTCCTCCTGGGCCCAGGGCAGGTCCAGCACCACGCCCTTGTCCGTATAAACCAGGTACTGCTGTAAGTAAACCAGCACCCCCACGCCCACGGCCAGCAGCACCAGCAGCAGGGCAATGATCCCCTTGAGCACGCTGCGCCCCCGGCTGGCCGGGGGTCCGCTGCGGCGGCCGCTGCCCCGGTAGGGGCGGTATCCGTATCCCATATGTCTCTTCCTTCCAAAGGCGGCCTTTCCCAGGGGGGGCGCGGCCGCGGTACATCCACGCCTGCCGCCCCAAAAGGCGGCAGGGTGGGCTTCATTCATTCAAGTAAATCTCATTTTATCACGGTGCCGCCCCGGCACTCAAGTCTTTTTTGTGAACCTTTTCTTATCGCGGGCTGAATTTTTACAATGTTTTTCCGGCGGCCGGGGCGGTCACACCAGGGCGCGCCACAGCAGCAGCAGCCCGAAGCCCGGCAGTCCCAGCACCCCCAGCACCAGGCCGTTGAAGAGGTTCACCCCCAGGCCGGTGGCCAGCCCCGCCCAGCCCGCCGCCAGGTTGAACAGCCACATCAAAACCAGCCCCACGCTCCCCCGGAGGGCCACCCCCGCCGCCGAGCGCAGGGGGCGGCGCAGCAGCCACACCGCCAGCAGGGCCGCCGGGGCCAGCAGCCAGATCAGGGCGCCCCCCTCTACCAGGGCGGTCAAAGGCCCTCCTCCCGGTTCTGCTCCAGGGCCTTGGCCCGCCGGGCCAGATAGGTATAGCGGCTTTGCAGGGCGTTGATCTCAAACACGTAGGAGTCAATGAGGTCCGGGTCCCGCTCCTGGTTGAAATGGTGGTAGGCCTGGTGGAGCTGGGTCCGGGTACGCTCCATCCCCTCCCGCAGGGCCCGGCGCTCCTCCTCCCGGGGGGTCTCCTTCCCCCGCCGGGGCTGAAACAGTGAAAATCCGCGTGTGGGTCCTTCCATGGTCACACCTCCCCTGGACACAGTCTATTGCCCGGGGGGCGGGGCCATGCCTCCTTCCCCGGACGAGAGGGAGGGGGCGGCAGTGGCTGCCGCCCCCTCCCCATATAGTCTGGTCATAATTTCCAGGTGGTATACTACCGTTTTCCACCCCTGGGGGCCAGCAGGAACCCCAGGGCCACGCCGCACAGCCCCCCCACGATGTGGGTGAGCTGGGAGATGTTGTCCCGGACGGTGAGGGCGGTGTAGATCTCGCTGCCCAGGTAGAGCACCGCCACCAGGATCATGGTCAGGGGCACGGCGCCTCCCCGCATCCCCGACAGGGAGGAGAGCATGATGAGCATGAAGGCCACCCCGCTGGCCCCCAGCAGGGCGGTGTTCCCCGACACCATGCAGTGGACCAGGCCGGACACCGCCGCGGTCACGGCGATGGCCAGCAGCAGGGTGCGCCCGCCGTACTTCTCCTCCAGGGGCGGGCCCACCACCAGGATGAGCACCATGTTGGAGATGTAGTGGCTCAGGTCCTGGTGGCCCAGCACGTGGCCAAACAGCCGCACATAGGTGAGGGGGTCGGTCCAGGAGGAGCGGTAGACGGAAAAGAGGTGGGAGGTGGTCCACCCGCCGGTGAGGGGTCCCAGGGCCAGGGCCGCCAGGGACAGCAGGGCGAAGGTGAGCACCACCGGGGCGTTGAATTGAATGGTGAGGCTGCGGTTTTTCACGAGAGATCGGCTCCTTCTCCGGGAGAGTCGCCCCGGAGGTGCCGGGGCCATGGATGGGGCATATTATACACCATTTTCCCCCCTGTGTCACCTCCCCCGCCTCTCTGGACTTATTTCCCCGGATATGTCATAATGTGAAAAAAGGCCCCCGGGCCATCCCTTTTGAGAAAGGAGCCGCCCCCTATGAAGTTCCGTGCCCTGTCCCGGCAGCTCACCGCCCTGGTGTGCGCCCTCGCCCTGGGGCTTACCCTGTCCGCCTGCGGCCTGCTGGCGGAGGACCCCATCCAGTTCCGCACCGGCAAGAGTGCCGAAGAGCAGCAGGCGGCCTTCCAGTCCCTGGTGGACCAGCTCACCCTGGACACCCTTCAGGGGGACTACCTCACCACCCACATCTACCTGGAGCGGCCGGCGGACTACGGCGTAAGCCTGGCCCGGACGGACCGCACCCTCCTGTCGGACCTGACGGAGGAGAGCTTTGACAGCTATCTGGACACTCTGGAGGACCGGGAGGCCTCCCTCCGGGAGCTGGACCGGGACCTCCTCACGGCGGACCAGCAGGAGCTCTACGACATGCTCCTCTTCGATCTGGAGACCCAGCAGGCCCTGTACAGCCCGGAGCTCCGGTGGCTGGGGAACAATTTCGACACCTACTCCGGCTGGCACGTGTCCCTGCCCACCCTGTTCGGGGACTATGTGTTCTACAGCGAGGAGGACGTGGAGGCCTTCCTGGACCTGCTGGCCGACGTGGAGCCCTCCACCCAGCGCCTTCTGGAGTACAGCCGGGAGCAGCAGCGCCGGGGGATCTTCTCCGCCGACTGCGCCCAGGTGGAGGAATATTGCCGCAACATGGTGGACCAGGGCACCGGCAGCTCGGTGCTGGCGGACATCAAGGAGCATCTGGCCGACCTGGGGCTGGACGGGGAGACCACCGCCCGGTACCAGCAGGAGGCGGAGGAGCTGTTCGTCAGCTCCTTCCTGGCGGCGTACCAGGCCATGGCGGACGCCATGGTGGAGCTGGCCCAGGGGGAGGTCCACACCGGCTCCCTGGCCCAGCTGGAGGGGGGCAGCGAGTATTACGCCGCCCTGGTGCGGCAGTACACCGGCTCCTCCAAAACCCCCGAGGAGCTCCAGAGGGAGCTGGAGGACCTGGCGGCGGAGGCCCTGACCGAGATGTACACCGCCATCCAGGCGGATTACGACCTGGCGGTGGCCTGGGAAAACGGGGAGATCTCCTCGGGCTATGACGACTTTGCGGCCATGCTGGCGGATCTGGAGGAGTTCACCTTCACCACCTTCCCGGCGGTGGACCTGCCGGAGTACACCGTGGGGGTCATCGACCCGGAGATCGCCGCGGACAGCGTGGCGGCCTACTTCTCCATCCCGCCGGTGGACTCCACCCACCCCTGGAACATTATGGTCAACAGCGCTGACGGCAGCCTGGACCGGTCCTCCCTGGACACCTGGTGCACCGTGGCCCACGAGGGGATGCCCGGCCACCTGTACCAGACGGCCTACACCTACGCCGCCTTGGACGGGGACCTGAGCCGGGTGGTGCTGCTGGATTTCCCGGGTTATACCGAGGGGTACGCCACCTACGCCCAGCTGGAGGCCCTGGAGTACCTGGACCTGGACGAGAACGTGGTGGCCCTCCAGCGCAGCTACACCGTCCTGGTCAACTCTCTGGTGGCCTCGGCAGACATTGGCATCCACTACCTGGGGTGGGACATGGCGGAGCTCACCGAGTGGTGCGACGAGTACGGCCTGCTGGACCCCAACGCCCTGTACGACGTGCTGTGTGAGTCCCCCGCCACCTACCTGGCCTACTACGCGGGGTACATGGAATTCCACAACCTGCGCCAGGAGGCGGAGGGTATGCTGGGGGATAACTTTGACGTGGTGGAGTTCCACCGGGCCCTGCTGGACGGGGGCGCGGTGTCCTTTGACGTGCTGGAGCAGCGCATGGCCGCCTGGGTGGTCAGCGCCATGTGACGGCAGGCATAGAAAAAACAGCGGGGAGATCCCCCGCAAAAGGGAGAAGATGCTGCATGAAACGGGCACTGTGTATGATTTTGGCTTTGGCCACGGCGGTCAGTCTGGCGGCCTGCGGTTCCCCCGGGGCGTCGGTTCCCAAGCCGTCGGCCTCCTCCCCCTCCGGCCCCGCCTCCCCGGCGGCCCAGCCCGCCACCATCGGGGCCCTGGCGGAGGACCTGCCGGAGCGGGTCATGGCCGCGGAGTCCGGTTCCCGCACGCCGGTGACCCTGGACGGGGCGGCCCTGGAGGAGTTCGTGGCCTTCCTGGACGCTCTGGACATCTCCTACCCCCACCCGGAGTACTTCGACCTGGAGTCCCGGTACGCCGGGCGGATGGAGGAGCGGGAGGCCGTGTCCGTCCACCAGAACCGGCAGCCCATTGTTCAGGACGGGACCATCCACCAGTCCCTTCTCCTGTCGGTGGTGAAGGAGAACAACGCGGCCTACTTTGAGGACGAGGACCGCAACCTGATGCACACCCCCATCGAGGACGAGGGGGAGATCCGGGACGTGATCCGGCTTATCTCCGAATCCATCGAATACGACCTGCCCAAGCTCTCCCAGGCCGAGCAGGACCGGCTCAACTGCCTGCTGGGGGATCTGAAGATCGTGCGGGCCAGCGGGCTGAGCCTGGCGGCGGTGGTGATGGAGACCAACGTGCTCTACGTCAATCCCCCCATGATTGACGTGGGGCAGTACGCTTCGGACAACGAAAACGCCTACCGCAACACCCTCTACCACGAGGCCAGGCACCTGCTGCAAAGCGACTGCCCCTGCTATCGGGAGGCGGCCTACCGGCAGACGGGCACCATGCGCCTGCCCGACGGGGCGGACGCCCTGGACCCCTTCCGCAGCTTCTGGCTCATTGAGGGCAGCGCGGAGAAGGCGGCCTGCAACCAGACCGGGGACGCCCCCATGAGCTACAGCAATCTGGTGGGCTATGTGGACAGCCTGGACCTGGCGGCCCTCCTCAGCCCCCTGGCGGAGAATAGCCAGGCGATTGAAGACTGCACCCTCCGGCGGGACACCCCGGGGCTTTTGTCCCTGCTGGGGGGCGAGGGAGAAAACCGGACGGCCCAGGTCCTGCGGCTGCTGTGGGGCATGGAGATCGTCCAGGGGTACGCCGATGATCTCCAGGGGGAGCTGGGGATGACGGAGGACGAGTTTTACGACCTGCGTATGGAGATCAAGGCCGACTGCTGCCTGGAGATCGCCCGGTGCTACTACCGCAATCTGGCCCTGGCCCTCCAGGACGCCCAGGGGGTGACCCTGGAGGACCTGTACTGCCTGATGGCCATCTTTGAGGGGGACTTCTACTACCACGTTGAGACCACCCCGGAGGAGATGGGCCAGGCCCCCCTGGAGATGCTCCGGCAGATGGAGGAGCAGTTTTTGGCGGCGGTGAGCGCCGGAGAGGGGATGGCTCTGGAGGAGCTGACGGAGGGGTGGCGGAGCTACCCCCTCTGGCAGGGGACCCAGGGGGAGACCCTCAACGCCTCCCTCTCCTGGCTGGACCCGGCCAAAAAGGACTACCTGGTCCAGCGGGCCTACTCAGACAGCGTGCTCTACCTGCTCCCGGCCTGCGACCTGGCCTCCGCCCTGTACGGCGGCGCCGCCGGCCAGGGGGAGTGAGGGAAATAAGACCAAATCCCATAAAAAAATGGCCGCCTGAGGCGGCCATTTTTTTATGGAGAGGGGGAGCCAGCAGGGTTCCACGAACCCCGGGTGCCTCCGGACTGCGGGCGGGGCGACGGGGGACGCGGATTGCCGCGGGCGGGTCACGGACCCGCCCCTACGCAGGGATGGGGCTGGATGGGTCCCAATTTGTGCAGGCGGTCCCGGTCATGCCGGACGGCGGACGGCTGATAGCCGCCCCTACGCACAGGGGAGAAACCGTGTGCGTCCCAATTTGTGCAGGCAATTCCCGCCACGCCGCAGGGGCGGCGGATTTGTACAGGTCTGTTGAACCGTGCCGGGCTTCGTTCCGGTTCGTAGGGGCGGGTTCCAAACCCGCCCGCTCACCAAGCTGCCCAATGGGACAAGGCCCCCTGAACCGTATTGGCTCCCCCTCCGTCCGTAGGGGCGGCTATTAGCCGCCCGCTTTTCAGGCGAACGGAATTTGCCAGGGAAGCTGGAACCACGCCGGGCTTCGTCCCCGGTCGTAGGGGGCGGTGTCCTCACCGCCCCGTAGTACCAGGCCACCAAGCATCACCAGACCAGGCGCCCATGCAAGAACACCCGGAGTATTTCAAGTGCCAAGTCAGGCCGCGGAAGGCCGGTCGTACAACGCGCAGACACGACAAAGTTTCGGCGCGCCGGTCAAGAGAAGAACGCATTTCAGCGGGACCGGGGGGATACATAAGGGGGAACGCCCCCTTATGCCCATTCTTTTGGGTACTTTTCTTGTGGGAGCAAGAAAAGTACCAGCGCTCTCTCGTCCCCAGGGAAGGCAACGAAACAGCGCTTCCCGATCACGCCTCGCCTGTTCGCGACGCCCGGCTTCCCTCCGACTTCGGGCAGACCCGGGCCGGGCAGGACCCGCCCCTGGGCTCTGTCCATCCGCTCCGGTCCATCCGGGCTGCTCACGACGGCTCGGGCGCTTCCCTGTCACGCTTCGGCTATGGGCGACGGCAAATAAGCCCTGCGACTCCGGGAAAAGACAAACCGGGCCTTGCCCGCTTCGCCTTTTCCCATCCGCTCCGGTCTTATTCGCCTGCCCATAACGCCTCAGCGCTTCCCGTTAAAACCCCAATTCCTCCCCGATGAGGATGACCTTGATGCGCCCAGGGTGGCGGGAGTGGCGGGTTACCACCTCCTGGCAGCACATGCACCCGGGGCCGTGGCAGTCCCCGCACATCCCCGTGGCCTCGCAGGGGGTGTTGGGGTGGAGCCGGGCGGCGTTCATGGGGCAGGACACGGTGCGGATGCGCTTGAGGGCGGAGTCCACGTCGGCGGTGAGCTTGTTCATCCCCGCCAGCACGATTACATGCCGGGGCCCGTGGATGAGACAGGCCAGGCGGTTGCCGTTGCCGTCGATGTTCACCAGCTCCCCGTCGGCGGTGATGGCGTTGGTGCTCATAAAGAAATAGTCCGCCATGGCCATCCGGCCGTACATGGCCCGCTGCTCCTCCGGCGTGGAGGCGGCGGCCCGGTCGATGATCTCATACTTCCCGGCGCCCACCAGGGCGTCCTTCACGCCGCTCTGGGCAAAGGTGACCGAGCCCCCCCAGGTGACGCTGGCCCCGGGCTCCACCAGCTCCAGCACCTTCTCCACGGCCTCCTGCCGGGTGGCGCAGTAGTACCCCTCCATCCCACGGCGTTCCAGCCGGGGCAGCAGGGTGCGGGCGGCGGCGCTCCAGGCGGCCTGTTTCACTTCATCCATATCAAAAACCTCCTTTTGATCCGGGGAGATCCCCGGCCCATGTACCATGGCAACATGATATCCCCTTCCCGGCGAGCTTGTCAAGGCGGGGGAAATTGATAAAGTTTTTCCCTTCAAAAACGAAAAAAAGTGTGATACACTGGGTTGGACAGCAGTGGAAGCGGGGAAGCCCCCGCCAAAGGAGCGAGGCCGCAATGAATGAGAGAATCCGCCGCAGCCGCCAGCAGCGCCTGAGATTTACCGCCGTGGTGGTGGGAGTGTTTTTAATATTGTCCGTGGTGTCGGTGCTGGTCATGCAGCGCATCGCCCTGCGCAACGCCCAGACCATGGGCGAGCAGGTGGCCAGGAGCTTTTCCACCGGAGAGAGCGCCAATATGCGCACCTACGAGCAGCTGCTGGACAGCGCCAGCCACTGGCTGGACAGCTATGTGGAGGAGGGCAAGAGCCCCCAGGAGTTGGCCGAATGGATGGGGGAGTACCTGAGCTATGTCACCGAGACCATGGGGGCGGCGGGGCTGGACATGTACGGCTCCATTGACGGACGGGTGGTGGCGGCCAACTACTGGGAGGAGAACGACACCTTTGACCCCACCGCCACCGTCTGGTACCGGGAGGCCATGGCCGCCGATGGGGAGATCATCTACACCGACGCCTATACCGACGTGGTCACGGGGGACCTGGTGGTCACCATCGCCCAGCGGGTGGGCAGCAGCGACAATGTATTGGCCATCGACGTGTTCCCCCGGTATTTTCGCAACTGGGCCAATCTGGAGGATCTGCCGGCGGGCAGCTCCTATTTCCTGTGCGACTCCTCGGGCCAGCTGCTCTACTACTCCACCGACCGGGAGGGCACGGTGGAGGAGGTCCAGACCTATGTGGACGGCCTCAACCAGGAGATCGCCCAGGGCATTCACGACAAGGCGGACTCCTACATCATCGACCAGGAGGGCCAGCGCCGGGGCGTATACTATAAGGTGGGGGACAACGGATGGATCTCCATCATCACCCTGCCCTACTCCTACCTCCTGAGCGGCATGGGCCAGGTGGTGACGTGGTATATTCTGGTGTTCGGGGTGTTTCTGGCCCTCACCATTCTGATGGCCCTGCGGGACAGGAAGCTCAACCGCACGGTGGAGCTCACCAACGAGACGGTGCGGGTGCTGGGCAACTCCTACTACGCCATCTACCGCATCAACTTCGAGGCCCAGACCTACACCATGCTCAAGGGCTCGGACTACATCCGGGGCAAGCTGCCTCCCCAGGGGGACTACCTCCGGTTTTTGGATGTGCTGAAAGAGGTCATTGAGCCCGGGGCCTACCAGGACTTTGTCAACAGCTTTTCCGTGGACAGCATCAAGCGCCTGGTGAAGCGGAAGGTGCGGGACTACGGCGGGGACTTCCAGCGGCTGTTTAACGACGAGTACCGCTGGGTGAATGTGCGGCTGCTGTTTGACGAGTCCCTGGATCTGGACGAGGCCATTTTGTGTTTCCGCCAGGTGGACGAGGAGAAGCAGCGCCAGCTCCGGCAGACCCAGCTGCTGCGGGAGTCCCTGGAGAACATGAAAAAGAGCGCCGAGGCCAAGAACCTCTTTTTCTCCAATATGTCCCACGACATGCGCACCCCCCTCAACGCCATCATCGGCCTGTCGGAGCTGGCGGAGAACCACCTGGAAGAGCCCGGGACCATTGAGGGCTACCTGCGCAAGATCAATCTGTCCAGCAAGCAGCTTTTGGGCCTCATCAACGACGTGCTGGAGATGTCCAAGCTGGAGCAGGGGAAGGTGCGCCTGGAGTCCCGGCCCTTCCTGCTCAAAGAGAGCATTGAGGAGAGCCTGGACGCCTTCCACCTCCAGGCCCAGCGGGAGGACAAGACCTTCACCACCTCCTTTGACCTGAAGGACAACGCGGTGGTGGGGGACCTGGTACGCATCCAGCAGATTTTGAACAATCTCCTCTCCAACGCCTTTAAATTTACCGACGTGGGGGGAGAGATCTCCCTGTCCGTCAGGCAGCTCCCCAGCCAGAACACCCCCAACTACCAGGTTGTGGTGAAGGACAACGGCATGGGCATGACGGAGGAGTTTTTGCAGCGGGTGTTCGTCCCCTTCGAGCGGGAGGTGCGCTTCGGCGCCAGGAATGTCCAGGGCACCGGCCTGGGCATGTCCATCGTCCACAGCCTGGTGCTTCAGATGAACGGCCAGATCGACGTGGACAGCAAGCTGGGGGAGGGGAGCACCTTCACCGTCACCCTGCCCCTGGAGGTGCAGGAGGGGGAGGTGCCCCACCCGGTGCTGCCCCAGCGGCAGGAGGAGCCCGACCCGGGCATCCAGGGCAAGCACATCCTGCTGGCGGAGGACAACGAGCTGAATATGGAGATCGCCACGGAGCTGCTGGAGATGGAGGGGGTGCAGGTCACCCAGGCCTGGAACGGCCGGGAGGCCCTGGAGAAGTTCCGGGCGTCCCCGGTGGGCACCTTCGACGGCATTCTCATGGATATGCAGATGCCGGAGATGAACGGGTGCGAGGCCGCCCGGGCCATCCGGGACCTGCCCCGGCCCGACGGGGCCACGGTGCCCATCATCGCCGTCACCGCCAACGCCTTTGCCGAGGACATCGCCGCCACCACCGCCGCGGGGATGAACGCCCACATCTCCAAGCCCATTGACTTCCAGATCCTCAGCCGCACCCTGCGAACGCTGTTGAAAGAGGAGCGCTGAGCGCCCGGGAGCAGGTGACTAAGACCGGAGCGGAACAGAAAGCCCAGGCGGGGCAAGGGTGCCGAATGGGCTTTCTGTGCAGTCGCAGGGCTTAGGCACCGTCGCGGAGGGTGCGAAGCGTGACCAGGAGCGCTGAGCCGTCGTGAGCAGCCTGGATGGACCGGAGCGGATGGGCAGAGCCCAGGGGCGGGCATGGACCGGCCCGGGTCTGCCCGGAGCCGGAGGGACGCCGGGCGTTGCGAACAGGCGAAGCGTGACCAGGAGCGCTGAGGCCGGGAGCAGGCGCACAGCCAACCACGCAAAGCGGCAAACAGGCCGGCAAAGCCGGCGGAACGGAAACAAAAACTGTACCTGCTGCTGGCCGCCCTGCTGGTGTCCATTCCCCCTTCCCTGCCCGAAGCGACAATGGAGCCGCTCTTTCCAGAGGAAAGAGCGGCTCCATCTGTCTCCCGGTGGCCTGTATGGCAGGGGCCGGGTCTCTCACCACACGATATATTTGGGCAGGAAGTTTGCCCGGTTGTACACGTCGGTCTGGGCGTTCTGGTACTCGTCGGCGCTGGCGCGCAAGGCCTCGCCGAAGTTTTTCAGGGAGTCCCGGAACACCACCGCCGTGGAGCCGCTCTGGTCCACCTTCTGCCACTGCTCGCTGAAGGCCTGGGCGTCCAGCCCCACCCAGTGCTGGGAGAGCAGGCCGCCCACCGCCTGGTCCGCCGTGCGCATCTGGCTGTTCTGGGTGGAACAGTAGGTGTCGATGGCGCCGGCCAGCTCCCGCAGGCGCTGGTGATTCACCTTGATCTGGGCCATGTCTCTCCCTCCTCACTTGAACCGGTCCGCCAGGGAGCGGTTGATCTCCTCGGCGCCCTCATAGCTGGGGTTCACCTGCTGCCGGAGCAGGTTGATATAGTTTTGCAGCACCGTTGACCGGGCCTCGCCGTACTGGAGAATGCGGTAGAGCTCGGTCATGGCCTGCTCCCCCGCCTGGCCGCCCCAGGTGTTTTCCACCTGCCGGACCTTGCCCTTCAGGGTGTCCAGGGCGCTGTCCATGGCGGCGTCCGCCCGGGTGAGCTTCTGGACCACGGCCTCGATCTGGCCGGTGTCCACGGTCTGTCTTGCCATGGGTCCCCCTCCTTACTCACCCAGGATCCACTCCGCCAGGCGGTTGGTGTCCACCCGGTTCAGACGGGTGAGGACCCCCTCGTACTTGTCGGCAATCTTGCCCACGCAGTTGGCGCACAGGTCCTCCCCGATGCCGGAGAAGTCCCGGCGGATGTCGCTCTCGATATCCCGCAGCTCCAAAATGATGGAGCGCAGTTCGCTTCTGCAGCTGCTCAATGTGGCCATAGGCTTACCCTCCCAGATTCTGGCTGACCTTCCGCTCCGCCTGCTCCAGGCGGTCGGCGGCGTAGTTCAGATAGGACTCCACCAGCTTCAGATTGGGGCTCCCCCCGGTGATCAGGTTGGCCATGAGGATGTCCCACAGGTCCAGGAAGCCCACCTGCCAGTAGAGGTCGTTCATATCACGGTCCAGCTGCCTGAGCCGCCGGTTCACCGCCGCCACCCGCTGGGCGTAGGACCGGAGCCTGGCGGTGTCCGCCTGGAGGCTGGGGTTGGCGTTGCTGTACCGCCGGCCGGGGTTGAAGGTGTCGTTGAGCCACTGGCCGATGGCGGACACCGTGTCCCGCAGGGCCTCCAGGCAGTCCACCACGAAGTCCTTTACGTGGCCCAGCAGCTCCAGGGCCCCCTGGGCCAGGTGGATGACCCCGTCGATGATGTACACCAGGGCCACCGTGCTCCCGATTACCGCGGGGAGCCAGGGGCACAGGTACAGCGCCGCCGCCGTAAGGCCCATGAGCTCCAGGGGGTGCTCCTGCACCCAGTCCCCCAGGCCCATCTCCCACAGCACAGCCGCCACGTCCCCGGGGTTGTGGAGGGCAGTCTCGATGACGGTGGGGCCCACCTTTGCCAGCAGGGAAAGGATCTCCTGGGTGGAGGGCCTGCCCTGGTAGTCCTCCCCGATGCCGATGGTACCCTCCACCAGATCCATGATGATCTGAGCGCAGTAGTACCGGTCCTCGGGGGACATGTCGGCCATCATCCGGTCCACCAGCACGGTGACCAGCTGGCTCACCGGCCCCTCCGGGGCCTGGGGATTCAGGCCGTCGGGGGAGAAGTGGGTGTAGATGTCGTGATAGCCCTCAACGCTGTTGGCGTCGGGGGTGGCCACGAAGACCACGTGGTCCCCCGGCACCACCTGGGTCTCCCCCAGGCCGTGGACGTAGTCGTTTTCGCCGTACACCCCGTAGCACTTCATCCGCTGGTTCTCGTAGTGCTCGTCCCCCCACCGCTCCCGGATCTGATCCAGAATGGTCTGGGAGAAGCCCGGCCCGTCCACGGACACACAGCTGGTGATGAGGGCGCCGTGCTCCGAGTTCAGGGTGACGTACACGGCGTTGTTGCCCCCCTGGGAGTGGCCTGTCACATAGAGCTGGCCGTCCCCCCGGTAGTGATTCTCCACCGTCTCGTCGAAGTAGGCCAGGGCCCACTGCTGCATGTCGCTGGGAGAAGTGCCGAAGGCGGAGTCGGCGTTGTACTGCCAGTTCCCCGCCCCGGTGCCCCGGTAGGCCACGTACATATCCCCGTTGGACAGGCGGATGGTCATGGCGTGCATGGAGCCGTAGTCCCCGTCCACCCGGCTGGAGTCGGCGATCACCGCGTCCTCCAGGCCGGCGTTTACAATGGCCCGGCGCAGCTGCTCCATCTTGTCCGCCCCGATTTCTTCCAGCATGATGGCCTGATAATGCGGGTCGTCAAACAGCTCCCCCAGGGGGGTGCCGGTGATGTCGCGGTCGTTCTGGACGCCGGAGTAGAGCAGGGCGCTGAGAATGGTGCTGATGTCGTTGTCGTGATTTGCCATCTTACCGCCCCTCTCTCCGGGTAATCCGCACCCCGTCAGGGCCGGTCCGCACCGCCGCGCACCAGGCAAAGCGCCCGCTGCCCACCAGGTCGGAGATGGAGCGGGGGGTGGCCTTCTCATACTCCTCCGGGGACACCGCCGCCACCCGGAACTTGCCCCGGATGCCCGCGGCGGCAAAGCGCCCGGCGAAGTCCGCCGCCATGTCCTCCCGGAAGTGGTCCTGATTCACCGCCACTGTGGCGCAGGTCAGGGCGCTGGGGTGGGTGCAATAGGTCCGCAGGTCCGCCTGGGGGGAGAGGTCCGGGTCCAGCACCCCGGGGAACACCTGGTAAAACACCTTGGCCCGGCCGAAGCTCTCCCGGGCGGCGTCGGTCACCAGCTGCTCCATCTCCCGGCGGTACTTCACCGCCAGGTAGTTGTCCCTGATGACCCGGTCCGCCCCGGCGCCCTCCAGGGCCACCAGGATGTCCCCGTCGTCCCCCGCCCGGCGGACCAGCAGCTGCCTGACCGCCGGGTTGACAAACCCCGTACCCCAGGGGCCGGCGTACACAAACTCCCCGCCGTACTTTTGGGCCATATGAGCCAGGGCCTGGGCCCCGGGGCTTTGTCCTTTCATGTCACCACTCCCTTTTGGTGTGCCGCGGCCGGGGGCCGTCCCTCCGGTCACTTAAAGGCGTCGGCCAGCTGGGTGTTGATCTGCTCGGCCTGGCTGTACTGGTCGGCCACGCTGGTGCGCAGGAACTTCACATACTGGTCCAGCACGTCGTAGTAGGTCTGGAAAAACTTGCTCGCAAAGGACTCGTAGGCGCTGCGGGTCTCCTCCGCCGCCTGGCCCGTCCAGATGGAGGACAGGTTGTCCACTGTGCTCTTGCTCTGGTTGAGCAGCTCCTGCAGCTGCTGGTTGTCGCTCTCCAGCTGGGACGCGATGGCCAGTACCTGCTCGCTGTCAAGAGTAATCCGTGTGTCTGCCATGTCTCTCTCCTCCTCAGTTGGTCAGCCGCTTGACGCTGGTGATGTTGTTGTCCCGGACGCTCTCGTAGTTCTGGGCCTGCTGCTCCAGGGCCTGGGCGGCCTGCTCCAGGTGGTCGGCCATGGCCTTCAGGTCCTCGCAAAAGCCGTTGATCTGGTCCACAAAGGCCAGGTTGTCCGCGGCGTTCCAGGCGTCGCCCATGGTGCGGGCGGCGTTGAGCAGCCGGTTGTACACCGTGGTGTACTCCCCGGACAGCTGGGTAAACTTCTGGGATGCCTTGTGGAGTTCAGGGGGGTCTACTGTGAATTTCATACCAAAAGACTCCTTTTTCGTCTATTCTATAATGCCGCTCGGCACTATATTCAAATGAGGATCAGCCGGGAGGCGTTGCGGATGCCCGCGTCGTATACGCTCACGGCCCGGTCAAAGGGGGCGCCGGTGGCGGCGTCCAGCAGCATGGCGTCGGGGGTGCTCTGGTAGCTGCCGCCGGACAGGGAGTCGGCGATGCGGGCGAGAAGGGCCGTCACCTCCCCGATGGTGCGGCTGGCGGGGAGGTAGGCGTCGTAGTGCTGCCCCGCCGCAGGGAGGGAGACCTCCACCAGATATTTTTTCACGGCGCCTCCCCCTCTCCCTGTAAAAATTTTACCTGGACCGCGGCCCCCCGGGCGATGGTGTAGCCGAAGTCCGCCGCCAGGTCGGCGGCGTAGCCCGGGGGCTTTTTGCTCACGGTGATGCGGTACTGGCTGCTGACGCCGCTGCCCAGCCAGATGCCGTCGCTCCCCCCCACCTGGGCCTTGTACCAGCCCTCGGCGGTGAAGGGAGTGAGGGCCCCCAGGCTCTCCGCCGCCAGGAAGTACACCCCGTACTCCCCGCGGCACTTCTCCATGGCCAGCTGCATCCGCCGCCAGGGGGTGTCGTCCCCGGCCTCCTTCCGCCCTCCGGCCTTCTGGCCCTCCAGGACGCTTTTGAGCTGGGCCACGGACGGGATCATCACCGCCACGGTCTCAAACCGGGGGGGCTCCTCCCCGGCGGCAATGGCGTCTTTGTAGGTGTTGTTGCGCTTGAGCACCAGGTCGAACAGGTCGTACACCCCCCGCAGGCAGGCCTCGGGGCCCACCTTCTCCTCCACGGGGCAGCCGGGGGGCAGGGTTTTGTCCCCCTGGGGGGTGAAGAGCACCGTGCGCACCCTGCCCTGCTCCGCCGTCAGCCGGGCCAGGGCGGGCAGGAAGGTCTCCCACTCCCGGTCCACCGCCAGCACCAGGGTCACGGGACTGCGGGTGAAGTCGTACCAGGCGATGTCCAGGGTCTCCTTCTCCACCCCCACAGGCAGGGCGCTCAGGTCCCCGGGGGTGACGTGGGGGGCCAGGAAGTCCGCCGTCACCCGCTCAGGCAGCACGGGCACCGGCTGGGCCCGCTCCCCGGGGCAGCGGCGGCGCAGCTCCTCCCCCAGGGTGCGGATGCAGGCGTGGGGGGACTCCCGGGTGACGGCGGCGGTCTGGAACTCCACCAGCCGCTCCCGCCCCAGCCGCACCAGCCCCCGGCCGGTGTGCCCCTCGGGGCACAGCCCCTCGGTCTTGCCCAGCACCGTGGGGTAGTCGTCCGGGTTGTTGAGCTGGAGGCAGTAGAGGGACTTGAAGTTCTGCAGCAGGCTGAAGCGCACGTTGTTCACCCCGGTGCAGGTGAGGACGAAGTAGATGCCGTACTTGGTGCCCTCCCGGGTGAGGTAGTTGAGCTCCCCGCCCAGGTCCTCGAAGAGCTCCTGGAAGGCGGCAAAGTTGTGGATCACCACCACCAGGTTGGGCTCCGGGGTCCGGGCGGCGGCGTTGTACTGCAAGAAGTCCCCGCCGAAGGCGGCCAGGTTCTTTTTCCGGGTGTCCATCTTTCCCAGGAGCAGCTTGAAGAGGTTTCGCACCTTCTCGGTCTCGTAGGAGAGGATCACGTCCCCCACCTGGGGGGCCCCGGAAAAGGCGGTGAGGGTCTGGGCGTCGAAGTCCAGCAGGTAGAGGTTCACCTCCCGGGGGCCGTGGGCCCACAGGAGAGAGCAGCACATGGCCTGGAGGAACATCTCCTTGCCGCTGCCGGCGGAGCCGTACACCACCGCGTTGCCCCCCTTGGTCAGGGGAAGGGTCAGGGGGCCCTGGCGCTGGCAGGCGGGCTCGTCGTACTCCCCCACCAGGGGCTCCAGCACAAAGGGCTCCGCCCCCTGCCGGCGGTACTTCCGGGAGAGGTCCTCCAGATAGACGGACCCGGGGATAGGGGGCAGCCACATGTGCCAGGGGACGATGCCCTCGTCCCGGCTGACCTTGCGGATATACTCGGTCACCACGTCCAGCTGCTTGGGGGGGTCCTTCACGGCGGCGAAGGGGTCGATGTTGGCCTCGGCAATGACCTGTCCCCCGGTGCCGATCACCGACACCCCGTCGTCCCGGTCCCGGATCACGTGGGGGCTGGGGTAGTAGGGGGCCCCGGCCCAGGCGGACTGGCCCAGCTCAAAGAGCTCGTTGTTGCCCACCTGGAGGTAGAACCGCCCGGTGTCCACCAGGGCGGCGGCCTCGGGCCGGCCCAGCATCTCCATGCTGTCCCCGTTGTCCTGCACCTTCAGGCATACCCGGAAGCGGCTGTTGCTGCGGATCTGGTCGTCCACCACGCCCCCGGGCTTCTGGGTGGCCAGGATCAGGTGGACCCCCAGGCTGCGGCCCACCCGGGCGGTGCTGGTGAGCTCCGCCATGAAGTCGGGCTGCTCCTTCTTGAGCTCGGCAAACTCGTCGGAGATGAGGATCAGGTGGGGCAGGGGCTCCTTCACCTTCCCCTGGCGGTAGAGCTTCTGGTACTTGTAGATGTCGATGTTGCTCACGCTGTGCTGCTCCGACACGTCCCGGAAGATGCGCTCCCGCCGGTGGAGCTCGCTGCGCATGGAGGCCAGGGAGCGCTTGATGCCGTTGCCGTCCAGGTTGGTGATGACCCCGGCGGTGTGAGGGATGCCCTCAAAGGACTTGGCCATGCCGCCCCCCTTGTAGTCGATGAGGATGAAGGCCACCTCGTAGGGGTGGTAGTTCACCGCCATGGACAGGATGTAGGTGATGATGAACTCGCTCTTGCCCGACCCCGTCATGCCCGCCACCAGGCCGTGGGGCCCGTGGGAGCGCTCGTGGAGGTCCAGCTTGAAGGGCTCGCCGTACTGGTCGATGCCCACCTGGGCCGCCAGGGACTTGGTGGGGTCGTTGGCCGCCCAGGTCTCCGTCAGGTTCAGGTGCTCCACCATGCCCATGTCCAGCATCTGGAAGAAGGTATACTTCTTGGGCAGGGTGAAGCGGGAGCCGCTCAGGTCCATCTCCGTGTTGGCCAGCACCCGGATCACCCGCTCCAGGTCCACCTGGGGGGCGGCGTCCAGCCGGAAGGGGACGGAGGGCTCGCTCACGTCGTCAATGCGGGTAAGCTTGCCTCCGGCGCCCTCCAGCTCCACCACTGCGGAGCACTCCTTGGGCAGGTCCTGGAGCCGGTCGAAGATGGACAGCACCGAGAAGCCCAGGTTCTCCCCCCAGCCCTGGATGCGGCGGACGCACTCGGTCTTTTCCGCCAGGGCCTTGTCCAGGCAGAGAATGACGAAATAGGGGGTCTCCTCCCGGCGCTTCTCCTCCCCCAGGCTCTTGCGGTACTCGATGATGGGGTCCAGGGCGGCGGAGAGGGCCTTGGCCTCCTCGGAGTTGGTGGCGATGTAGCGCACCCCCCGCTCCCGGTCCATGGTGTGGGGGAGGAAGCGGGCGAAGGAGAGGGCCTCGCCGCAGCTCTCGTCGTACAGCAGCGCCAGCTTTACCTCGTCGTAGCCGTGGAGGGCCACCAGCTGGAGGATCAGGCTGCGGGCGTAGGCCAGGCGCTGGGCCGGGGTGGCGTACACCCCGCTGACGTACCGCTCCGCCAGAGGCAGGCAGATGGGCACGTCCCGCAGCTGGTGGCTCTGCTCGCCGAAGCGGTACATGGCCTCGGTCAGCGGGTCCTGCTCCACGGTGAAGCGGCGGGGGGTGTACTGGATATCCGCGTTCAGGGGCAGGGTGCCGTACCCCAGGCGGAGCACCAGAAAATCGCTGTGCTTGTGGGTGCGCTCCCAGATCTGGGGGATGGGCATGAGCATCCGGGCCACGTGGTCGGCCATGCTCACGTCGTTGCTGCGGAGGATCTGCTCCTGCCGGGCGGTCTCCTGGGCGATGAGGCGGCCCATCTCCTCCAGGTAGGCCAGGTAGCTCTCCTGCCGCTTTTTCTCCTTTTTCCGCCGCATGCGCCGCTGGTACCCCTTGGTAATGA
Organism: uncultured bacterium; assembly: GCA_949293245.1. Classification (GTDB taxonomy): domain Bacteria; phylum Bacillota; class Clostridia; order Oscillospirales; family Oscillospiraceae; genus CASFCS01. Next base: position 16,305 of record CASFCS010000003.1, on the reverse strand, counting down.
GGGGCCACATCAGGGTGCCCAGCAGCATGCTCACGCTCATCACCAGGGAGGGCAGGGCGGACATGAAGTCCCCCCGCTCCAGGGCGTTGGTCACCGCCAGGGCCCCCGTGGCGATGGAGGCCATGCCCATGGTCATGGAGGGACCGATGAGCATGATCATGGGCACCTCGTCTCCCCCCTGCTCCGCCGGGGGGGCGTCGATCTTCAGCTCGAAGGCGCCCACGTCCTGCTTGAACCGGGGCGGGCGGTAGTAGTAGTCCTCCTCCGTCCCCTCGTCCTCCTGGTCCCACTCGGGCTCCTCCCGCCGGGGGGCCGCCGGGGGCAGGCGGCAGGGCCGCAGGTGGGGGCTGTGGACGGCGGTCCTGCCGTCGGGGTCGTTGAGGAACAAGAACCGCCCGGCCCACACCAGCTGGAGGCCCATGACGTAGATCACGTCCCCGTGGCTCAGCCACTGCTCCTCCACCGAGCGGCCGTTGACATAGGTGTGGTTCACGCTGCCTAGGTCCCGCACCGCCAGGCCCCGGGGGGTGAAGAGGAGCTCCGTGTGGCTGGAGGAGACAAAGCGGTTGTCGTAGACAATGTGGTTGTCCCCGCCCCGGCCCAGGGTGAGCCGGGCCTCCCGGCCCAGAATCTCATAGCACCGGTACCGCTGGCGGTCCCGGGTGAGGGGCTCGGTGTAGAGCACATACCCCTCCTGCCCGCCGGTACTCTCGATGCGGTAGAGGGCCATGGGGGTCACCGGGGCGCTCTGGAGGGGGGTGTCCTCCCCGCCCATCACCCGGTAGCGCCGGTTGGACCGGAGGACCCACTGGGGCGGCGCCCCCTTCTCCGCCGGGCGCTGGGCCTCCACCGCCACGATGTTGGTCAGCCTGCCCTGGCCGTCCCTGGCCTGGACCCAGTACCGCCCGGCGCACTTGTCGGGCAGCACGGTGCTGGTGTACTCCCCTTGGGAGAGAAGGGTGAGTTTCATGGCCCTGGCCGCCTCCTTTCATAGGGCGGGAACCCCGCCCGCCGGTCAAAAAATAGATTCTGTCATGCCCTGGCGGCCCTGCCGGGCCCCCTGCCCCGGGTTGGCGGGGGCCAGGGGCTGGATGTAGTCCACCCGCAGGGCCGCCCCGCCGAACTCCAGCAGGTCCCCGGGCCTCAGGGGCCGCGCCCCCTCCACCCGCTGGCCGCCGCAGAAGGTGGGGTTGGTGGCGCTCAGGGGGATGAGGGCCACCCCCTCTCCCCAGAGGGCCAGCTTGCACTGCTCCCGGGAGACGGTCAGGTCCATCAGCTGCACCTGGCACTGGTCCCCCCGGCCGATGAGGGCCTCCCCCGCCAGGTGGAGGACCCAGCCCCGGGCGTGGTCCCGGGGGTCGCTGAGGCGGAGGGTGAACCTGGCCTGCCCCCCCGGGCCTTGGGTCCCGGCGGCGCCGCTGCCCGGCGGGTCGTGGGGCGGAGGCGGCGGGGTCGGGGTCTCCTGCCAGGTTTGGCCGCAGTCCTGGCCCCACTCCTCCAGATCCTCCCGGTCCTGCCGCCGGCGCACCACGATCAAAATGATCGCCAGGACCACTGCCGCCGCCACCAGGATCCCCACCAGGATCACCAGCACTTTTTCCAAATCCACGCTGCCATTCCCCCATCTGCCGCCGGGGAAGCCGGGGTCTCTCCTCTGTGCTGCCGGCGGCGCCGCTTTTCTCCACATTATACCACGGCGGACGGGGGAATTCCACAGGGGCTCCACGCCCGGCGGACGGGAACGGCAGGGGTCTTTTGCCTGTCTGACGCCATTATACACAAAAAGGCGGCCCTGAGGCCGCCCGGTCAAAAACTCATGGAATTCTTGCCAAAATTCAGAGTATCGCCCCCCGGCCCTCCCCTGCCGGGGCGGCACAAAGCGCAAAAAGGGGGAGCCCCCGCCGCCGTCGGGCGGCGGGGGCTCCCCACCAGTCAATATCCGCAGGTCGTCCGCCTTCAGGGACTCACCACTGGGTGAGCTCCATGTACAGGTCCTTGTACTGCCAGGCGGAGTTGGTCCAGGACACGTCCTTGTCCATATCCCGCTGGACCACCTCGTCCCAGTGGTAGCGGTTGTTGAAGTAGAGGGTCTTGGCCCGGTTGATGGCGTCCAGCAGCAGCCCGGCCTCGTACCGGTCGAAGGTGAAGCCGTTGCCGTCGCCGCTGAACTCGTTGTAGGGCTCCACGGTGTCCTTCAGACCGCCGGTCTCCCGCACGATGGGCAGGGTGCCGTAGTGCATGGCGTTGAGCTGGGTCAGGCCGCAGGGCTCGAACCGGGAGGGCACCAGCAGGGCGTCCGCCCCGGCGTAAATCCGGTGGGCCCGGGCCTCGTCATACTGGATGCAGGCGCTGAAGGTGCCCTTGTAGGCGTTCTCATAGTAGCGGAAGGTGTCCTCGTACTCCTTGTCGCCGGTACCCAGCACCACCACCTGGGTGTTGCCGTCCAGCACGTCCCCCATGACGGCGCTCACCAGGTCCAGGCCCTTCTGGTTGGTGAGCCGGGAGATGAGGCCGATGACGAACTTGTCCGGGTTCTCCTCCAGGCCCAGCTCCCGCTGGAGGGCCAGCTTGTTGGCCATCTTGTGGTCCAGCACGTTGCCCAGGCCGTAATTCTCCGCCAGGGCGGGGTCGGTCTCCGGGTTCCACATGCCGTAGTCGATGCCGTTGACGATGCCCCGCAGCTTGCCGCTGTGGTGGCGCAGGTGGTCCTCCAGCCCCTCGCCGTACTCGGGGGTCTGGATCTCCCAGGCGTAGGTGCCGCTGACGGTGGTGATGCGGTCGGCGTAGGCCAGGCCGCCCTTGAGCATGTTGGCGTCCACCCAGTTCTGCTGCATGGCCCCCATGGCGAACACCTCGTCGGGCAGGCCGGACCAGTACTGGATGGTGGGAATGTTGTACACCCCCTGGAAGCGCAGGTTGTGGATGGTGATGACCGACTTGGCGTGGCCCACCGGGGAGTCCTGGAACAGGGTACGCAGATACACGGGCACCAGGGCGGCCTGCCAGTCGTGGCAGTGGATGATGTCGGGGATCCAGTTCATGTAGTTCAGGGCAGCCAGGGCGGCCTTGCTGAAGAAGCAGTACTTGGGGATGTCGTCCACCAGGTTGGTGTAGGGCTTGCCCCAGGAGAAGAACTCCTCATTGTCAATAAAGTCGTACACCACGCCGTCGCAGATGTACTCCATAATGCCCACATAGTACTCCCGGCCGGTGTTGCCCAGGTCCATGTAGAAGGCCCCACGGTAGACCATCTTCTCCTGGTACTGCTGGGGGATGCAGGCGTACCGGGGCAAAATCACCCGCACGTCGCAGTTCAGGCGCACCAGCTCCCGGGGCAGGGCGTACATCACGTCCCCCAGGCCGCCGGTCTTGACAAAGGGGTGGCACTCCGAGCCGATGAAGGCGATGCTCCGCCGGGGCAGGTGGGTGAGCACCTGCACGGTCTCCTCAGCGGGGGCCTCGGCCACAGGGGCGGCCTCCTCAACGGGAGCGGCCTCGGCCACAGGGGCGGTCTCCTCAACGGGAGCGGCCTCCGCCACAGGGGCGGCCTCCTCAGCGGGAGCGGCCTCCACCACAGGGGCGGCCTCCTCAGCGGGAGCAGCCTCCGCCACAGGGGCGGTCTCCTCAGCGGGAGCGGCCTCGACCACAGGGGCGGCCTCCTCAGCGGGAGCGGCCTTCTTGGCAGCCGCCTTCTTCTTGGGGGCAGCCGCTTTCTTGGCGGGGGCCTTCTTGGCGGCAGTCTTTTTCGCCGCGGGGGCCTCCTCAACAGGAGCGGCCTCCACCACGGGAGCGGCCTCCACTACGGGAGCGGCCTCCTCAACAGGAGCGGCCTCCGCCACGGGGACGGTCTCCTCAGCGGGAGCAGCCTCCTCAACAGGAGCGGCCTCCGCCACGGGGACGGTCTCCTCAGCGGGAGCAGCCTTCTTGGCAGCCGCCTTCTTCCTGGGGGCAGCCGCTTTCTTGGCGGCGGGGGCCTTCTTGGCGGCAGCCTTCTTCGCTGCGGGGGCGGCCTTCTCTTCCACGGGGGCGGCCTCCACCACGGAGGCGGCGGCCTCCTTCTTGGCGGCAGTCTCCTTCTCCATGGGCTCCGCTTTCTTCCGTGCCATAACGAACCTTCCTTTCACATATTTAAATCATGCATTCCGCATAGTTGTTTACTGGGATGAGCGCAGCCCGCAGACGGGTCTCCGCTCATAGCAATAGTATAGCGCGTTTTCCCCTCTTTGGACAGCCCTTTCTGGAAAAAAGCAGGTAGGAGCGGCCTGTTTTCTCCAATTTAGCCAAAAACACCGCCCGCCCCCGCCCCTTCAGCGGGGCGGCCTTGACGGAAAAACAGGGGAAAAGCTGCACCCCGCGCAAAAAAACCGAAGGGGCGCCCTTTCACTCCGGGCCCCGAAAAGGGGATGCCCGGCGGCGCTCCTTCGGTTTTGATGTGTGTACCATATCATATCAGGGCGGGGCAGGCCGCCATATGGGGATGCGCAGGGTGAAGCACACGCCGCCGGGGCGGTTCTCCGCCCCGCAGCTGCCCCCGTGGGCCTCCGCCGCCGCCCGGACAATGGCCAACCCCAGGCCGGTGCTTCCCCCCTCCCGGCTGCGGGACCTGTCCCCCCGGAAGAAGGGCTCAAAGAGCCGGGGCAGGTCGTCCTGGGGAATGGAGGGGCCGTCGTTGTACACCGCCAGGACGGCCTCTCCCCCCTGCCTGTCCAGGGTGACCCGGATCTCTCCCCCCGGGGCGCAGTGGGCCAGGGCGTTGGCGGCCAGGTTGCCCGCCGCCTCCTTCAGCCGCTCCCGGTCCCCCTCCAGCTCCGTCTCCTCCAGGGCCAGGGTGAGGGCCACCCCCCGCTGCCCCAGCCCCAGGGCCAGGGGGGCCATCAGCAAAATTGAAACGGGCGAGCGCTTTGTGGCCGACTACGAGCTGATGGTGTTTGCCCGGGTACTGGGCGTGACCATGGACCAGCTGACCCAAGACGCGCAGACAGGATAAAGCCCCGAAAGCGGCGCGCTTTCGGGGCTTTTGCTTATTTACTGCAAAAGAAAACCCGCTGTCCCTGTTGGGACAACGGGTTTTACTGGAGCTGCTAGGCAGATTCGAACTGCCGACCTCATCCTTACCAACTAACAAAAAACTGTTGTTGCTTGTTGTTGTTTATTCTGCCTTATCGCATTCAATCCATTGTGCTGCAATACTTTCGGCAGCTTTCTCCCGCTCCTTGCCGCTCCCTGTCGTGGCTTAAAATATACTGTTTTTTGACGCCCGTGTCGGTTTTGTGTCGGTTTCTGCTTGAGCCCGCACCGGCTGACCTCATCCCTATATCTGCTGTCCTGCGTCCCCTCCGGGCCGCTTTTTTGCGCCCTGTGAGGCCAATACACGAGTTGCAACGGCCAGATCGGGGCACGGGAGTGTAGACGCCCGCCCAGGGGCAAAACCGCGCTCCTGGGGCCTCCTGTGGACAAAGAGAGGGCCGTGGTGCTCACACGGCCCTCTTGTCTGTCTATTCAGGAAATACCCGGGACAGGTCGATGATACAGTCCTCCAGGACGCTCACCCGGAGCTTATCCCCGGCTGCACCGAAGTCCTTCGCACTGTACCGCCCATCCTCCAGGAAAAACGCCTGCACCGACTTGTCGGCGGGGTCAACGATCCAGTACTCCCGGACGCCGGCCCGCTGGTAGAGGTTGAACTTAGTGAAGCGGTCATGGCGCGTGGTGGATGGAGACAGGATCTCGACAATGAGGTCGGGCGCCCCCTTGCAGCCGATGTCATCCAGTTTGGAGGGGTCGCACACCACAGAGATGTCCGGCTCCACCAGCGTGTCCACGTCCTCCGGGCGCTCCCCCTCCCGCTCGAACAGCCGGACGGCAAAGGGAGCGGGATAGACCTTACACTTCTTTCCCCGCAGGTATATGTGAAGCTGCGCCGAAAGCTCCATGAGGGCCTCCTGGTGTGCTCTGGACGGCGGGGCCATCATCACCGGCGCGCCGTCGATCAGCTCAATACGGTCCTGCTCATCCCAGGTCAGCGCATCGGCCAGAGTGTAGCGGTCTTCTTTTGGTAACGGCATACAAATCACTCCTCCCCTATTTTCCCTCCTGTGGCCGGGTTGATATCCAGCGACAGGGATGCCTTGTCCCGTTGCGCCTGCGTCTGCACCGCCCGCCCGATAAACTGAGGGACAGTCTCCCCGGTACTCTCAGCCGCCTCCTGGGCCGCCTTCACGGCCTCCGGGGACAGCGGAACACCCGGGGCTCTTTCTCCGGCCTGGGGAACCGTTTCCTGCTCCCCGATGCACCCCAGCACGAAGTCCTTCAGGACGGTGTTGGAGGTGCTGCCCTGGTTTTCACAGTAGACCTTGAATGCGGCCGCCTGCGGCTTTCTGATTTTACACGATAACACGGTCATGTTTTCCTTATCCCACTTCAACGATGCTTTCTTCTGCGATTCTCTCGGCGCCATGATATGCACCCCCCTTCCTATCCGTCTGTAATTATAACACATTATATAAACGGTAGACCGTATAAAATTGCCCAAATTTATACGGTAGACATTGTAGCTTTTGACAGTTTACAAATACGGTAGACCGTAGTATTATAATACCAGAACGAGGCACAAGCGAAGAGCCGAAGTCCCGGCGAAGGTGGACGATCGCATCAAGACCACCACGCAAGAGCGGAACAGGATACGGGAGATTGGGACGCACTGAGAAGAACGCTAAGCCGTAACGCCCCCCGCCGCCGGAACCTCCCTCACCAAACCAACTGGAAAGGAGCCCATACAATGAGTGCGACTGAAATCAATGCGAAGGTGAAGGAATTGCGGGAGCTGCGCCGGATGGCTGACGAGCTTGCCACCGAGATCGAGGCTGTCCAGGACAGCATCAAGAGCCAGATGGACGCCCAGGGCGTGGACACCCTGGCCGGCGCCGACTGGAAGGTGACCTGGAGGCCCGTCACCAGCACCCGGCTCGACAGCTCGGCGCTGAAGAAGGAACTGCCGGAGATCGCCGCCCGCTTCATGAAGCAGACCACCACCCGCCGCTTTGTCCTGGCATGAAGAAAGCCCCTTGTATCAGCACCGACCAAAGCGAGATACAAGAGGCCCCTACCCACCTCGAAGGAGGAGGTCGAGACTATTGTACCACGGCCTCCTCCCCGAAATCAAGGAGGAATTGCAATGAGCCACGAAACGAAAATGGTTATCGTAGAGGACATCCTTACCGGGATCATCTGCTCCCAGGCGTGGGGGCGGGAACAGCTCAACGATCCGAGAATCGCTGAGAACGCCGCCCAGCTAGAGAAAGTCCTGCACACCGTCTCTGGGTATGTGTCTGGAGCTGTGTTGTCCGAACTGGAGGACGCCATCACCAACTGCATTGGCGCCCATGAGCAGGCCGCTATCCTGTTCGGTATCCATACTGCTGACGCACTCCGGGAAGTCGCCGCTGGCAGTGTAGCGTGAAGGAGGAATCGTCATGAACAATAATATTTCCGCATCAGCAGACAAGAATCATATGCCCATCCTTTCGGAGGGGCGGCACAAGTACGGCCAGCATGGATGGGTATGCCTCTCCAACGAGGAGATAGAGCGGCTTGTTATAGACCTGGGGCCGGACGAGGTGGCCCGTTGTATCGCCTACATCGACAAAGCTACCCAGGCCACCGGGAATAAGAACAACTGGAAGGACTGGAACCTCGTCATCCGCAAATGTAGCAAGGAGGACTGGGAAGCGAAGCGGACTATCGCCCGCTCTCCAGAAGCCATCTTCCGGATGATAGCTGACCGCCAGTGCCGCCGACACCAGGCCGAGCGCGGCGAGGACTGGCCCACATTTTCCGCGCCGGCCGTATCCCGCTACCCCAATATCCTGGCTGAGCTGGACGGCTCCGGCCGGTGGCTGGATTACATTGCGCGATGTGCGGAAGTCTCCCAGCCCATCATGGCGGCGGTCATGGTGAACAACGGGGAACTGAAGACCCAGGAACTGAGCAGGCTGGCGCAGAGTTTCGGGTGCAAGCCGGAGTACCTCGCTTCCCCCGAGCTTTCCCTGGTTGACCCATCCACGAACAAGGGCAGGGCCCGCCTCCGTCGGCTGAAGGAACTGGTGGCGCAGACAGAGGGGCTGGACTGCTTTCTCTATCGCATACACTCCAAGGACGTGCTCCCCGCCCTGGAGCGTGGCCAACCCGTTACCTATGCCGCGTATCGGTGGGCCTGTCGGAACCTGCAAGACGTACTGGAGCGGAAGGCCCGAGACGCGGCCAGGCAGCGGTGCACCAGGACGGCCGAACTGCCGGAGGCAAAAGCAGCCGACCCAGGTATCCAGGTCCAGCTTACCCGCGCAAATGTGGAACTTCGGAAGCGGACTACCAGGCTGGCTGAGATTCGTAAATTTGCGGCCGGGGTGAAAGCAGGCGAGGAGTACGCCAAGCCTATAGACCTCCTTGCCCTCGAAACTCTCTCCGCGCGGGATCTGTTTTCGGCATTCATCCTAGCTATCGACTACGGCCGCGCCATTGGCTATAAGGCTGCAATGGGGGAGCTTTGATATAGAACGCACAAAGGGGAGCGGCGATAACCGTTCCCCTTCCCTGTTGCAACGCCCGCAGAGGCCCAGTACGGTGCCTACCTGGGGCGGAGCCCTCCCCGCTGCACTCCGCCCCTCTCCGCGCCTGTAATTGGTTTTGCGGTAGTTGTCCACTACCTCCTCCAGCCGTTCAAGATAACGTCGATTTCATGGCCTATACGCTTTTCGTATGTCTCCACCACCTTGGCCTCGATTTTGTCCATGGTTTCTTCGTCGGAGTACATCATCTGCGGCGTTGCAGGCCCATATAGCTCCCGAACTGGGAAACGTTCAGGCCCTTCCCGCTCGAATACGCCAGTATGCCCACCCATGCGTGCAACAAAGGCATGGTCCAATATCTCCCGGGCACTGGAACGCAGGACGCGGGTATGCACCCTCCCGTCCGCCCCAAACTTGGTATCGAACTTGATAAGGGGGATGACGTGGCCCCGGTAGCCAAAGACGACCGACAGGGCGCTCCCACTGTGGACAAAATGGTTGATATTTTTTGTCTGTGCTACAAACTCGCTTTGGCTGATAGTGTACTTTTTCGACGCCTCCCGCTTTGCAACAGTCTTTCCAGAATTGGCGGCCCGGGCCAGCGCGCTCCCCATCACTTTATAAGCGCCGCCCCGGAACCCAGCGAGGAGCTGTGTTACCTGATCCAAGCCCTCCTCTGCAATGTCGACCGATACGCCTCCGTAGACTGCGTGCGATCCGTTTTTTCGGGCAATATCGCTCATAAACCTATACCCCCCTGTAAATGTTCTCGTTTTGCTGCCTCAGTCCAATAACCGGGGCAGCTTTCCATCATACCGGCACCTCCGCTTTCCGTGGTCGCCCCATCCGTGCCAGCCCGCCTCTGGCTATGTACCGATAACACACGGACTTGACACTGTTCTCCGTGTTCCGTCCCCCTACCGCAGCGGCGACCTCCTTCCAGGCCATGCCGTGGACATACCGAAGCCGGAAAATCATCCGGGTTTGGCTGTCCTCTATGGTGCCGATGTAGGCAGCCACCGTCTCCTCCGAGTGGGCGACAGCAGCCTGGCGCCGTGCCACGGTTTCTCGCATATCCGCTATCTCGGCCGCGAGGTTGCCCGTCGGGTCACTGACACCGTGGGCATGGGGCATCCCGTCCAGCCGCTGCGCCCTTGGGGCGGCCGCAGCCTCCAGGGAGGCCAGCAATTCCAGGTCAGCGGCCAGTTGCTGCCGCAGCTCCAGGTGGCGGTCTAAGTGTTGTTTCGTCATTGCCCCTAAGCCCCTTTCGTGGTAGAATTTAATTACCATATCCACCACAAGGGGGAGAGGGCCAGTGCCTATTGCCGGCCCTCTCCCCTTTTCGGAGCTAATTGCCGTTTCCCACGCTGAACTTCTCCCGCAGCTCCCTGGCATCTACCTTCCCGCGAGCTATCATGTATGCCTCTGGATTCTCCATCGCCTTCGCCAGCATCCCAGGGTAAAGAGCCAGTTCCGGGCATTTCTCCAGAAATTCCTTTTCGCTCATCATCTGTGCCTCACCTCCTTCCCGCAGATACAGCGGACTTACTTCTTCTGGAAATGTTCATACAGCTTCTCTGTGTATCTGACAGTGCCGCCTTGGTTCTTAGCCATACCACTGTACTTCGTACTGGACGCCGTATCGTCCTCGATTCGCTCCCACAGCTCCAGCTGCTCCCCTGCAAAATCGTGGATCGCCCCCACCGCCGCCCTGTACTGTTCGTTGGCCGCGCGCAGCTCCTTCAGCTTAGAATCGGCCGCCTGGAAAAGTTCCTTACTCCCCGGCACTTTAGCGTCTGACAGAAGTTCAATTTGCACCGTCAGCGCCGCTTTCTGAGCCTCTATATCCGCCATATCACCCTGGATTCTGCTTACCGTCTCTGTGTCCCCTTCGACAGTCGCCGCCACAAGAGCGGGGCGCATGGTGCGGATCTTCTCAGAGAGGACGTCCCGCTCCTGGCCCAGAGCCTCGACCCTCTGCCTGATTCTGGCCTCCCGCTGCCGGACATCGGCAAAATACGCATCATAAGCAGCTTGTGCTTCAGCGGTAATCGCCTGATTCTCCTGGCGTAGCTCCGCAAAGACGTCTCTCACCGCTTCCGCCCCGTGTTCCTTCGCCGCGTTCAAAATTTCTTGGATATTCATAGCAACCTCTCCTTCAAAATTTGAAACTTTTTCAACTAAACCTGTCCTTTTTTCGATGTACTAACTATGCGTTTTTTGGGGTCGGCGAGCCCGCACCCTTTGGGTAGGGGCCGTCACAGTACCTTGCGTCCCCTATACCGCTTCGCACAGGGTCTGCAATGGCGTTGCAACAGCCCACAATGCCTTTCTATATATCGCCACTTGTCTCCCTAGGGCCTAAAGTTGGTGCGGAATCCTGGCCTTAATCCGGCTCTTTCTGCCTGCTCACTTTCTTCCTGAGCCTTCAAGAGCTGGGCGTTGGCAACTCTCCGTAGCCGCTGGCTCTTGATTTCTGAGATGTCGCTGGTTACTCGCTTCCTCCATTTGGGGGATCTGTTCCAGTTGTTCATAATCCAGTTTACTAAGAGCAGCTCCCTCGTTTCTTCATCCCGGCACACAACTCCATGCTCCTTCTGAAGCCTGGACAGGGCGCGTTCTACCATGTATCCCTCCAGGCCGGTTTCGATGGCAATCGTTCTTGTGCTGATCTCGCAGCATCCGCACATGGAAAGGTGTTTGTTTGTGCACAGGAACAGATAAAGAAACTTCTCTTCCGCAGAGAACGAATCCGCCACAGCTGCGTTCGTCCAGAAGTCTGCGTCTATCGTGAAATGCTTACCCAATCCGATTACTCCCTCCTGCCGCTTGCCCTGGGGCCCTCGCTACTCCAGAAGAATCTGCTGGGCAAGCCGTTTCCTCCGCTCAGCATTTCCTTTCCTCCGGCTCTGGCCGACCATCTTAAGGGACATGGGGCACATATCCAGCACCCGGTCATAGATTCTGGCGTGCTGCATGGAGGTGGGGTGTTCCAGCTCCTCCAGTGTCAGGTTTGTGGTCACGATCACGGGCAGCCTGGAGCTGGCGCGGGCATCAATGATATTGAATATCTGCTCGGCTGCATAGGGGCTATCCCGCTCTACGCCCAAATCGTCAATGATAAGCAACTTGTAGATAGACAGCCGATCAAGAAGCTTCTGCCTGTCCATCGTGCCCTGCAGCAGATTTAGCAGGCGGGGAAAGTTTGTGGCTGCAACTGGGACATGCTTCTCAAGCAGCGCATTCCCAATGCAGGAGGAATAAAAGCTCTTTCCGGTTCCCACGGTGCCATAGAACAAAATTCCAATGTTTTCGGCCCTCATCTCCTCCCAGCGATCCACATACCGCCGGCAGGCATCGGATATCCGCGATTGGGCTCGGTCATCCTCTGCAAAGGTGTAGCGCAGTCCATCCGGACATGAGATCCCATCCTCCCGGCGCCGAGCCATATCTTGCAGAAACCGCTCATGTTCGGCCCGCTCCCGCTCTGCCTCCCTGGCCTCTTTCTGGCACTTGCAGGCCGTATGTACCAGCGTCTGCTTCTTTCCTCCGGTAGATGGATCAAAGGACAGCCACATTTGCTTTGGTGTGTGGCACTTGCCGCAGTGCAGCAGACCATCGCTTCCTACATAGTCGCCGGGCTTCTCCTCCGTGGCCATCAGCCGGCTAAGGTCAACATTCATCCAGTACACCCCTCTCTATCGTGCAAAGAAGTCATCGCCGCTTTCATAATCCGAAGCGGTCCTGACATCATTTCTGGTACTTGGCCTTTGCCATCGCTCCCACTTCTCAGCGTTTCGGCATGCTGCTTTCCAGTCGACCATTTTACTTTTGCCAACCATCCAGCCCTTGGCTGCGTAGAAGTCTATGAAACCCTGTGGGTCAACATTGCTTCCTCGCTCCTGGACATAGGCAGCTACTTCCTCCAATGTTGGAGGAGCAAAGCTTTGTCGTTTCTTTTTCCCACAAGCGGGTGCAGCAATAGACTCCCTCTCCGTTTCCTTTTCCCTTTCCTTCTCCTTCTCCTTTTCCTTCTCTTGGTTTTCGCTGGGTTCTGCCTGGGTTTTTGCCGGGTTTTCACTGGGTTTTGGCTTGGGCGGTCGTCCTCCCTTTTTCCCGTTTTCAACCGACGCAGCATAGCGGCTGGATGAGCTGTCAATATTGGGCCTCAGCAGAACAAAGTAGCCGTTTAGAATCGGTGACAAATCCACAGGCTCTACCCCTTGAAACGCATAGTCCATGATGGCGTCATATAAAGCCAACCTTTGGTCGTCCGGGAGTGGTCGAATGGCCTCATAGTACGATGGCAACATCATAAATCCATACCCCATTCACCATCACCGCCTCCTGGCATTATCAAGATCCGGATGGGTTGGCGGCATACGGAGAAAGCGGCCGGAATTAATAATGGATTTTGCAAACATTCTGCGCTCGGCCATCTATTAACGACCCACCTTTCCCTCCGTCCTAAAACGGTCAAAATCTTCTGTGCTAGAATAGTCTTGGAATTGGAGGCCAGATTTTCCTGCCCGCCCCGGTTCCATCGCTCGCCCTAGCGTTGCGCCGCTGGGGCGGGCTTTATTTTTTCCTGCCGTCATGCGGTTACCTCCCCTGAGGTGCTCCGGCCTCGGTCTGAGGCGGTACCCCCAGCTGCTCCAGCAGAGCAGGGACGTTCACGTAGTACGTCGGGCCGCTCTTGATATGGGGGACGCTGCCATTCCGGCAGCCTTGACGAAGGAAGTAGCAACTTAATCCTGTCGCCGCGCAGGCATCCTTGATTTTCATGAAGGGCGCCGCCAGTTTCCCTGTCTCCATGTCACCGCCCGCCTTTCTGTACCGCAATCGCTTTGATTGCCGCCAAAAGATCCATCTGCTTCTCCTTGGGTAGCTCTTTGCGCAACTGCCGGCTGAGTGTAGAGTCAGCCATGCCGCAGTAGTCGGCAACTTCCCACAGTCGCACACCTGCCCGCTTTGCGGACACTCGTACCGCCTCATTTGCCATGAAATCTCCTCCGTTCTAAAAAAATTTCTTGACGCTCGGATTGTCGTCGCGCTATAATTGTACCGCAACAACAATAGCAATGTCAACAACCGGAGCAAAATTATTTTTAATAATACTAACCGAGCATTTGGAGGTGTGTTATGGAGGAGAAAGAGGGACGGTTGCCCGTAATGAAAGAGCGACTGAAAAAGCTTCAGGGGGGCGAATCGGTTACAGACTTTGCTAAAAGATTGGGTTTATCACGTCAAACAGCAGGATTTTATCTGAACGGGGATAGAATACCGGATTCCGAAACGCTGATGCAGATATGTCGAAGCTCCAGAGTATCTGCGGACTGGTTGCTTGGTTTGTCAGCGGATCCTCATCCGGTTCCGGCTGCAGCGGATGAACTTGGCTTATCGCCAAAAGCGGTGCAATATTTGAGAACTTTGCATGAATTGAGCAAGGAAACGCCATATGATGCCAGGATTTCGCTACTGACCTATCTGCTCGAAAATCCGCAATTTGATCTGCTTCTGGCTTTATGTGTGAAATATGTTGGCCTTATGGGTATAACCACAGATCCATCGTTTGAAGGGTCTAGCGATTATCTATCATGTGTCGACACGCTAAAGGAGCATGGCTTTGTCGTTTCTCTTCCTGATGATCAGGCTAATGCACTTTTTAGCGAGCGAATTATAAATCTGTTGCGGGCTATCCTTGATGCGAAAGCGGAGCATACAGGAGGTTAGGTATGCCGTCAACACGAAAGCTGAAAACGAAAGACGGTCGGGTGTTCTATGAGATCTCCGTCAGCCGTGGCCGGGGAAAGTCCCGCTTGACGCGACGCTGGTATCCTCCGGACGGTTGGAGCCGGAAAGCTATAGAGCGGGAGCTGTCCGCTGTGGCCGCAGAGTTTGAGCGCCAGAGCGACGCCGGGGAGATCATCAGCCGGTCGGAACAGCGGGAGCGGGAAGCCCAGGCAGCAACTGAGGCCGCCAAGATCCTCACCCTCCGCCAATACGGCGAGCGGGTTTTCATGCCGTCTAAGGCTGTCACCATGAGCGAGAACAGCCGCTCCAATTACCAGAGCTACTTGGATAAGAAGATTTACCCCGCCCTTGGTGACCTCAAGCTGCCGGAGATCACCCCGGCCCAGATCACCGCCTTGCTCCTGGACATCCAGGCTGAGGGAAAGGCCCATTCCACTGTCATCAAAGTCTACACGATTCTGCATAGCTTTTTCAAAATGGCCTACCTGGGCGACATGATTGACCGCAACCCCATGGACAAGGTGGAACGGCCAAAACCCAGGAAAAGCGAGGCAACGGCAGAGGGGCCTCAGGCGTACACGCCTGCCGAGGTTCAAAGGCTATTCCAGGCCCTAGAGGCGGAGCCGCTGAAATGGCGAGCCATGGTTCACCTGCTGATCGACACCGGCATACGCCGGGGAGAGTGCTGCGCCCTCCGCTGGCAAGACGTGGACTTCGCCAACGGCTCGATCACGGTATCAGGGAATCTCTGTTATACCGCGGCAAAAGGGGTATATCTGGATACGCCGAAAAACGGCCGCACCAGGACTGTCTACGCAGGCGTCGCCACTCTGGCTCTGCTGCGGCAGCTCCGAGGCCAGCAGGCCCGGAAGGCCATCAGTGCCTATATCTTCACCCAGGAGACAGGCCCTGAGCCCATGCACCCGCAGAGCCCAACCCGCTATCTGAAGAAGCTATCGGAGCGGTGCGGCGTCCCTGATCTGCACCCACACAAGCTCCGTCACACCTTCGCCAGCATTGCAATTACCAACGGGGCCGATGTGGCCAGCGTGTCCGAAGCCCTAGGCCACAGCGACAAAGCCGTCACCCTTCGAATGTACACTCATGCCAGCGAGGAGAGCATCAGCCAGGCCGCACAAATTGTCCGAGAGGCAATAGAAAAAGCCGGGCAGGGATAGGTCCCTGTCCGGCTCATTTTTGCTGTCGGTGTCGGTTTCTGTGTCGGTTTTCTCGAAAATTCGGTCTTCGGCAAAATGCCGGAAGTCAAAAGAAAGTTATGAATACAAAACAAAAAGCACTCGAAACCGGCAGTTTCAAGTGCTTCTTGTTGGAGCTGCTGGGCGGATTCGAACCGCCGACCTCATCCTTACCAAGGATGCGCTCTACCGACTGAGCTATAGCAGCACATCGGACGCGATTGCATCCGAAATGGCGACGCGGAAGGGACTTGAACCCTCGACCTCCGGCGTGACAGGCCGGCGTTCTAACCAACTGAACTACCGCGCCATAAATGGCGTATATAAAATCAGCGGGTGCTGTTGACTTCTGGCAGGGGCAGAAGGAATCGAACCCTCGGCACGCGGTTTTGGAGACCGCTGCTCTACCAGCTGAGCTATACCCCTATATGGTGGGCCTTCACGGGCTCGAACCGTGGACCGGCCGGTTATGAGCCGGCTGCTCTAACCAACTGAGCTAAAGGCCCATGCCGTTCCACATCAAAAAGAAGAAAGAGGGCTTGCCGTCACGACTGTGTGGCGGCAAGCCGCTTTTCTGGCTCCCCAAGTTGGACTCGAACCAACGACCCTGCGGTTAACAGCCGCATGCTCTACCAACTGAGCTATTGAGGAATACAAAAGAGGGACTGGTCTGGTCGACCAGACCCTCTTCTTTGTGTCGGCATTACCTATTTTCCCGGGCCGTCTCCAGCCAAGTATTTTCGGCGCAGGTGAGCTTAACTTCCGTGTTCGGGATGGGAACGGGTGGACCC
>CASFCS010000002.1 GCA_949293245.1 uncultured bacterium | reverse complement strand
CCGTGGGCCGCGGCATCTCCAAGGACGTGGAGGGCGGCATCAAGCTGGCCGAGGAGCTGGCCAGCGTCCTGGGCGGCGTGGTAGGCGCCTCCCGTGCCTGCGTGGACGCGGGCTGGATCACCGCCGACCACCAGGTGGGCCAGACCGGCAAGACCGTCCATCCCCGCATCTATGTGGCCCTGGGCATCTCCGGCGCCATCCAGCACCTGGCGGGCATGCAGGACTCCGAGTGCATCATCGCGGTGAACAAGAACGAGTCCGCTCCCATCTTTGACGTGGCTTCCTACGGCATCGTGGGCGACCTGTACAAGGTCACCCCCATGCTCATCGAGTCCATCAAGGCCGTCCAGGCCAGCCGCTGAGCGCTCCCGGAGCCCCTGGGTTCCATCAGGAAAATGACGAAAAAGGTCCCTCCGCAACCTGTGGCTGTGGAGGGACCTTTTTTGTCTGTGGGGTGAAGCCCATGTCCTCACGGGGAGCTTCAGCGGACACCGGGGGCAGGGGATCAATCGTCCACAATAATGGCGTTGGGGTAGATGCGTTCCACCCGCTCGTCGGGGAAGTGGTCGTCCAGGAAATCTCCCAGGGGGGTCTGGCTGGGCTGGTCCAGGGTGTTGCGCTCGGTGTACCGGGCCAGGGCCAGGCTGGACATGGCCATGTTGAACACCATGAACACCACCAGCGCCCAGGTGAGGAGCTTGCCCGTCTTCATAGGCAGTTTCTCAATGAGGTTGGACAGAGGCGGGAAAAGGACCTTCAGCCACAGCACCGCCGCAATGCCCCAGAAGAAACAGTAGAGCAGGTTGATGCGCCCTCCCAGGTTGAAGGGAATGTGGCTGTAGTCCCAGAACACGGTGCCGAATACCAGCTCGGTGAACACGCTGCAGGCGTACTCATAGGCGCCGCCGATGATGGTGCCCACCAGGAAAATGTACCGGTCGCTCTTGTCCCGCCAGCGGTAGAGAATGGCGGTAAACAGCACGCAGCCCAGGCCCCACACGATGGAAAAGGGGCCGTATACCACGCTGCTGCGGCTCATGAGCACCCCGGCGGTGACATAGCAGAAGATGGTCTCAATGATGTCCCCCAGGAAGGCCCCGATGAAGAACAGCAGCGTCAGTTTGTAAAAGCCGCACCCCTGGGCAAAGACTGCCGCCTTCTCCCGGTGAAGCCAGCTGTCCTTCTCCTTCCACAGCTTCTCCGTCTCCAGGTTGGGGTAGGCCTTCATCATACGCCGCTGGATACGGCGGGTGAGGGCGTTGCCCAGCCGGTCGGTGAAGGAGCCCAGCTCCTCCCCCAGGGCGTCAAACCGGCGGATGCGCACGCGCAGCTGGAGGATGGCTGCCGAGCTGGAGATCAGGTCCGCCACCAGGAGGCCGATGAGCACCCAGAGTATGATGATCCGGGGCAGGGCGGGAATGAGGTGGCCCAGAGAGAGAAGCAGGGGGTTGAGGAGCTTCATGCACAGCAGGGCAAACAATCCCCAGATCACGGTGTATTTCAGGCAGATATACCCCTCAAACTGGAAGCGCTCCTGGGAGTAGTCCCACCACTTCCGGTGGAAAATGGCCTCCAGCAGCTTGCCCGAGAGGAGCTCCACAAAGGCCGAGAGGATCATGCCGCCCAGCAGGAGGAAGAACCACTGATCCTTCAGTTCGCCCAGGAAGATCACGTAGGACACGGCCACTGTGCCGTAAATGGGACACAGGGGCAGGTTCAGAAGGCCCCGGTTGACAAACTTGTGCCGCTTGACCGCGGCCTGGAGGACCTCCAGCAGCCATCCTGCGAAGGAGTAGAGGAAGAAAAGCCACACCAGGTCATAAAACACAGAGGACATGGGAACTGCCGCTCCTTTCAGAGTTAAAGTGGAGAGGAGAAAGGACCACACAGTCCTCATCATACCAGAATAAAATCAGATTGCAAGGGCAGAGGGAAAAAAGGGCGGGCCGGAGGTCTCGCGACCTTCGGCCCGCCAATGGGAAGGGAGAAGAAGAAAGCAAATGAATTACACGCCGGAGTAGGCGGAGAAGCCGCCGTCGATGGGGATGCACACGCCGGTGATGAAGCTGGCGGCCTCGTTGTTCAGCAGGAACAGCACGGCGCCGGCCAGCTCCTTCTCGGTGTCGCCGAAGCGGCCCATGGGAGTGGCGGCCAGGATCTTGCCGGTCCGGGCGGTGGGGGTGCCGTCCTCATTGAAGAGGAGCTTCTGGTTCTGCTTGGTGGAGAAGAAGCCGGGGGCAATGGCGTTGACCCGGATGCCCACCTTGGAGAAGTGGACGGCCAGCCACTGGGTGAAGTTGCTGATGGCGGCCTTGGCGCCGGAGTAGGCGGGGATCTTGGTCAGGGGAGTGTAGGCGTTCATGGAGGAGATGTTCAGAATGTTGCACCCCTCACGGCCCACCATCTGGCGGGCAAAGGCCTGGGTGGGCAGGAGGGTGCCGATGAAGTTCAGGTTAAAGACGAACTCCACGCCCTTGGTCTCCAGGTCGAAAAAGCTCTTGGTGTCGCCGTCGATGTCGCCCACCTCGAAGTACTCCTTGTCGGTGGTGGCCCGGGGGTTGTTGCCGCCGGCGCCGTTGATGAGGATGTCGCACTTGCCCAGGTCGGCCTCCACGGCGTCGGCCACGGCGTAGCAGTTGTCCTTGTCCAGCACGTTGCACTTGTAGGCGCGGGCCACGCCGCCCTCGGCCACGATCTCGTCGGCAAACTTCTGGGCGGCCTCCTCATTCAGGTCCAGCAGGGCCACCTTGGCGCCGGCACGGGAGAGCACCTTGGCAAAGGCGGAGCAGAGCACGCCGCCCGCGCCGGTGACGGCAGCGACTTTCCCGGTGAGATCGGTATTCAGAACGTTCTTTTCCATGGTTGCAGCTTCCTTTCTCAAAATAAAGTCGTATCTTACGCCTTGGCAGCCTTCTCGCAGGCCTCAAACAGGCCGTTGATGTAGGCCGCGCCCAGGGCCCGGTCGTACAGGCCGTAGCCGGGCTTGCCGGTCTCGCCCCAGATCATGCGGCCGTGGTCGGGCCGGACGTAGCCGTCAAAGCCGGTGTCCACCAGGGACTTGACAATCTCGTACATATCCAGGGAGCCGCAGGAGGAGAGGTGGGCCCGCTCCTCGAAAGAGCCGTCGTCCATGATCTTCACGTTGCGGATGTGCATGAAGCCGATGCGCCCGGCGGCGGAGTACTTGCGGATCATGGCGGGGATGTTGTTGCTCTTGGCACAGCCCAGGGAGCCGGTGCACAGGCACAGGGAGTTGGCGGGGGAGTCCACGATGGACAGGTACCGGTCCAGGTTGGCCTCACAGGTGATGACCCGGGGCAGGCCGAAGATGGGGTACGGGGGATCGTCGGGATGGAGGGCCATGGTGATGCCGCACTCCTCGGCCACGGGGATGACCTTCTTCAGGAAGATCTCGATGTTCTTCCACAGGCCCTCCTCACCCAGCTCGCCGTAGGCCCGGATCAGGTCCCGGACCTGCTCCTGGGTGTAGCTGGAGTCCCAGCCGGGGAGATGGATGTCGTCCTTCAGGGGGTCCAGGCCCCGCATCTGGTCCCAGTACATCACCAGGCTGGTGGAGCCGTCGGGGGCCTTCTTGTCCAGCTGGGTGCGGGTCCAGTCAAAGACGGGCATGAAGTTGTAGGTGACGCACTTGACGCCGTACTTGGCGCAGCGGCGGATGTTCTCGCAGTAGACCTCCAGGTGCTCGTCCCGCTTGTCGGTGCCCAGCTTGATGTCCTCGCTGACGGGGATGGACTCCACCACGTCAAACACCAGGCCGTGGGCCTCGCACTGGTCCTTCAGGCGCTGCAGGGACTCCTCGGGCCACACCTCGCCGGGCTTTACATCGTACACGGCGGTGACGATGGAGCGCATACCGGGGATCTGGCTAATGTACTCCAGGCTGATGGGATCGGACTCGCCATACCAGCGGAAAGAAAGTTTCATGGTACATGTCTCCTTTTTCATTTATTTCCTGGGGTTCCACCCCAAATTGACAAAGAGAGAGGAGGCTTACTTCAGCCCCAGATAGGAGGCCACGTTGTTGTAGCAGATGTCCTGCACCATGCCGCCCAGCAGATCGTAGTCCGCGGGGGCCATGCCCTCGTCAACCCACTGGCCCAGCAGGCGGCACAGGATACGCCGGAAGTACTCGTGGCGGGGGTAGGACAGGAAGGAGCGGGAGTCGGTGAGCATACCCACAAAGCGGCTGAGCACGCCGATGCTGGCCAGGGACTTGAGCTGGAGGTTCATGCCCTCAAAGTGGTCGTTGAACCACCAGGCGGAGCCAAACTGCACCTTGCCGGCGGTGCCGCCGTTCTGGAAGCACCCGGCGGCGGCCACCAGCTTGTCGCTGTCGGCGGCGTTGAGGGTGTAGAGAATGGTGCGGGGCAGGGCGTCCCGGGTGGCCAGGCGGTCCAGCATGGCGGCCAGGGAGGCGGCGGGGATGGGGTCGCCGATGGAGTCGCAGCCCACGTCGGCCCCCAGGGAGCGGAACAGGGGGGTGTTCAGGTTGCGGATGGCCCCCAGGTGGAGCTGCATCACCCAGCCCCGGCGGGCAAACTCCCCGCCCACAAAGTCCATCACATAGGACTGGTAGGCGGCGGTCTCCTTCTCGTCGGCCACGCCGCCGGAGAGGACCTTGGCCAGGGCGCTCTGGGCCAGGTCGGGATCCCACACGGTGAAGTCGGGGGAGCCGAAGGAGATGTCGGCCAGGCGGCAGCCCACGCCGGCGAAGTGGTCCATCCGGGCGGAGAGGGCGGCCTTTAGGCTGTCCAGGTCGGAGATGGTCACCCCGGCGGCCTGGCCCAGGGTGGTGAGGTAATCGGCAAAGCCGTCGTTTTCAATGTGCAGGGCCTTGTCCGGGCGGAAGGTGGGCAGCACCTTGGTGGCAAAACCGGTGTCGGCGGCCAGGAGCTTGTGGTACTCCAGGGAGTCGGCGGGGTCGTCGGTGGTGCACAGGGCGGCCACGTTGCTGCTGGTGATGAGGGCGCGGGAGGTGCCCTTGTCGCTCTGGAGCACAGCGTTGGCTTTCTCCCAGATGCCGTCGGCGGTGGCGGGGGAGAGGAGCTCGTCCACCTGGAAGAAACGCAGCAGCTCCAGGTGGGACCAGTGGTAGATGGGGTTGCCGATGAGCTGGGGCATCACGGCGGCGAAGGCGTCGAACTTTTCCCGGGCGGGGGCGGCGCCGGTGACCTTCTCCTCGGGCACGCCGCAGGCCCGCATGACGCGCCACTTGTAGTGGTCGCCCCCCAGCCAGGCCTGGGCCAGGTTGTCCATGCGGATGTCCTCATAGATCTCCCGGGGATTGAGGTGGCAGTGGTAGTCCAGAATGGGCATGGCCTCGGCGTAGTCGTGGTACAGCCGGCGGGCGGGTTCGGTGGAGAGCAGGAAATCGTCGGTGATGAACGTTTTCATTGAGCATACCTCCTTAAAAGTTCGCGCTGGGTCCCACAGCGGGGAGCCGCCTCCCTTGTTTGTGAGTTTAGTATACACCATTTAGGAAAGGACTGCACGGTATATCCTGCTTGAAATCTGGTGAAAATAGCGGTATAATCCGAATAGGTAAAAAGAGGGGGGAGATTTTTGGCTAGTATGCACAATGATGAGTTTACACTGCGCCAGACTATGAACCACCGCTTTTATGAGTACCATCATTATTTGGACCAGCTCCCTCCGGAGGTGGAGTTTCACGAGCACGAATTCTACGAGATCTTTTTCTTCTTCTCAGGGGACGTGACCTACACGGTGGAGGGCCGGTCCTATCAGCTGCGGCCGGGGGACATCCTCCTCACCAACAACCGGGATATCCACCGGCCGGAGGTGCGCCCGGGCAAGCCTTACGAGCGCTTTGTCCTCTGGCTGGAGCATGATTTCTTTACCCGGCTGGAGGATCTGGGGGACGACCTGACCGCCTGTTTTCTGGATTCGGCGGCCAAGCGCTATAAGCTTATCCGCCCGGACGGGGAGCTGCTCACTCAGCTGCGGCGGCTGTGCGGGTGGATGGTCCGCCTCCAGCAGGAGCACACCTTCGGCAGCCAGACCCTCCAGTACGCGGCGGTGACGGAGTTTCTGGTGTACCTCAACCGGGCCTATTTCGATACACCGGAGGAGATCCGCCGGGATGTGACGGAAAACGAGCAGGTCAACCAGGTGCTGGAGTACATCGAAGGCCACCTGGCGGAGGACCTGTCGGTGGAGGGACTGGCCCAGACCTTCCATATGAGCAAGTACCACTTCAACGCCAAGTTCAAGCAGTTTACCGGACTGACCCTCTACCAGTACATTATGAAAAAGCGCCTGACCATTGCCCGCAATATGCTCCGGGGGGGCCAGAGCGTGATGGACGCCTGCCTGGGCTGCGGCTTCAACGACTATTCCAACTTTCTCAAGGCCTTCAAGCGGGAGTTCGGCCACCTGCCCAAGGAGTACATGCCCACCAAATAAAAAGGCCCCGGCACTCTGGATCAGACCAGCGCGCCGGGGCCTTCTGCCGCCCTGACGGAAGGAACTGCCCCCCGGCGTCTTGAGACGCCGGGGGGCAGCAAAAGGGGGGAATGGGTTACATCCATGGACAGGACTTGCGCCAGGAGGGGGTCAGGGGGGAAAAGAGCTCCTCTGGAAGGGAAAGACCGGAAAAAAGAAAGGCGTGGAAAAAGCCGCCGGCATTGATGCCCCGGAAGGAGCTGCCGCCTCTGGAGCCGCTGCTCCGCCGCTCCAGAGTGCGCAGGGTACGGGTAAGCTCCTGGGCCGCAATGTTTTCGCCGGGAGCGGACTGATTTTCACGGTAGAGAAAGACCATGAAAAGGATCTGCCGGCTGATGGGATTGCTGCCGTCGGTGACAGTGATGCACCGGCGCAGATGCCGCAGGGAGCGCTCCAGAATGGAGGTCACCAGGGGCTCGGGCCAACCTGTGAGCTCAGAGAGCTGGGGGACGGTACACTCCCCGTAGATGTACAGCATCAGCAGCACCTGGGCGCTGCGGCTGAGCTGATTGATCAGATCGCTGAGAGACTCCAGATTGTCGGGATTGGTAAGGGGCTCACTGGGATCGGAAAACATGTCGGCCCCCATCTGAGACAGAGGGGCGCGCTTGAGCGCCTTTTGGGCGGTAATGGCGCACAGCCAACCCCGCAAAGGCGTGTCGCTGGAGATCTCCCTGGCCTCGGACATGGCCTCCAGGATGCTCTCCAGTACCGACGCTTTGACCGGGGAACCGGCGGGCAGTATGGCGGAGGAAATATAGTAGAGAATGGGAAAGACCTGGTGGTAGAACAGGGGGAAGCCCTCCTGCTCCTGGCGCAGCAGCTGCAGTGCCGCGGTGTCGTCCATGTTTTTCAAAAGCTGCACGCCATTTTCCCCCTCTCTGCGGAACATAGGATGACCGGAGCGGGATGCCCTGCTGCGCGGTCATATGTTAGTGTATCCAGAGGGAGGGATGGTTTTACGGGAAAGAGGGATTTTGAAAATAATTTTTTCCAGTCCGGGTTAAAGGACCGGCCACAGCGCCGAGAGGCTGCGCACCGTCTTTCCCTGCCAGCCGGTGACGGTATGGGCGGCGAACATGGAGTTGAGCACCGCCTCCTCGGCGCATTCCGCTGCGGCCCGGAAGGGGAGGTCCAGGGCGTCGTCGGAGAACAGGATGCCCGAGCGCAGGGGGGATTTGTCCCGGGGGTCGAAGGGGTTGGCGGTGGAGAAGCCCAGAAACACCTCTCCGCTGCCCTGGCCGATGAAGGACCCCAGCCGGGCCAGCCCCACGGACAGCCGCCGGATTACCCGGCCCAGCTGCCGGGCGTCCAGGGGGAGGTCCGTGGCCAGGATCAGAATGCAGGAGCCCAGGTCGGGCCCCGACTCCTCCGCCATGCGCTCCAGCAGGGCGGGACCCACCAGACGGCCCTGAATGGTGAGATCAGCGGTGCGGCCGTGGTTGGTGAGGGCCAGGACCCCCAGGGTGTAGGCGCCGCCCCCCAGCTCCATCAGGCGGCTGGCCGAGCCGATGCCCCCCTTCAGGCCGTGGCAGATCATGCCCTTGCCCGCCCCCACGTCCCCCTGGGCGAAGTCCGCCCCCGCCTGGGCGATGGCCTGGAGCACATGGGCCTCCGTCACCGGCCGGGCGGCGATGTGGGAGAGGGTGCCGTCGTTGCACTCGCACACCACCGGGTTGACTGACCGCAGGTCAAAGCCCTCCCGGGCGCAGCGCTCCACCATATAGCTCACCAGGCCGTGGTGGACCATCCCCACGTTGAGGGTGCCGGTGAGGGCGATGGGGGTCTCCAGGGTGCCCAGCTCGTCCACCTGGACCAGGCCCTGGGTCTTTCCGAAGCCGTTGAGCACGAAGGACGCGGCGGGCAGCTTGTGGAAAAAGGGGTTCTCCCCGCAGGGCAGCAGGGCGGTGACCCCGGTCTTGAACTCCGGGGTATCCAGGGTCACATGGCCCACCGCCACTCCATCCACATCTGTAATGGCGTTGCGCGGCCCCGTGGGGAACTCCCCCACGGTGATGCCCATGTCCCGGGCCAGAATCTGTTTCATATGTTATGCCTCCTTTGGGCGGACCTCCGCCCGGATGGATTTCCCCCATCATATCACACCGGGGAGACCCTGTCACCGCCCGGGGGAAAAGTCGGCGGAATGCCAGTTGACCCCGGGGGGATTTTTGGGTACAATAGAGCAACAGAACTCCGGGAGCCGTCCACTCTGTGGGCGGCTCCTCCATTATGAGGGGAGAGAGCCTATGCTGACCGAACAGGAACAGCTGGAATTTTGCCGGGCCCGGCGGGCGGCCATCGCCCTGGACTATCCGAATCTGAATCCCGAGCAGCGCAAGGCGGTGCTGGCCACGGAGGGCCCCCTGCTGCTGCTGGCGGGGGCGGGCAGCGGCAAGACCACGGTGCTCATCCACCGGGTGGCCAACCTGATGAAGTACGGCCGGGGGTCGGACAGCGACCAGGTCCCCCAGTGGGCCAGTCGGGAGGATCTGGACTTCCTCCTGTCCTACCGGGGGAATGCCGGCCCGGAGGAGAAGGAGCGGCAGGAGCGGCTGTGCCGCCTGGAGCCGGCGGCCCCCTGGTCCATCATTGCCATCACCTTCACCAACAAGGCCGCCGGGGAGCTCAAGGAGCGGCTGGAGCGGATGCTGGGCCCCTCCGCCCGGGATATCTGGGCCTCCACCTTCCACTCCGCCTGCGTGCGCATCCTCCGGCGGGACATTGAAAAGCTGGGCTTCCCCTCCTCCTTCACCATCTACGACACAGACGACTCCCTCCGGGTCATTAAAGACGCGGTGAAGGACCTGAACCTGGATGAGAAGGCCTTCGCCCCCCGGTCGGTGCTGGGCTACATCTCCCGGGCCAAGGACCAGATGCTCCTGTCCGGGGAGTACGCCCGCCAGTGCGAGAAGGCGGGGGACTACCGCCTGATGAAAATCGCCCAGATCTACTGCGCCTACGAGAAGAAGCTGTGGGACGCCGGGGCCCTGGACTTTGACGACATCATTCTCCACACCGTGCGCCTCCTCCAGGACCACCAGGAGGTGCGGGAGTACTACCAGAACAAGTTCCGCTATGTGCTCATCGACGAGTACCAGGACACCAACAATCTCCAGTACCGTCTGGCGGCCCTGCTGGCGGGGAAGTGGGAAAACATCTGCGTGGTGGGGGACGATGACCAGTCCATCTACCGCTTCCGGGGGGCCACCATCGAGAACATCCTCTCCTTTGAGGAGCAGTACAAGGGGGCCCGGGTGATCCGGCTGGAGCAGAACTACCGCTCCACCAAGAACATCCTGGAGGCCTCCAACGCGGTGATCCGCAACAACCAGGGCCGCAAGGGCAAGGAGCTGTGGACCGACCACGGGGCGGGGGACAAGGTGAAGCTGTACACCGCCATGAACGAGAACGACGAGGCCCAGTACGTGGCCGGCCAGATCCTGGAGGACTACCGCCAGGGCCGGAAGTGGAACGACCACGCCGTACTCTACCGGATGAACGCCCAGTCCAACCAGCTGGAGACCGCCCTCAAGCGCAACGGCGTGCCCTACCGCATCATCGGGGGCACCCGGTTCTTCGACCGGGCGGAGGTGAAGGACATGCTGGCCTACCTGTGCGTCATCCACAACCCCCACGACGACCTGCGCCTCCAGCGCATCATCAACAATCCCCCCCGGGGCATCGGGGCCAAAACGGTGGAGACCGCCCAGGAGCTGGCCGCCGGGGAGAGTCTCTCCCTGTGGCAGGTGATCACCCGGGCGGGGGAGTGGAGCCAGCTGCAGAAGGCGGCGGGCAAGCTGGGGCAGTTTACCGCCCTGATCGGGGAGCTGCGCCGCCTGGCCGGAGAGCTGCCCCTGCCGGAATTCTACGAGAAGGTGGTGGAGCGCACCGGCTACGCCGACATGCTCACCGCCAAAAAGGACATTGAAAACCGCACCCGGCTGGAGAACGTGAAGGAGCTGGCCACCTCCATCAACGGCTACCTGGAAAACGCCGAGGGAGAGCCCTCCCTGGCGGGCTTCCTGGACGAGATCGCCCTGTACACCGACCTGGACAACCACGACGCCGGGGAGGACGCGGTGGTCCTCATGACCATGCACTCGGCCAAGGGACTGGAGTTCCCCGTGGTTTTTGTGGTGGGGGTAGAGGAGGGCATCTTCCCCGGCATCCGGGCCATCGGCGAGAGCGAGGAGATGGAGGAGGAGCGGCGGCTGTGCTACGTGGCCATGACCCGGGCCAAGGAGAGGCTGTACATGACCTGCGCCGCCCAGCGGATGCTCTTCGGCCGCACGTCATCCAACCGGCCCTCCCGGTTTACCGATGAGATCCCGCCGGAGTATGTGGAAAAGAGCGGCCGGGATTTTCTCTCCCCCTCCGCCGGGGAGGAGTGGACCTACGGCGCCCCCCGGCGCCCCGGCGGGAGCTACGGCGCTTCTTCCTACGGGGGAGGCTCTTTCTCCGGCGGCTACGGCGGGGCCCGGACAGCAGGGCAGTTCCGGGAGGGCGGCCGGAGCGCTTCCCCCTCCAGACCTGCCCGCCCGGTCTCCCCGGCGGCTCCCGCCCGGCCCGTCCCCAAGCTGCTGGAGCTGGCCAAGGGGGATATGGTGCGCCACAAGGCCTTCGGGGAGGGGATGGTCCTCTCCGTGCAGAAGATGGGGGGCGACGCCCTGGTGGAGATCGCCTTCGACAACGTGGGCACCAAGCGCCTCATGCTCAAGTCCGCCTCCCAGCACATGGCCAAGAGAACGGAGTGAAGGGGAGCCAAAGCTGTTCCCGGAAGAAAATATAAATCCACCGGGGGGAGGGGAACCTCCTCCCGGTGGATTTTTTGGTATGCTTGCGTTCAGAAAACCGGCGCTCCATCCTTACACGGCCAGGACCCGCTCTATCCAGCGGGAAAGGGCCCGATGGTCCAGCTGATACAGAGCCTGTTCCAGGGCCTGGTAGCTGTCTGGGTCGGATGTACGCATGGCCTCCATCGTTTTTCTGGGGCCAAAATAAAACTGGTCCCGCAAATTGCAGTAGATCTCCAGGCTGTCATAGAGCAGCCAGTGCCAGCGCAGCATTCCTTCCGGGTCTCCTGCTCCGGCCCGATCCATCATTTTGACGCACCAGTTCCGCAGACGGGTCTTTTCCGCCTCCGGGACAGCGGCGTGCTCTGCCGCATAGCGCTCCAGCCGCGCCAGCAGGTCCCGGGCCAAGCCCTGCTGGTCCAGAAGAATCTGCCCACCCAGGACCTGCAAAAACTCCTCCGGGTCCTGCTTGGTGAGAAAGTCCTGTGTAGTATAGATGAATGCATCCAGCGTGACAGTCCCTATTACGGTGTCGTCATGGGTGCTCTTTCCCCTGTCGGTTACCAGCAGCACGTCAAAATCACTGCGCTGAGTCTGGGTACCTCTGGAATAGGAGCCATAGAGCAAAATGGTATGGGGATGGTAGGCATCGGTGAGGTAGTCCACGATTGCCTGATACATGGGGCATCCTCCTCAATCATGTGGTCTGAGGGATGGGTGGCTCCGGCCGGGAGGGTGCAGCGGCACGCCTGCCGGGTTCTTGATTCAATGGGGAGCCGCCTCCGCCAGCTGGGCGAAGGAGCGGATATACCGGTGGCTGGCGGCGCGCACTTCCTCCTGGGCGTGGTCATAGAAGGGGTCGTACACCCCCACCACCGTGAGCCCGGCCTGGCGGGCAGCGGCACAGTTGCGGGGGGCGTCGTCAAAAAAGGTGCATTCCGCCGCCTCCCGTCCCAGGGCCGTGAGGGCCAGGCGGAAGGCCTCCGGCCTGCGCTTCTCCACCCCCATCTCCTGGGCGAAGAGAAGGTGGGAGAAGTATCCCGCGATGCCGTGGCGCTCCAGGGCCAGGCGGCAGAACTGGGGCACGCTGGCGGTGAACAGGGCCATCTCCTCCCCAGCGGCGGCCTGCCGCTGGAGGTAGGGCAGCACCCCCTCCTTCAAAGGGGCCCGGTGGGCGTAGGCCTCCCGGGCCAGGTCCATCCACTCGGCCATGATGGCCTCCTCGCTGTCCGCAAGGCCGTAGTATTCCCTGGTGAAAGCGGCGGCGGTGGGGAAGATGGCGTGGGAGACGAAGTCGGTGTACTCCTGGGTGGGGACCCGCCCCCGCCGGGCCAGAAAGTCCAGATCCACCTGGACCCAGATGCCGTTGGAGTCCAGAAGGGTGCCGTCCAGATCAAAAAGCAGCATAGCAGCCTCCTAACAGGGTATTTACAGGTAGAAGCGCCAGGGGAAATGGACCGCCTCCTGGGCGTAGGCGATGCCGATGCGCTCCCCGGTGTGGATTACCGGGGGACACAGATCCTCCTCCGGAGGCGTGAGGCCCAAATCCGCCAGGCTCTGGCACACGAAGAGATCCTCCCCCGCCAGGGAGATGCCGTTTTCCGCCCGGGTGAGGGCCAGGGCCTGGCACAGCTTCCCCGGTCCGTCCAGCAGGTGGGCGCGCTGGGCGGGGGAGAGGTTGTCCATCTTGCACCCAAAGCGATTGTCTGCTATAATATCCCCGCCCTGCCGCACCTCTCCCCCCCGGATGAGGACGGCGGAGGGCTCCCCCTCCGGCTCGGTGACGAAGTTCAGGCAGTGGTGCATCCCGTAAATGAGGTAGAGATACACCGTGCCCGGCGGGGCGAAGAGGGTCTGGGTGCGGGGGGTGCGCTTGTAATTGTAGGCGTGGCAGGCCTTGTCCATCCGGCCCACATAGGCCTCCGTCTCGGTGATGCGCACCGCCAGGGTGTGCCCCTGCCACCGGCGCACGATATAGGTCCCCAGCAGCTCCCGGGCCACGGTCACCGTGTCCCGGTCAAAGAACTCCTGCCCCAATTTTGCCATATCCATCCCCCCTGCGGATATTCTATCATACCACAAGAGAAGGAGAACTGACAATCCATGAATGAGCGAGTGCTCAAGGGGCTGGCCAGGCCCATGATCCTTCTGGCCACCGTCATCTGGGGCTCCACCTTCTTCATTCTGAAGGACACCCTGGACCACATCTCGGTGTTTTTCATGCTGGCCTTCCGCTTTACCTTTGCGGCGGTGGTGCTGGCGGTGGTCTTTTTCCGCAGCTGGAAGAAGATGGACAAGAGCTATCTCCTGGGGGGCGGCCTTATGGGGCTGTTCCTCTTCTGCGCATACACCGCCCAGAACTACGGGCTCACCGGCACCACCCCGGGGAAGAACGCCTTTTTCACCGCGGTGTACTGCGTCATCGTCCCCTTCCTCTACTGGCTCACGGACAAGCGCCGGCCCGACCGGTTCCACGTGGCGGCGGCGGTGCTGTGCGTGGCGGGCATCGGCCTGGTGTCCTGGGACGGGGGGCTCACCCTGTCGGTGGGGGACGGCTTCACCCTGCTGGGGGGCTTTTTCTATGCGGGCCACATCGTCACCGTGTCCCACTTTGCCAAGGGGCGGGACATCTTCATCCTCACGGTGCTCCAGTTCGCCGTGGTGGGGGCCCTCTCCTGGGTGGCCATGGGGCTTACCGGCGGCGCTCCCGCTCCGGAGCAGCTCAGCGGCCAGGTGATTGGGGTGCTGCTCTACCTGGCCATTGCTGCCACCGCGCTGGCCCTGCTGATGCAGAACGTGGGGCAGAAGTACACCGAGCCCGCCGCCGCTGCGGTGCTCCTGGCCCTGGAGGCCCCCTTCGGGGTGCTCTTCTCCGTAGGGGCCGGGGCGGAGGAGCTGGGGGGGCTGATGTGCCTGGGCTTTGTGCTCATCTTCATCTCCGTGGTGTGCTCCGAGACCAAGTTCTCCTTTCTGCGGCGGAAGGTCTCCCTGCCCCAGAAATAGAGTTTCCCTCCCCGGCGGGCCTCTGGTCCCGCCGGGGAAATTTTTCTTCCGGGGTTGACAGGGGGGAGAGAGCGGACTATAATAGCACCAACAAGTAAACAAGCACAAACCTGTGACGGAGAGAAGTACCCGGCAGAGCGCGGCGGTTTAGAGAGCCCCTGGTGGTGGAAATGGGGCGCGACGCAGTCGGCGAATGGCCTCCGGAGGGCGGCTTGAACGGGCGCGAGCCCCAGTAGATGCCGACGGGGACCCACCCGTTATCCATCGGGGCACGTATGATGGTACGTGTAGCGAGCGGACGTTCTCCAAAGGAACGTCAATTTGGGTGGTATCGCAGAAGCAGACGCTTTTGTCCCAGAGAGGGGGCAAAAGCGCTTTTTGTTTCTCAGGCGGGCCGTTTGGCAGGCGGCTCTCCTCCATCTGCTGCCCAAATCTATATGAAATGGAGACATCACCATGAAAAAGCACACTCTGAAAAAGTTCTTCGCCCTCACTGCCGCCGCCGCCCTGGCCCTGACCCTCACCTCCTGCGCCCAGGAGGGCAGCGGGAACAGCGACACCCCCGGCGTTTCCCCCTCCGGCGGGGAGACCTACACCGTGGCGGTGATCCAGCAGATGGACCACCCCTCCCTGGACGAGATCGCCCAAGCCGTCTGCGCCCGGCTGGACGAGATCGCCGCGGAGAACGGGGTGACCATCCAGTACACCACCACCTCCGGCCAGGGTGACCAGACCATCCTGGGCCAGCTGGCCGACCAGGCCATTGCCGACGAGGTGGATGTGATCATCCCCATCGCCACCACCGCCGCTCAGGTGGCCGCCGTGTCCGCCGAGGAGACCAAAACCCCGGTGGTGTACGCCGCCATCTCCGACCCGGAGACCGCCAAGCTCACCGGCCTGGACTATGTCACCGGCACCAGTGACGCGCTGAATACGGAGTTCATCCTGGATATGATGTTTGCCCAGGACCCGGACATCCAGACCGTGGGGCTGCTCTACTCCCTGTCCGAGCCCAACTCCGCCACCCCCATCGCCCAGGCCAAGGAGTACCTGGAGGAGAAGAACATCGCCTATGTGGAGCAGACCGCCAACACCAATGACGAGGTGGTGGCCGCTGCCGCCGCCCTGGTGGGGGCCGGGGTGGACGCCGTCTTTACTCCCACCGACAACGTGATCGCCGCCGCCGAGCTGGCCATTTTCGAGACCTTCAATGCGGCGGGTATCCCCCACTACACCGGGGCCGACTCCTTCGTGCGCAACGGCGCTTTCGCCACCTGCGGCGTGAACTACACCGACCTGGGGAAGCGCACCGCCGACCTGGCCTATGAGGCCATCACCCAGGGCATGGACGCCATGGAGGACTACTACCTCATGGAGGGCGGCATCATCACCGTGAACACCGACACCGCCGCCGCTCTGGACGCCGACTATTCCATGTTTGCCGACATGGGTCAGCTGGTAGAGGTTACCACCACCACCGACTGATCCGCCAACCGCCGACCCCCGGCAGAGCGCCGGGGGTATCGGCATGAAGGGAGAGAAGATCCTTGCTGCTCATTACCCAAACCGCCCTGGAGCTGGGATTCCTGTACGCCCTGGTGGCCATGGCGCTGTTCCTGAGCTACCGCATTCTGGACATCGCCGACCTGACCACCGACGGCTGCTTTGTGCTGGGGGCCGCCGTGTCCGTCACCGTGGCCGCTGCGGGCCACCCATTCCTGGCCATCCCCGCCGCCATGGCCGCGGGGGCCTGCGCCGGCTTTGTCACTGCCTTCCTCCAGACCCGGCTGGGGGTGCCCTCCATTCTGGCGGGCATCGTCACCAACACGGGGCTGTACACCGTCAACCTCATGGCCATGGGGTGGAAGTCCAACTCCAGCCTGCTGGGGGTGGACACCATCTTCACCCTCCTGCGGGACACGGGCTTTGCCGGGGAGTGGCACAAGCTGGTGCTGGCCGCCGGGGTCACCATCCTGGCGGGGGTGCTCCTCCTCTTGTTCCTGGGCACCCGGCTGGGCCTCTCCATCCGGGCCACCGGGGACAACCGGGACATGGTGCGGGCCTCCTCCATCAACCCCACCTTTACCATCACTGTGGGGCTGTGCGTGGCCAACGCCCTCACCGCCCTGTCCGGGGCCATGGTGGGCCAGTACCAGCGCACGGTGGACATCAACTCGGGCACAGGCATCGTGGTCATCGGCCTGGCCTGCCTCATCATCGGCGAGACGGTGCTGGGCCGCCGCACCGTGGTGAAGGGGGTCATTGCCGTGATGGTGGGCTCGGTGATCTACCGCTTTATCTACGCCATCGTGTTTTACACCAAGGTGGTGCCGGTGGACTGCCTGAAGCTCCTCACCGCCGTCATTGTGGCCCTGGCCATCGCCGCCCCCACCATCAAGAAGTGGGCGGCCTTCCAGAAGCGCAAGCTGGCTGCTGGCCGGAAGGGAGGGGTGTGACATGCTGGACCTCAAGCATATCTCCAAGACCTTCAACCCGGGCACCGTCAACGAAAAGAAGGCCCTGGTTGACCTATCCCTCCATCTGGACAGCGGGGACTTCGTCACCATCGTGGGCTCCAACGGGGCGGGGAAATCCACATTGTTCAACGCCATCGCCGGTGTCTTCTATGTGGACAGCGGCTCAGTGGAGCTGGCGGGGGAGGATATCACCTTCAAGCCCGAGTACCGCCGCAGCCGGGAGATGGGGCGGCTGTTCCAGGACCCCATGAAGGGCACCGCTCCCCATATGACCATCGAGGAGAACCTCTCCCTGGCCTACCTGCGCACCGCCAAGCACCAGCGGGCCTTTTTCAGCCGGGTCACCCGGCAGGAGCGGGAGATGTTCCGCTACCAGCTTTCCCTGCTGGACATGGGGCTGGAGGACCGGATGAAGCAGCCGGTGGGCCTTCTCTCAGGGGGACAGCGCCAGGCCCTCACCCTGCTGATGGCCACCATGGTGCCCCCCAAGCTGCTGCTGCTGGATGAGCACACCGCCGCCCTGGACCCTGCCACCGCCCAGAAAGTGCTCTCCCTCACCCGGGAGATCGTGGCCCGGGAGGGCATCACCTGTCTGATGGTGACCCACAACATGCACAACGCCCTCTCCCTGGGCAACCGCACCCTGATGATGGCCGGGGGGAAGATCGTGCTGGACATTGCCGGGGAGGAGCGGGAGGGCCTCACGGTGGAGGACCTGCTCTCCCGCTTCCGGGCGGGTACCGGCCGGGAGCTGGACAACGACCGCATCCTCCTGTCGGAATAGGAGAAAACCCCATAGACGACAAAGCCCCGCGGGGCGGAGAGCACAACAGACTCTCTGCTCCGCGGGGCTTTTGACTTCATATTCAGGGATTGAGAAGCACCGAGGCATAAAACATGCCCTCCCGCCACTCGAACCGGGCGTCCCCGTTGTAGTGCTCGGCGATGACCTGGATGGACTGGGTGCCGAAGCCCAGCCCCCGGTGCTTGGTGGAACGGAGCTTGTCCCCCTGGCGCTGGGGGGGCTGGGGGCAGGGGTTGTCCACCGTAATGGCCAGCATGGAGGCACTCTTCTGCCGGATGACCACCCGGATGGTCCGGTCCCGCTCCGGGTTCAGCCTGACACAGGCCTCCAGGGCGTTTTCCAGCAGGTTGCCCACCAGAACACACAGCTCCGGCTCCGGGATCACCGGCGTCTGGTCCATGTGGACAGAGCACTCCAGGTCGATGCCCGCCTCCATGGTCAGCTCGCTGTAGTGGTGAAGCACCGCGTTGAGGGCAAAATTTTTGCAATAAACCAGGGGGGACTCAAGGGGCAGCCCCTCCAGATGGGCCCGGACATAGGCATCCACTGCCTGGAGACTGCCGCTGTTGACACAGCCCTGAAGGGCGATAAAGTGCTGGCGCAGGTCGTGCCGGGCCCGGCGTGTCTCCTCCATGTTCTTCTGCAGGCTGCGGTATTGGGCGGTCTGCATCTGAAGGATCTCATTTTCCCGGGTGAGCTGCATGGTTTTCATCATGCCCCGGGTCATCAGGTAGAAGAGAAGATAAAAGAAAAGCAGCAGCCCCAACAGCACCAGGGACATAGTGGGGTAGATCAACATCATACGTCCCATCCGAAGGGTGTCGTAGTCCTCAGGCTGGATATATACATTGATCAGTACGAATACCACGGGCAAAACCCAGAATACATACCAGACATTGGGCATCTCCACCGCGTTCAAAAGCCACCGGGCGGCGTGGGTGGCGGGATACCATATCACGAACAAAAACAGCCAGCTCAGCGCCACATAGGTGAGGGCCCCCGGAAGGCCCAGGTAGGGGAGCGTGCCATGGGGGGAATACATGGCGTCCACTGTGGAGGAGACCCCGCACAGGCAGGAGAGCACGCCGCACACCGCCAGCAGGACGCTGACAGACTTCCAGCCCGGCAGGTCTGTGGATTTTCGGAAGGCCAGGGCGAATACCACCAGCCAGGGGAACAGCCAGGCGTTGCCGCTGAGGGAAAAGGCGGCGCATACCATACCGCCCAGAGCGGACCACCCCAACAGGAAGGGAATGCCCAGGGCAGCCAGTCTGACGGGGGAGATGCGAAGGTGCTCTTTCACAGGCAGGACGCACAATATGGCCGCGGGAATGACCACCGTGTTCTCCAAAGCGGCAGGAAACCAATCCATCAGCTGTCCCCTCTCGTACAAATGTAAGTAAACCGAAGGAACTGCTCCCGCACCTGTCGGTATTTCAGCCGGCTGATGGGCACCGTACTGCCCTCCTTCAGCACAAAACGGTCGGTGAGCAGCTTGTCCACCGCTTCAAAATTCACCAGGATGCCCTTGAAGCAGTCGCAGAAGTAGGGGTAGGTCAGCAGCAGGGCGGAAAAATCCCCCTGACTCATGGCCACCTCCCGAGTGGTCCCGTCCATATTGTGGACCACCACATGCCGGTTTTGATACTCCGTATAGACAATGGGGTGGAGGGGAAGCCGTTCCCCGCCGGGGAGGATTACAGCCTGTCCCAGCTCCAACAGGCTGATGCCGCACCGCTCCATGGCCTGGCACAGCCGTCCATAAGAAAAGGGCTTAACCAGGTAGTAGGCCGCATCCACCTCATAGCTGTCTACCGCAAACTCCGTGGAGGTGGTGGTGAATACCAGACGGCACCGGGGGTCCTGCGCCCGAAGCTGCCGGGCGGTCTCCATACCGTCCAGGTTGTCCATATAAATATCCAGGAAAACAATATCAAAACGGCCGGGAACAAAACCCGACAAAAAGGTCTCCCCGTCCGAAAACTCTGCCGGCGGCGGCGCCAGCGGCACGGCGGACTCGTCGGCCCAGCGGAGCAGGAGGGCGCACAGCCGTTCCCGATCGGCGGCATTGTCGTCCACAATGGCAAGGCGCATGCCAAAGCCACCTTTCGTTTTTTTCCATTGTACCACATACATTTCTGGGAAGAAATACATCTTGTGCAGTTTTTTCGCATCTTGTGCAGAGCAGATTGACACAGGGGCGAAAGAGATGATACATAACAGGAAAATGCGGTGGTATGCCCTGACGGATTTTGCGGTTTTTGAGAGGTGGGATGTGAGATGCGCATCGCCTTGTATAACAGCTGTGCGGAGGAGAGTCAGATATTAACAAAATATCTCCACCAGTGTGCCCGGGAGTACCTGCGCCCGGCAAAGATCACCGTCTACAACGGGCATGAGGCGCTCTATCAGCTGGTGCTGGACCGGCCGGACGCCTTTGACCTGCTGGTGGTGGCGGAGGATGGCACCTTCAGCCTGGAGGTGGTGGATTTCCTGCGCCACAACAGCCCCGCAGCCCCGGTCCTCTGGTTTTCCGATTTGGATTTTGCCATGCGGGCCTACGCCTGGGGTGTGGCCTGGTTCGGAAGAAAGCCGGTCTCCCAGGTGAGTATGCGCCGGGCCTTTGCCCGGGCGCTGGAGAGCCGGGCCGGTCCCTGGCAGATGGAGGGATAGGGACCGCTTCAGGAAGAACACTCCCTGTATTTCAGAAAAGATGAGGAGGAAACGTATGAAAAAGCGACTACTCAGCGCCCTGCTGGCAGCGGCCATGATCATCTCCATGATCCCGGTTATCACCCTGCCCGCCGCGGCGGAGGAGAAAAGCGCGGAGAAGGAGATCGACCAGAGCACCTACGAGGCCCTGGGTCTGAACCTGTACGCCGACGAGGACGCGGCGGCCGATTCCGTCACCGCCCCCTTCAAAGAGGACGGCGTGGCCACCAGCATCGCCGCCCGGGAGGTATATGTGGCCCTGAACGCCGCCCACGGCAACCGGTACACCCTCCGGGACGGCCTGGACACCGTGAACCCCTACATTCACGACAACACCCGGGACCAGCACAGCGGCGCCTATGCCTTTTACGGCGGCAGCCCCTCCAGCATCAAGGCGGGGAACGGCAACACCGTGTCCAGCGGCCTGAGCTCCAACAAGGGAGAAAACGTGCTGGCCAGCCAGGGCAACGACTTCAACGGCATTTACGCCACCAGCGTGGCGCTGGACGGCGGCGACGGCAAGGACAACTATGTGGCCGAGCTGCGGGCCTACGGGAACACGTCGTACACATCCCATGGCGGCAAAGACGATTACGCCGGCAAGCTGGAGGTTGTCGTGTTCAAGATCGGCGACGACGGCAGCCGGACTGAGGCCGCCACCCTCACCCCCAAGCTGGATGACAGCAGCTTCTACAGCAACAACCTGGCCTACATGACCCGCCGTTATGTCCAGGAGCTGGACGCCTACTTCGAGATCGAGGCGGGCGACCTGAACGGCGACGGCCTGGACGACCTGGCGGTGTACACCGGCCGGTACACAGACGGCGGGGACGGCCGGCGCTACGCCCTGGTGGACGTGTTCTACGCCACCGGAAAGGGTCAGTGGCAGGCTGTTCCTTCCCAGGAGATCGCCGTGGACGCGGGCTACGCCAGCAGCTACAGCAGGATCGACTATAACAACGACAACAACTGGAAAGAGGAGATCGTCAGGCACCCGGTGGTCACCATCGCCATGGGGGACATCGACCGGAACCTGTGCGACGAGATGGCGGTGGTCTCCTCCGCTCCGGCCAACAACAACGACGCCGACAACGTGGCCCACTTCAGCCTGCTGGCCTGTGGGGAGGACGGCAGCCTGAACCCTGTGGGCGGCATGGAGAATGTGGCCCTGAACGACGGAGCGGGCAACGGCCTGATCTCCGCCGGCTGCGCCTTCGGCGAGTTTGCCCAGATCGACAACGACTCGGTCTCCGCCACCACCCTGATCATCGGCGGCTGGAGCGCCGGCAGCTCGGTGATCACCAGGAATGAGGCCTCCGCCGGATACAGCCAGGGCGCCTATTATTACGTCTACTACGACTACACCACCGGGCAGTATGTCCAGTCCGGCTACCGGTCCAAGGACCTGGGGGGCAACACCAAGTCCATCTCCCAGGTCTTCAACCTGGAGGGCCAGGAGAACGGCGGCAACGGCGTGCGGGTGTACCCCACCCTGGCCCCTATGGCCGTGGCCTGCGGCGACCTGGACGGCTCCAACGTGCAGAGCGTCAGCGACCAGGTGCTCTTCGGCACCCAGGTCATGCAGTTCAGCCTGGAGACCGGCTTCGGCAGCGAGCTCTTCTCCTTCGACTTCTGCATGACCCAGGTGGATGACAAGAACAACAACCGGGACAAGGAACAGCCCTGGATCGGCGACGTGGTGGTGGGCACCGTGGACTCCGACCCCAGCGAGAATGGCTGGCGGGAGATGTTCCTCTTCGTCACCGGCGTCCACCGCAAGAGCGAGATCAACACCAGCGACGACTACTACTACATGGACCTGGGCGCCATCTGGAGGAGAGAGACTGCCAGCGAGGATGAAGCCGATAAGGGCTACTTTATCCTCTTCGAGGGTGTCATGGCCAAGTCCAACGCCCGCAACGACACATACGGCACCTTCGTGAGCCTGGCCCTGCCCGATGTGGGCAACGACTCGGTGGTGATGAAGTTCGTGGACAAGGGCATCATCTACACCGACCCTGAGGTATTCGCGGTGCTCCAGGCCAGCCCCTACTTCTCCGACCTGGAGGAGGTCTACGGCTACATCGGCAACGGCGGCACATCCTACGGGGAGAGCCAGGGCTCCAGCACCACCGGCGGCGCCTCCATCTCCGGCTCCTACGGTTTTTATCACAGCGCCACAGTACAGGCGGTGGCAGCAGCGGAATATGAATTTTCCCTGGTGGCCACAGCCAGCTATGATTACAGTTACTCCTCAGACAAGGAGACGGCCATCTCCTATAATAACCAGGCAGGCGGCGGAGACAAGGTGGTGGTGTACACCGTCCCCAACGTGCTCTACATTTACGAGGTCTATACGCCCGGTACCAGTGAAGCGTCCGGCACCTGGGATCAGGTGGTTATGACCACGCCCCTCCAGGCGGTGGTCACCATGCTGGATGTGGACGCCTATGACGAGGTGGCCGCCTCCACCGCCGGACTGGAGCCCGTCCGGGGCAACATCCTGTACAGCACCCCCGGCCAGCCGGAGACCTATGTGAACAACCAGCCGGCGGGCGAGACCGAGGGGAGCTACGGAACCTATGCACAGTCTTCCTCCGCCGGCAGCGGCAGCGACATCACCCAGGAGTTCTCCTTCTCCGAGACCGACGAGCACTCTTTCTCGGTGGGCTTTGACTTCAACTTCAAGGTTGGCGCGGGCGGCGGCGGCCTGGGCAACGAGCTGATGTTCGGCGCC
This sequence comes from uncultured bacterium, assembly GCA_949293245.1. Classification (GTDB taxonomy): domain Bacteria; phylum Bacillota; class Clostridia; order Oscillospirales; family Oscillospiraceae; genus CASFCS01. Next base: position 45,312 of record CASFCS010000002.1, on the reverse strand, counting down.
ATGGGCAACATTGCAGCTTCGGGCAGCGGAGGCTGGTCCAGGACGGAGGGCACCTCCTTCTCCGGCACCGTGGACGCCCTGCCCGAGGAGGCCACCAATTACGGCTTCTCCTGGAAGCTGCTGGTGAACCGGGCCACCCTGGGAGGCAACGACGTCTGGGTGGTGGGCTATGACGTAATAAACGTGGTCCAGCCCCCCAGAATGCCCCAGAACCTCACCGTCACCCAGGCGGGCACCGACTATGTGGACCTGGAGTGGGAGAGCGGCGGCAACGCGTCCTCCTACATCCTCTACCAGAAGACCACCACCGGCAACTACAACCAGGTGGCCGTGCTGCCCTACACCGCGGAGAGCTACCGCCATGAGGGCCGCAACCCCAACACCACCTATACTTACGCCATCCAGGCCATCAGCAGCAGCGGCGTGGGCAGCATTTACAGCCCCGACGTCACCGCCACCACCATGTCGGACAACGCCTCGTTCAGCATTGTGGAGCACCCCGGCGATGCCCATGCCCATGCCGGCGGCTCCGCTCAATTTGAGGCCCGGGGCAGCGGCCAGGGGGGCTACGGCACCGTGGGCTATGAGTGGCAGGTGAACGAGACCGGCCGGGCCGCCGGCTGGAAGAAGGTTTCCGAGACCGGCGTCACGGGGGCCGCCTCCACCGGGCTGACCCTGAACAACGTCACCCAGGAGATGGACGGCTGGCAGTACCGCTGCCGCATCTACTACGACCAGTACGAGCTGTTCACCGCCCCCGCCACCCTGATCGTAAACAAGGCGGACAGCCGGATCACCATGAGCATCCTGGACGGGGATAGCCAGGTCACGGGCAATACCGTCCTCAGCGCCAAGGGCTCCGTGATCACCACCGGCGAGGGTACTGTCAGCGGCAGGAAGGCCGTGTCGGTGACAAAGGATAATAAGACCTATACCCTGCTCACCGCCAAGGTCTCTGACCAGACCTATTACTACTGGTTCGACGGCACCAATTATTACGCCGCTAAAGCCCTTCCCACGGTCAGTGACGGCCTGTTCGGTACCGATGCGGCATTTAATGCGGACAATATCGGAATCCAGCAGACCCTTACCGCCACCGACTACACCACTACCATTGGCGGCGAGGAAGTGGAGCTGTCCGGGCCCACGGAGATTCCCGAGGAAGAACAGAACATCACCATCCCCGACCCTGAGGGCGGCGATTCCTACACCGCCAAGCGGTCCTGGACGGGCGATGGCTGCACCGTCTACGAGGCCACCCGTACGGTGGACGGCGTTGTGGAGACCGAGACCTTCTATACTGCGGGCGGCAGCACCTACACCGTCTGCACCGTCACCTACACCAATGTGATTACGGTGCAGGCGGCGGGTGATGAAACACCGGCGGTCACCCTGGACGTCTCCACCCTGGCCACCGCCTTCCAGGCCACCACCAGTACCACTACCACCACCCAGACCCATACCAGTGACGGCAAGGCCTACACCCTGACGGCCACCCCCGCAGCCACATCCTCCGGCTCCGCGTCCATCACCGGAACTGGTAACCGGGTATACTTCTCCATCTCCAACGGCAGCTCCGGCGAGACCGTGGAGGCCGTTTGGGATGATACCGAAAAGTGCTACGCCGCCCAGTGGACCCCCACCCTGACGGGCAAGCTCACCATCACGGCGGTCTTTGCGGGCAACGACCTCTATCTGTCCAGCCAGTCCACCCCTGCCACCGTCTATTCCGCGGTGCAGGTGGCGAACATGGCTACCTCCTCCCTGAGCATGTCCGCCCCCACCAATATGCTCTACTGGCAGGCGGGGACCCTGGCCGTCACCAAGCTGACGGTGAGTGAGCGCGGAACGGCCAGCAGCGCCGATGTGACTGCCAGCGCCGACTATACCGTGGAGAAGCGGGGCAGTAACGGTGAGTATGCGACTGCCGAAAACACCGACTACACCCTGAACGGCGGCAGCTTCACCCCGCTGGCCGTGGGCACCTTCCGCATCACGGCCAAAAATGACAACCTCACCGCCTCCGCCGTGATCTCCGTGGGCAAGGCCACCCTGACCCTTGCGGCCCAGGATACCAAGAGGGCCGTCAATGGCAGCGAGCGTGAACCTGCGGATGTCACCATCACCACCAACAACGGGCAGACGGTCAGCCTGACCAAGGGCATCGACTACACCGTCACCTCCGACGGTACCACCGCCACTATCCCCGGCACCTACCCCATCCAGGTGGCGCTTGTGGATACCAGCGACACAGTGAATGGCCACCAGGCCAACTACAACATCATCACCCAGGGGGCTACCTACACCCTCACCAGCAAGGCCTACCCGGTCACCGCCACCGCCGGGGCCAACGGCTCCGTGTCCATCAGCTACCAGGCGGACGGCAATTCCGCCACTGTGCCCGTCCAGAGCGGCACCAACCTGCCGGAGGGCAGCCAGGTGACCGTCACCGCCGTCCCTGCCACCGGCTATGTGGTCAGCTGCTGGATGGTGAACGGTGCGTATGTGACAGAGCTCGGCGGTAGCCTGGTAACCAGTTCCACCTATACCATCAGCAGCCTGGACGAGGAATACACCATCTCCGTGGAGTTCGCCCTGGGCAGCAGCAAGCTGACCTATGGGGCGGCAAACGCGGACGACGCCGGCGAGGCCCACGGCCAGGTCACGGCCTACTATGTGGAGGGCGGCGTCCAGGGCAACACCTGCGCCTCGGGCAACGCTGTCAACTACAACCAGACCGTCCGGGTGGCCGCCCTTCCAGAGGAGGACTATACCGTCCACCACTGGACCGTGCAGAAGGGGGACGACGAGGCCCAGACCCTGATGGCCCCCGACGGCGTGAGCTATTTCACCGGTGAGAGCAGCGACTTCTCCCAGTTCAGCGAGGACATGACCGTCACGGTGTACTTCACCAAAGAAGAGACCCTCCCGGTCACCATCAAGCCCGTGGACAACGGCGGCGCGCCCCTTGTGAATGCCACCGTCACGGTCAACGGGACGCCCCTGACCTGGGACGGCGAGAAAAACGCCTTTGTCTATGAGGGCAAGACCGGCGAGAACCTGACCATCACCGTCACCCCGCCCTCCGGCGTGCTGGTGCAGGAGTGGACCGTGGGTGAGGGCCAGACCACCGGCTCTCTCTCCAACCAGAGCCAGACCATGACCCTCTACAACCTCCAGAGCGTCACCGACTTCACCGTCAAGTGCGCCGCCCTGAACACCTTCCAGGTGGAGTTCGGCGGCGCACTGGAGGGCGGCGATTTCGGCGACACTGTGGGTTCCGTGACGGCGGCCAAGATCGGCGCCACCGGCACCAACCTCACCTCCGGGCAGGAGCAGACCCAGGGCTCGGCCATCCTGTTCACCGCCGCGGCAAAGGACGGCTACGAGATCGCGGGCTGGACGGTGAACGGCGAGGCGATTCAGGCCACCGGAGAGCTGAACAGCCAGACCTGGCAGATCCCCAACCTGTCCGGCGACGTCAGCGTGGAGGTCACCTTCCGGGCCAAGCCTGTTGTGACCATTACCCAGCCTGACAACGGCACCATTGCCGTCACCGGCACCGTCAACGGCGTGGCTGATCAGACCGTGACTGACAGCGGCTATGTGGATTACGGCACCGACCTCACCGTCACCGTGACCCCGGCGGACAGCCATGTGGTGACCAAGATCTGCAATACTGAGGTCAACACGGGCAAGGTCAACGGTTCCCAGAGCAACACCGTTCAAAATGTGACGGCTGGCCAGACGATCTCTGCGGAGTTGACCGCCAAGCCTACCGTAACCATCAGCCAGCCCTCCAACGGTGAGATTGCTGTCACCGGTACTGTAAATGGTGCTGAAAAGACGCTGACAAACGGTGACTATGTAGACTTCGGCAGCAGTGTTATTGTCACTGCCACCCCGGGCGTCGGGTATGTGGCGGATACCATCAACGGCGAGAGCGTTAATGAGAACAAGACCAACGGCCCCAAGACCTCCACTGTCCCGGTGCCCGAAAACGGCCTGACTGTTACCGCTGTCTTCCAGGGTAAGCCTGTTGTGACCATCAATACCGCCGATGGCGGCACTGTGGAGGCCAAGGGTACTACGGACGGTGCGGAAAAGACGCTGACAGACGGCGACTATGTGGATTTTGACACTGATGTGCTGGTCACGCTCAGCCCTGACAAGGGCTATGTGGTGGCCGACAGTATTGCCGCCGGCTATACCGACGGTACCGGCGAGACCACCGACGACAAGACCTACATTATTTCCAATGTCCAGGGGGATCGAACCATCACGCCTGTCTGGACCGAACTGAACGCCCATGCCATCACCTTCTCCGTGGTGGACACCAACGGCGAGGAGGAGGGCGGCACCAACGGCACCCTGTCCGCCGTAGCCGAGCGCAAGGGCATGGACGCCTACAAGCAGGACGCCTTCACCAGCGGCACGTCCATCTTCAAGGACTCCACCGTCACTCTCACCGCAACGCCTGACGAGGGCTACCGGGTCCAGGCCTGGACCTGGGTCAATGACCAGGGCGAGGTGGAGACCATCAAGACCCAGGACGGCAGCGCCAACTACATCGGCACTACCCTGCGTCTGGCCACAGAAAATCTGTCCCGCGCCCACACCATCACGGTGGAATATACCTATGTGGGCTCCAGCGTCACCTTCGGCGCGGTGAACGGTACCATCACCTCCGCCCAACTAGGCGGCAACGAGATCCATAGCGGCGCCACGCTGAATCCCGGCGCCACTGTGACCATCACTGCCCAGGGCAATCCCGGCTATGAGATCCAGCACTGGACGGTCAACGGTGTAGAGCAGGCCGACTCCGCCAGCGACACCTTCACCTACACCGCCCCCGAAAACGGCACCATTGGCGCCGTGATCAACGCAGTCTATCAGCAGGTGGAGTACGACGTCTCCTGGACGGCGGGCAGCCACGGCAGCGTTTCTGCCAATGGCTATACCGGCGACAGCGCAAAGATCCGCGGCGGCACCTCAGTCACCTTTAACGCCGTTCCCGAGGACGGTTATCAGATCAGCGGCTGGACGGTAAACGGCCAGAAAGTGGAAAATGCTGCGGGCAGCTCCTTCACCTGGACCGTGCCCAACGGCATGGCCGAGACCGAGCCGGTCAGCAGCTACGTCATCGGTGTGACCTTCACCGGCGGCAGCTACACCCTAATCTACGATCAGCCCGCCAACGGTACCCTGACCGCTCCTGTGGAAAGCAACAGCACTGTCACCGGCGGTACCCAGGTCACCTTTACTGCGGAGCCCGACGAGGGCTACCAGGTGTTCTACTGGACCGTCAACGGCCAGCGGGTGGACAGCACTTCCACCAGCCACACGGTGACCATCGAGTCCAACACCATCGTGTCCGTGACTATGGCATCCACCACCCACACCGTCACCTTCTCCGCCAACCAGGGCGGCTCCGTGACCTGCGAGCAGGGCGAGAGCCCCGTCACCGTGAACCACGGCGGCAACGTCACCCTCACCGCCACGGCCGATCCCTACTACGATCTGATCCACTGGCTGGTCAACGGGGCGGAGACGGCCGGCAAGGTGGGCGAGCCCCTGGTGCTGGACAACATCACCGAGGATATGACTGTTGAGGCCGTCTTTGCCCAGCAGGTCTCCTACAATGTAAAGTTTTCCGTGAACGGCTCCGGCGGCAGCCTGAGCGCCACGGCAGACGGCAGCGCCTTCACCCCCGGCGAGAACGGCCAGCCCCTCCCCGGCGGCAGCAAGCTGGTGTTCACCGCCGCGCCTGACGAGGGCAAGGCGGTCAAGGTATGGACCGTCAACGGCCAGGTGCAAGACAACCTGTCCAACACCCTGACCATCGACAGCTTGAGCGAGATCACCACTGTTACCGTGGAGTTCGAGGACCTGACGCTCTATAGCCTGCCTGAGAGCACCGAGAACTACACCATCACCGACATTGTCAAGGACCCCGCAGACTACGGCGGAGCCAATCAGATCCGCGAGGGCGGCGACGTCACCTTTACGGTGAAGCCCGCCGAGGGCGAGACCATTACCGCCCTGACCGTGAACAACGGCGGCACCGCCAGCCAGAACGCCGACGGCAGCTGGACCGTCACCGTGGAGAACGTCCAGGAGAACATCAACCTGACCGCCACCGTGGTCTCCGGTATCCCCCTGGTCATCACCGAGACCGCCAACGGCACCATCACCGTCAAGCGGAACGACGAGACCCTGAGCAGCGGCGCCGCCCTCCAGGAAAATGACCAGCTGGTCATTACTGCTGCTGCCAACAGCGGCTACACCCTGAAGAGCCTCACCGTCAACGGCACTTCCGTCACCAGCGGCAGCACCTACACCGTGCAGGACACCGACCACGTTACCATTGCGGCCACCTTTGAGAAAGAGTCCACCGGCGGCGGTATCGGCGGCGGCTCCATCGTGGCTCCCGACGACGGCCCCAGCACCGACGGCTCCAACGGCTGGGACGAGATCCTGGAGGAGCTGGAGAAGGCCGAGGAAGGCGACACCATCGTCATCGACATGGGCGGCGAGACCATCCTGCCCGGCGAGATCCTGGACACCATCGCGGGCAAGGACGTCACGGTGGACCTGGAGATGGGCGACGACCTGAAGTGGACCATCAAGGGCGAGGACCTGCCCACCGGCACGGACTTTGACGACCTGGACATGGGCGTCACCATGGGCACCGACGGCATCCCTGTGGACGTGATCAACACCATCACCGGGGAGCGGAGCACCGTCCAGGTCACCCTGGCCCACGACGGAACCTTCGGCTTCAAGCTCACCCTCACCGCCCCCCTGGGGGAGGAGAACGGGGGCTACTGGGCCAACCTATACCACTATGACGAGGCCGAGGGCCGCGTCCGCTTTGAGAGCGCGGGCCGCATTTCCACCCATGGCACCGCCTCCCTGCCCATCACCCACGCCTCCCAGTATGTCATCGTCATTGACAACAAGAGCCACGCGCTGCCTTTCACCGACGTGGAGGAGGACGACTGGTTCCGCGAGGCGGTGGAGTTTGTCTACCGCAGCGACCTGATGGCGGGAGTCAGCGGCACCCTCTTCGCTCCCAACATGAGCACCACCCGGGCCATGATTGTCACCATCCTGTACCGGCTGGAGGGCGAGCCCGCAGTCACCGGCGTTTCCAGCTTCACCGATGTGCCGGAGGACACCTGGTACACCCAGGCGGTGAAATGGGGCGAGGAGAGCGGCGTGATCAACGGCTACGGCCACGGTCTCTTCGGCCCCGAGGACGACATCACCCGGGAGCAGATGGCCACCATCCTGTACCGCTACGCGGCCTACAAGGGCTATGACGTCAGCGGCCGGGGCGACCTGAGCGCCTTCCGGGACGGTGACAGCGTGGGCTTCTGGGCTGTCAACGGCCTGTCCTGGGCTTTGGATGCGGGCCTCATGGCCGGCATGGGCAACAGCACCCTGGCTCCCCAGGGAGAGGCCACCCGGGCCCAGATCGCCACCATCCTCATGCGCTTCGTGGGCGCCATCACCCGGTAAGCGCCCAAATCAAAAGAGAAGCGGGGGCGGCGGGGAGAGATCCCCGCCGCCCCCGCTGTGTATGGATCCCCCATGAGACAGGGAAACGCCCGCGCTGGAAACAGCGCGGGCGTTGAGTTCCCCGGTTCGGAACATGGGAGGAAGGAGATTATGTGAAGTTAGCTATAACTAACTCTGGAGATATCCTACCATGCCGCCGCAGGTCTGTCAACGGTTTTTTCAAAAAAATTTTGTCCGCCCGGGTCCCGGAGGAAACGGGATGACACAGAAGCGGGGCTGTGATATTATGGACAGGGAACCGCCCAGGCGGCCCCACTACGAAAAAGGAGAGAGCGGTATGCTGTTTGTCTGTTATCCCAAGTGCTCCACCTGTCAGAAGGCCAGAAAATGGCTGGACAGCCGGGGCATTTCCTATGATCTGCGGGACATCCGCCAGCAAAACCCCACCCGGGAGGAGCTGGAGACCTGGCAGGAGGCCAGCGGTCTGCCCCTGAAGAAGTTTTTCAATACCAGCGGCCAGCAGTACCGGGAGCTGGGCCTGAAGGACAAGCTGCCGGGGCTGGGCCGGGAGGAGCAGCTGCAGCTGCTGGCGGGGGACGGTATGCTGGTCAAGCGGCCCATCCTGGTGACGGGAAAGACCGTCCTGGTGGGCTTCCGCCAGGAGGCCTGGGAGGAGGCTCTGGAGGACCGGTCCTGATTCTGCCTTGCCAAGGGGACGGGGGGACGGTATAATGGTGCCGTAGGATCAGGAAAAACGGACCATCTGCCTTTGACAAGGAGGGACACCATGAGCAAAAAGCTGGTTGCCTATTTTTCCACCGGCGGGGTCACTGCCAACGTGGCCCAGGCCCTGGCGGCGGCCATCGGCGCCGACCTCTACCAGATCGTGCCGGAGGTGCCCTATACCCGGGCCGACCTGGACTGGACCGACAAGAATTCCCGCAGCACCCGGGAGATGGAGGACCCCGCCTCCCGCCCCGCCATTGCGGGCAGCTGTGAGGACCTGGAGGAGTACGACACCATTTTTGTGGGCTTCCCCATCTGGTGGTATGTGGCCCCCACCATCATCAACACCTTTTTGGAGAGCTATGATTTCTCCGGTAAGACGGTGGTGCCCTTCGCCACCTCGGGGGGCAGCGGCATGGGGGAGACCAACCAGAAGCTCCGGCTCAGCTGTCCCGGGGCCAGGCTCCTGGAGGGCCGGGTGTTTCCCCGGGGGATAAGCCGGGCGGAGCTGGCAGCCTGGGCCCGCGACCTGGACCCGTGACGACATAGGGAAAAAACTCCGGCATACGGACCAGCGGTCCGTATGCCGGAGTTTTTGCCGTGAGGGCCCCGGAGAAATCACGCCGCCCGGTCCAGGATACCGGGCGCCCCACAGGGGCGGCCTTCTCATGTGCCCCATATGCTCTGAAAAATGCGGCCTGAAGGGGAACTCTCACAGGTGGAAGAGCTTGCGGACCTCCTCCCGGAGGGAGGGCACCCGGCGCACCACCTGCAAAGGGGCGCACAGGGCGGCGGCGATCACCAGCACCACGATGGACCACCCCGGGGACCAGGCTCCCGTGAGCCACCGGTCCACGCACAGCTCCACGCCCACGAGAAATACGGCGATGGAGCCGAAAATCAGGGACAGGGAGGAGAGAATGGACCGCCCCGGCAGGGTGAGGCCCAGCAGCAGCAGCACCGCGGTGGCAAGCAGCACGATGGGCAGGGCCAGGGCCTTGAACCAGACCATGCCGTCGGCCAGCAGGGCGATCACCAGCACGTACAGCCCCACCGCCACCCCGTCCAGGATGAGACGCACCGCCAGGGGCAGGGCGCGGAACCACAAAGGAATGGCCACCCACACCCACAGCAGGGCCGCCCCGCCGATGACGTAGGCCGACCAGGGCACGCTCCGCCCCAGGAAGAGATTGAGCAAGCCGCAGCATATGGCCACGCTCAGCAGCATCACCGTCAGCAGCAGCGCCGCCTCCCGCTTGGAGGCGGGGGGCACCTCCGCCCGCTGGGTGGGGTAGGGGGGAAGCTCCGGAGGTGCCGCCCCCAGCTTGCTGGGGTCCACCACCGGAGTGTGGCACAGTGGGCAGGCGCGGGCGCTGTCGTGGAGCTCCACGCCGCAGTGAACGCAGTATGACATGTCACGGACCTCCTCTCAGCTGGTGCGGTTGCTGTCCACCCGGACAGGGATCCCCGCCCGGACCAGAAAGCGGAAGAAGTCCCGCTCGATGTCGGTCTCGGCGATGGTGCCCGCGAAGGTGATGGCCAGGGTGTTGCCATAGGAGATGGAGGCGCAGTTGATCTGCCGGCCGTAGGGCTGGCCCAGCATGACCTCCATGTGGTCGATCAGGGGCTCCATCTCCGGGGGAACCCGGAAGGGGCCGGGGTTGGTGTAGGTGGTGGTGAAGGGGCGCACCGCCGTGAGCTGGTAGGCGATCCCCAGCACGGGATTTTTGAGAAACAGAGGGATGAGCTGCAAAAACAGGTTGCGCTGAAAGGCCACGTTGCCCGTAAGCCGGGCCTGCATAGTGGTCCGGTCCAGGTTCAGGCGGATGTAGTGGTGCACCTGGGACAGGATCTCCTCAAAGGACCGCCGGCCCAGCCTGGGGTCGATGGAGGGGGAGGTGGTGAGGATAAAGTTGCGCAGGGTCTGGCTGGGGAAGTGGCTGCGGAGGTTGATGGGAATGGTGAGGGACACCGGCCGGGGCTTTCTGGGCTTCTCACGCTCCTGCCGGTCCAGCAGCACCTGGATGAGCACCGCCGCCAGATACTCCGTCATGGATACCCCGCAGCGCCGGGAGAGGGCGAGCAGTTTATCCACCGGCATGCGCCCCATGGTGTAGTGGAGCGTGTAGAAGGGCTCCGGCGTGCCGTTGATGGCGTAGGCCTTGGGGGCCAGGCGGCCCCGGAGAGTCACCGGCCCGGCGTACCGGGCGTAGGCGTCCTCCAGCTCCTGGGGCTGAGGGGGCTGGTCGATATCCAGAATGCCGTGGGTGTTGGGAATGGGGTGGCCCAGCAGGCGGAAGTAGGTGGCAAGCAACGTGCGGAAAAAAACCAGGGTGCCCGCCCCGTCGGATACGGCGTGAAACACCTCCACCGAGATGCGCCTGTGGTAGAAGAACACCCGCACCAGCCAGCCGTCCCCCTCCCGCAGCCGCAGGGGCTGACAGGGGTTTGCGATGTCCGGCCGGGCCATGGGGCCGGGGATGTCCATGGGCTCCAGGTAGTACCAGAACATCCCCCGGCGCATGCGGGAGCGAAAGCTGGGGAAGCGGGGCATGGTCAGGTCGATGGCCCGCTGGAGCACGTTGGGGTCCACCGTCTCGTGGAGCACCGCGGAGAAACGGTACACCGCCGAGTAGGTCTCCTTCTGAATGGCGGAGTAGAGCAGGGCGGCGTTGTCCAGCCGCATCCACTTTTTGTTTTTGGACGGCACGGGGCACCTCCTCTCAGGGGCGGGGCCCCCGGGTACGGGCATCATGAAACCACCCCGAACTGCGGGGCAGCGCAGGAATATTGTATCAGAATGAGGTGGGAGATACAAGACGGGGCAGAAAAGGGGGTTGGTGGGATGGGGCGGATGTGGTATAATACCTCAAAATAAGCCCCCGGGACCCGGGGCACAGGAGGGGGAGAACACCATGGACAACAAGAGACCGCTGGTCCGGCTGGTGGAGCCGGGAGAGGGCGCTCTGGAGCGCTGGCGGGAGGCCGGCCGGGAGGCCGCCGGGAAGAAGGGACGGCGGAGCGCCAAAAGCCGCAGCCGGGAGAAGCACGACCTCAAGCCCCTGATGAAGGTGCTCAAGGCCATCCACAGCGCCGCCAACCCCGACTCCATGGCGCCCCAGGACCTGGCGCGGCAGCGCCGTGGGCATAAGCTTCTGGGGCGGCTCATTACCCCCATGATCGGCATGGAGTGGCAGAGCTTCGAGCGGGACGGGGTGCCCATGGCCTGGACCCGGCCCGAGCGCCTCCAGGACCGGCGGCGGGCCATTCTGTACTGCCACGGCGGGGGGTACACCAGCGGAGATCTGGACTACTCCCGCATCCTGTCGGCCAAGTTTGCCCAGGAGGGGGCCTGCCCCGTCCTCTCCTTTGCCTACCGCCTGGCCCCGGAGCACCCCTACCCCGCCGCTCTGGAGGACGGGATGAGGGCCTGGGACTACCTGATGTACCAGGGCTACGGGGCCCGGGACGTGGTGATCGCCGGGGACTCCGCCGGGGGCAACATGGCGCTGTGCCTCACGCTGCGCCTGCGCTCCCAGGGGCGGCTGCTGCCCCGGGGGCTGGTGCTCTTCTCCCCCTGGACGGATATGACCGCCAGCGGCCGCTCCTATGAGGAGAAGCGGGAGGTGGACCCCATGCTCACGGACAACTATATCCAGGCGGTGCGCCGGGCCTACGCCGGGGAGGGCGCGGACCTTACGGATCCCGACCTCTCCCCCCTCTTTGCCGACCTGGCGGGCCTGCCCCCTACCTTGATTCAGGTGGGCAGCAGTGAGATCCTCCTGTCCGACTCGGTGCGCCTGCGGGACCGGCTGGTGATGGCGGGGGTGCCCTGCCGTCTGGAGGTGTGGAAGGACATGTGGCATGTGTTTCAGATGTTCCCCATGGGCAAGTCCGCCCAGGCCATGTCCAGCGTGGGCCGCTTCCTGCGGGAGACCCTGTGAAGGGGCTTTTTGTGGGGAAAGTCGTTGACAAGGCCGGTGCCGGTGATATAATAGGCAGAGAAAAGTGAATACCCAACGGGGAGCTTGTGGAGCAGGCTGAGAGGAAGTCATCAACTTCGACCCGCCGACCTGATTTGGATAATGCCAACGTAGGAATGATTTGCTGAGAAGCAGGCGTGCCGGTGGCGCGCCTGTTTTTTCTATCCCGTGGGAGAGAGGAGAGAGAGCCGTCAGATGGACAGGCCATCCCACCGCGCGCGGCGCGGCGGGCGGAGGGGGAGCGCCCTGCGCCCGGGTGGCCTGATGTGCGATGGGAAGCCGTGTTCCGGCGTGAGAGGAAGCCAGTAAGCTTCGACCGGGGCGGGGGAGACAGACCCCCCCGCCGCTCCGCTCCGGCGGAGACAACAAAAACGGGGCATCCGCCCCGGAAGGAGCGTTTGGTATGAATCGAACCCGTGTCAAAAAGCTGGCTCTGGCCGGATTGCTCACCGCCCTGGCCGTGGCGGGCAGTCTCTTTCAGTTCCCGGTGCTGGGGTCCCAGTGCGCCCCGGTGCAGCACATGGTCAACCTCATCTGCGCCGTGTTCCTGGGGCCGGGGTACGGCGTGGGGGTGGCCTTCTCTGCCAGCCTGATCCGCAACCTTATGGCTCTGGGCAGCCCCCTGGCTTTCCCGGGGAGCATGTGCGGCGCCCTGGTCTGCGCCCTGATGTACCGGGGCACCCGCAAACTGCTGCCTACCTGCGCCGCCGAGGTGGCGGGCACCGGCATCCTGGGGGGCCTGGCCGCCTGGCCGGTGGCCATCCTGGTGATGGGCAAGAGCGCGGGCACCATCGCCTTCTACGCCTATATAGTGCCCTTCCTCATCTCCACCGTGGCGGGCAGCGTCATGGCCGGGGCGGTGCTCTTCGCCCTGGAGCGGGCAGGGGCCCTGGGCCGGATGCGGACCGCCCTGTCAACATAAGGGGGAGAGACCATGTTGGGAGAGTGCCTGGACCGGGTGCGGCAGACCGCCCCCCTGGTCCACAACATTACAAACTATGTCACTGCCAACGACGTGGCCAATGTCCTGCTGGCCTGCGGGGCCAGCCCCATTATGGCCGACGATGAGGGGGAGGCGGCGGAGATCACCGCGCTGTGCGCCGCCCTCACCCTGAACATCGGCACCCTGAACCGCCGGAGTGTCCCCGCCATGTACGCCGCGGGCCGCCGGGCCAACGCCCTGGGCCGCCCGGTGGTGCTGGACCCGGTGGGGGTGGGGGCCAGCGCCCTGCGCACCGGGACGGCCCGGGGGCTGCTGGAGGAGATCCGCTTTTCCGCTGTCCGGGGCAACATGTCCGAGGTGCTCACCCTGGCCCGGGCAGGGCGGGCCGCCCGTGGGGTGGACGCGGACAGCGCCGACGGAGTGACGGAGGAGAATCTGCTGCCCCGGGCCCGCCTGCTCATGGACCTGGCGGGGGAGCTGGGGGTCATCCTGGCGGTGACCGGGGCCATCGACCTGGTGACCGACGGGGCGCGGTGCCTGGCCATCCGCAACGGCCGGAGGGAGATGGGCTTTGTCACCGGCACGGGCTGCCAGCTCTCCGCTCTGCTGGCCGCCTTCCTGGCGGCCAACCCGGACCGGCCCCTGGAGGGGGCCGCGGCGGCGGTGTGCGCCATGGGGCTGGCGGGGGAGCTGGCCTTTGAGCGGCTGGCGCCCTGGGAGGGCAACATGGCCTACCGGGACCGGATCATTGATATGATATACCATATGACAGGAGAGATTCTGGAGAAAGGTGGACGGATCGAGGTTGTTACGGGATGATTTGCTGCTGTACGCCGTGACCGACCGGACCTGGCTGGGGGAGGACACTCTGGAGCACCGGGTGGCCCAGGCCCTGGAGGGGGGCGTTACGTTTTTGCAGCTGCGGGAGAAACACCTGACGGGGGAGGAACTGCGCCGGGAGGCCAGGGCCATCCAGGCCCTGTGCGCCGCCCGGGGGGTGCCCTTTGTGATCAACGACGACGTGGACCTGGCCCTGGAGCTGGACGCCGACGGGGTCCATGTGGGCCAGGAGGACATGGAGGCCGGCCAGGTCCGGGCCAAGCTGGGGCCGGACAAGCTCATCGGCGTGTCCGCCCACACGGTAGAGGAGGCTCTCCTGGCCCAGAGCCGGGGGGCGGACTACCTGGGGGTGGGGGCGGTGTTCCCCACGGGCACCAAGCAGGACGCGGGAGCGATGACCTTTGACACCCTCCGGGCCATCTGCGACGCGGTGACCATCCCGGTGGTGGCCATCGGGGGCATCAGCGGGGACAACGTGGACAGGCTCAGGGGCAGCGGCATCGCCGGTGCGGCGGTGGTCAGCGCCATCTTTGCCCGGCCGGACGCCCGGCAGGCCGCGGCGGACCTGCGGAAAAAGCTGGAGGAGGTGACCGCGCCGTGATCCGAGGGGCGATTTTCGATATGGACGGCACCCTCCTCAACTCCATGGGCTTCTGGCGGGAGATGGGGGCGCGGTACCTGCGCAGCAAGGGCAAGACCCCCGAGCCCAACCTGGAGGACAAGCTCTTCGAGATGACCATGGAGGAGAGCCGGGCGTACATGCGCCGGGCCTACCACCTGGAGGAGAGCCTGGATGAGATCTCCCGGGAGGTCGACCAGATCATCCTGGACTTCTACACCCACGAGGCCCAGGCCAAGCCGGGGGCGGCGGAGTTTCTGGAGGAGCTGCGCCGGGCCTCCATCCCCATGGTGGTGGCCACCAATACGCCACGCTCTCCGGCGGAGGCCGCCCTGGGGCGGCTGGGGCTGCTGGACCATTTCCAGCAGGTCTTTACCTGCTCCGAGGTGGGGCTGAGCAAGACGGACCCCAGGATCTTTCACCTGGCCGCCCGCAGCCTGGGCTCCCAGCCGGCGGACACCTGGGTCTTTGAGGACGCCCTCTTTGCCGCCCGCACCGCCCGGGCCGCGGGCTTCCCGGTGGCGGCGGTGTACGACTATGTCAGCGAAAAGGATCAACAGGACCTGAGGGAGCTGGCCTCCCTCTACCTCCCCGACTTCAGCCGGGCTATGGCCTGCTGGGAGGCGGGGGACTTCTCCCGGTAAACGGGAGGGGCAGGGCGGCAGATCGGGGGCACCACCTTCTGCCGCGGTATAAAACGCATTGCTGAAAAGGGAAAGGAGCATACCCCATGTTCACAGCATTGACGATCGCTGGAAGCGACTCCAGCGGAGGCGCCGGTATCCAGGCCGATATCAAGACCATGACCGCCCATCACGTCTACGCCATGAGCGCCGTCACGGCCCTGACCGCCCAGAACACCACCGGCGTCACAGGTATTATGGAATCCACCCCCGCGTTTCTGGCTTTGCAGCTGGACGCCGTCTTTTCCGACATTCCGCCCCAGGCGGTGAAGGTGGGGATGGTGTCCTCCGCGCCCCTCATCCGGGTGATCGGGGAGAAGCTGCGGCAGTATGCCCCGGGAAATGTGGTGGTGGACCCGGTGATGGTGGCCACCAGCGGCGCCCGGCTGCTGGAGGAGGACGCGGTGGGGGCCCTGGGGGAGGAGCTCTTCCCCCTGGCGGACCTCCTGACCCCCAACATCCCCGAGGCGGAGATCCTCTCGGGCATGTCCATCTCCTGCGGGGAGGACATGGAGCGGGCCGCCCGGACCATCGGGGAGAAGTACGGCTGCGCCGTGCTGTGCAAGGGGGGCCACCGGGTGAAGGACGCGGACGACTACCTCTGGCAGCCCTCCGGCGGGAAGTGGTTCCACGGGGAGCGGGTGGACAACCCCAACACCCACGGCACGGGCTGCACGCTGTCCTCCGCCATCGCCTCCAACCTGGCCAAGGGGCTGCCCATGGAGGCGTCGGTGGAGAGGGCCAAGGCCTATCTGTCCGGCGCCCTGGGGGCCATGCTGGACCTGGGGAAGGGCAGCGGCCCCATGGACCACGCCTTTGCCATTGCGGGAGAATATTGACCTGGATATCATAAAGAAGGAGAGATACACCATGGAACGCAACTATACCACCCAGATGGACGCCGCCCGGAAGGGCATCGTCACCCCGGAGATGGAGACCGTGGCCCGCAAGGAGCACATGACCACCGAAGAGCTCCTCCCCCTGGTGGCCAGCGGCAAGGTGGCCATCCCGGCCAACCGCCTCCACACCTGCCTGGACGCCGAGGGCATTGGCTCCATGCTGCGCACCAAGATCAACGTGAACCTGGGGGTCTCCCGGGACTGCAAGGACTACGACATCGAGATGGAGAAGGTCATGTCCGCCGTGAACATGGGGGCGGAGGCCATTATGGATCTGTCCAGCCACGGCAACACCCAGCCCTTCCGCCAGAAGCTCACCCATGAGTGCCCGGTGATGATCGGCACCGTGCCCGTGTACGACAGCGTCATCCACTACCAGCGGGACCTGGCCACCCTGTCCGCCAGGGACTTCATCGACGTGGTGCGGCTCCACGCCCAGGACGGGGTGGACTTCGTCACCCTCCACTGCGGCATCACCCGCAAGACCATCGACCAGATCCGCAAGCATAAGCGGAAGATGAACATCGTCTCCCGGGGCGGCTCCCTGGTGTTTGCCTGGATGTGCATGACCGGGGAGGAGAACCCCTTCTACGAGTACTACGACGAGATCCTGGACATCTGCCGGGAGTACGACGTGACCATCTCTCTGGGTGACGCCTGCCGCCCCGGGTGCCTGGCCGACGCCACCGACGTGTGCCAGATCGAGGAGCTGGTGCGCCTGGGCGAGCTTACCAAGCGGGCCTGGGAGAAGGACGTGCAGGTGATGGTGGAGGGCCCCGGCCACGTGCCCATGGACCAGATCGCCGCCAACATGAAGGTGCAGCAGACCATCTGCATGGGGGCCCCCTTCTATGTGCTGGGCCCCATCGTCACCGACATCGCCCCCGGCTATGACCACATCACCTCCGCCATCGGCGGGGCCATGGCCGCCATGAGCGGCGCCGCCTTCCTGTGCTACGTCACCCCCGCCGAGCACCTGGCCCTGCCCAACGTGGAGGACGTGAAGCAGGGTATCATTGCCTCCAAGATCGCCGCCCACGCCGCCGACATTGCCAAGGGCATCCGGGGGGCCCGGGACATCGACGACAAGATGGCCCAGGCCCGGCAGAAGCTGGACTGGGAGGGCCAGTGGGCCTGCGCCCTGGACCCGGAGACCGCCAAAGCCATTCGGGCGGACCGGTCCCCGGAGCACGACGACACCTGCTCCATGTGCGGCAAGTTCTGCGCCGTGCGCTCCATGAACAAGGCCCTCAGCGGGGAATACATCGACATCCTGTGAGAGAAGAAAAACGCGCCGCGTCCCCAAGGGACGCGGCGCGTTGACATTTGTGGGGCAGACCCCTCAGATGGTGCCGGTGAGCACCAGCATCAGCATGACGAAGGTCACCAGTGCCAGGGCAGAGACCAGAATGAAGCCGATCTTCACCCGGCTCTTCTCCTTGCTCTCAGAGGGGGCCACCAGGTGGGCCCGGCGCAGGGCGGTGACCACGGGCTTGTAGAGCAGCAGGGTGGCGGCGGTGTTCATGCCGGCCTTCACCAGGTTGAAGGGGAGGAAGACGGGCACCAGCATGGCGGCCACCTGTTCCCGGGTGGTATCCACCATGTACATGGGAGTGATGAAGTAGTTCCACAGCAGCATCAGCACGGTCATCACCACAGCGCCGGTCACCAGGCCCAGGACGGCGCCGCTCATGGTGTGCCGCCGCTGGTAGAGGAAGGAGGCGGTGCAGCAGAAGCCGGCGGTGGCCAGGAAGTTCATGATGAAGCCGATGATGCCGGTGGTGCTGACGGTGAACATCTGGATCAGGGAGGAGGCGAAGGCGATCACGCCGGCGGCCACGGGGCCGAAGGTGAAGCCGCCGATGCAGATGATCACGTCTTTCAGGTCAAAGTCCAGAAAGCCCAGCACGCTGGGCATGAGCTTGGAGGTGTAGGACACCACATAGGCGATGGCGGTGAGCATGGCCAGGCACACCAGGGTGCGCACGTTGACCCGGGGAGTGGCCCGGGTGGGGGACTGGGGCTTGACGGCGGAACGGGTAGACATAAAAAATTCCTTCTTTCGGATAAAGTAACACCTGAAAAGCCAAGCCTTTCAGGTGCCAACATCATCGAAAAAAGGATGTTATCACACGTTCTTCTTTCATCCGGACTATACCGTTGGTCCCGGAGTTTCACCGGGTCGGCCACCAGAAGGTGGTTCGCGGACTGTACCGCCAGTGGGGAATTGCACCCCGCCCTGAAGACTTTCTGTTCAGTTGTCCTATCCATATTATAGCGGAGCGAAGAAAAAAAGCAAGGGGGCCCCACAAATATTTTTCGACAAAGAGAGACGAACAGATGTACGATTTTTGTATTGACGGGGGAGCGGGCCGTCGGGTACAATGGAGCGGAAGACACAAAAGGGGGGAGGGGAGAACATGGCCACGGGACTGGAGACAGAGGTGACCTGCTGCTTTACCGGCCACCGGCCGGACAAGCTCCCCTGGGGCACCCGGGAGGAGGACCCCCGCTGCGCCGCCCTGCGGGAGCAGCTCTCCCGCCATGTGGAGGGGCTCTACCGCCGGGGGTACCGCCATTTCATTACCGGCATGGCCCGGGGGGCGGACCTCCTCTTTGCCCAGGCGGTGCTGGACCTGCGGGAGAAGTACGGCGACCTCACCCTGGAGGCCGCCGTCCCCTGTGAGGGGCAGGCGGACCGCTGGCCGGCGGGGGAGCGGGCGCGGTACCAGGCCATCCTGGACCAGTGCGACTACGAGACCCTGGTCCAGCGCCGGTATGACCGGGGGTGCATGCACCGGCGGGACCGGTACATGGTGGACCGCGCCAGCGCCGTGCTGGCGGTGTACAGCGGCAGCCCCGGGGGCACCATGTACACCCTGAGCTACGCCATGGACCGGGGGCTGGAGCTTATCATCCTGGATCCGGAAGAATTGTGATATAGAACGGCGTTCACAGCCGGGCCTGCGGGAGACAACCGCAGGTCCGGCTTTTTGTAACCAAATTTTAAATTTTGCAAATGCAAAAATTTCTTGACAGAGAACTTCTGCAAATGTAAAATAAAAATAGAAAAGAACCCGGAACCAACACAAGGAGGTGTCCGACATGGAGGAAAAGAAGAATCGCTTCCGGCGTCTGCCTGAGTCGGAGCTGGAGCTGATGCTGGTGGTGTGGGGTGCAGGGGGCAGCGCCACCGCGCCGGAGATCCTGGAGGCTCTGGACCAGTCCCTCACCGCCAGCGCCCTGCACAGCTATCTCAAGCGGCTGGAGGAGAAGGGGTTTCTGGCCTGCCGGAAGGAGGGCAAGGTGAACCGGTACACCGCCCAGGTGAGCAAGGAGAGCTACCAGCGGCGGGAGAGCCGCTCCCTCCTGGAGCGGTTTTACCACCGGTCCCTCAAGCACCTGGCCGCCGCGCTGTACGACGGGGGGGACCTGTCCCAGGGGGAGATCCGGGAGCTGCAGGAATACCTCAGCGAGCTGGAGAAAAAGAAGGGTGAGTGAGATGGAGGAGGTGTTTTTGCGCTATTTGACCGTGTCCCTCACCTGTTCGGCGGTGCTGCTGCCCCTGCTGCTGCTCTATCGCTCCATCCAGCGCCGGGTGGCGGGGAAGAGTCTGTACGTCCTCTTCCTGCTGCTGGCGGTGCGCCTCATTCTGCCGGTGCAGCTCCGGCTGCCCCAGGGCCAGGTGACGGTGGAGGTGCCCCGGTACCAGGTCACCCAGGTGGTGGCCCTGGCGCCGGAGGGGGGAGAGGAGGCGGCGATGGGGCCTGCCCCGGTGACCCAGGCGGGGCAGGAGGGCCAGGCCCGGTCTGAGACATCCGCCCCGCCCCTGACGGCGGCCCAGGGGGCGGCCCTGGTGTGGCTGGCGGGGTGCGCCGTGAGCCTGCTGGTCCTGCTCTTGCCCTATGGACTGCTGCGCCGCAGGCTCCTTCGGGAGACTGCCCCTGCAGAGGCAGAGACGGCTGCCCTGGCGGCGGAGATCGGGGCGGAGCTGGGCATCAGGCGGCTGCCCGCCCTTCGGCAGGGGGGACAGGCGGGGCCCGTGATGCTGGGCCTGGTGGGGCCGGTGATCTTCCTGCCCGCCGGGGAGACGGACCGGGAGGCCCTGGAGCTGGTGCTGCGCCACGAGCTCACCCACCTGCGCCGGCGGGACATCGCCTACAAGGGGGTGCTCACCCTGGCCTGCGTTCTCCACTGGTTCAACCCTCTGGTGTGGCGCATGAGCCGCCTGGCGGGAGAGAATGTGGAGCTGTGCTGTGACGACCAGGTGGTGGCCCCCATGGGGCCCGGCGGCCGGGGGCGCTACGGCGCCATGCTCCTCCGGGCGGCGGGGGGAGGGCGGAAGATCCCCCTGTCCACCTGCTTTGCTGCGGGCAAGGGGCAGATGCGCAGCCGCATCGCCAATTTGTTCAGCAAAAAGAAGAACTGCGCCCCCCTGGTGGCGGGGGTGACCGCCCTGGCCCTGGTGGCGGGCAGCCTGGTGGCCTGCTCCGCCCAGCCCCTCTCTGCGGGCATGCCGGCGGAGGCTCTGGACGCCCTGGCGGGCAGCGTGGAGCGGACGGAGGAGGGCTTTGCCTTCACAGTCCCCCAGGGGTATGACGGGGTGTCATGGAACATCCACATCGCCGGCCGGGCGGAGGGCCCCGGGGGGGCCATGAGCGTCCACTACCTGGAGGACGCGGTGTGGACCCCGGGAGAGAACTACCTGGTCATCTGCGAGGAGGAGACCCTGCTGAGTCTGGACATGGACGTGACCGTCACCGACAGCGCCGGCGGGGAGGAGAGCCGCACCATCTCCCTGGTGGAGGACCGGGAGGGGGAGGGAACCGCCCTGGGAGAGACCTACCGGGCCTTCTTCGCCGGGGCGTACCCCATGGCGGACACCTGCTCGGTGCTGCTGGCCGACCTGACCGGCGACGGGGCGGACGAGCTGCTGGTGATGCAGATCATGGATACAGATGGGCTGCCCATGGACATGCGGGGGAACCTGGACTTTGCCCGGTTTGCCTGGGCCCAGCTGACGGTGTACACCGGCCGGGAGAGCGGCGTGGAGCCCCTCTGGTCCGGGCGGATCGCCAGCGCCCACGCCGGGTGGGGGTCCTATTACCTCTATACCGACGAGACCGGCGGCGAGTACCTCCTGTGGTACAGCGACTACGCCAACCAGGGGATCGCCACCCCCAACTACCGCCTCTTCACCCTGAACCAGGAGGGGGAGGAGCAGGCGGCGGAGTTTGGGACGGTCACCTACCTGATGAAGGAGGAGATCCCCTACGGGCCGGAGGACCTCTCCTCCCAGGAGGAGATCGACGCCTTTGAGGGGCGGGTGGCGGAGCTCACCGGGTCCCGCAGCGCCCTGCTGATGGGCTACGAGGGGAACACTCTGTCCTACTTCGACGCCCCGCCGGAGGACATCTTTGCCGGCGTCACCGGTTTCACTGTGAAGGTGGCGGGCTACGGCGCCGATTACTTCCAGGAGCTGCTGGCCATGCCCCAGTACAGCGTGCTTCTCACCCACACCTACGCCGACCCCACGGGGATCGACCCCAACCAGGCCCTGTACAACGGCAGCCCCTGGATCCAGTGGAGCCAGGCCGACCTCACCCAGGCCGAGAAGGAGGCCCTCTCCGCCCGGTGGCCCGATATGGCCTTTGACGTGGACCTCTTCAAGGTGACCACGGCCCAGGCGGACGCCTTCCTCAGCCAGATGGCGGGGGTGACCCTGGCCGACCTCTCCACCCCCTTTGACTGGACCTATCTCCCCTCCACCGACAGCTACTACCACGCCCACGGGGACACCAACATGGTCACCCCCCAGGTGGAGGCGGTGGAACTGGGGGAGAGGGAGGCCCTGGTGTCCTACTCCATTGAGGGCCTGGGGGAGTTCGTTCTCACCCTCAGGGCCCAGGATGGACGCTGGGTGGTGTACGCCAACCAGCCGGCCTGATGGTTCTATGCAAGATAAAAATCCCCCGGCGGAGACTTCCGCCGGGGGATGCCGCTTGTGTGAACCTGAACTTTAGTGCTTGCTGACCGCGGCCTTCAGATAGGCCTTGATGCCGTCGCTGTCGGAGAGGGCCATGACCTCCTCCGCCAGGCGCTCCGCCTCGCTTTGGCTCCAGGAGGCGATGGCCCGCCGGGTGGCCAGCACGGAGGTGGCGCTGACGGAGAACTCCGTCAGGCCGAAGGCGATGAGCAGGGGGATCATCAGGGGGTCCGCCGCCGCCTCGCCGCACATGCCCACAGGGATGCCCGCCTCCCGGCCATTGCGGATGATGGTGCGGATGGAGCGCAGCACCGCCGGCTGCAGGGGGGAGTAGAGGTAGGCCACGGCGCTGTTGCCCCGGTCCACCGCCATGGTGTACTGGGTCAGGTCGTTGGTGCCGATGGAGAAGAAGTCCGCCTCCCGGGCCAGCAGGTCGGAGATGAGGGCGGCGGCGGGGGTCTCGATCATGACGCCCAGCTTGATGTCCTTGTCGAAGGGGATGTCCTGGGCGGCCAGCTCCTCTTTGAGCTGCCCCAGCAGAACCCGGGTCTGCCGCAGCTCCTCAATGCAGGTCACCAGGGGCAGCATGATCTTCACCTTGCCGTAGGCCGAGGCCCGCAGCAGGGCCCGAAGCTGGGCGGTGAACATCTCCCGCCGCTGCAGGCAGTACCGGATGGCCCGGAAGCCCAGGAAGGGGTTGTCCTCCTTCTCCATGCCCAGGTAGGGGATCTCCTTGTCGCCCCCCACGTCCAGGGTGCGGATGATGACCTCCCGGCCGCCCATGGCCTGGGCCACCTGGCGGTAGGCCTCAAACTGCTCCTCCTCCGTGGGCAGGGATGCCCGGTCCATAAAGAGGAACTCGGTGCGGAACAGGCCGATGCCCTCCCCGGTGGCCTCCAGCACCTTCTCCGTGTCCTTGGGGGAGCCGATGTTGCAGAAGAGCTCCCGAGTCTGGCCGTCGGCGGTGAGGGTGGGCCGGTCCCGGTAGGCCGCCAGGGCGGCCTTGTCGGCGGCCAGCCTGGCCTGGCGCTCCCGGTACTCCTGCACCACGGCGGGGTCGGGGTTTACCAGCACCTGGCCCTCTCCGCCGTCCACCACCAGGATGTCCCCGTCCTGGACGGCGGACATAATCCCCGGCACGCTCAGGGCGGCGGGCAGCTCCATGGTGCGGGCCAGAATGGCGGAGTGGGAGGTGACGCCCCCCACCTCGGTGACCACGGCCTCCACGTGCTGGCGCTGGATGCCGGCGGTCATGGAGGGGGTGAAGTCGTGGGCCACCAGGATGGACCCGGCGGGCAGGCTGGCCAGGTCCACGCTCTCCTTGCCCATCAGGATGGAGATCAGCCGGGCGCGCAGATCCTTCACGTCGCTGGCCCGCTGGCGGGTGAGCTCGTCCTCCACCTGGGAGAACATATCGATATACATGGCGCACACCCCGTCCACTGCCGCCTCGGCGCACAGACCCCGGTCGATGTTCTCCTCCATCTGGCTGGACATGAAGGGGTCCCCCACCATGAGCACCTGGCCGGTGAGGATCTCCGCCTGCTTCTCGCCCACCCGGGCGCGCATGGCGTCGGCCATGGCGTTGGTCTTGTCAATGAACGCGGCGATGGCCTTGTGCAGGCGCTCCTTTTCCGCCGCAGCCCCCTGGAACACCACGCCGGACCAGTCCAGCTCCGCCTGGCGGATGAGGACCGCTTTGCCAATGCCGATGCCGGCAGAGGCGCCGATACCTTGATACATAGTTGTGGCCCCTTTCGGTTGAATTCGTGTGGTTGGTGGTGGAAGAAGAGGGGCGCGGCCCTGGCCCTGGGTGGGCCGGGGGCCGCGCCCCGGGGGATCAGGCCTCGCCCAGACCGGACTTGACCATCTCCACGGCCTTGGCGAGCATAGCCTCCTCATCCTCGCCGGTGCACTGGATCTCGATCTCGGCGCCGCACTTCATGCAGGCGGCCATCACGTTCATGATGCTCTTGCCGTCGATGTTCTTGCCGTTGAACACGATGTTGATGGCGGACTTGAACTTGGCCATCTCAGCCACGAAGAGGCCGGCGGGGCGCATATGGAACCCCATCTTGTTGATGACTGTTACCTTTTCACTGACCATGACTTATACCTCAGCTTTCTTTTTTTTCAGAATGGCTAACATCAGCATACCAACAATCGCCCCGGCAATCAAGGCCAAAATATACCAGAGCACGTTGTGCATCACGGGGAAGACGAAGATACCGCCGTGGGGCGCCGGGAGGGTGCAGCCGAAGGCCATGGACAGCCCGCCGGCCACGCCGGAACCCACCACGCAGGAGAGAATGACCCGCCAGGGGTCGGCGGCGGCGAAGGGGATGGCGCCCTCGGTGATGAAGCACAGCCCCATGATGTAGTTCACCGGGCCGGACTTGCGCTCCTCCGGGGTGAAGCGGTTCTTGAAGAAGGTGGTGGCCAGAGCGATGGCCAGGGGGGGCACCATACCGCCGATCATCACCGCGGCCATCACGTCGGAGCCGGTGGAGGCTGCCGTGGCCGCCAGGGTGGAGGTGCCGAAGACGTAGGCCGCCTTGTTGAAGGGGCCGCCCATGTCAATGGCCATCATGGCCGCCAGCACCACGCCCAAAATCACCTTGGACCCGGCGCCCATGGACTCCAGACCGCCGTAGATAGCGGAGTTGATCATGCCCACGAAGGGGTTGATGGCGCACATGATGACGCCGATGAGGAGCAGGCCGATGAGGGGGTAGATGAGGACGGGCTTGATGCCCTCCAGGGCGTTGGGCAGTTTGTCGCACAGCTTGCGGATGCCCAGCATCAGGTAACCGCCCAGGAAGCCGGCCACCAGGGCTCCCAGGAAGCCGGCGGACACGTCGGTGCCGGCGGGGGAGGCGAAGGTGGCGCCGGAGGCGGCCACCATGCCGCCCACAAAGCCCACCATCAGCCCCGGCCGGTCGGCGATGGACATGGCGATGTAGCCCGCCAGAATGGGCAGCATCAGGTTGAAGGCCACGCCGCCGATGTTCTTGAACCAGGCGGCCAGGGGGGTGATGGTGCCGAAGTCGGCGAAGTTGCTGTCGTTCACCGCGCCGGAGTCAAAGAGAAAGGCCAGGGCGATGAGGATGCCGCCGCCGATGACGAAGGGCAGCATGTGGGACACGCCGTTCATCAGGTGCTTGTAGAGCTGGCGGCCCAGGCTCTCCTGGCCGCTGCTCTCCTCCTGGGAGGCGGCGCCCCCCTGGGCGTGGTAGGGGGCCACGTTGTGGGCCATGATCTTGTTGATGAGCTCCTGGGGCTTGTGGATGCCGTCGGACACGGGCACCCGCAGCACGGGCTTGCCGTCAAACCGGTCCAGGGACACGTTCTTGTCCGCCGCCACGATGATGCCCTCGCAGGCGGCGATCTCCTCGTGGGTGAGGACGTTCTTGGCCCCGCCGGAGCCCTGGGTCTCGGCCTTCACGGTAATGCCCATCTCGGCCCCCGCTTTTTCCAGGGCCTCGGCGGCCATGTAGGTGTGGGCGATGCCGGTGGGGCAGGCGGTGACGCACAGCACCTGGTAGCCCTGGGGGACCTGGACAGTCTGGGCGGGCTCGTCGGGGTACTTGGCGGCCTCCTGCTTGTCAATGACCTGGAGGAACTCCTGGGGAGTCTTGGCCGACCGCAGGGCGGCGGCAAACTCCTCATCCATCAGCATGGTCATCAGCCGGGCCAGCATCTCCAGGTGGGTGTCCCCCTCTCCGGCGGGGGCGGCGATCATGAAGAAGAGGTCGGAGGGCTGGCCGTCGGGGGAGCCGTAGTCAATGCCTCCCGGGACGGTCATGGCCGCCAGAGCGGGGTGCCTGACGCTGGCGCTCTTGGCGTGGGGCACGGCGATGCCCGCCCCCACGGCGGTGGTGCTCATGGACTCCCGGGCCAGGATGTCGGCCTTGTAGCCCTCCTGATCCAGAAGGTTGCCGGCCGCCTGGTGGAGGGAGACCAGCTTGTCGATGGCCTGGTCCCGGTCGGACACGGCCGCGCCCAGGGCGATGGCGCTGGGGGAGAGAAGATCGGTGATGCGCATAGGATTCATCCTTTCCGCAATAAAATAGAAGTGTCTGACTTACTGCAGGGTCTCCAGCACGCGGTCAATTTCCTGTCGGGTGGCCAGGGCTACGGAGAAGGCGGTGGCGCCGCCGGCGGCGGTGCCCAGGCGCAGGGCGTGGGCGTAGTCCCCGGTGGACTGCCAGCCCGCCAGGAACCCGGCCACCATGGAGTCCCCCGCCCCTACGGAATTGAGGACCTTGCCCTTGGCGGCGGCCTGCCGGAGGATCTGTCCGTCCTCGGTGACCAGCAGGGCGCCGTCGCCCGCCATGGACACCAGCACGTTCCGGGCGCCCCGCTCCTGGAGGGTCCGGGCGGCGGCGGTGACGGCGGGGGTGTCCTGGGGGGAGAGGGTCACGCCGCACAGCTCCCCCAGCTCCAGATGGTTGGGCTTGATGAGGAAGGGGCGGTAGGGCAGCACCCGGGCGAGAAGGTCCCCGGTGGCGTCTACCACTGCGGCGCAGCCGGTGGGCTTCACCCGCTCCAGAATGCGCTCGTAGATGTCCGAGGGGAGGGAGGCGGGGATGCTGCCCGCCAACACCAGCATGTCCTCTCCGGTGAGGCGGTCCAGCCGGCGGCACAGAACCTCCAGGGACTCCGGGTCGATGTCGGGGCCCCGGCCGTTGATCTCGGTCTCCTGACCGGTCTTGAGCTTCACGTTGATGCGGGAGAGACCGGCGGGGAGGGTGACAAACTCGTTGGCAATGCCCTGCTCGGTGAGGCTGTCCACCAGGGCCCGGCCGGTAAACCCGGCGGCAAAGCCCAGGGCCACGCTGGGTACCCCCAGGGCCTTGAGCACCGTGGAGACGTTGATGCCCTTGCCGCCGCACTGGAGGGACTCGGCCTGGGTGCGGTTGACGGCCCCGGGCACCAGCTGGGACAGGCGGACCACATAGTCCAGGGCGGGGTTAAACGTTACCGTGTAGATCATACGTTCACCTCCTTTATGGTAGTCATGGCGCGGTAGCTCTCGTCGTGGAGACGGTCGGTGATGATGCAGGCCTGCCTGGCCGGGGCAAAGGTCACGGAGGAAACAAAGCCGAACTTGCTGTGGTCCGCCAGGATGTAACACAGGTAGGACTGGGCCATGGCGGCGGTCTTGACGGCGGCCTCCTCGCTGTCGGGGGTGGTGTACCCATGCTCCAGGGAGATGCCGTTGACCCCCATAAAGCACTTGCTGAAGTTGAACTGGCCTAGGGCCCGGGTGGCCATGGTGCCGATCATGGCCTCGGTCACCGGTTTGAACTGCCCGCCCAGCAGATAGCAGCGCAGGCCCAGGGCGGTGAGGCGGCGCAGGTGCCCAATGCCGTTGGTGACGAAAGTGGCCCGGCTGCCTGCCAGGTGCTCGATTACCCGCTCGGTGGTAGTACCGGCATCCAGGTAAATGAAGTCCTCATCATGTACCAGGGTGGCGGCGTAGCGGCCGATGGCCTCCTTTTCCGCGGCATGGAGGGTGGCCTTGGTGGATACGTCCGGCTCCGCTGTGGAAAAGGCGTCGGGGGGAAGGGTGGCGCCGCCGTGGACCTTCACCAGCTTGCCGCTGAGGGCCAGGGCGGTGAGATCCCGGCGGATGGTGGCCTCTGAGCTGTCGGTCAGGCGGGTCAACTCGGCCACAGTGGCTGTCTTTTGATCTTGCAGCAGCTTGAGGATCCGGTATTGCCGTTCCTGCGTCAGCATGGCGATCACTCCTTTCTGGGGCCTTTGCTTTCTGAGGATAGTGTATCACAGGTGCCTCATGATGTCAATCATTTTAAATCAAAAAACTTCAAAATAAATCATTAGGATGACTGAAAATGATTGAGCATGAAAGGGGAGGGACTGAGGCGGGCGGACCGGGCTTGACAGGGGGAGCAGGGGATAGTAAACTATATCAAGAGTATAGATATAATAGATAAGCTTTTCCTTTTTATCATTTTTTATGTGCCAAAGCAGCCATTCAGAGCAAAAGAACCAGCACAGAGCGGTGGAATGCGGCCCGGACGAGGCCGGACCTCTGACCTGGGCGCTGCGGAGCAAAAGGGTGAAATATCATGAGTGAAACCGTCCTGCATGTGAATATGCTGGGGGGCTTTTCCGTCCTCTATGGGGATAAGCCCCTGGCGCTGGTGCGGCGCAGTGTGTCCAAGTCGGTGCAGATGCTGCAGATCCTGTGGAATGCCATGGGGGAGGGCGTGCCCCGGGGGCAGATGCTGGAGATGCTCTACCGCTGGGACGAGGAGCTGGACCGGGGCAACAGCCTGGTGGTGATGGCCAGCCGCCTGCGCAAGAAGCTGGTGGAGATCGGCCTGCCTGATGATAACTATATTGAAGTCAGCGGCGGAGTGTACCGCTGGGGGGGCAGCTTGTCGGTAGAGGTGGATGTATGCCGCTTCCGGGAGGCCGCCCAGGCGGCCCTGACCCAAAAGGACAGCCGGGAGGGCCTGGATGACCTGATGGCCGCCTGTGGGCTGTACCGGGGGGAGTTTTTGCCCATGCTCTCCTCGGAGGAGTGGGTGGTGCGGGAGTCCCTGCGCTGCCAGCAGCTGTATTTCTCCTGCCTGCGGGCGGCCTGTACCCTGCTGGAAGAGCAGTACGAGCTGGAGACCATGCTGGAGCTGTGCACTGCCGCGGCGGAGATCTATCCCTGCGAGGAGGAGTGGCAGCTGCGGCGCATCAAGTGCCTGATGAGCCTGGGCCGCACCAAGGAGGCGGTGGAGGTGCACCGCGCCGCCTCGGAGGCCATCTACGAGACCCTCGGGGTGCGCCCCTCCCAGGAGATGGTGGAGTGTATCCGCAGCATGGGCCGCCAGATGGAGACTCCTACGGTGATGGTGCTGCCCGACATTCTGGAGAACCTGCGGGAGGATGGGAAAACGGGGGGAGCTTACTGCTGTTCCTACCCGGGCTTTGTGGACAGCTACCGCATCTGCCGCCGTATCATTGAGCGCACGGGGCAGTCGGTCTATCTGATGCTGTGTACCCTCACCGATCCCCGGGGGGAGCCCGTCGCCTCGGAGGAGCGGCTGAGCGCTGCCAGCGAAGCCCTGGGGGAGGCCATCCGCTCCACCCTGCGCCGGGGCGACGTATACTGCCGGTACAACGCCAGCGGCTATCTCATCATGCTCCAGAGCATCAACCGGGAAAACTGTACCCTGGTGGAGGAGCGGCTGGACCAGCGCTTCCAGGGCGACAGCCGCTCCAGAGGGATCCGGGTGCAGTTCCATGTGGCCTCTGTAGCCGAGATGGACAGCGAGGGGCCGGACCTTCATTTTGGCGGAGGTGGGAAAATCTGGGGCATATAATCTCGGTAGTTTCAGAATAATTTAAAAAAATACATTTGGTAATACTTATGGTAAGGTCTCCTATGGTATAGTAATCTCGTAAGGTAAAGGAGGAGCAGAGATGGATACGCAGGAGATCAAACGCCATGTCAATATCGCTGCGCCCAATCTGCTGAGTGTGTGTGTGGACACGCACCGCCAGGGTGAGGCGTCGGGCCGGATGTTTCACAGGTTCTCCCGTGAGCCGGAGCAGTTTCGGGACAGCGGCCATCTTTTAAAGCAGATGGAAGCGCTGTTCGATCGAATCGGATACCCCCAGGCCGCCACGCGAAGGCGGAGCTTTTTTCCCCAGCCTGAGGTGTATCAGCAGAAAGGAGAGGTGGCCCGCGTCATGGAAGCAGATGAGATCATTGGCCAGCGTGGAGAAAAGGGCACGTTCATCGTGCATGTGCAGTACCGGCAGAACGCCACATGGCAGGGCAATGTCACCTGGGTGGACCGGGGTGTGACTCAGAATTTCCGCAGCGCGCTGGAGCTGCTCAAGCTGATTGACGGCGCTCTGGACAGCGCGGAAGAATAAGCGCCGGTAAAATGTAGATTGCAAATGAAAACACAGCCGGCAGAGGCGTGCGCCTCTGCCGGCTGTGTTTTGTCGTAAAGCTTTCATGTGGAGGGTCAGATGGTGATCACCTGCTCCGCCGCCCACTGGAGTCCCTCCCCCTCCAGGGCGGGGATCAGGACCTCCCGCCCCTCCGGCGGGGCGGCCCAGGCCAGGCCGCAGCCGGCGGTGATCTCCCGGGGCACCGGGATGAGCCGGCCGGGCAGGCCCTGCGCCAGGCAGAAGGCCTCCGCCGCCATGGCCTGGGTGGTGGTGTGGAAGGTGATGACCAGGGTGGGACGCTTGATGCGCATGGGGGCGCCTCAGGGCCGCACCACCAGGTGGGCCCCGGTGAGCTTTTCGGTGATGGTGTACATGTTGGTCACCTCGCCCACCGCCAGCTGGTCGGTGAGGCCGTAGTAGTTCAGGCAGGTGCCGCAGGTGAGGATCTCCACCCCCTGGGCCTCCAGGCTCTTCAGGTCCTCCAGGGACTGGGAGCCCTGGCAGGTGAGGGGGGCGCCGCCGTTGTAGAAGAGGATGGTGGCGGGCAGGGTGTCCTGCTGGTTCAGGGCGTAGAGAAAGCCCTTCATCAGCACTGCCCCCAGCTCGTCGTTGCCCTCTCCCATCCGGGGGGAGGTGACCGCCACCACGATGTTGCGCTTGCCCTCCGGGGCGGGAGTTACCAGGCAGGTCTCGTCCGCCCCGTCCTCCGGCGGGGCGTCCTGCTCCCCAACGGTCATGGTGACCTTGTACTGCCCGGGGCCCAGCTTCTCGGATTTGACGGCATAGCCCTTCTGGTTGGCCATCTTGGTCAGGTTCTGCACCGAGATCTCGTTGTCCACCAGGGTCTCCACGGTGCCGGCTCCCCCCAGCTGGGCGATGGCCTTCTTGGTTTTGACGATGGGGATGGGGCAGGTGTCCCCCATGGCGTTGACTTGAATCATGTTCAATCCCTCCCGATCAATCCATTGTAATGTAAATTTCCTGTTCCTGCCGGGGGAGGATCTCCCCCACGATCTCCGCCGTGAGGCCGGCTTCCCGCAGCTCCTTCCGCAGGACCTCTCCCTCCTCCCGGGGCAGGGCGATGAGCAGCCCGCCGGAGGTCTGGGGGTCGAAGAGGACCTCCTCCATGGGGAAGGGCACGTTTTCAAAGGTCACAAAGGGGCCGGCGTGGTTGCGGTTGCGCTGGCCGGCGGCGGTGAGCAGGAACTCCCCGACGTAGTCCAGGGCCTGGGGGATCACCGGCACCTGCCCGGCCCGGATGGAGCAGGAGAGGCGGCCGTCCATCATCTCGTGGAGATGGCCCAGGAAGCCGAAGCCCGTCACGTCGGTGCAGGCGTGGATGGTGTGGCCGCCGCACAGCCGGGAGGCCTCCTTATTCAGGGTGGTCATGGAGGTGATGGCTGCCGCCATGGCCTCGGGGGAGGCCTCGCCCACCCGGTTGGCGGTGCACACGATGCCCACCCCCAGGGGCTTGGTGAGGATCAGACAGTCCCCCGGCTGCCCCTGGTTGTTGGGATAGACCTTGTCCGGGTGGATGGTGCCCATGACGGACAGGCCGTACTTCACGTCGCTGTCGGCAATGGAGTGGCCCCCCACCAGGGTGCCCCCCGCCTCCATGACCTTCTCCGCGCCCCCCCGCATGATCTCTCCCAGGATGTTCAGGTCCATGCTCTCGGGGAAGCAGACGATGTTCAGGGCGGTGCGCACCTGGCCGCCCATGGCGTAGATGTCGCTCAGGGCGTTGGCCGCGGCGATCTGGCCAAAGGTGTATGGGTCGTCCACCATGGGGGGGAAGAAGTCCAGGGTCTGGACAATGGCCAGGTCCTCCGCCACCTGGTATACCGCCGCGTCGTCCTTGCTGTCGTAGCCGATGAGAAGCCGGGGGTCCTCCGGGCCCCGGGGCAGCTTCTCCAGCACCCGGCTGAGGACCCCGGCCCCCAGCTTGGCGGTGCAGCCGCCCCCCTTGCAGAATACGATCTTTTGCTCTTCCATAGCTTGCCTCTTTTCTTGCCGTGAGCCCCCGCCCAAAGGGAGGGGACCCGGTGTCCGTTCTCATCCAGCATAGCACAAAAAGGTGGCCTTTGAGAAATCGATATCATGGGGGAAAACATGCTGTATTCATAGAAAATATCTATAGATAAAAAGCCCGGCGGAGGCGGGCACGGGGCCCGGCTCCGCCGGGGGCGGAAAGAGAGATCACAGGCTGTCCAGATAGTCCAGCATGGCGCACAGCAGCTGGGCGGCGTCGGCCCGGGTGAGGGCGCCGGACAGGGGAAGGCCCGCGGGCAGCACCTGGGCGGCCTGGACGTTGGCGGCGGCCTGGACGGCCCAGGCGGGGGCGCTCTCATCCCCGGCCATCACACTCTCGCTGACGGATACATCCGTCAGGGAGAGCACCCGGTCCACCAGCACCACCGCCTCCGCCCCGGTGATGGTCGCCTGGGGGAGGAACACCGCCTGACCCTGGGCGTCGGTGGTGCCCTGGACCAGGCCCTCCAGCAGGGCGGCGGAGACATAGCCCTTGGCCCAGGCGGGGATGGCCCCGTCGTCATAGAAGCCGGTGACCGCCACCTCCCCCAGGGAGTCCACCCCTCCGGCGGCCATGGCCATGGCCAGAAACTCCTCCCGGGTCACGGGGGTGTCGGGGTCAAAGCGGTACACCCCGTCCACACAGGTGCCGGTGAACACACCAGCCTCCGCCAGGCGGATGGCCGCCCGGTGGGCGGGGTGTCCCTCCAGGTCGGCGTAGGTCACCTTGGTGTCCGCCTTCTCGATCTTTACCCGGACGGTGGCCACGTTGGACAGGTTGCCCACGCTGTCCACCGCCACATAGGAGAAGGTGTCCTTCCCGGTCTTGTTCTCATAGGGGGTGTAGGTGAAGGCGCCCGAAGCGGGGTCGGCCAGGGTGACGCCCCCCCGGGCGGGGGGGTCCGTGATGCGGAAGGTGACGGCGTCCCCGTCGGGGTCAATGGCGGTGAGGGTACCCTGGATGGCCACATTTTTATAGGTGTTCATCTCCAGATTCTGGGCGATTGGGGCGGTGTTGGAGGAGGTGAGCAGGTGGAGGTCCACCTGGGTCTCCTCACCGGTGGACCCGTCGGAGAAGGTGGGGCGGAAGGTGAGGGACGTCTGTTCCAGGGCGCAGCCCCCAAAAATGCGGAAGGTCAGCTCCCCCAGGGCGGAGGCGGCCACCTGTTCCCCGGTGGCCAGGGGGCGGCCGGACAGCTCCAGCACCCCCGCCTCCCCGGCGGGTAGCTGGGTGAGGACGATGGAGGACAGACTGACCCCCTGGCTGTCCCCCGTGAGGACGAAGTCCTCCTGGGAGAAGGAAATGCACTGGGACACCAGGCCGTTTTTGGCAAAGGCGGCCACGGCGGCCTGGCCCCGGACGGCCTCCATCCGGGCGGCGGCGGGGGTGAGGGCGCACACCAGGGCGGTGAGGGCGGCCAGGGCGGCGGCGAGACGAGTTCTCAAAGAAAAAACCTCCTTCATTTGGACATGCGGTGTTAGCATGTGCCAGATGAAGGAGATTATTCCGAAGGACTACATATTGCTCCTGTCCTTGAGCCAGCTGGGCAGGGAGTTTAGCTTGATGCCGGAGACGATGCCCATCACCGAGAAGGCCGTCAGGATGGAGGAACCGCCGTAGCTGAAAAAGGGGAGGGTAAGGCCGATGACCGGGGCCACGAAGAGGCACATGCCGATGTTCAGAATCATCTGGATGATGATCATCCCCCCGAAACCCAGGGAGATGTAGGCGGAGATGTGGCTCCTGGCGCAGCGGGACACCCACACACAGCGCAGCACGATGGCCATCAGCAGGAGGATCACGGCGATACAGCCCAGAAGACCCAGCTCCTCGCCGCACACGGCGAAAATGAAGTCGGTGTGCCGGGCGGGGAGGCTGCTGGAGTTGGTGGACTGGGTCTGGGTGCCCTGGAGGTACCCCATCCCCGTGAGGCCCCCGGAGCCGATGGCCAGCAGGGACCGGGTCTGCTGCCAGCCCTTACCCAGGGGGTCCAGGTCATGGTCAAAGACCACCATGAAGCGCATGCGGATATAGAGGGGGATGTGGCTCCAGATGAGGGCCAGCACACCCCCCATGGCGGAGAAGGCCAGCACGAACCATCTCAGCTGGATGCCCGCCACGAAGCCCATCACGGCGAAGAGCAGCAGATACACCAGCACCATGCCGAAGTCCCCGGAGAGCACCGCGATGAGCCCGCCGAAAAAGAGAGTGAGGGCGGCGTACATCATCACCGAAGAGAATTTGCTCAGCCCCACCCGCCGCCGCTTGTCCATCAGGCGGCTGAGGAGGAGGACGAAGAAGAGCTTCACGATCTCCGCCGGCTGCAGGCCGAAGGGCAGGCCGGGGATAAAGACCCAGCTGCGGTTGCCCGTGTCGTCCGCCTTGCCGAAGGGGATGATGAGCAGGATGATGAATACCCCCGCCAGAAAGAGGTACTTCCATGACCGCTCCAGGATAAACTCGATGTCCACCAGGGAGAAGATCACATAGAGCACCACTCCCATGGCAATAAAGACCGCCTGCTTGGCGGGGTAGTTGTGGAGGGCGGGATCATAGCGGGTGGCGCTGTAGATCAGGGCCAGCCCGAACAGGCTGGCGCCCAGGCACAGGGCGAAGAGCACGTGGTCCGCCCGCCGGATGTAGTCCCGGATGGCGCTGCCAAGCTGCACGGAAAGGCCTCCTTTCGCGGGATGATGAGAAAGATGCAAAATATTATACCACACGCCGGACAATCATGCTATACTAATGTCTGCCGAATAAACCGCGGCGGCGGGGCCCTCCGGGGGCGCACGCTGCACAACGCGCCTTTGATAAAAGGAGAGAGATCCATGGTATACCATTCACACAGCGCCGGCGACACCCGTGAGCTGGGGGAGCGGCTGGCCAGGGCGCTGTCCCCCGGGGCGGTGGTGGCCTTCACCGGGGACCTGGGGGCGGGGAAGACCGCCTTCGTCTCCGGCATGGCCAGGGGTCTGGGTGCCCGGGAGCAGGTGACCAGCCCCACCTTCAACATCGTCCATGAGTACCTCAGCGACTCCATGCCCCTGTTCCACTTTGACCTCTACCGCCTCTCCTCTCCGGAGGAGCTCTTCGACATCGGCTGGGAGGATTACCTGGACCGGGGGGGCGTGTGCGCCGTGGAGTGGAGCGAGAACATCTCCGGCGCCCTGGAGGAGCCCTTCATCCGGGTGGACCTGCGGCGGGGAGCGGGGGACAACGACCGGGTTATTACCATTGAGGGGGTGGAGCTGTGAAGATCCTGGCACTGGAGTCCTCGGCCAAGGCGGCCTCGGCGGCGGTGTGCGAGGGGGAGGAGCTGGTGGCCCAGAGCTTCCAGCGCACCGGCCTCACCCACAGCGCCACCCTGCTGCCCATGGTGGAGGATATGCTGAAAAACGCCGGGCTCACCCTGGCGGAGATGGACGTGATTGCCGTGGCCGCCGGGCCGGGGTCCTTTACGGGGCTGCGCATCGGGGTGTCCGAGGCAAAGGGGCTGGCCTGGGCGCTGGACAAGCCCTGCGCCCCCTGCTCCACCCTGGAGTCCATGGCCTGGCTGGCTGCCCATCTGGAGGGGGAGATCTGCGCCGTGATGGACG
The DNA here is from genome assembly GCA_949293245.1 of uncultured bacterium. GTDB lineage: Bacteria > Bacillota > Clostridia > Oscillospirales > Oscillospiraceae > CASFCS01. The sequence continues at coordinate 9,558 of CASFCS010000002.1, read as the reverse complement.
CCCGGCGCAATCAGGTCTATCAGGCCAGCTTCCTGGCCCGGGGGGGGACCCTCACCCGGCTGACGCCCGACCGGGCCATCTCCCTGGAGGAGCTGATCCCCGAGATAAAAAATCGGGGGCAGACGCAGATTTTAGTTGGAGACGGTGGGGATCTGTGTTATAATGCCTTTCGTAAGCAGGGCGTGCCGGCGGTGCTGCTGCCGCCCCACCTGCGCCACCAGAGCGCCTGGGGCGTGGCCCGTGCGGCGGTGGAGCTGGTCCGCAGCGGAGGCCTGGTGTCCGCCGCTGCCCTGGCGCCGGCCTATCACCGGCTGTCCCAGGCCGAACGGGAACGACTCAATCAGGAAAAGGGGAAGATATAAATGGAAAAAGTACATATTCTGGACCATCCGCTCCTTCAGCACAAGCTGTCCATCCTGCGGGATGAGACCACCGGCGTCAAGGACTTCCGCCAGGTGGTCTCCGAGATCGCTACCCTGATGTGCTACGAGGCCACCCGGGATCTGCCCATGGAGGAGGTGGAGATCAAGACCCCCATCTGCTCCGGCAAGTTCAAGACCATCGCCGGCAAGAAGCTGGCCATCGTCCCTGTTCTGCGGGCGGGCCTGGGCATGGTGGACGGCATCCTCACCCTGATCCCCTCCGCCAAGGTGGGCCACATCGGTCTGTACCGTGACCCCAACACCCTGGAGCCCGTGGAGTACTACTGCAAGATGCCCAGCGACATCGCCGAGCGGGAGGTCATCGTGCTGGATCCCATGCTGGCCACCGGCGGCTCCGCCTCCGCCGCCATCCAGTTCATCAAGAACTACGGGGTCAAGCATGTGAAGCTCATGAACATCCTGGCCGCCCCCGAGGGCATCGCCCGGGTGCACAAGGATCACCCCGATGTGGACATTTACTGCGCCGCTGTGGACGAAGGTCTCAACGAGCACGGCTATATCGTTCCCGGCCTGGGAGACGCCGGCGACCGGATCTTCGGGACCAAATAAGAAAACGGCACGGGTGCCGCAGCGGTAGCTGGGCACCCGTGCCGTCTTTTGTTCAGGCCCAGCGCTTTGCCGGAGGGACTGTCTGGTCAGCGGCTCTGGGTGGGGTTGGCCTTATTCTGGGTGGGGGCGTATTTCTTGTTCTGCTGCTCAGGGGTCTTCTTCTGCTCGGGAGTGGATTTCTGATTGCTGGGACAGCTGTTGGTATTGGGCTTGTAGCTCATTTTTATCACCTCACTGTCACCAGTATGGCCCCCGGCGGGGGAGAATATACGCCGGAGAAAAAGTTTTCATCCCCGCGTGGGGCGGGGCAAACTGAGGAGCGGGCTGCGGCCCGGCTGAGAGGATTGGTTGAGATGAAATGTCCCTATTGCTCCAACATGGAGAGCAAGGTGGTGGACTCCAGACCGGCGGACGAGGGCAGCAGCATCCGCCGCCGGCGGGAGTGCCTGGCCTGCCACAAGCGCTTCACCACCTACGAGACTATGGAGCGCCTGCCCCTGATGGTCATCAAGAAGGACGGGGGGCGCCAGGCCTTTGACCGCAGCAAGCTGCTCAGCAGCATGCTCAAGGCCTGCGAGAAGCGCTCCGTCCCCATGGCCACCCTGGAGCGGGTGGCCGACGAGATCGAGCTGACATTGCAAAACGAGCTGGAGCGGGAGATCCCCTCCGCCCGCATCGGGGAACTGGTGATGGCCAAGCTCAAGGAGGTGGACGAGGTGGCCTATGTGCGCTTTGCCTCGGTATACCGCCAGTTCAAGGACCTGAACACTTTTATGGAGGAGCTCAACAAGCTCCTGGCCGACAAATAAGGGGTGCAGTACGCCGCCGCCCGGTCCGGGCGGCGGCGTACTGCCGCGTTTTTAAAGGATGTTGTGCAGGGTGAGACACTCCGCCTCGCACAGGAGCTCCAGCTGGGTGAGCAGCCGGGCGTTGGCGGCGGCGTACTCCGCCGTGTCCTCCGGGCAGGTGAGGTATTGCCGTACTTCCTGAATGGAGGCCAGGATCTGGTCAATGTCGTCGTGGCGCAAGGTGACATGGAGGTAGAATTCCAGCTCCCGCCACTGGTCCAGAGCCTGTTTCGTAAGGTCCTCCGCTTCCCTCCAGTCCTGCCGGCCCACTGCCGCCTGGGCCGTGGTGAGAAGCTCCTCCAAAGCCTGGGTGCGGGTTTTGAGGAAGGCGGTGTTGCCCAGAGTGGCCCCGGCGATGAGAAGGAGGAGCCCCAGAGAGATCACAAGCCGCTTCACGCTCACCCCTCCTTTGCCGCATAGTAGAGGCCGCCCGCCTCATCCACCGTGAGGAGGAGCACCTGGGCAGGGGAGGCGGCCCCACGGGCCTCCAGCTGCCGGGTGAGCCACACCTGGTCGAGCCCCTGCTTTTTCAGATTGTCTGTGAGCACCCTGCCGTCGGCGATGAGAACGGTGGGCACCCCCTTGTCCTGGGCCTGGGCCCCCGCCTGGGCGGCGGTGGCGGGGAGGTCCGCGCTGTTGAGGAGTACCGAGAGCTGGCCGTTGCTCTCCAGAATGGCGTAGCGCACCGTGCTCAGGTCGAACACTCCCTGGATGCGCAGCTCCTCCAGCAGCTCGTCCAGGGTGATGCGGTTGCGCCGCAGCTCCCCCTCCACCACCTTCCCCCGGCGGATGAGGAAGCTGGGGGTGCCGCACACCAGGTCCCGGAACCGGGGGCTTTTCAGGGTGAGCACCGAGATGATGCTGGCGGTGCACAGCAGGGCGATGATGGGGATGATACCCCACAGCAGGGGGATGCCCGTGTCCTGCATGGGCACCGAGGCCAGGTCCGCGATAAGCAGGGCCAGCACCAGCTCGGAGGGCTCCAGCTCCCCCACCTGCCGCTTGCCCATGAGGCGGATACCGGCGATGATGACCACATAGAGGATCACGGTACGGATCAACACGATAATCATAAAAGAACCTGCCCCCTTTGCTGTTATCATTATTGCCTCCGGGGCGGGAGATATGTGGGGCGAGTTTGTCCAAAATTCCAATTTTTTTTGGGAGGGGGGAAAAGGAGCGGGATATATATTGTGTTTTGAGGGAAATTGGGATACAATCTGAAAGATTATACCACAGAAAAGGCGGGATGCAGCAGATGAAAGCCACGTTGGTTTTGAGCAACGGCTGTGTGTTTCACGGCCAGTCTATCGGCGCGTCCGGGGAGCGGGTATTTGAGATGGTGTTCAACACCTCCATGACCGGCTACCAGGAGATCTTGACCGACCCCTCCTATGCGGGACAGGGCATTGTCATGTCCTATCCCCTTATCGGCAATTACGGCGTCAACCATGAGGACAACGAGTCCGGCCGTCCCTGGGCCGAGGCGTTTATCGTGCGCCATCTGGCCTCCCGCGGCAGCAATTTCCGCTGCGAGGGCACCCTGGACGAGTATCTGAAGGAACATAATATTGTGGGTATTCAGGGCGTGGACACCCGCGCGCTGACCCGTATTCTCCGCAATCAGGGCACCATGAACGGCATGATCACCTGCGCGGAGAATTTTTCTATGGATGAGGCCCTGGAGAAGATCCGGGCCTACCGGGTGGAGGGCACCGTGGAGCGGGTCACCCGCCAGGCGGAGGAGGAGTACCCCGCCCAGGGGCGGCAGCTGCGCCGTGTGGCCATGATGGACTTCGGCGTGAAGGAGAACATGATCCGCTGCCTCACCAAGCGGGGCTGCGCCGTCACGGTGTACCCCGCCCACACCCCTGCCAACACCGTCCTCAGCCAGGGGTACGACGGGGTGATGCTCTCCAACGGCCCCGGGGACCCGGCGGACAACGTGGAGATCATTGAGCAGGTGCGCAAGTTCTACGACGCCAACATCCCCGTCTTTGCCGTGTGCCTTGGCCACCAGCTCATGGCCCTGGCCACCGGCGCCAAAACCCGGAAGATGCGTTTCGGCCACCGGGGGGGCAACCACCCGGTGAAGGACGTGGCCCAGGGCCGGGTGTACATCACCAGCCAGAACCACGGCTACTGCGTGTGCGAGGACAGCGTGGACCCCGCCGTGGCGGAGATCTCCCACATCAATGTCAACGACGGCAGCGTGGAGGGCCTGCGCTATTGCAAGGGCAACGTGTTCACTGTTCAGTTCCACCCGGAGGCATCCCCCGGGCCCCAGGACACGGAGTATCTTTTCGACCGCTTTATGGACATGATGGGAGGTGGGCGCAATGCCTAAGGACAGCAGCATTCGCAAGGTTTTGGTACTGGGCTCCGGGCCCATCGTCATCGGCCAGGCGGCGGAGTTTGACTACGCCGGCACCCAGGCCTGCCGCGCTCTGAAGGAGGAAGGGGTGGAGGTGGTGCTGGTCAACTCCAACCCCGCCACCATCATGACCGACAAGGACATCGCCGACCACGTGTATATCGAGCCGCTGAACATCGCCTCCGTGACCCAGATCATCGAGAAGGAGAAGCCCGACGCCGTCCTGCCCACTCTGGGGGGCCAGACCGGGCTGAACCTGGCCATGAACCTCCACGAGCAGGGCATCCTGGCGGCCAACCACGTGCGCCTGCTGGGCACCAGCCCCGAGTCCATCCGCAAGGCGGAGGACCGCCAGGGCTTCAAGGACACCATGGAGGCCATCGGCCAGCCCTGTGTCACCTCCGACGTGGTGGAGAGCGTGGAGGACGCGGTGGACTTTGCCGGCACCATCGGCTACCCCGTCATTGTCCGTCCGGCCTACACCCTGGGTGGCACCGGCGGCGGCATCGCCTACGACGAGCCCTCCCTCCGGGAGATCGCCGACCGGGGCATCCATCTCAGCCGGGTGGGCCAGGTGCTCATCGAGCGGTGCATCGCCGGCTGGAAGGAGATCGAGTTCGAGGTCATGCGGGACTCCGCGGGCAACGTGATCCAGATCTGCTCCATGGAGAACCTGGACCCCGTGGGGGTCCACACCGGCGACTCCATCGTGGTGGCCCCCACTCAGACCCTGGCCAACCGGGAGTACCAGATGCTGCGCACCGCCGCGCTGGACATTATCTCCGCCCTGGAGATCGAGGGCGGGTGCAACTGCCAGTTCGCCCTGAACCCTGACTCCTTTGAGTACGCCGTCATCGAGGTCAACCCCCGCGTGTCCCGCTCCTCCGCCCTGGCCTCCAAGGCCACGGGCTACCCCATCGCCAAGGTAGCCGCCAAGATCGCCCTGGGATACACCCTGGACGAGATCCCCAACGCCGTCACCGGCAAGACCACTGCCTGCTTCGAGCCCACCATTGACTACTGCGTGCTCAAGATCCCCCGCCTGCCCTTTGACAAGTTCACCACCGCCGCCCGCACCCTGGGCACCCAGATGAAGGCCACCGGCGAGGTCATGGCCATCGGCAACTCCTTTGAGGGGGCCCTGATGAAGGCGGTGCGCTCTCTGGAGCAGAACGTCCACGCTCTGCGCCTGCCCAAGCTGGCCAACCTCAGCGACGAGGAGATCGAGGAGAAGCTGGCCGACATCGACGACGAGCGCATCTTCGTGGTCACTGAGGCCCTGCGCCGGGGCATCAAGCCCTCCATGATCCACAACATCACCAAGATCGACTACTGGTTCCTGGACCGGCTGGGGGTGATCGTGGACATGGAGAACCACCTGAAGAAGGGGGAGCTGGACCGGGACACCATGCAGCGGGCCAAGGAGATGGGCTTTGCCGACAGCTACATCGCCCTCCTGGCCGGCCGGGACAGAGGGGAGATCAAGAAGCTGCGAGAGGAGTATCAGATCTTCCCCTGCTTCAAGATGGTGGACACCTGCGCGGCGGAATTTGACGCGGAGACCCCCTATTACTACTCCACCTACGATGAGGAGAATGAGGCTCTGGATCCCTGCCAGTGGCCCGCCCACGCCCCCGTGGCCCCCTCTCTCCGGGGCCGCCTGCCCGCGGAGGAGGAGAAGCCCGAGAAGAAGAAGGTGCTGGTGCTGGGCTCCGGCCCCATCCGCATCGGCCAGGGCATCGAGTTTGACTACTGCTCGGTCCACTCCGTGTGGGCCTTCAAGCGCATGGGCTACGAGACCATCATCATCAACAACAACCCCGAGACCGTATCCACCGACTTCGACGTGGCGGACAAGCTCTATTTCGAGCCCCTCACCCCCGAGGATGTGGAGGCCATCGTGGAGCAGGAGAAGCCCTGGGGCGCTGTGGTCCAGTTCGGCGGCCAGACCGCCATCAAGCTGGCCAAGGCCATCACCGACATGGGGGTCCCCATCCTGGGCACCTCCTCCGACGGGGTGGACGCCGCCGAGGACCGGGAGCGCTTTGACGCCATCCTCAACGACTGCAGCATCCCCCGGGCCAAGGGCAAGACCGTCTTCACCACCGAGGAGGCCCTGGCGGCCGCCCACGAGGTGGGCTACCCGGTGCTGGTGCGCCCCTCCTATGTGCTGGGCGGTCAGGGCATGGAGATCGCCTACAACGACAAGAACATCCGGGACTTCATGAAGATCATCAACCAGACCGTCCAGGAGCACCCCATCCTGGTGGACAAGTACCTCATGGGCCGGGAGGTGGAGGTGGACGGCATCTTCGACGGGGAGGACGTGCTCATCCCCGGCATCATGGAGCATGTGGAGCGGGCCGGCATTCATTCGGGCGACTCCATCTCCGTCTACCCCACCATTCACCTGGAGGACAAGCACAAGGAGACCATCCTACGCTACACCACCGACCTGGCCAGGGCCCTGGGGGTCATCGGCCTGATCAACATCCAGTTCATCATCTACAACGACGCGGTGTATGTCATCGAGGTCAACCCCCGCTCCTCCCGCACCATCCCCTATATCTCCAAAGTCACCGGGGTGCCCATCATCGACCTGGCCACCAAGGTGATGCTGGGGCAGAAGCTGAAGGACCTGAGGTACGGCACCGGCCTCTACCCCGAGGCGGACTACTACGCCGTGAAGATGCCCGTGTTCTCCTTTGAGAAGCTCACCGATGTGGACACCGGCCTGGGCCCCGAGATGAAGTCTACCGGCGAGGTGCTGGGCATTGCCGAATCCTTCCCCCAGGCCCTGCTCAAGGCTTTCAAGGGGGCCAACCAGAAGGTGCCCAAACGGGGGGGCCGCATCATCATCACCGTGAAGGACGAGGACAAGGGAGAGATTGTGGGGGTGGCCCGTGGCTTTGCCGACATGGGCATCGAGATCCTGGCCACCGACGGCACCTGCAAGGTGCTCCAGGAGGCGGGGGTTCCCTGCAGCCGGGTGGCCCGTGTGTCCGAGGGGCACCCCAACATTCTGGATATGCTGGCCGGCGGCACCGTGGACCTGGTGATCAATACCCCCACCCGGGGCCGTAAGCAGGACACCGACGGGTTCAAGATCCGCCGCTCCACCGTGGAGCACTCCGTGGCCTGCGTCACCGCCATCGACACCGCCCGGGCCATGCTCACCGTGCGGGAACTCAGCCGCAGCTCCGCCCTGCGCCCCATCGACATCACCACCATCTGAGGAGGGAAGAGACCCATGTCCCATCAAACTGTTATTGTTCTGGACTTTGGCGGCCAGTACAACCAGCTCATTGCCCGCCGGGTGCGGGAGTGCCAGGTATACTGCGAGGTCAAGCCCTACACCACCCCTCTGGAGGAGCTGCGGGCCATGGAGCCCATCGGCATCATCTTCACCGGCGGCCCCAACTCGGTGTATGAGGAGAGCTCCCCCAAGGTGGACCCGGCCATCTTCACCTGGGGGGTGCCCATTCTGGGCATCTGCTACGGGTGCCAGCTCATGGCCCATACCCTGGGGGGCTGCGTCACCGCCGCCCAGGAGGACACCGCCCGGGAGTACGGCCGTACCCCCACCTTCTACGACGGCGGCTGTCCTCTCTTCAAGGGGCTGCCCGGGCAGGGCATCTCCTGGATGAGCCACGGGGACTATATGGCCAAGGTGCCCCAGGGCTTTTCCCTGGTGGCCCACTCCCAGGCCTGCCCCAATGTGGCCATTGCCGATGTGGAGCGGGGCTTCTACGGGGTGCAGTTCCACCCGGAAGTCAACCACACAGAGCATGGAGTTGACATGATCCGCAACTTCCTCTACGAGGTGTGTCACGCCGTGGGGGACTGGACCATGGAGGACTACAAGAATACCGCCATCCGGCAGATCCGGGAGAAGGTGGGAGACGGCAAGGTGCTGCTGGCCCTCAGCGGCGGGGTGGACTCCTCCGTAGCCGCTGCCCTGCTGGCGGAGGCGGTGGGCAGCCAGCTCACCTGCGTCTTTGTGGACCACGGCCTCATGCGCAAGGACGAGGGAGACGAGGTGGAGGCTGCCTTCTCCAAATGGGACATCCATTTTGTACGGGTGGACGCGGAGTCCCGCTTCCTGGTGCGCCTGGCCGGGGTGCAGGAGCCCGAGGTGAAGCGCCACATCATCGGCGAGGAATTCATCCGGGTCTTTGAGGAGGAAGCCAAGAAGATCGGCCAGGTGGACTACCTGGTCCAGGGCACCATCTACCCCGACGTGATCGAGTCCGGGGCGGGGGACGCCGCTGTGATCAAGAGCCACCACAACGTGGGGGGCCTGCCCGATTACGTGGACTTCAAGGAGATCATCGAGCCCCTGCGGCTCCTGTTCAAGGACGAGGTGCGTCAACTTGGACGTGAGCTTGGTTTACCTGAGTATCTGGTTATGCGCCAGCCCTTCCCCGGTCCGGGCCTGGCCATCCGGGTCATGGGGGACCTGACCAAGGAGAAGCTGGACACCCTGCGGGAGGCGGATTTCATCTTCCGGGATGAGATCGCCAAGGCAGGGGAGGACAAAAACCTCAGCCAGTATTTTGCCGTGCTCACCAACACCCGGTCTGTCCTGGCCCTCCGGGCGGTGAATACCACCGACTTCATGACCGCCGACTGGTCCCGCATCCCCTACGATGTGCTGGACAAGATCTCCACCCGCATCGTCAACGAGGTCAAGGGCGTTAACCGTATCGTCTACGACATCACTTCCAAACCCCCCGCAACCATCGAATGGGAGTAATTTCAGAGGCCCGGAAAAGCCTGAAATGACTGGGTTTTTGATGGGTTAATGCCCTCTGTGGCAACGATTTGGCAACACTTTTTCATTATTCATAAAAAGAGAGCTAACTGATTTTGATTAGTCAGTTAGCTCTCTTTTCCTTTTTATTATTATTTTGTGCAACAAACGGCCTCTCCCGTGGCCTACAAGTGAGAGGATCAAAAGAGGTCCTGGGGTGGCACCTTCACATAGTTCTGGGACTTGTCAAATTCCGGGTAATGGTAGCGCCACTTGTCGTAATCCTCTTTGGAGATTTCGCCCGCCTCCAGCATGGCAGCGGCCTGTTGCCAGGAACAGAGCATCTCATGCAGCCGGGCAGCGTCCTTGCTCTTCCGCACATCAACCTTCAAGCAGACTTCTCCATCCGTCTCGCTGATCTTGAGTCCGTAGTTATCCTCCAGGGTAAACAGGGTGTGCATGAGCCCCACATAGGAGTCTATGTCCGGGACGGAGAGGGCATGGGGCGAGACATCCAGTACCTGGGCTAGGGCAGCAGTAAGGTCTGCCTTAGGGGTTCTTGATCCTGTTTCATATTGAGCAAGGCGCACA
>CASFCS010000001.1 GCA_949293245.1 uncultured bacterium | reverse complement strand
GAGGCGACCGCTCTATCCAACTGAGCTACGGGGGCTTATACAAAAAATATTCAATTTTCGGGTCCAGCCGGATTCGAACGAACTGCCGCTTAGGAGGCGGACCCTCTATCCCGGTGAGGTACGGGGGCATATGGGGCGGGCAAAGCCCACTGTGTTTTATTTTACCCAAAGCGGGGCTGGTTGTCAACCGGAGGCGTGGAGGACGGACAGATGGGTCAGGCGGGTCACCACAGGCAATCCGCACGCCTCATTCCTGATCCGCTTTATTATGTCTCCACCGCCCCCTCCTGTATTTTGAAAAATGCGCCGGTGGTGCGCTGAACTTTGTGCGATACGGAAAGCGATAAGGTCCAATCAGTTTCGCAAATTGAAAAGCAGATAAAAAGACATGATTTGCAGATCTCTGGTAGAATGAAGTCGCGACACACCATTCTGAAAGGAGACAGCAAACCAAAGTGAGAAAAATTCTTAACACGACCCAGAACGCTTTGGAAAGCTCCCTCTCGGCCTTGGCGGTGATCTCCTTGGTGCTGCTGTCGATCACGCTTTTTGCCACAGCGTCCACCAGATCGCGCCGCTGCATGAGAAAATCATAGAAGCGCTGGCGGCGGCTCTGTTCGTCCTGCCAATCCGCTTTCTGTAATTATGATAACGCAAAAAATTTTTAGGGCAAATAAACGGAATACCGCTCCCATTTGCCTGATTCTGCAACAAAGCTGTTGCCTATCTTTGGAAAGTTGGCACTTTGCCTTTTGGAGTTGCTGCCACTTCTCAAAAGTCCTCTCGGAGTTGTCAGTTTTATTCAGAAGTTGAGCTTTGGCGGGGGAAGGAATTTTCCACATAAGAAGGTGATTAGGAAGGTATGGGATACCCCCATGCGGAGCGGGTGAAGGCTGCGGCCACACCAGGGCAGGGGTGGTTTCGGGATAGCGCATTTGTAACTCGCGGCGACGGATTTTCTTGGGAGTTTTCCCGACCGCTGATAAATCACGGGGAACACGGGCGGGAACGGATAACCACTTCTACAATCCGACAAAAATAAAGACAGATGGCGTTTTCCGCCATCTGTCTTTTTCTCACGTTGTTTTATCAGTTTTGTTCTTGGCGTCTTGGCCTGCCTTAGCTGCGGCCGCTCCAACAATAGCACCTGCATCACCAGCAATAATACCACCCACCACAGCACTCTTGATGACCTCTTTACTTGCTGATTTTCCACCGTCTGTGGCGGCTCCGCCACTACTGGCATCTTGGCCTGCCTTAACAGACATAGCTCCTACCACAGCACCCGCATCCCCGGCAATAATGCCGCCGACAACAGCGCCTTTGATGACTTCTTTCTTGGCTTTCTTTGCAGCTTCCTTTTGAAGTTCCGCCTTGGCCCGGTCAGATACGCCGGGGATGTTGCTCCGGGCATTGACCTCGTTAATAGAGCGCCGGACTTCCTTGGTGGCCTTTCTGGCCTCTTGAAATTTAATGCAGACGTTTGCCACACCGCCCATAAACGGTGTATCGACGAGGAGAAGCGGTACAACGATACTCAGGGGTAAAGCGCCTTTGTCTGCCGCTAAGATGCAGACAAAGAGAATGACTGTGATAATGGACCCATAGATGGCAACCCCCCGCAAAAATATAGCTCCGATCACACTGCCAACCTGCTCCAGCTCGTCGATGTTTCTGAAAAAGAGCGATTTGAAGGTCATCGCAGGATGAGCAAGCCATGCCCCCATAAGCAGGTAACCCCACACATCAATGCAATGGGAGAGGGTTGAAAAAATCGGCGTGAGGTCTGGGGAGAAACTTCCCACGAACACCACCGCCGCCCCGAGTGCGAAAGGGATGGCCCATACCCTGGAGAACTCTCTGCGCAGATAGGGTAGACGCAGCACAATCATAAGGATAAGGGGCACTTGGGAAATCGCGCTGATTGGATCTACTTCAATGGAAAAGATAAGGGGCATTGGGAAAATCGCGTTGAATGGATCTGCAACAAAGGAAAAGAGGAATTTTATCCCCAATGCAATGGTCAGAATGTTGCCGGAGCGTCCCATAAAGAGCAAAACGACGATTGCCATACTGGGCAGGAGTTGCACCAGATCCAGCGGCCCGACATACCAGTCCCAGCGGCGATACAGCAGAAATTTCTGAACCAGCGGCACAAGATCCGCCACCAGCAACAAGACGCCCGCGGCGATGGACAGGCCGCTTCTTTTGGATGGCTGGCTTTCTACTGCCAATTTATTATCCGGTTTTTTCTGCTTTTCTGTTTCCGGTTTCACCGCGTCCACCGGGATTTGCCACGCACTGGTTTGTTTACTTCCACCCTTGAATGCGCCAGGAATTTTCCCTTCTCTGCACCACTGGGTGACCTCCGCCTGTGTACACTTCCATTTCTGGGCCGCTTCCTTGGAGCTCATCGTTTGCGCCAATGCAATCCCTCCTTATCAATTCTGACATAAAACGAAAAAAGCGTGCGGCAAAAGCCGCACGCCGAAAAACGCATAGCTCTTGCCGCGACGCAAGTTCCAACTACCTCAAAGAAGTATGCTGAAACAGAGCCTGCGTTTTTACCAAAGGTAAAAACGCACACTTTTTTAGGGTTAAAACGGTATGAACTTGCGTCGCAAGGCTATTTTACCACGGGCGATTAGAAAAAACAACTTAAAAAGTACAGAGAGGACGGTACACCAGCAGTACCGTCCTCTCTCATTTTGTATTTCATGCTGTCTTTCCTTATTCATCCCAGAAGTCCACTGTTTCCCTCTGGCTATGTGCCTTTCTATTCAGATAAACGCGCTCATACTCTTTGAGATAATCTTCATCTGTCCACTTGGCAAGGTCTTCGTGGGTAAGCCAATGTCCATCGGCTCCTTGCCATCCATGATCGTCAATAGCGAAGTCTATTTCGGCGTCCATCATGCAAATAATATCTTCTCTGGTCATATTGTTCATATCCATATCGTCATTCTCCTTTTTCTGATTTTTGAAAAATACACTTCAAATTAGGCGTCTTTCTTTTCCAGTTGCTCGGCCTGGACCTTCTTCTCTTCCTGCTTCTTCTGGAAGGCCGCAAGGTCAATCACCTTGGGGGCGTTGTTTCCGAAGTCGGGCAGCTCCTTGTACTTGGGGAACTGGGTCTTGAACCAATCCAGCACAAACTGGTAATGATTGGACTGTCCCAGGGAACACTTCTTAACCACCTCGAACTGGGCCAGCAGCTCGTCGGCGTTCTGGAATACGCTCATATACTTCTCTATGTTGGTGTAGGTCAGATTCTTGTAGGTGCGCTTGCCGGTGTTCTTCTTGATGGTCTCGGTCACCATCTGGGCGCTGAGGAAGTCCTGGCGGTAGGCTCTCCACTCTGGTGAGTTGCACATGTGAAAGTCAAAAAAGTGTGAAGAGAGGAAAAGCTGCACACCAAGCTGCGCGTCTCGGCGATTCAGGCTACAAAAAAAGGAGGAAACCGGAACACCGGTTTCCTCCTAGAAGATCAGTTCTTACGCCTTCTCAAAGACGTCTTTGCCCATGCCGCACACGGGGCACACCCAGTCGGCGGGGACGGCCTCCCAGGGGGTGCCGGGGGCCACGCCATTGTCGGGATCGCCCACAGCGGGGTCATACTCATAGCCGCAGGGGCAGACATACTTATCCATGGTGATAATCTCCTTGCTGTGATTGCTTGCTGGAAGATTCAGGGCCTTGCGCCCATATAAATTGGCCAAAATACATAGGCCATTGGGCTGCAACATACTTACGGAGCGCCTCTTCGGAATCGATCTCTGGCGGGACAGGGTAGCGTTCCTCGCTGCTTGTTTCGGAATACCTCTTTTTACCAAAAGGGAAAAAGGGCTTTTTTTCTCTCATGCACCAATGAGAGAACACCACTTCCCGGTTTGCCGCGACAAAGGTAATGGTTGTTCCGGCATGTCCATCTACCAAAGAGATACTATTTGCGCCCAAACGAATATCATGGTCCAGCATATCTCCTTCGGCTTACTTGAAGTACCGCTCCAGCAGGCCCTTGAGAGCCTTGCCGTGACGGGCCTCGTCGCGAGCCATCTCGTGGACGGTGTCGTGGATGGCGTCCAGGCCGTTCTTCTTGGCGCAGCCGGCCAGATCGGTCTTGCCCTGGGTGGCGCCGAACTCGCAGTCCACACGCCAGGCCAGGTTGGCCTTGGTGGAGGCCTTCATGTTGGGCTCCAGCTCCTCGCCCAGCAGCTCGGCGAACTTGGCGGCGTGCTCGGCCTCCTCATAGGCGGCCTTCTCCCAGTACAGGCCGATCTCGGGGTAGCCCTCCCGGTGGGCGATGCGGGCCATGCACAGATACATACCCACCTCGGAGCACTCGCCGGTGAAGTTGGCCTTCAGCTGCTCCAGGATGTAAGCCTTGTCCTCGTCGCTGATGTCGGGGTTGTTCTTGACGGTCTTGGCGTAGACGCCGTACTCGTGCTCAGCGGCCAGCTTCATGTCGCCGCTCTGCTCCACGAACTTGGAGGCGGGCACGCCGCAGACGGGGCACTTGGCGGGAGGGGTGTCGCCCTCGTGGACATAACCGCAGACGGTGCAGACGAACTTCTTCATAGTAATTTCCTCCTTATACTTTATGTTCCGAAAAAGTAGTGGTGATCCATGGGATGGAATAAAAGCAACTAATTGAGAACAGTTATCGATTTGTCGAATTCCTTATCAGGAATCTCTATCGTTTAACTGTGTGTATCATACACCATTTCACAACCGCCGTCAAGAGGAAATGAAAAAATTTTTTGCAGTCTGCTTGCCCGGCCGGACAGAGGAAAAAAGGGCCGGACTGCCAGTCCGGCCCCATGGGAAAAGTATATTATTATAAAGTAGGGCGCAGCCGGTCCAAAATCTGCCGGGCGGTGTCCGACACGAACTTCTGCTCCAAGAGGCCCTCCAGGTCCCCCCGAATGAGCCAGGGCAGCAGGGGGCGCAGCTCCTCCTCCGGCAGGTCCCACCACTTGAGTGCCAGCAGCTTTTCAATGGTGGCGTCGTCAAAGCGGCGATAGAGGGGGCGGGCCGGGTCCCCACCCACTACGGTATAGGGGGGCACATCCCGGGTGACCACGCTGCGGGTGCCCACGGCGGCCCCGTCCCCGATGTGGACTCCGGGCATAATGACGCAGTCATAGCCCAGCCACACATCGTTGCCGATGACGGTGGGGCCCTTTCGCTCCCAGTGCAGGTCCTCCATGGTCAGGTCCCAGTGCTCCCCGATGATGGGGAAGGGGTAGTAGGCCAGGGAGCGCTTGCTGTGGTGGGCGATGGAGCACAGCAGCTTGGCCCCGCAGGCGATGGAGCAGTACTTACCGATGATGATCTGGTCCCCCGCCCCGGGGTAGTGGTAGAGAATATTGTTCTTGGCGAAGTCCCGGGGGTCCCGGAAGGGGTCGTGGTAATAGGTGTGCTCCCCCACCTGGATCTCCGGGTCGTCGATCACATTTTTCAGGTAAACCACCGTGGGGTCGCCGTCGTTGAGATAGATCCGCTGGTCGTTGTCCGGGCGCATAAAGGCACCTCCCCAAACAGCACAAAAATACAACTACAACATACCACACTTTTGGGCGAAATGCAAGCAGCGCGCCCCGGAAAGGAGCGCGCGGCCTGTCAGATTTGTGGGGAGGTGCGTTCGGGGGGCTTACTCCTCGTCCAGCTTGAGCACCGCCATAAACGCCTCGGTGGGCATCTGCACCGTGCCCAGGGAGCGCATCTTTTTCTTGCCCTCCTTCTGCTTCTCCAGCAGCTTCTTCTTCCGGGTGATATCGCCGCCGTAGCACTTGGCCAGCACGTCCTTGCGCAGGGCCTTGATGGTCTCCCGGGCGATGATTTTGCCGCCGATGGCCGCCTGGATGGGCACCTCGAACATCTGCCGGGGGATGTTCTCCTTGAGCTTCTCGCAGATGCGCCGGGCCCGCTTGTAGGCCTTCTCCCGGTGGGCGATGAAGGACAGAGCGTCCACCTGGTCCCCGTTGAGCAGCAGGTCCACCTTCACCAGGTCCGAGGGGCGGTAGCCGTGGAGCTGGTAGTCCAGGGAGGCGTACCCCCGGGTCTTGGCCTTGAGGGTGTCGAAAAAGTCGTAGATGATCTCGTTGAGGGGCATGAGGTAGTGGATCTCCACCAGGTTGGTGTCCAGGTACTGCATGTCCTTGAACTCCCCCCGGCGGTCCTGGCACAGGGGCATGATGTTGCCCACATAGTCCGGCGGGGAGATGATGGACACCTCCACAAAGGGCTCCCGGGACTCGGTGATCTGGCCCGGGTCGGGGTAGTTGTGGGGGTTGTCCACCTTCACCACACTGCCGTCTGTTTTGGTCACCTCATAAATAACGGAGGGCAGCGTGGTCACCAGGTCCAGGTCGAACTCCCGCTCCAGCCGCTCCTGGATGATCTCCATGTGGAGCATCCCCAGAAAGCCGCAGCGGAAGCCGAAGCCCAGGGCGATGGAGGACTCGGGCTCGAAGGAGAGGGAGGCGTCGTTGAGCTGGAGCTTCTCCAGGGCGTCCCGCAGGTCGGGGTACTTGGAGCCGTCCTCGGTGTACACGCCGCAGTATACCATGGGCTGCACCGGCCGGTAGCCGGGCAGGGGCTCCGCCGTGGGGTTGTCCACCTGGGTGATGGTGTCGCCCACCCGGGTGTCCTTTACATTTTTAATGGAGGCGGTGAACCAGCCCACCTCCCCGGCGGAGAGGACCCCGGACGACTCCATGCCCAGGGGCTTGAGGTAGCCGCAGTCCAGCACGGTGTACTCCGCGCCGGAGGCCATGAGGCGCACCGCCATGCCCTTTTTCAGGGTGCCCTCCATCACCCGGAAGTAGACGATGACTCCCAGGTAGGGGTCGTACTGGCTGTCAAAGATGAGGGCCTTCAGGGGGGCCTCCCGGTCCCCGGCGGGGGCGGGGATGTTGTGGACGATGTCCTCCAGCACGGCGGGGATGTTGAGCCCCACCTTGGCGGAGATCTCCGGGGCGTCCATGGCGGGCAGGCCGATGATGTCCTCCACCTCCCGCTTCACCCGCTGGGGGTCCGCCGCGGGCAGGTCGATCTTGTTGATGACGGGGCGGATTTCCAGGTCGTGCTCCAGGGCCAGGTAGGTGTTGGCCAGGGTCTGGGCCTCCACCCCCTGGGCCGCGTCCACCACCAGCACCGCCCCCTCGCAGGCGGCCAGGGAGCGGGATACCTCGTAGTTGAAGTCCACATGGCCCGGGGTGTCGATCAGGTTGAGCTGGTAGACCTGGCCGTCGGCGGCCTGATAGTCCAGCCGCACCGCCCGGGCCTTGATGGTGATGCCCCGCTCCCGCTCCAGGTCCATGTTGTCCAGAAGCTGGCTCTCCATCTCCCGCTGCTCCACCGCCCCGCACAGCTCAATGAGCCGGTCGGACAGGGTAGATTTCCCGTGGTCAATGTGGGCAATGATGGAAAAGTTGCGGATCATGGATTGATCAGTCATATGTGTAAACCTCCGATAGGGAAATGGCGCGGATGGGAGGAGGCGCGCCGCCTAAAGGCCGCCCCGGCGGGATGGATCATTTCTCCTCCCGGCAGCTGCTCAGATGCTGCACCCGCTCGCCGGTGGTGTGGACGATCTGCAGCAGGGACTGGTAAGTGCCCGGGTAGTTCTCCGCCAGGGCGGCGTGGTGCATGGGGGGGAAGGTGGCGTTGCGGTCCCGGGCGTGTTCCTCCAGGGCGCCCACATAGTCCGCCTCAGACAAGGTCATGTCCACCCCGGGCATGCCGGCCCAGAACCGGGTGGTGCTCACAGAGAAAAAGTCCGGACTGTTGGTGCCCGGGGCCTCGTAGAGCTGGCGGAAGAGCTTGTAAATGGCGGTGCTCAGATAATCCGCCGCCGAGCGGATGGCCTTCTTGCTGCCCACCTTGCCCAGAAGGTCAAACAGAATGCCGATGGAGTTGACCAGCAGTTTTTTGCTCAGGGTGGCCATGACAGAGCCCCGCAGCACGTTGTCCTTGTCATTGCTGGCGTCGTAGAGGGTCTCTGCATCCAGAATGGTGGTGCCGTCCCGGGAGAGGGTGCGCCCCAGCAGAAAGTCGGCGGACACATTATAATAGTTGCACGCCCGCACCACAAACGCAAGGCCGGGCTCCCGCACGCCGTTTTCATAGTGGGAGAGGAGGGCCTGAGAGATGCCCAGCTCCTTGGCGGCAGCCCGCTGGCTGACCCCCTTCTCCTCCCGCAGCAGGGAGAGGGAGCGGGAGAAATCGCTTACCATTGATACCACACCTTTTTTCTCATTGTTTTCTCCAGCCGATTAGACAGTAGGTATAGTATAGTATGAAAAATACAAATTGTAAAGAAATGATTTCCGGCGAATCGTGGAAATCATCTTGCAAATGCCGCGGTACAGTGATACATTAATGCCATAGAGTGAATTTTATGCCATGGAATTCCCAAAATCCGTTTGAAACCGGGCGGGAAGGCATAAGCATTGAAAGTGAGGAAATCAGAATGGAGACAGTACACATGTTCGGCAACCTGATCCAGAAGCTCAAGGCCAACCCCAAGAAGATTGTCTTTACTGAGGGAACTGACCCCCGCATCCTGGAGGCATCGGCCCGCCTGCTGTCCGGTACCTTCCTGACCCCTGTGCTGGTGGGCAACGAGGACGACATCCGCTACGCCGCCGAGGACGCCGGCTTCAACATCCGGGGGGCCATTATCATCGACCCCGCCACCTATGAGAATATGGACGAGATGGTCAACCAGATGGCGGAGCTGCGCAAGGGCAAAATGACCCACGAGCAGTGCCGGGAGGCCCTGCTGCACGCCAACTACTTCGGCACCATGCTGGTGAAGATGGGGGAGGCCGACTGCCTGCTGGGCGGCGCCACCTACTCCACTGCCGACACCGTGCGCCCCGCTCTGCAGCTCATCAAGACCAAGCCGGGCAACAACATCGTCTCCTCCTGCTTCATCCTGGTCCGCGAGATGGTGGGCGGCAGCGAGGTGCTGGCCATGGGCGACTGCGCCATCAACATCGACCCCAGCGAGGACGACCTGGTGGAGATCGGTGTGGAGGTGGCCAAGTGCGCCAAGATCTTCGGCATTGAGCCCAAGGTGGCCTACCTGTCCTACTCCACCCACGGCTCCGGCAAGGGCCCTGTGGTGGACAAGATGCGCCAGGCGGCCAAGCGTGCCCAGGCCCTCATGCCCGAGGGGGTGCTGGTGGACGGCGAGCTGCAGTTCGACGCCGCTGTGTCCCCCAAGGTGGCGGAGACCAAGTGCAAGGGCTCCAACGTGGCCGGCCGTGCCAACACCTTCATCTTCCCCGACATCAGCGCGGGCAACATCGGCTACAAGATTGCCCAGCGCCTGGGCAACTTCGACGCCTACGGCCCTGTGCTGCTGGGTCTCAACGCCCCCATCAACGACCTGTCCCGGGGCTGCAACGCCATGGAGGTCTACTCCATGGCCATCATCACCGCCGCCCTGTCCTAAAGTCCATATCATAAAAATGCCCCGCCGGTTCATGGTCCGGCGGGGCATTTTTGCTGTTTTTATACGTCCTGAAGAAACAGGTCAATGAAGTGCAGGGCGGCGCCGGCACACACGCTGTGGGTGTGGTAGCGGCTCAGGAGGATGCGGTTGTCCGCCCCGAAGGAGGACAGCCGGGACACCTCCTCCCGCAGCTGGGGGAGGTAGGGCTCCAGATAGTCGGTGAGCACCCCGCCGATGACCACGTCGCAGTCCATCATCACCTGGATGTTCACGATGCCCTGGGCCAGGTGGAAGAGGTACTCGTCCCACACCCGGCAGGCGGTCTCGTCCTGGCGGCGCAGCCGGTGGAAAAAGTCCTCCAGGGTGACGCCCAGATCGTCGCTGAGCCGGGCGGTGGAGCAGTAGGCCTCAAAACAGCCCTGGCGCCCGCAGCGGCACCGCCGGCCATTGGGCACCACGCACAGGTGGCCCAGCTCGCCGGAGCGGTTGTGATCCCCGGTGTAGCTCTGCCCGCCCATGAGGATGGCCCCGCCTACGCCCTTCTCCAGCACCAGAAAGACCATGGCCTCCTGGCCCGGACGGCCCCAGCTCTCGGCAAAGCCGCTGGCGTTGGCGTCGTTCTGCACCACGATAGGATAGGGGAAGTGGCTGCGCAGGTGGACCAGCTTGCGGTTGCGCAGCCCAAGGGTGGGCACGTATACCGCCAGCTCCTCCTCCCACTGGACAATGCCGGGCAGGGCGATGCCCACGCCCAGCAGCTTCTCCCGGGGGAGGGCGTGCTGGTCCAGGAAGGTCTCCAGGCTCTGGGCCAGGTGGGCGTAGTACTCGTCGCTGTCGGCGAAGGTGCGCAGCACCGTGTGGCTGGCCAGCTCCTGGGCCCGCAGGTCAATGGCGGAGATGATGGCCTGGTCCTCCTTGATCTGAATGCCCACGGAGAACCGGGCGTCCGCCGCCACAGTAATGGCCCGGGGCTTGCGCCCGCCGGTGGAGGCGAAGGTGCCCGAGTAGGTCAGCAGCCCCTCCTCCATAAGCTCACTGAGGCTGGCCGACACAGTGGGCAGGCTGAGGGAAAGAGTCTGGGCAATGGACTGCTTGGTGACCGGAGACTGCGCGTCATAGATATACCGAAATACCCGCTTGCGGTTGCCCTTGCGGACGGCCGCGCTGTTGGCCGCTTCAGGCACGACGATCCCTCCCTGAAAATAGATGCAATAAAATGTAATATATGATTAGAGTTATAGTATCACATTTTCCGGGGGAGATGCAAGGGTTTTCCGCCGTTTCCCGGGGCGGAACAGGGGAGGAGCCTTTGACCCCGCCCCTTCAGGCGCTGGGGGAGAATCGGGTATGCGGGGCGTATTTGGCCCCTGTCCGGTACGCCAGCTCCAGAAAGACAAAATTCAGCGCGGCAAAAATCCACAGGCAGACCGGAGAAGCCATGCCGCCAGGACGACAGCATGAGGGCCGCTGCCACCGGCAGCGGCCCTCTGGGGATAGAACTGTGTGTAATACAGGCGGGATCTCAATCGTTTTTCCAGTTCTCCTTGGAGTTGACGCCCGGGTTCTGCCGCAGGGGGCCGGAGCCGCCGGAGGAGGCGGAGGGGGCCCCGGGGTTCCCACTGGCAGCGGAGTCGCCGCCGGGGGTCTGCTGCGTGGGGGCGGCGCCGTAGGTGGGGGGAGCCGGGGGATTGCCGCCGGGGGCCTGCTGCCCGGATGGAAAGCCGCCGTAGGAGGCGGTGGCAGACGGGACCTTCTGGCCGGGCTTCCTGCCCCAGAACCACTGGACGGCAAAGCCTGCCGCCGCCAGCACGATAATGGCGATCTTAAAATCGCTCACAGTGTTGCTGTTCACCACCGGCATGCCGAAGGTGCCCGCCGCAATGCCGCCCAGCACGGCGGTGCCCAGAACCACCAGGGGCTTTCTCCAGCGTATGGCCGCCCCGGCGTACGCCGCCCCCACCGCAAGGGAGGGGAGCAGGCGGGAGAGCGTCAGGTTGCCATAGGGCGAGATGGTCAGCACAAAGACCGTGCCGCCGGCGGCCAGGAAGGCCAGCAGGAATTCTCCTGCCCGGGGAAAGCGGAACAGCAGCGCGGCGGCCGCGGCCGCGACCGCCAGGGAGATGACCAGGTATACCATATCGTCCAGGTCGAGGCTGAAGGCATAGTACACCACCACGGCCAGAAAGAAGGCCGCTATGGCGCCCATCACCGCGCCCATCACCCGGCGGAAGGGCCAGCCGAAAAAGCACAGGGCCAGGCCCAGCAGGGCCACGGCGGCGGAGATCAGCAGCGCCGGCGTCCGGTCAGAATCCACATGCATCCACTCCAGCATGGTGTAGTACAGCGCGTCCAGCAATTTGGTGGTTGAGGTGATCTCCGGGATCACCAGTTCTGTGGGATCGTACATAAACAGCACCTCATCTTATCCTGTTTATTATCCGCCGCAGCGGTGGATGTTCAAAGGCGGTTTTGCATTCCTGCGGCACAGGGGCGGCCTCACCGCCGGCGGAGGATCTCCTCCACCTGGGCGAGCTGGGCGGGGGTGTTCACCCCCAGCATCTCCTCCTCGCTGCAGGTGTCGCACAATCCCACCTTGCCCCCGGCGGCCTTGATGAGGGCGGGCACGTCGGTGAGGTAGTACTCCCCCTGGGCGTTGTCCGACCGGAGCTGCCCCAGGGTGGACAGGAGGCTGCCCGCTTCAAAGACGTAGGTGCCGGTGTTCACCTCGGTGAGGGCGGCCTGCTCCGGCGTGCAGTCCCGGGCCTCCACGATGGCGGCGAAGGAGCCGTCGGCCTCCCGCACCACCCGGCCGTAGTTCCCCCCGTCCTCCAGCCGGGCGGAGAGGAGGGTGCACTGGTTGCCGGCGGCCAGGTGGGTGTCCACCAGGGCGCGGAAGGTCTCCCCCCGCATGAGGGGGGTGTCCCCGCAACACACCAGAATATGGCCCTCAAACCCCGCCAGCAGGGGGGCGGCGCACTGCACCGCGTGGCCGGTGCCCAGCTGCTCGGTCTGCTCGGCGGCGGGGTACTGGGGGTAGGCGGCCAGCACGTCCTCCTTCCGGTAGCCCACCACCAGGATGATGTCCTCCGTGGGCAGGAAGGACAGCCCCTCCAGCACATAGTCCAGCAGGGGCCGCCCGTTGGCGGCGCGCATGACTTTGGGCAGGTGACAGCTCTCAGACTGGAGCCGGGTGCCCTTCCCGGCGGCCAGTACCACGGCCTTGACGGCGTTATTCATTGGTGTGATCCCCCTTGCGGTATCGTCATAAAGTCCGGCCCCGCCAGGGGGGCCGGCACCAGTATACCACAAAGTGGGGGCGGTGAACAGCGGGAAGGGGGGGACACTTGTAACAGAGCGGAAATTTGGCTATAATTGAGGCTGAAACCAGAGACCAACGGGGAAAGGAAGGGACGCCATGTACACATTTCCCAAGGGGCTGTACGCCGACGTGCGGCTGGAGACCACCCGGGGCGGCCAGATCACCTATCAGAACGGGACCCTCACCGAGAACCGGGACGCCCGCCAGGCGGGGGCCATGGTGAGGGTGTTTGACGGCACGCGGTGGTACAACAGCGCCGTCACCGACGTGGAGCGGGTCCAGGAGGAGCTGGACAGCCTGGCCGCCATGGCCGCCCCCAACCCCCACATTCTGGACCACCCCCTGGTGCGTGCCCTGGAGGTGAACCGGGGGAGGCACCTGCGGTGGGAGGAGGCCGATGTGGACGCCGTCACCGGAGAGGAGAAGCTGGCCCTGGCGGCGGCCTGCCTGCCGGTGCTGGAGGAGGTCCCCACCCTCCAGAGCAGCGCCGTCACCTATGCCGACGGGTACACCGTCAAGCGCTTCCTCTCCAGTCTGGGGGCGGACGTGACCTTTGACACCCGGCGGGCCTCCCTCCGGGTGGACTACACCCTGCTGGAGGGGGCCGAGCCCGACCCCTTCGTCTTTCGCCGCCTGGGGGAGACCCCGGGGGAGGTGGCCCACCTGGAGGAGGCCCTGAGGGCCGACCTGGAGGAGGCCAGGGACTACGCCCGCCGGGCGGTGCCGGTGGCGCCGGGGAAGTACCCCTGCATCCTGTCCCCCCTGGTGGCGGGGGTGTTCGCCCACGAGAGCTTCGGCCACAAGTCCGAGGCGGACTTCATGATCGGGGACGAGACCATGAAGCGGGAGTGGGCCATGGGCAGCGTGGTGGGGGCCCCCATCCTGAATATCTATGACGACGGCTCCCTCCCGGGCAACGGCTATACCCCCTTTGACGACGAGGGCACCGCCGCCCGGCGGACCTACCTCATCCGGGAGGGGAAGCTGGCGGGGCGGCTCCACTCCGCTGCCACCGCCGCTGACCTGGGGGAGGGCCTTACGGGCAACGCCCGGGCCATGAATTTCCTCTATCCCCCCATCGTCCGCATGACCGCCACCTGCATCGGCCCCGGGGAGGAGAGCCGGGAGGAGCTCTTCGCCGGGGTGGAGGAGGGGGTGTACATCGCCGACTTCTGGCACGGGTCGGGGATGAGCACCTTCACCATCGCCCCCAGCCGGGCCTGGATGATCCGGGGCGGTAAACTGGCCGAGCCGGTGCGGGTGTCGGTGGTGACGGGCAATGTGATGGAGACCCTCCACCTCATCGATGGCCTCTCCCGGGAGACCGATCTGGGGGCGGGGGGCTGCGGCAAAATGGAGCAGATGCCCCTCCCCGTGTCCATGGGGGGGCCCTATGTGCGGGTAAAGGAGCTGACAGTGCGGTGACAGACCACATCAGAGAGCTGTACCAGATCCGGGAGGAGGAGCTCTCCCTCAGCGTGACCCAGGGGGAGATCACCGAGGTCACCCGGAAGAAGATCGTCCGCAGCGGCTGCCGGGTGTACGCCGGCGGGCGGCTGGGGGTGGCGGGCGCCCTGGGGGAGCCCGGGGAGGACACCTGGCTGCGGGCGGAGGAGGCGGCGGCGCGCCCCGGCCTGCCCTGGCCCCGGGGGCCGGGGGAGTACCGCCCCCGGCGGCGGGACCTGTCCGCCCCGGCGTGGGCCGACGGGGACTTCCTCCAGGAGATGACCGGGGTGCTGGACACCCTGAAACGCGAATACCCACAGTTTATTTTCAGCAATAAAATACGAAAGGTTCACTCCGAGACCAGGCTGGAGCGGGAGGGGGCGGGGCTGCGCAGCGCCGACAGCGCCGTGGAGCTGGCCATCATCGTCAAGCACCGCCAGTCCCTCTCCCCCTTTGACACCGCCCTGGAGTGGCAGGGGCGGACCTGGGACCGGGGGGCCTTCCTGGACCAGAGCCGCAGCCAGCTGGAGGCCTTCCTCCGGCCGGCCCGGCTGCCTGAGGGCCCCTGGGTCACGGTGGCCGCGGAGCCGGGGCTGCTGCTGGGCAAGGTGGCGGAGAGCCTGGACGGGGAGGACCTGGGCCGGGGTGCCACCCTCTTTTCGGGAAAGCTGGGGGAGGGGCTCTTCTCCCCCGCCTTCACCCTGCTGGCCGACCGGCGGGGGGAGGAGGACCCCTGCGTCCCCTTCTTCGACGCGGAGGGCACCGCCCTGCCGGAGGACTGCCTGCCCCTCATCCGCGCGGGGGTGCTGGAGCGCCCCCTCACCGACCGGCGGACGGCGGCCCGCTTTGGCTGGGAGGCCACGGCGGCGGCGGGGGCGATGTACGACGGGGCCCCCCGGCTCATGGGCTGCCCGGTGACGGCTGTGCCCGGGGCGGCGTCCCTGGCGGAGCTCACCGGCGACGGCCCCGCCGTCTGGGTGGTGCTGGCCGCCGGGGGGGACTACACCGCCGCCGGGGACTACGCCACCCCGGTCCAGACCGCCTACCTCCTGGAGGGGGGGCGGCTTGTGGGGCGGCTGCCTGAGTTTGCCCTGGCGGGAAATCTGTACC
This sequence comes from uncultured bacterium, assembly GCA_949293245.1. Taxonomy (GTDB): domain Bacteria; phylum Bacillota; class Clostridia; order Oscillospirales; family Oscillospiraceae; genus CASFCS01. The sequence continues at coordinate 90,274 of CASFCS010000001.1, read as the reverse complement.
ACATCTTTGGTGAGGGGTACCGGGGGATCACCGCCGACCGGCCCCTCTTCGGACAGCGGGCCCTGGTGACCCGGCTGAAGCTGAGCTGAGAGAGGAGCGGACCATGGCGACAAGGGACCGGGCGGTGGTCCGGCGGCTGACCCCGGCGCCGGGGCAGCGGCTGCTGGCCATCAGCGATATCCACGGCAATCTCCCCTTCCTCCGGGGGGTGCTGGACAAGGCGGACTACCGCAGGGAGGACCTGCTGGTGGTGGTGGGGGACATGCTGGAGAAGGGGCGGGAGAGCCTGGCCACCCTGCGCTATCTCATGGACCTCTCCCGCCGGGGGCAGGTGGTGTGCCTGCGGGGCAACTGCGACCAGATCGACCTGGATTTTATGGACGCCAAGCGGTGGAGCGACGGACAGTACTGGACGGTGCTCCGGGCCTGGGGAGAGCGGAGCACCCTCCTCCAGATGGCGGCGGAGGCGGGCATCCCGGTAAGGGGGGTGGAGGACCTGCCGGGGCTGCGCCGGGGTCTGGAGTCGGCCTTCCCGGAGGAGTGGGCCTTTCTGCGCGCCATGCCCCACATCCTCCTGACGCCCCACCTCCTCTTCGTCCACGGGGGGGTCCCCCGGGAGGAGGGGCTGGAGGAGCTGGATGCCCACCGCTGCATGAAAAACGACAACTTCCTGGGCCAGCAGGTCCATTTCCGCCGGTGGTGCGTGGTGGGCCACTGGCCGGTGACCCTTTACGCCCCGGACATCCCCTGCGCCCGCCCCCTTATCCGGGAGGACCTGCGGGTGATCTCCATTGACGGGGGGTGCGTCCTCAAGGCGGATGGGCAGCTCAACTGCCTCATCATCCCCCAGGACGGCAGCGAGGAATTTACGTACCGGGCCTACGACGGCCTGCCCCAGGCCACCGCCCTGGACCCCCAGCCCCCCTCCCGGGACTCGCTGAACGTCCGGTTCGGGGACTGCGGGGTGGAGGTGCTGCGCCGGGAGGCATGTTTCTCCCTGTGCCGCCACAGGCGCACCGGGCGCACTTTGTGGATTCTCAACGATTACCTGCGGCAGCGGGACGGGGAGGTCACCTGCGAGGACTCCACGGACTACCGCCTGCCCGTGTCCCCCGGGGACCGGCTGACGGTGGTGCGCCGCACCCCCTGGGGAACCCTGGCCAAGAAGGACGGGGTCACCGGCTGGTACCGGGGCCGCCTGACGGAGGACTAGGGGGACAGACGGGCGGGATCCGCCCCCAGCAGCAGGGCCATGCCAACCCGGGCCAGAAAGAGGGTGGGGGAGATGTCCGCCGGACAGGGGAGCACCAGCTCCTGGGGCTCGATGACGGTGCCGTCCAGGGTGATGAGGGCCCGCTGCACTGCGGCGGCCATGCGCCCCCCGTCCAGGCCGGACAGGGTAATGGTGTCCTTGGAGCCGGTGCCGTAGCTCACCGCCTGCTCCGCGGCGATGGCCCTGGCCAGGGGGGCCGCCGACCCGGGCAGCAGGGCGGTGCGGCAGCGGATCACCCCCGCTCCCGCCCAGCCCACCGCCCCGGGGGACACCGCCAGCAGGTCCAGCACCCCGCCGGAGAGCTGGGCGGGGTGGCGGCCGTGGCGGATCACCAGCCCCGAAGGCCCCTCCGTGGGGCACAGCTCCCCCCGCCGGTCCCAGATGCCCAAAGTCCACTCCATGACCTGCCTCCTCTCCGCCCTGCCGGGCCCGGTCTTGCCCTAGTGTGTGGAGAAAAAGGGCGGGTTATACGGCCGGGTTTGGCCACAGCGGCCAGCCCTGCCTTGACTTTTCCCCCGGGAGGAAATAAAATGGAGCATACGAATTCCGGCGCGGGACACCCGCATCTCATAGGATAGGATGGAAGCGACAATGGCAAAAGAAAAGAAACAGGTCATGGCCATCACCGACATGGACCAGGACTTTGCCCAGTGGTACACCGACGTGTGCCGCAAGGCCGAACTCATCGACTACTCGTCCCTCAAGGGCGTGTTCATCTACCGCCCCTATGGCTACGCCATCTGGGAGAATATCCAGGCCGAGCTGGACCGGCGCTTCAAGGAGACCGGCCACGAGAACGTGTACCTGCCCATGCTGATCCCCGAGTCCCTCCTTCAGAAGGAGAAGGACCACGTGGAGGGCTTCGCCCCCGAGTGCGCCTGGGTCACCATGGGGGGCGCCGACAAGCTGGAGGAGCGCTGCTGCATCCGGCCCACCAGCGAGACCCTCTTCTGTGAGCACTACGCCAACATCATCCACTCCCACCGGGACCTGCCCAAGCTGTACAACCAGTGGTGCTCCGTGCTGCGGTGGGAGAAGACCTCCCGCCCCTTCCTGCGCCACCGGGAGTTCCTCTGGCAGGAGGGCCACACCATGCACGCCACCGCCCAGGAGGCCATGGAGGAGACCGAGCGGATGTTCAACATCTACGCCGACTTCTACCAGGACGTGCTGGCCATCCCCGTGGTGAAGGGCCGCAAGACCGACAAGGAGAAGTTCTCCGGCGCCGAGGCCACCTACACCGTGGAGTGCATGATGCACGACAAGAAGGCCCTCCAGGGGGGCACCAGCCACTACTTCGGCGACGGCTTTGCCCGGGCCTTTGACATCACCTTCACCGGCAGCGACAACCAGCTCCACCATCCCTTCCAGACCTCCTGGGGGGTGTCCACCCGGATGATCGCCGGCATCATCATGGTCCACGGCGACAACAACGGCCTGGTGCTGCCCCCCCGCATCGCCCCCACCCAGGTGATGGTCATCCCCGTGGCCCAGCACAAGGAGGGGGTCATGGAGGCCAACCAGGCGGTGCTGGACCGGCTGAAGGCCGCCGGCATCCGGGTGAAGATGGACGCCTCCGACCAGTCCCCCGGCTGGAAGTTTGCCGAGTACGAGATGAAGGGGGTCCCCCTGCGGCTGGAGCTGGGCCCCAAGGATATGGAGAAGAACCAGTGCGTCCTGGTGCGCCGGGACTCCGGGGAGAAGGTGTTCGTCTCCCTGGACGGCATTGAGGACACGGTGAAGGCCATGCTGGACGACATCCACCAGGGCCTCTTTGACAAGGCCAAGGCCCACCTGGAGGCCAACATCTACCCCTGCACCACCCTGGAGGAGGTCAAGGAGAAGATGGCCACCCGGGGCGGCTTCGCCAAGACCATGTGGTGCGGCGACGAGGCCTGCGAGGTAAAGATGAAGGAGGTTGCCGGGGTGTCCTCCCGCTGCATCCCCCTGGAGCAGGAGCACCTGGGGGACGTATGCCCCGTGTGCGGCCGCCCCGCCAAGTATATGGTGTACTGGGGCGTGGCCTATTGACCTGCCCTGTCAGAGGGTCCGGAGCGCGCCGCTCCGGGCCCTTCCTGTTTTCTCCAGGGGAAGATAAGTTGCATAAGATAACGGTGTTATGTTAGAAATGCGGCAAAACAGGCCCAATACCTTTTGCAATTTTCAATATGATGTGATATAATCATTTCTGCTGAATCCTGTGAATGCAAGAGAGAGGAGCGCAAGGCATGGAGGAGCTCAAGCAGTTCCAGCAGCGGCTGGAGGGGCAGCGCCCTGCGGAGTGGAACGCTCTGCCGGATCTGCCGCTGTACATGGATCAGGTGGTGTCCTACCTGTCCCGGCAGCTCATCGAGCTGGAGCCGGGGGAGGGGCTCACCTCTGCCATGGTGAACAACTACATCAAGGCGGGCCTGCTGCCCCGGGCCAAGGGAAAGAAGTACGAGCGGGAGCACCTGGCCTACCTCACCGCCATCTGCGCCCTGAAACAGGTTTTGTCCGTGCGGGAGATCCATACCCTCTTTCAGGCTGCCAATCCCGACCGGGACCCCCAGCGGTACTACCAGTATTTCCGGGAGAGTCTGGACGCGCCACTGGCCGACGTGGCCGCCGTCCTGGCGGGGGACCCGCCCCGGGAGGACTGGCCCAAGCTGGCCCTGGACCTGGCTCTGCGCAGCTACGCCGACCGCCTGGCCTGTCAGTGGCTGCTGCGGGCCATGGAGGGGGAGAAGGAGAACGAGGAACGGAAAAAGCATGAGAAATGAAAGACCGCCCGGCGGACGGCCTTGCAGATATGATGACAGATGGAGGATATGACGATGCGTGACTATGTGATCATTACCGACTCTTCGGCGGATCTGGACCAGGAGATGGTCCGCAAGCTGGGGGTGGAGGTGCTGCCTCTCACCTTTATTATGGAGGGGGAGAGCTACCAGGACTATCCCGACTGCCGGGAGATGGACCCCAAGGAGTTTTACCGCCGCCTGCGGGAGGGCACCATGGTCACCACCAACGCGGTGAATGTGGGCCAGGCCACGGACATGATCGAGCCCCACCTGAAGAAGGGGGAGGATGTGCTGGTGCTGGCCTTCTCCTCGGGGCTGTCCACCAGCTACAACTCCATGAAGATCGCCGCCGACGACCTGGCCGAGCAGTACCCCGACCGGAAGGTGTACGTGGTGGATACCCTGTGCGCCTCCCTGGGCCAGGGCCTGCTGGTGTGGTATGCCGCCAATATGAAGGCCCAGGGCAAGGACATGGACGAGGTCCGGGACTGGGTGGAGGGGCACAAGCTCAATTTGTGCCACTGGTTCACCGTGGGGGATCTGATGTTCCTCAAGCGGGGGGGACGGGTGTCCGCCGCCACCGCCGTGGTGGGCACTATGCTCCAGATCAAGCCCGTGCTCCACGTGGACGACGAGGGCCACCTCATCAACGTCTCCAAGGCCCGGGGGCGGAAGGCATCCCTCACCGCCCTGGTGGACCGGATGGAGCAGACTGCCACCGATCCCGGCAGCCAGACCATCTTCATCAGCCACGGCGACTGCCTGGAGGAGGCCCAGTTTGTGGCGGATGAGGTGCGCCGCCGCTTCGGCGTGAAGGAGATCTACATCAACAACGTGGGCCCCGTGATCGGCGCCCACTCCGGCCCGGGCACCATGGCCCTGTTTTTCATGGGCACCAAGCGCTGAGACCGGACCGCACAAACACATCTGCCCCGCCGCGGCAGCGGCGGGGCAGTGCTGATTTTCAATGGGAGGAGAAGAAACATGGAGGACACCAAGTGGTTGGAGGTCACCCTCACCACCACCCCGGACGACCTGGAGCGGGTCACCGCCCGGCTCACCGCCAACGGCATCACCGGCCTGGAGATCGAGGACGAGGCGGACTTCCGCCGCTTTCTGGAGCAAAACCGCCAGTACTGGGACTATGTGGACGAGGAGCTGGAGCAGCGCATGGCGGGGGCGTGCCGGGTGAAGTTCTACGTCACCGACGACGCTGACGGCCGGGAGCAGATGGCCCGGTGGCTGGTGGGGCTGGAGAACCTGCCCCGGGGTTGCCGCCCTCTGGCGGAGAACGACTGGGCCACCAGCTGGCAGAAGTACTATGTGCCCATCCCCGTGGGGGAGAAGCTGTATATCGTGCCGGAGTGGCAGCGGGAGGAGGAGGTGCCCCCCGGGCGGGTGCCGCTGTACCTCAACCCCGGCCTCACCTTCGGCACGGGAAACCACGCCTCCACCCAGCTGTGCCTCACTCTGCTGGAGAAGTACTGCCCCCAGGGGGAGGACGTGCTGGACCTGGGGTGCGGCAGCGGCATTTTGTCCATTGCCGCCCTGGCACTGGGAGCAGGCAAGGCGGTGGGGGTGGACATCGACCCCAAGGCGGTGGACGTGGCCTATGAGAATGCGGCCATGAACGGCATCGGCCGGGACCGGTACACCGTGCTGGCGGGGGACGTGATCCAGGATAAGAGCCTGGCCCGGGACCTGGCGGCCAGCCCCGCCCCTCTGGTGATGGCCAACATCGTGGCCGACGTGATCATCGCCCTCTCCCCCCGGGTGCGGGAGCTGATGACGGCGGAGGGCGTCTTTTTGTGCTCGGGCATCATCGACAGCCGCGCGGCGGAGGTGGAGGAGGCCCTGGCGCGCCAGGGGCTGAGAGTCACAGACCGGGCGGAGCGCAAGGGCTGGGTGGCCCTGGCCGCCCGCCTGGCCTGAGAGGCGGAGAAACAGCAAAAACCCGGCGCCGCGTCACGCGGCGCCGGGTCTTTTCAGCGTGTCGACTTGTTCGACACGCTGAGCGCAGGCCCGCGGCATTCTGCTGCGGGCCTGCGCCTTCTCTATGACAAATGAAAGGGGAAAAAGGGTTCAGGGGAGAGCCCTCAGGTGGAGGAGTCGCCGCCAAAGGAGGGGCCGCCGAAGGAATTGCCGCCGGAGGCGCTGCTCTGGGAGGCTGTGGAGGCGCTGGTGTCCTCGTCAAAGGTAATGGTCAGCGTCAGGGTCTCACCGCTGCGGAACACGGTGAGGGTGGTGGTCTCCCCGGCCTTGTAGGTGTTCTTGGCGGCCACCAGCTCCCCGTGGGTGGTGATGTCGGTGTCGCCCATCTTGGTGATGATGTCCCCCTGCTTGAGGCCGGCGGCCTCGGCGCAGGAGCCCACCTCCACGGAGTTGACGATGGCGCCCACGGGCCAGTTGAAGTAGGAGGCGTACTCCTCCGTCACGGTGGCCACGGTGATGCCCATGGAGGGCTTGCCGGTGATATAGCCGTACTCAATGATGTCGGTGATCATGTCGTACACGTCGTTCATGGGGATGGCGAAGCCGATGTTCTCGATGGAGGCGGAGGAGGTGTCCCCGTTGTTGGACAGCTTGGCGGAGGTGATGCCCACCACCCGGCCGTAGCTGTCAAAGAGGGGGCCGCCGGAGTTGCCCGAGTTGATGGTGCAGTCGGTCTGGATCATGTTGGCCACGGTGCCGTCCTCCATGGTCACCGTCCGGTTCAGGGCGGACACGCCGCCGGAGGTCTGGGAGAAGGACAGCGTGCCCAGGGCGTTGCCGATGGTGCACACCGTCTCACCCACCTGGAGCTGGTCGGAGTCCCCGATGACCACAGGGGTGAGGCCCTCGGCGTCCACCTTCAGCACGGCAATGTCGCTGGTCTCCTCGGTGCCCACCACCCGGGCGGGGAGGCTGTCCCCGCTGTAGAGGGACACGGTAATCTCGCTGGCGTCGGCAATGACGTGGTAGTTGGTGACGATATAGCCGTCCTCACTGATGATGAAGCCCGAGCCGGAGGAGGTGGCGTACTGGGTGCTGTAGCCCCCCCAGTAGCCCGTGGAGACGGGGACGGTGGCGTTGATGCACACGCAGGAGTTGGCGTAGGCGGCGTAGATCTCCGTCAGGCTCATGGGGGTGACCCCGTCGGACTGGGAGACATTCACCGTGGTGCCCTGGGTGCCGTTGTAGTGGAGGGTGGTGGAGCCGCCGGACATGCCGTTGTACAAAGCGGCCCCGCCCATGCCGGCGCTGCCGCCCACCAGGGCGCACACCAGCACGGCGGCGATCATGCGGCCCACGCCGCCGCTCCGCTTGCGCTGGGGCCGGGGGGGACGGCCGGAAGGAATGGTGCCCGTGGGGCGCTCCGGGGGAGGGGTGATGCCCCCGCCGCTGCCGCCGGCGCCGCTCTGCCAGCCGCCGCTGTTTGCGCCGGCGCTGTGCTGGCTGCCCGGGTTGGGACCGGCGTTCCAGCCCTGGCCGGCGTTGGGCTGCCAGCTCTGGCCCTGGGCACTCTGGCTGTTAAAGCCGCTGTGGGCACTGCGGCGGTCGTTGAACAGATTCTGGGCGTTCTGGTTGTGAGACCCCTGGCTCCCCTGGGGGACGGAGGGGCTGCCGGTCCAACCGGTCCGGGGAGGCCGGGGGGCGGCATAGTCGTCCCGGCCGGAGGGGCCGGAATAGGTGGAGCCCTCCCAGTGGACGCTGCCGCTGTGCTCCTGGGGAGGGGAGGGCTGCTGGGGCGCGCTCTCAGAGAGGGGAGTAGTCTGGGTGGGGTCGCCGCCGCCGGAGACGGGGGTGCCGGAGGTGGGGGTGGTGTCATTATCGTATAACATGGAAGGTCACTCCTTGTTGGTTTCTGACCATAAGAATAGGGGAAAAATGTGTCTAAATCATGACCTGCCTTCAAACAGTTTTTAAACTGTAGGAAACTGGGTTTTAAGCTCCGCCGCCGGAAGAGGGGGGATCCTCCTCCGGGCGGCCCCGCTGGAGAAGGGCGGTCACGTCCCGGGCCGCCAGGCGCAGGTCCGCCGCAGTGGGGCGGAAAACCCCCAGCCGCACCAGGTTGAGAAGGGCCACCGTGAGCACCGGCCCCAGCACCATGCCCAGCACGCCCCCCAGGCGCATGCCCACATAGATGGACATGAGGGAGAGGATGGGGGGCAGCCCGGTCTGGTTGCCCACGATCTTGGGCTCTGCCAGCTGGCGGAACAGGCAGATGACCCCCCACACCACCATGAGCTCCACCGCCTTGCGGTAGTCCCCCACGATGAGGCTCACCACCGCCCAGGGCACCATCACCGTGCCCGAGCCCACAATGGGGATAAAGTCCAGCACCGAGAGCATCAGCGCCAGCAGCAGCCCATAGTTCTGGCCGATGGCGAAAAAGCCCACGCACAGGATGGTGAACACCCCCAGGGAGAGGAGCACCTGGGACTTGAGGTACCCGCCGAAGGCGGCGGCAAAGATGTCCCGCACCTTGCCGGCGAAGGAGCGCAGATTGTCCGACATGTGGCCGGTGACCCAGCAGCGCATGACGGGGTAGTCGGCGGTGATGAAGTAGCAGGCCATGACAAACACCACCGTGGCCACCGCGGCGGCGGGCACCTGGGAGACAAAGGCGGTGAGGTGGCCGGGGGCGGTCTCGGCCGCAGCGGACAGAAGGACCCGCAGCCTCTCCATGCCCTGGTCCATCAGATCCTCCGCCGTGACGGTCAGCTGTTCGGGGAGGACGGCGGCCACCCCCGCCAGAAAGTCCTCCACCGTGGCCATGGTGGCCCCGGCGGCGTCCAGCAGGGACTCCCACTGGTCAAAGAAGTGGATCAGCTGGGTGACGCAGGCCCAGATCAGGCCGTAGAGGATGCCCCCCGCCCCGGCAAAGACCACCACCACCACCACCAGGGCCAGGGCCTTCCGGGGCAGGTGGAGGCGCTGGTGCAGCCGCCGCACCAGGGGGTTGAGAAGCCAGGAGAGGAGGAGGGCCAGGAAAAAGGGCATCAGCAGGGACAGCAGCGGGGGGAGCAGATAGAAGGCGGCCAGCAGCACCAGGACGGTGAGGGCCAGGCGGATGCCCAGCCGCAGCCACAGCCAGGCCCGCTCCCGGGGGGTGAGAAGGGGGGAGGGCATAGAGATCTCCTTTCCGACGGGGCCAATGGGGTCAGATGAGGCCCGCCAGGCGCTGGGCCAGCACGCCGAAGCAGGGCAGGGTGAACAGGGACAGCAGGGTGGACAATGTCACCGCCTGGGCGGCGCTTACCTGATCCCGGTGGAACTGCTGGGCAAACATGCTGGTCACCCCCGCCACCGGGGTGGCGGCCAGGAGCACCATGGTGCAGTAGATGAGGGGGGGCAGCCCCAGGGGCAGCAGGAGCAGGGCGGTGAGAGTGGGGATGAGCAGCAGCTTGCAGGCGGACACGGCGTACAGCCGCTTCTGGCGGAACACCGCCCCCAGGTCGGAGGAGGCCATCTGGGCCCCGATGACCACCATGGCCAGGGGGGTGTTCAGACCCCCCAGGTAGGCCACCGCCTGGCCCACCGGACCGGGAAGGGTAATGTTCAGAAAGAACAGGGCCATGCCGATGGCCAGCCCCGCCACGCCGGGGTTGCACACCGCCCGGCGGACCGTCACCTGGCTGCGCCCCCCCATGAGGGCCACCCCGTGGGTCCAGGTGGCCACGTTGAAGATGGACAGGGACACCACGCAGTAGATGAGGGCCTCCTCCCCCAGCACCGAGCGCACCAGGGGCAGGCCCATAAAGCCGGTGTTGCCGTACACCATGGCAAAGCGCAGGGTGTCCCGGGTGTCGGCGCTCTGCCGGGGGAAGAAGGGCTGGGCCACCACCATGTACAGGGCGTACACAACCGCCATCAGCCCCGCCGCCTGGCCCACCCGGAGGGCCAGCTCCGGCGTGCAGGGCAGCTGGAAGGAGTCAATGACGATGGCGGGGGCCACTACATATAAAAGGAGGTGGGAGATCTGCCCGATGGCGCCGCCGGACAGCTGGCCCCGCCGGGCCAGGAAGAACCCCACCCCCATCATAAGAAACAGCGTGGCCACCTGGCCCGCCACGATCCAGAACTGTGCAGCCATGGGGAAGCTCCTTTGATGAAGTATGAAGGAGACCGGCCGGAGCCGGGGTATCACCCCCATCATAATCATATTTTACCCCCTTGGCAAGAGCAAATCCCCCCGGATGGGGGAAAAGGGGGCGGCCGAAGCCGTTGACAAGAAAAAATCCTCTGTTATACTAATGTCTGCCGAAGCCCCCGGTTCACCGGAGGGCGATATCGCCAGAGAGGAGCGTGCCTGATGGAAAAAAGCAAATTCCAACGGAGCTATCTGTCCATTTTCTTTTCCTACTACCGCCCCCACCTGGGGCTGTTCCTGCTGGACATGGCCTGCGCCCTGGGCATATCCCTGGTGGACCTGGCCTTCCCCTATGTCTCCCGGCTGTCCATGCAGTCCCTGCTGCCCCAGCAGCAGTTCCGGGCCTTTTTCACCGTGGTGCTCGTTTTGCTGGGGGCCTATGTGCTGCGGGCGGTGATGTACTTCATCGTGGGGTACTACGGCCACATGATGGGGGTGCGCATCGAGGCGGACATCCGCCGGGACCTCTTCGCCCACATGCAGGACCTGTCCTTCTCCTTCTATGATAAAAACCGCACCGGCCAGCTTATGAGCCGGGCCACCACCGACCTCTTTGAGATCACCGAGCTGGCCCACCACGGGCCGGAGGACCTGTTCATCTCCTGCGTCACCCTGGTGGGGGCATTGTGCGTCATGGCCTCCATCAACCTGCGCCTGGCCCTCATCGTGTTTGCGGTGGTGCCGGTGTTCATCCTGTTTACCATTTATTTCCGGCGGCGGATGGCCCGGTCCTCCCGGGAGGTGAAGGCCCGCATGGCGGGCATCAACGGGGAGCTGGAGTCCTCCATCTCCGGCATGCGCACCGCCAAGGCCTTCGCCAACGAGGAGCAGGAGAGCGAGAAGTTCGAGTCGGGCAACCAGAAGTTCCTGGTGGCCAAGCGGGGGTACTACCGCTATATGGCCACCTACCACGCGGGGCTGGAGTTCGCCATCCCCCTCATGTCCCTGCTGGTCATCGCCGCGGGGGGCTTTTTCATCATGGAGGGGGAGCTGGACTATGTGGACCTCATCACCTTCACCCTGTACGTCTCCACCTTCCTCACCCCCATCCGCAAGCTGGCCGCCTTCGTGGAGCAGTTCATGCAGGGCATGGCCGGGTTCCAGCGGTTTGTGGAGCTCATGCGGGTGGAGCCCGAGGTGAAGGATGCCCCCGACGCCGCCCCCCTCTCCCAGCCCGTGCGGGGGGAGATCGACGTGCAGGACGTGTCCTTCCGCTACGCCCCCGACAAGCCCATGGTCCTCTCCCACATCTCCCTCCACATTCCCCAGGGGGAGACGGTGGCGGTGGTGGGCCCCTCCGGCGGGGGGAAGAGCACCCTGTGCCAGCTGATCCCCCGGTTTTACGATGTGACTGAGGGGGCCATCCTGGTGGACGGCCAGGACGTGCGTGCCCTGCAGCAGCACTCCCTCCGCTCCCAGATCGGGGTGGTGCAGCAGGACGTGTTCCTCTTCGCCGGCACCATTCTGGACAACATCCGCTACGGCCGGCCCGACGCCACCCTGGACGAGGTGATGGAGGCCGCCCGGAAGGCGGAGATCTACCAGGACATCATGGACATGCCCGACGGCTTTGAGACCTACGTGGGGGAGCGGGGGGTCATGCTGTCCGGCGGCCAGAAGCAGCGCATCTCCATCGCCCGGATCTTCCTGAAAAATCCCCCCATCCTCATTCTGGACGAGGCCACCTCCGCCCTGGACTCGGTGACCGAGGCCCGCATCCAGGGGGCCTTCGACGCCCTGGCCAAGGGGCGCACCACCCTCATCATCGCCCACCGGCTGTCCACCATCCGGGGGGCGGGGCGCATCCTGGTGGTGGACGACAACCGCATCGTGGAGGAGGGCACCCATGAGGAGCTGCTCGCCTCCGGCGGGGAGTACGCCCGGCTCTACAACGCCCAGAAGAGCGTGTCGGTATAAGGGGGGCGCCATGGACAAGACCAAGCTGCTGGACCGCCTGGCGGCGGACCAGGAGGAGCGGGTGGCCCTGGCCCGGGTGCTGGACCGGCTGGAGCGCTGCGCAAGCCGCTCCATCCCCACCCACACCCACTTCCTCACCCCCGCCCTGCGGGGGGCGGCGGAGGAGCTGGTGGCCGCCGCGGGCCATCCCCCCCACCGCTTTGTGGGGGGCTATGAGGGGGCGGAGCGGACGGTGTGCGTCTTTCTCCCCCCCTGGCAGGAGGAGGACGACTGGCCCCTCTCGGAGGAGGACGTGCCCCTGGCGGCCCTGGAGGCCTCCTTCCGCCCCGGGGAGGACCTGACTCACCGGGACATCCTGGGGGGCCTCATGGGCATCGGCCTCACCCGGGAGCGGGTGGGGGACATCCTGATGGGGGAGGGGAGGGCCCAGATCGTGGCCCTGCCGGACAGCGCCCCCATCATCCTCTCCCAGTTCAGCCAGGCCGGCCGCTGCCGCCTGACGCTGCGCCCCATCCCCCTGGGGGAGCTGACGCCGCCCCCGGCCCAGGTGAAGGAGGTGCGGGACACGGTGGCCACCCTGCGGCTGGACGCGGTGGCCTCCTCCGGCTTTTCCATGTCCCGGGGGAAGATGGGGGAGCTCATCTCCGCCGGGCGGGTGTCCCTCAACCACCGGGCGTGTACCAAGGGGGACAAGGCCGTGGCGGAGGGGGACACCATCACCTGCCGGGGCCTGGGCAAATGCGTGCTCAAAGCCGTGGGGGGCCATTCCCGGAAGGGCCGGGTGGCCATCGTGCTGGAGCGCTATCTTTGAAACCGTCTCGCCCCGCCTCCGGGCGGAGAAAGGAGCTTATCCATGACCCAGGAGAAGATTGACCGCATCAACGAGTTTGCCCGCCGGGTGAAGGCGGGGGAGAAGCTGACGGCGGAGGAGGAGGCCGAGCGGGCCGCCCTGCGCCGGGAGTATATCGACAGCGTGAAGGCCAGCCTCACCGCCGAGCTGAACAACACCTATATCCAGGAGCCCGACGGCACCAAGCACCGCCTGCCCCGGCGGAAAAAGTGAGGGCCAGGGGGGCGCAATTTCAAAAATGGTAGACCCTTCCTCTTTCCTGTGGTAAAATGGTAATACCGGAACACACAGTGCTGGTTGTCCCTGCGGGAAAGGAGATACAATGAAATCTGTCACGCCGCGCAAGGCGGCCCTGGCGGCGGCAGCGGTGCTGGCCTGGCGGGAAAAAGAAATCCTCCCCGCCTGAGGGGAGGCCCATGGAGGGAGAAGTCCGTGCAAGAAGCAAACAGTATCTTGTGAGAAAAAGCCCTCGGCAGAGTTTTGTCGCCCGGAGGCGGCAAAATAAGATGAAATTCCGTTTTTTCTCAGGACATGTGCCTGAGAAAAAACACTTCTCAGCCCGCAAGCGTGCGAGCAAAGCGAGTGCGACGCCGCGGGCTGCATCTTCCTCAAAAAAATGCAAGCATTTTTTTGAAACGTGGCGGCTTTGCCGACACGTAAAAAAGCTCCGCCCGGTTCTCAAGACCGGGCGGAGCTTTTCTTGTATGGCAATGGCTCAGGCCTGGGCCACCACGTTGACGGCGCGCACGCCCCGGCTGCCCCGGGGATCGGGCTCGGTGTCGAAGGTGACCTTCTGACCCTCGTCCAGCTTCTTGTAGCCGTCGCACACGATGGCGGAGAAGTGGACGAACACGTCCTCAGAGCCGTCGTCGTTGGAGATGAAGCCGTAGCCCTTCTCCGCATTGAACCATTTCACAGTGCCAGTGTACATGAGATCTTGCCTCCTAGAGAAAATTGCATTTTGACACAAAAAAGAGCCCGGCCCTTGTGCGTGAAAACGATCAAGGGCAAGGCCAAATCATTTCATACATCAAAACTGCTCACTCATACTAGCACATCCGCCCCCCACTGTCAAGAAGAAATAGGGGCGAAAAAGGGGGAAAACCCGCGGAAAATCCATAATTAGGAACAAAATAAACACAGAAGGCACCTGCCTTCCGGCAGGTGCCTTCTCATGGTGGGCGATACAGGATTCGAACCTGTGACCTCCCGCACGTCAAGCGGATGCTCATACCAGCTGAGCTAATCGCCCATCTTTTCGCGGGACAGGCGTTATTATACCCCACAGACCCGGGCGTTGTCAAGGGGTTTTTCAAAAGAATCGGACAGAGAAGCGAAAGCGGGGTAGAAAGGGAGACAGGAAGGTGCTATACTGAGAAAAACGGAAGGAGGGATGGCGGCCATGGTGACGCGGCTGAGCCGGGAGGACTTTGCCCCCGGGCTGCCCCGGGGAAAGAGCCCCGTGGAGCTGGCGGTGTACGCCCGGGAAAACATAGGCCTTTTGGGGGACGGGGGGCGCCCGGCGGTGGTGATCTGCCCCGGCGGGGGGTACCGCCTGGTGGCCCCCGGAGAGGGGGAGCCGGTGGCTCTGGCCTTTCTGGCGGCGGGGGTCCAGGCCTTCGTGCTGCGCTACAGCGTCCAGCCCGACCGCTGGCCCCTCCCCCTGCTGGAGGCGGGGGCGGCGGTGGCCTATGTGCGCCGCCGCGCCAAGGCGTACGGGGTGGACCCGGGGCAGGTGGCCCTGTGCGGCTTCTCCGCCGGGGGACACCTGGCGGCCGCCCTGTCCAACTTCTGGGATGACCCGGCCTTCGCCCCCCTGGGCCTTACGCCGGAGGAGGTGCGGCCCGACCGGGTGATCCTCAGCTACCCGGTGATCACCGCCCGGCCTGAGTGGGCCTGCCCCGGCTGCCTGGAGCGGATCTGGGGCGAGAAGGAGCCGGTGCCCCCCCGCCTCTCCCTGGAGGAGGCGGTGACGCCCCGGACGCCCCCCACCTTTCTCTGGGCCGCCACGGAGGACGCCACCGTCCCCGTGGAACACAGCCTGCTGTACGCCGGGGCCCTCCGCCGGGCGGGGGTGCCCTTTGAGCTTCACCTCTACCAGCGGGGCCCCCACGCCATGGGCCTGGCCACGGCGGACAGCGTCTGGCGGGCGGAGTACGTCAGGCCCCACGCCGCTACCTGGCTGCCCCTGGCCCTGGAGTGGCTGCGGGGTATGTGAGTTTCCCGGGCGGGATATACTGAGAAAAGAAGGGATACGCAATGGCACACACCGTAGAACTCATCGCTGTGGGCACCGAGCTGCTCCTGGGCAACATCGCCAATACCGACGCCCAGATGCTCTCCCAGGAGCTCTCCGCCCTGGGCCTCAACGTCTATTACCACACCGTGGTGGGGGACAACCCCCAGCGCCTGCGGGCGGCGGTGGAGCAGGCCGCCGGCCGGGCGGACATCATCATCACCACCGGCGGCCTGGGCCCCACCTGCGACGACCTGACCAAAAACGTGCTGGCCGCCGCCTTCGGCCGCCAGCTGGTGCCCCACCGGGAGAGCGCCGAGCGCATCCGGGCCTACTTCCACCGGGCGGGGCGGGTGATGACGGACAACAACCTGCGCCAGGCCCTGCTGCCCCAGGGCTGCGTGGTGTTCCCCAACGACTGGGGCACCGCCCCGGGGTGCGCCTTTGAGGCGGGGGGGCGCCATGTGGTCATGCTCCCCGGTCCCCCGTCGGAGTGCCTGCCCATGTTCCGGGCCTGCGCCGCCCCCTACCTGCGGGGGCTGTCCGAGGGGGTCATCCTCTCCCGCACTCTGCGGGTGTTCGGCATGGGGGAGGCCGCGGTGGAGGAGAAGCTGCGCCGGGAGATGAACGATCTCACCAACCCCACCCTGGCCCCCTACGCCAAGGAGGGCGAGGTGGAGCTGCGCATCACCGCCAAGGCGGACAGCGACACCGGGGCCCTGGCCCTGATGGTGCCGGTGGAGGCCCGGGTGCGCCAGGTCCTGGGGGACCTGATCTACGGCGTGGGGGTGAGCTCTCTGGAGGAGGTGGTCCTCCCCCTGCTGGAGGAGCGGGGCCTCACCCTGGGGTGCGCCGAGTCCTGCACCGGCGGCCTGCTGGCCAAGCGCATCACCGACGTGCCCGGGGCCTCCAAGGTGTTCCGGGGGAGCATCATCAGCTACTGCAACGACGTGAAGGAAGGGGCCCTGGGGGTGGACCGGAAGCTGCTGGACACCTACGGGGCGGTGTCCCCCCAGGTGGCGGAGGCCATGGCCCGGGGTGCCGCCCGGGCCATGGGGTGCCGGGTGGCCCTGGCCACCACCGGGGTGGCGGGCCCCGGGGCGGACGATCAGGGCAACCCCCAGGGGCTGGTGTACACCGCTCTGTGGACCGGGGAGAAGGCCCTGGTGCGCAAGCTGCGCATCACCGGCGGCCGGGGCCGGGTGCGCCTGGTGGCCGCCAGCCATGCCCTGGACATGGCCCGCCGGTGGCTCACGGGCCTCCCCGAGCGGGACTTCAACCAGTGAGGCTGCCGGAGCTGGAGGGGGCGGCGCTGTGCCCGCCCCGGCCGGAGCTGGCCGCCCCTCTGGCGGACTTCTACCGGCGCAACCGCGCCTTCTTCGCCCCCTGGGAGCCAAGGCGGGAGGAGGAGTTCTACACAGAGGAGAGCCAGCTGGCTCTGCTCCTCCGGGAGCAGGAGGACTTTCACGCCGGCCGGGCCTTCCGGTTCTACCTGGTCCCCCATGAGGGGGAGGTGGCGGGCCTGGTGGGGCTCAACAGCGTGGTGTGGGGGGCCTTTTGCTCCTGCTTTCTGGGGTACAAGCTGGACCGGGCGCGGCAGGGCCAAGGCCTCATGACCCGGGCGGTGGAGGCGGCGGTGACCTGGGGCTTTGAGTGCCGGGGCCTCCACCGGGTGGAGGCCAACGTCCTGCCCCGGAACCTGCCCTCCCGCCGGGTGCTGGAGCGGTGCGGCTTTGTCTGCGAGGGGATAAGCCCCCGGTACCTGGCCATCAACGGTGTGTGGGAGGACCACCTGCACATGGTGCGCCGCAACGGCGCCCTGGAGGGCCCCGGCGGGGAAGCGCTGCCCTGGCGGGAGGAACGGTATACTTGATTTTAATATAAGTTTACTCATGCAAGGAGGGGACAAATGGACATTGCCCGCATGGCCGCAGAGCAGCGGCAGTGGTTTGCCCAGGGACACACCCTGGAGGGGAAGGTCCGCCGGCAGGCCCTGGAGGGGCTGCGCAACGCCATCCGGCGGGAGGAGGGGGCCATTTTCGACGCCCTGCGGAAGGATTTGAACAAGGCCCCCATGGAGAGCTACATGTCCGAGGTGAGCATGGTGCTCCACGAGCTGCGCCACGCCCTGGCCCACCTGAACCGGTGGACCCGCCCCCGGCGGGTGGGGGCCCCCCTGAGCCAGTTTCCGGCGGAGGGGACGGTGCTGCCCGAGCCCTACGGCGTGGCCCTCATCATGTCCCCCTGGAACTACCCCTTCCTCCTGTCCCTCCAGCCCCTGATCGGGGCGGTTGCGGCGGGAAACTGCGTGGTGCTCAAGCCCTCGGCCTACGCCCCCGCCACGGCGGAGGTGCTCGCCCGGCTGGTGGGGGAGGTCTTTGACCGGCGCCATGTGACGGTGGTCACCGGGGGACGGCAGGAGAACCAGGCGCTGCTGGAGGAGAAGTTTGACTATATCTTCTTCACCGGCAGCCCGTCGGTGGGCCGGGAGGTGATGGCCAAGGCGGCCCGGAACCTGACCCCCGTCACCCTGGAGCTGGGGGGCAAGAGTCCCTGCATCGTGGACTCCACCGCCCACATCCCCCTGGCGGCCAGGCGCATCGCCTTCGGCAAGTTCCTCAACGCCGGCCAGACCTGCGTGGCCCCGGACTACCTGCTGGTGCACAAGGCAGTGAAGGAGCCCCTGGCGGCGGCCCTGGAAAAAGCGGTGGAGGAGTTCTTCGGCCCCGACCCCCTGGAAAACCCGGACTACCCCAGGATCATCAATGAGAAGCACTACAACCGGCTGCTGGGCCTTTTGGAGGGGGAGAAGGTCCGCTTCGGCGGCCAGGCCCGGGAGGGGCGCATTGCCCCCACCCTGCTGGATGCCGTGTCCCCCCAGGCCCCGGTGATGGGGGAGGAGATCTTCGGCCCCATTCTGCCCATGCTGGAGTTTGAGCGCCTGGAGGAGGCCATAGACTTTGTCCGGCAGCGGCCCAAGCCCCTGGCTCTCTACCTCTTCACCCGGGACCGCCGGGCGGAAAAGCAGGTACTCTCCCGGGTGCCCTTCGGCGGGGGGTGCGTCAACGACACGGTGATCCACCTGGCCTGCCCCGGCCTGCCCTTCGGCGGGGTGGGGGAGAGCGGCATGGGCAGCTACCACGGGAAGGCCACCTTTGACACCTTCAGCCACTACAAGGGGGTGCTCCGCCGGGGCCTCCACCCCGATGTGTCCCTGCGCTACCACCCCTATACCCCGGGGAAGATGAAGCTGTTGCGGCGGTTTCTGAAGTAACAAAAACCAAAGAGGGCCCTCCCGGCTTTGCCGGGAGGGCCCTCTTGCTCTGTCAGACCAAACCAGTCCACGCCCCTCAAAAAATGCTGCATTTTTTGAAGCCAACGGTCACAGCCGCACCGGGGCCCGCAGCAGGTAGCGCAGGCACACCGCCGTGATGGCCGCCGCCGCCAGGACCAGCAGAGCCAGCCCCGCCGGGGTGACGAGAAAGCCCGCCAGAGCCAGAATGCCCCGGCCGATCCAGGCCAGCAGGGAGGACTCCCCCTGCTCCACGGCGTTGAGAGAGGGGGAGATCACCAGGGAGGACAGCCAGAAGGGAGTGAAGAACGCCACATATCCCTTTCGGCCCAGGGCCACCATCAGAGCGGTGAGGATCAGGTGGCACACCAGCAGCCCCGCCGCCGTGCCCAGCAGCACCAGCAAAACCGCCGGGGTCACCAGGAGGGAGGAGGAGGGGCCCAGGGCGTTGTGCTCCCCGGGGTAGAGAAGGACGTAGATTCGCTCCTCCACCGCCCACAGCACCGCCAGCAGTGCCGCCGCCCCCAGGCACTCCGCCAGGCGCAGGGCCGTGTCCCACAGCAGAAAGCTCCGCCGGGTCTGGCCCATGGACACCGCCAGGGAGAAGGATGTGGCCCCGAACTGTCCGCCGGGGGTGAGGATGCCCACGAAAGCGCCGATGAGGGCAAAGATCACGCCGAAGGCGGCGTACCCGTCCCCCGGCTCCCAGGAGATGGCCATGATCACCAGCACAATGGTCACCCCCAGCACCCAGCCTGTCAGGGTACACCCCACCAAATAGGGGAAGTCCCACCGGTTGAGCTTCAGGATCTTTTGCATCTGTGACATCAGGAGCCCTCCTTTCACAGCCGGACCTCCCTGCGCCGCAGGGAGAAGTGAAGCGTGAGCAAATCCGCCGCCGCCAGCACCGCCCACACCGCCAGGGAGGGGACCAGGGCGGCGTCCACAGCGGAGAAGAGGGCGGAGAAGGTGTCCGCCGTCACCTCCCCCAGAAACACCAGGGAGGTTCCCGCCCCCACCGCCGCCGCCAGGAGCATGATGAGGACGATGCCCAGCATTTTCAGCCGCCGGTAGGCCAGGCCCATCAGGCTGCCCAGGGTGGCGGCGAACAGCAGGGGCAGGGCCACGGCGGGCAGCTGGCTCAGCCCCACCTGAGCCGCCTGGCCGGGCAGCAGCAGCCACAGCACCAGGGAGAGAAGCAGGGGGAGGACCACCGCCCCCACCCGGAAGAGGAGAAAGCCCGCGAAGGCCTCCCGCCGGGTGCTGCCCATGGAGAGCACCAGGGGGATGTAGAGAAGATGGGTGGAGTAGCACACCATCAGGATGGACAAAGCGGAGCCCATGGCCATGTAGTAGGGCAGGCCCGCCAGGATGAGAGGAAGGCTGCCCGCCCCCGCCCCCACGCCGCTGAGCACCAGCAGCGCCAGGGCCACAATCAGGCCCCCCGCCAGGGTCTCCAGGGTGTAGCGCCCCCAGAACCGGATACCGCGGACCATGTTACTCCCCCTCCCCGCTGCACAAGGCCACGAAGATCTTCTGGAGGTTCATGGGCTGCACCGTCACGTCGTGGCCGGGGGCGAGGTCCTGCCCCGGCTTGAGGAAGACGGCGGCGGACTTGCTCCGGCCGGTGCGGGCGGCGTGGTGCACCTCCAGCCCGGCGGTGGCGGCGTCCACCTCCTCCGCCAGGCCCGTGACGTACCGGGCGCTGTCCACCAGCTCCTGGGTGTCCGCCACGGTGAGGACCTTCCCGTCGTGGAGGATGATGACCTCCTCCAGCACCCCGGCGGCCTCCTCGATGATGTGGGTGGAGATGAGGAAGGTCCGGCCGCTCTGGCCGTATTCCTCCAGCAGCAGCTGGTAAAACTGCTCCCGGGCCACCACGTCCAGCCCCGCCACCGGCTCGTCCAGGAAGGTGAAGGGGGCCTTGCTGGCCATGGCCACCACGATGGTCACCATGGAGAGCATTCCCTTGGAGAGCTTCTGGAGTTTTTTCTTCACCGGCAGGTCAAAAAGGGCCACCAGCCGCTCCTCCAGAGCCCTGTCCCAGTGGGGGTAGTACACCGAGGCCAGGCGGAGATAGTCCTTCACCTTCATGGAGGCCAGGCCGCTCTCGGCGTTGATGTTCAGCTCCCGGCTGAAGCACAGCTGGTCCAGGGCCTGCCGGTTTTCCCACACCGGCGCCCCGTCCAGGGTGACCGACCCCGCCGTGGCGGGGTTCTGGGCGGTGAGAATGGACAGCAGAGTGGTCTTGCCCGCCCCGTTGCGGCCGATGAGGCCGTAGATCTTCCCCGACTCCAGGGTGAGGGACACCCCGTCCAGGGCGTTTTTCCCGCCGTAGGTCTTGACAATATCCTGACAGGTGAGTTTCATGACTGTTCCTCCTTAATCATGCCGATGAGCTCGGCCCGGGTGATGCCCAGACTCCTGGCCTCCGCCAGGAGGGGGGCGATGTGGGTGGTGACAAAGGCCTGGCGGCGCTTGCGGAGGATCTTCTCCCGGGCGCCCGCGGCCACGAACATGCCGATGCCCCGCTTCTTATACAAAATGCCCTGGTCTACCAACAGATTGACCCCCTTTCCCGCCGTGGCGGGGTTGATGGTGTACAGCCGGGCCAGCTCGTTGGTGCTGGGCACCTGCTCCTCCTCCAGAAGGACCCCCCGGAGGATGTCGGTCTCGATCATCTCGCTGATTTGAAGGTAGATGGACGTCCGGTCGCTGAGCTGCTCGTTCACGGTATCCCTCCCTTGTTCGTTGGTTCATTACTTGTGTAATTAACCATATAACAAACGAAGCCCCTTGTCAAGGGGGAGGGGCAAAAAAAGTTCCCCCTGCCCGAGGGCAGGGGGAGACGTTGGGATACAAGGGTTACATCAGCTCCATGGCCGCCTTTTTGGGGCGGATATCCTCCCCGATAAAGGAGAGGACCCGGTACTCCCCCTCCAGCCGGGAGGCCACCTGGGGGGAGTAGCGCAGGGCGATCTCCGGCAGGCTCAGGTTGGAGGAGATGACGGTGTGCCGCCTGGCCACCAGGCGGGTGTTCACCACCTCGTACAAGGCGGCCTGGACCAGGGGGGTGGTCATCTCGCTGCCCAGGTCGTCCAGGATCAGTAGCTCGCAGTTGAGGTAGCGCCGGGTGTCGTCCCGGGCCTGGGGGTCCCGGTTGAACTTCCGGTCCTCAAAGGCGGAAAACACGCTGCACGCGCTGTCGTACACCACCGAGTGGCCCGACTCAGTCACCACCCGGGCGATGCAGGCGGACAGGAAGGTCTTGCCCAGGCCGGTGCCCCCGCTGAAAAAGAGGTTGCGCAGGTCCAGGGCGCCGAACTCCTGGGCGTACCGGCGGCAGAGCTTCTCCACCCGCTCCATCACCTGCCGGGGGGAGGGCTTGCCCTCCTTCCAGGGGCGGGAGGAGTAGTAGTCCAGGCGGAAATTCTCAAAGCGCTGGTCCCCCAGGTCCAGCAGGGCGGACAGGTCTTTGGCCTGCTCCTGGGCGCACAGCTCCTTCAGGCAGGTACACATGGTGTGGCCCACCCACCCGGTGTCCCGGCAGCGGGGACAGGCGGGAGAGCCGTCCAGGGCGTCGGGGGAGAGGTTCAGGGTGGCCAGCAGCTGCCGCCGCTCCTCCTGGAGGGCCAGGTTGCGCTCCCGGATGGCCTGAATGCGCCCCTCGGGGTGGGGGTCCCCCGACAGGGCCACCTCCGCCAGGTCGGCCATGGTGCCCCGGAGGGCCCGGTCCAGCTCCCGCAGCCGGGGGTGGCTCTGGTACAGGCCGGCCTGGAGGGCCTCCTGCCGCCGCTCCCGCCCCTCCCGGGCGGCGGCGAGCCGGGCGGTGGCCCGGCGGACGATGTGGGGTTCGTAGGACATGGCGTATCACCTCGTTTGGTCGGACTGGTCCGATTGGGCCAGGAAGCGGTCCATCCAGGCCAGCTCCTGCTCCAGCCGCCCGTCGTTCTTGTGGCGGTTCTGGGGCTGGACCGGGCTTTGCCCGGCAGGGCGGTCCCCCTGGGGCCGGTCCCCGGCGGAAATGGCCTCCGGGGTGTGGAGCCCCTTGCTGTGCCAGCTTTTCAGGATGGAGTTCATGTAGGCCCAGTTGAGGGACTGCTTTTTCAAAATGGTGCGCTCGTAGGCCAGGGCGATGGCCTGGTCGTCAAAGCCCATGTCGATCCAGCCGTCGATGTACTCCCGCTCCCGGTCCAGGGGCAGCCGGTCCCGGATGCCCAGCAGGGGGAGGAGGGCCGCCTCCCGCCGGCGGAAGCCCTGCTGCCGCAGCAGGTAGGCCTCCGCCGCCCCGGCGGTGTCCACCCCCTCCCGCTTCCAGCGGAAGGCGGTCTTTTTGATGTGCTGCATCCGGGGGCGGCGGCCCGGGCCGTATTTGCGCTCGTGCTCCTCCACGCACCAGGCGGTGAGCATCAAGATCACGTCGGCGGGGAGGGCCAGATAGTCGTAAATGGTGTACAGGGCCTTCAGATCGCTGTCGGACAGGGGCTTGCCCAGGCGGACCTGCACCGCCTGGTAGAGGCCCCGGAAGTCCTCCTCGCACTCCAGGGCCCGCAGCACGTCGGAGCGGAGGTAGTCCGGGGGCTCGTCCCGGTCGGCGGCGGGGGAAGGGGCCAGGGGAGGGCAGGCCTCCTGCCGGGCCAGACCCAGCCTGGTCAGGCACGCCAGGGCCCCCTCCAGCCGGGGGGGCGTCCACTTCAGGGCCAGACCCGCCCGGCGGACGTCCCCGCCGGCCCGCAGGAGAGCCAGGTAGAGCAAAGCGGCGTCGCCGCTGTTCTCCCCGGTGAGCCGGTCGGCGGCCTCGGCGGGGAGGGAGAGGATCTCCCCGGGCAGCAAAAGGGCGGCGGACATGGGCAGGACCTCCTTTCCGCCGTGAAAATGGTCAGATGGGAAGCGGCCCCGCCGCCCTGGAAAACTACCCGGGTTTTCCGGCGGGGAGGGCCGGTGCAGCTCTATTTTACAGGAAAACGGCTGTTTCGTAAACAGGAAACTTCCGCAAGGGGGGCGGAGGGGAAAATGATGCAAAAATAAGGGGCGAATTCACGATAAATTTGTTTTTCATTTTGGGTGGGGTATGCTATAATATGTCTGCTGAATCAGCCGCGCAGGGGCCTCCCGGGGGGATTTTCCGGGGGCAGCCGCCCGGAGGGCGGGGCGCGGCCGGCGCCGGCGGGGGAGCCCTCCCCCTGGGGATGCCGCCGGCACAGTTTTGCATCAGGAGGAATTGCCAATGAAAAACCGGGTCACAGTGAGCATTGCCGAGCAGCAATACACGTTTCTGGCCCCGGAGGAGGACGGATACATCCAGAAGGTGGCCGAGTATGTGGACGCCCGCATGCGGGAGACCATGACCGACCCCAGCATGTCCCTGCTGGACGGGGCCATCCTGACGGCGGTGAATCTGGCCGACGAGCATTTTAAGGATGTGGAGACCGCGGAGAACCTGCGCCGCCAGCTCAAGGAGTACCTGGACGAGTCCTCCCGGCTGAAGATGGAGCTGTCCGAGGCCAAGCGGGAGATCTTCCGGCTCCAGAGCAAAAAGTGAATCCCCGTTCCGCCCCTCTGGAGCTGCTGGCCCCCGCCGGCAGCCCGGAGGCCCTCCGCGCCGGCGTCCAGGCCGGCGCGGACGCGGTCTATCTGGGATATGGGGCCTTCAACGCCCGCCGCAATGCCAAAAACTTTTCCGAGGAGGAGCTTGCGGCGGCGGTTTCTTATTGCCATTTGCGGGGGGTAAAGGTATACCTCACCCTGAACACCTTGGTGTCCGACCGGGAGCTGAGAGGGGCGGTGGACACCGCCCGCCGGGGGGCGGAGCTGGGGGTGGACGCCATTCTGGTCCAGGACCTGGGGGTGGCCGGGCTGCTGCGCGCCGCCCTGCCGGGGACGGCCCTCCACGCCTCCACCCAGATGACCCTCCACGACCTGGAGGGGGTGCGCATGGCCGCCGACCTGGGGATGACCCGGGCGGTCCTCTCCCGGGAGCTCTCCCGGGACGACATCGCCCACATCTGCGCCCACTCCCCCATCGAGATCGAGGTCTTTGTCCACGGGGCCCTGTGCATGTGCTACTCAGGGCAGTGCTTTTTCTCCTCGGTGATCGGGGGGCGCAGCGGCAACCGGGGACTGTGCGCCCAGCCCTGCCGCCTGCCCTACGGCTGGGGAGAAAAGAAGGAGGGCTACCCCCTCTCCCTGAAGGATATGTCCCTGGCGGCCCACTTGCGGGAGCTGGCGGACATGGGGGTGGCCTGCGCCAAGATCGAGGGGCGCATGAAGCGGCCGGAGTACGTCTGGGTGGTGACCCGGGTGTACGCCGCCGCCCTGCGGGAGGGGCGGGACCCCACGGCGGAGGAGATGGAGCAGCTGCGCCAGGCCTTTTCCCGCCAGGGCTTTACCAGCGGATATTATGAGGACAGGCCCGGGAGGGACATGTTCGGCGTCCGCCAGGACACCCAGCCCCCCCAGGCCCTCTTTGCCCAGGCCAGGGCGGCCTGCCAGAAGGAGACCCCCCGGGTGGGGGTGACCTTCACCGTGGAGGCGGCCCCGGGGGTCCCCCTGGCGGGGACGGTGTCCGACGGGACACACCGGGCGGAGGTCATGGGCCCCGTGCCCGAGGCCGCCCGCACCCGGCCCCTCACCGCCGGGGAGGTGGAGGAGCAGATGGCCAAGACCGGGGGCACCCCCTTCCGGTGCGACGGGGTGGACGCCCGGGTGGCCCCGGGGCTCAGCGTGCCCCGGGCGGCCCTCAACGCCCTGCGGCGGGAGGCCCTGGAGGAGCTGACCGCCCTGCGCACCGCCCTGCCGGCGGTGGAGTACCGCCCCGTGTCCTACCCCACCAGGGGGCGGGGCGGCGGGGAGGCGCCGGCGCTGGTGTTCTCCCTGCGCCGGTGGGACCAGTGGTCCCGCCGGCTGATGGACTTCTCTCCCGCCCGGGTGGACCTGCCCCTGGAGGAGCTCGCCGCCCGTCCGGCGGACACCCGGGCATTGGTAGAGGCCGGGGTGCCCCTGGCCGCCGTTCTCCCCCGGATTGCCCGGGAGGGGGAGCGGCCCGAGCTGGCTGCCCAGCTGGGCTGCGTGCGGCAGGCGGGGGTGGACCAGGCACTGGTGGGCAACCTGGGGCTGCTGGCCCCGGCCCGGGAGGCGGGGTTCCGCCTGCGGGGGGACTTCGGGCTGGAGGTGTTCAACTCCTGCACCCTCGCCGAGCTCAGGCGGCTGGGGCTGGAGTCGGCTACCGCCTCCTTCGAGCTGCGCCTGGCCCAGATCCGGGACCTCAACAAGGTGCTGCCCACCGAGGTCATCGTCTACGGCCGTCTGCCCCTGATGATTACCGAGAACTGCATCCACGCCGTGCGGGAGGGCTGCCGGAGAGACCGGGGGCCCTGCTCCAAAGGGGTGGAGCTGGTGGACCGCCGGGGGGCCCGGTTCCCGGTGCTCCGGGCGCCGGGGTGCCGCAGCGAGATCTTCAACGGGGATGTGCTCTTCCTGGCGGACAGGCCGGAGGACTACCTGCGCTGCGGCGGGGCCTTCGCCCGGCTGCTGTTCACCACGGAGGACGCCGCCGCCTGTGCGGCGGCGGCGGAGCGGTATGCCCGCCCCGGCCGGGGGGACTGGACCCCCCAGCGGCCCACCCGGGGGCTCTACTACCGGGACGTGGAATAAACAAAGACCCGCCGGCGCCGCCGGCGGAGGGAAAGAAAGGAACATCCCCATGGAACTGCGCGTCAAAGCCCTCTCCCCCCGGATCGGCCGGGACATCCCCGCCCCCTTTTACGCCACGGCGGGGGCGGCGGCCATGGACCTCCACGCCTGTCTGGAGGAGCCCATGGTCCTGGAGCCCGGACAGCTCGCCGCCATCCCCACCGGGCTGGCGGTGGCCCTGCCCGAGGGGTATATGGGCCTCATCTTTGCCCGCAGCGGCCTGGGGGTGAAGCACGGCATCACCCTGCCCAACGGGGTGGGGGTGGTGGACCAGGACTACCGGGGGGAGATTAAGGTGGGCATCACCAACCTCTCCCGGGAGCCCTACACCATCCAGCCCGGGGAGCGGGTGGCCCAGTTTGCGGTGGTGCCCGTGGCCCGGCCGGAGCTGGTGTGGGCCCACACCCTGGACGACACGCCCCGGGGGTCGGGGGGCTTCGGCTCCACCGGCCGGTGACCGGGGAAACAGGAGGAAAACATGAACATCATTCTCGCGTCCACCTCCCCCAGACGGCGGGAGCTGCTGGACCAGATCGGACTGGATTATAAAGTGGTCTCCCCCGACGTGGACGAGACCGTGGGGGACAACATGGCCCCCTGGGCGGTGGTGGAGGAGCTCTCCCTGCGCAAGGCCAGAGCCGCCGCCGCCCACTGCGCCCCCGGGGACCTGGTGATCGCCGCGGACACGGTGGTGGCCCTGGAGGGCACCGTGCTGGGCAAGCCCCACGACGGGCGGGACGCCTTTCAGATGCTCTCCGCCCTGTCGGGCAACCGGCACCAGGTGTACACCGGGGTGACCATCATCCGGGGAGAGCAGGTGCTCACCGGGCATGAGATGACCACCGTCACCTTCCGGGAGACCGACCCGGCGGAGATCGAGGACTACATCGCTACCGGGGAGCCCATGGACAAGGCCGGGGCCTACGGCATCCAGGGCATGGGGGCCCTGTTCATCCAGGGCATCGACGGGGACTACCACAACGTGATGGGCCTGCCCCTCTACCGCCTGGGGCGGATGCTGGCGCGGCTGGGTGTGGACCCCATCGCCCGGGCGGCGGGGCGGTAACACCGGAGGGCCCGCGGACAAAGGAGCTGCTGCATGAAGAAGTTTTTTCGGGAAAACGGGGGACTGATCCTTATCATCGCGGTGCTGCTGGCGGCAGTGCTGGGGGTGACGGGGGCCATTTTCAACGTGAACCCCGTGTCCAATATCCTGGGGGTGCTCACCACCCCCTTCCGGGACGGCCTGAACGCCGTGGCCAACTGGATGGAGGACGGGTACAACTACGCCTTCCGCTATGAGGAGCTGGAGGAGGAGAACCAGCGCCTGCGGGAGCGGGTGGCGGAGCTGGAGCAGGACGCCCGGGAGTATGAGGACGCCGTCAGCCAGAACGCCCGGCTGCGCAACCTGCTGGGCCTCCAGGAGCGCCGGTTCGACTTCGAATTTGAGGAGGCCACCGTGACGGTGCGCTCGTCAACCAACTGGGAATCTGTGTTTACAATTAACAAGGGCTCCTCCTCCCAGGTGGAGGTGGGGGACTGCGTGGTGGACGAGTACGGCAACCTGGTGGGGGTGATCAACGAGGTGCAGCTCAACTGGTCCACCCTGGCCACGGTGGTGGACGCCAGCACCGAGCTGGGGGGCCGCATCGTGCGCACCGATGACACCGCCGTGCTGGAGGGGGACTTCTCCCTCATGCGGCAGGGGCTGCTGCGGCTGTCCTACCTGCCGGAGGACACCGAGCTCATCTCAGGGGACCAGATCACCACCTCCGGCGTGGGCACCCGGTACCCCTCGGGGCTGGTGGTGGGGTCCATCCAGTCGGTCCTCACCGACGACTCCGGCCTGAGCCGGTACGCCGAGGTGGTGCCCGCGGCGGACCTGGAGAACGTGAAGTATGTCTATGTCATCAAGAGCTTTGACGTGGTGGAGTGACCCCACGGAAAGGGGGGCTGAGAGATGACCCGCCGGGATTTTATCTGGAAGTGGTCGGCCTACGGCGTGGCCCTGCTGGTAACCACGGTGGTTCAGGCCTATGTCCTCAGCCGCCTGCCCGTTCTGGGGGTGACGGCGGTGCTGCTCCCCCAGGCGGTGGCTGCCATGGCGGTGCTGGAGGGACCCACCTCCGGCGCGGGCCTGGGGGTGGCGGCAGGGGTGGTGTCCATGTCCCTGTTCCACGGGGGCCCCATGGCCATCGTGGCCTACGCCCTCATTGGCCTGCTGGTGGGCCTGGTGACCCAGTATGTGCTGCGCCAGGACTTTTGGGGGTGCGTCATCTGCACCGGGGTGGTGCTGGCTCTGCGGGGGGCGTGCCTGGTGGTCCCCCGGTATGCTGCCGGGGTGGCCCCTTTGCCGGTGCTGCTGCGGGTGGCCGTGCCCGAGCTTGTCTATTCATTCCTGCTGACCGGACTGGTGTACCTGCTGTTCCGGTTTGTGTGCCATAAATTCGGGAGGATCGCGCTGGCATGAAGTTTCACGACCTGTACCACATTTTGAAAATGCCCAAGGAGCAGCCGGAGATGGACGAGAAGGACGGCAAGCGGCTCCACCGCCGCACCTGGGGCCTGCTGGCCCTGACGGCGGCCCTGCTGGGGTCCTATCTCTTCATCCTGTACGACGCCCAGGTGGTGAACGTGGAGGAGTACCGCCAGCAGGCGGGGCGGAGCATCGCCCAGACTGAGACGGTGGAGTCCTCCCGGGGGGAGATCGTGGACAGCATGGGCCGGGTGCTGGTGACCAACGCCACCACCTACAACGTCTCCCTGGACACCTCTCTCATGGGGACGGCGGAGGAGCGCAACGCCATCCTTGTGTCCCTGCTGGACATCTGCCGGGACCAGGGCATCACCTGGGAGGACACCCTGCCCATCGTGTCTGACGGGGCGGGGGGGTGGATATACTCCCAGGAGGGCCTCACCAACAGCCAGCTGCGCCGCTTCGGCTCCCTGTGCCAGAAGCTGGAGCTCACTCCGGCCCTGCTGGACGACCTGGGGCTGGAGACCTGCCGCACCTTTTACAGCCTGGACGAGAGCCTCAGCGACAGCCAGGCCCAGGCGGAGATCCGGCGCCGGGAGGCGGCGGGGCTCAGCGCCGGGGATATGCTCTCAGCCCTGAGGGAGAAGTTCGGCGCCGACCCCGCCCTGGAGCAGGGGGAGGCCCGGGACCTGGTGGGCGTGGTGTATGAGCTTATGCTGCGCAGCAAGGAGATCGAGAACACCGAGTACGTCTTTACCCAGAACGTGGACATCACCTTCATCACCCTGGTGAAGGAGGAGGGTCTCACCGGCGTGTCCATTGACGTGGCCTCCACCCGCCAGTACAACACCACCAGCGCCGCCCATGTGCTGGGGGTCATTGGCAAGATGGACAGCGCGGAATATTATGGGACAGAGGACACCGAGGGCTACCAGGCCAAGGGGTATGCCCTCAACGCCTACGTGGGCAAGAGCGGGGTGGAGCGGGCCTTCGAGAGCTATCTCCACGGCACCTCCGGCCTTCGGGCCCTGGAGACCGACGCCAATGGCAAGATCGTGGATGAGACCTGGCTCACCGAGCCCCAGCCGGGGCACAACGTGGCCCTCACCCTGGATATCAGCTTCCAGACCGCCGTGGAGGACGCCCTGGACGAGTTCATGTCCGGCCTGGACCTGGAGGAGGACAGCGGCGCCGCCGTGGCGGTGGTGGACATGACGGGAGGGGTGCTGGCTCTGGCCAGCTACCCCACCTACAACCTGGCCACCTACCGGCAGGACTACAACGACCTGCTGGCCGACCCGGCCAAGCCCCTGAACAACCGGGCCACCAGCGGATTGTATATGCCGGGCTCCACCTTCAAAATGGTCACCGCCGCCGCGGGGCTCATGGAGGGGGTGGTGAACCCCTGGTCCACCATCACCTGCCGGGGTTCCCAGACCTTCTTCGGCAACGACACCCGGTACTGCCACAACCGGGGAGGCCACGGGGCGGAGGATGTGACCGACGCCATTACCGACTCGTGCAACATCTTTTTCTACAACCTGGGCTACCAGATGGGCATCAGTACCCTGGGCAGCTACGCCTCCCAGTTCGGCCTGGGGCAGAACACCGGCATTGAAATCGGGGACAAGGCGGGCTATGTGGCCGGGCCGGAGACCTCGGAGGAGCTGGGCGTCCAGTGGTACGGGGGCAACGTGCTCTCCGCCGCCATCGGCCAGGACAACAACCTCTTTACCCCCATCCAGCTGGCAAACTATGTGGCCACCCTGGTCAACGGGGGGGACCGGTATCAGGTCCACCTGCTGGACTCCGTGAAGTCCAGCGACTACAGCCAGGTGGTGCTGGAGTACGAGCCCACGGTGCTCAACTCCATCGACCTGTCCGACTCCTATGTGGAGGCCATCAAGGAGGGCATGTACGGCGTGACCCAGTCCTCCTCCCTGCGGGCCTACTTCAACGCCCTGCCGGTGAAGGCGGGGGCCAAGACGGGTACCGCCCAGATCAACAACAACACCGGAACGAACGCCCTGTTCGTGGCCTTCGCCCCCTATGACGACCCCCAGATCGCCCTGTGCGTGGTGGTGGAGGACGGGGCGTCGGGCAGCTCTCTGGGCCGGCTGGCCGCCCAGATCCTGGGGTGCTATTTCACCACCGAGGAGACCGCCTCCACCGTGGAGCCGGAAAACCAGCTGATCCATTGAGGATATGCCCGTGAGTATCCCCTGTTAGGAGCGTTGAAGATATGTTTGATTTGCAGACCTACAACTCCAGAGACATCCGCTATAAAGATCCCTACGGCGCCGCCCCCTCGGGGAGCAAGGTGACCTTCACCCTCCGGCCCCGACGGGACAAGGGCTACTCCAAAGGTGTGCTTGTGGTCCGGTTCGAGCAGTGGAATGACTATACGGAGGAGCACGAGATGGTGTGGACCGGCAGCCAGAAGGGGCGGGACGCCTTTACCGGCACCCTGGAGCTGCGGGACTACGTGGGCCTGGCGTGGTACTCCTTCCGGCTGGAGGGGCTGGACGGCCGGCGGGAGGAGTCCGCGGTGTACCAGCTCACAGTATATGATAACTCCGAGGAGGTGCCCCTTTGGTTTGGCCGGGGCATGTCCTACCAGATCTTCCCCGACCGGTTCTGCCGCACCAGGGTGCCCGACCCCACCGGCATGGTGGGGGGGCGCTGGGTCCACCAGAGCTGGGAGGAGGAGCCGGTGTACCAGCCCGACCACAACGGGGAGATCCGCAACCGGGACTTCTTCGGCGGAGACCTGGCGGGCATCACCGGCAAGCTGGACTACCTGCGGGGGCTGGGGGTGGAGACCCTCTACTTCTGCCCCATCTTTGAGGCCCCGGAGAACCACCGCTACGGCACCGCCGATTACGAGAAGATTGACCCCATGCTGGGGTGCGAGGAGGACTTCCGTACATTGTGCCGGGAGGCCCACGCCAGAGGGATGCGGGTGATGCTGGACGGGGTGTTCAACCACACCGGCTTTGTCAGCCGCTACTTCAACGGGGACGGCTTCTATCCCGAGCCCGGGGCCAGCCAGTCCCAGGACTCCCCCTACCGGGACTGGTTCGACTTCCAGGAGTGGCCCCACCGCTACTCCTCCTGGTGGGGCATCTACTCCCTGCCCACCACCCGGAAGGACAGCGGCTTCCACGACTTCATCACCGGGGAGAATGGGGTCATCCGCCGCTGGCTGCGGGCGGGGGCGGACGGCTGGCGGCTGGACGTGGCCGACGAGCTGCCCGACAGCTTCGTGCGGGACGCCCACAGGGCCGCCCGGGCGGAGAAGCGGGACGCGGTGATCATCGGCGAGGTGTGGGAGGACGGGTCCAACAAGGTGGCCTACAGCGTCCGCCGGCACCACATCTGGGGGGGGCACTGCGACGGCCTGATGAATTACCCCCTGCGCAACGCCATCCTGGGCTATGTCCTGGGGGGCGAGGCCGCCGCCTTCCGGGAGACCATGGAGGTCATCCGGGAGAACTATCCCCCCTTCGCCTTCCACTCCAGCATGAACTTTCTGGGTACCCACGACACGGTGCGCATTCTCACCCTTTTGGGGGTGGGCGGCGAGTGCCGGGACCACTCCCGGGACTGGCGGGCCCACTACCGCCTGGACCCTCAGCAGATGGAGACAGGCAGAGCCCGGCTGAAGCTGGCCATGATGCTGCTGTTTGCCTTCCCGGGCTCCCCCATGATCTATTACGGGGACGAAGCGGGGATGCAGGGCTTTGAGGACCCCTTCAACCGGCGTACCTTCCCCTGGGGCCACGAGGACGGGGACCTGCTGGACTATGTCCGCTCCCTGGGGGCCCTGCGGCGTACCCAGGCCCCCCTGCGGCAGGGGGACATCTGCTACCACCGCTCCACCGGCCGGGTGCTGGTGTTCTCCCGCACCCTGGGGGAGGAGACGGTGTACGTGGCCCTCAACGCCGGCGTCAACCCCGCCCGGGTGATGCTGCCAACCCCCGCCCGGGAGCTTCTCTCCTGCGGCGGGGCGGCCCGCAGCGCCACCCTGGTGGCCCTGCCCCCCATGAGCGGCATGGTGCTGGAAAAAGTGGAGGAACTGACATGAGATATGGAAGAGCCCTGGCGGCCCTGCTGGGGGCGGCGCTGCTCCTCACCCTGGCGGCCTGCGGCCCCGCCGGCGGCGAGGACGGGGGAGAGACCGCCTCCCCCGGCGGCCAGAGCCAGGAGCCCCAGCCCGAGACCAGGACCGTCCTGGCCATGGACACGGTGATGGAACTCAAAGCCTACGGGGACCAGGCCTCCGAGGGCCTGGCCCGGGCGGAGGAGGAGATTGTGCGGCTGGAGGGCCTCTTTTCCGCCACCCGGGAGGACAGCGAGGTGTGGGCCATCAACCACGCCGGGGGCATCCCCACCCTGGTGTCCCAGGAGACGGGGGAGCTGCTGGAGCTGTCCGCCCAGCTGGGGGAGCGCACCGGCGGGGCGCTGGACATCACCATCTACCCGGTGGTCCAGGCCTGGGGCTTTACCACCGGCAATTACCGGGTGCCTGAGGACGGGGAGCTGGAGGCCCTTCTGGACAAGGTGGACTACACCGCCGTGGTCTATGACCGGCGGGCGGGTACCGTCACCCTGCCCCAGGGGATGGAGCTGGACCTGGGGTCCCTGGGCAAGGGGTACGCCGGCACCCAGGCGGCCAAGGCCATGCGCCAGGCCGGGGTGACCAGCGCCCTTTTGAACCTGGGGGGAAATGTTCAGGCCATCGGCAACAAGCCCGACGGCTCCCCCTGGCGGGTGGCGGTGAAGGACCCCAACCAGGAGGAGGGGTACCTGGGCATCGTGGAGCTCACGGACCAGGCCGCCGTTACCTCCGGGGGCTACGAGCGCTATTTTGAGGAGAACGGCCAGCGCTACTGGCACATCATGGACCCCGCCACCGGCCGCCCGGCGGACAGCGGGCTGCTGTCGGTGACGGTGATCGGCGCCGACGGAGCCCAGTGCGACGGCCTGTCCACCGCCTTCTTTGTCATGGGCAAGGAGGCCGCCCTGGAGTACTGGCGCACCTGGGGGGGCTTTGAGCTGGTGCTGGTGGAGGAGTCGGGCACCGTCACGGTGACCGAGGGCCTCTCCTCCTCCTTCACCCTGAGCGACGGCTCTGCCTACACCCTCACCGTGGCGGAGCGGACGCCATGATGAAGTCCAACCGCTTCTGGGCCCTGGTGCTGGGGGGCGTGCTGCTGGCGGCGGGGGCGGCCTGCCTGTGGCTGATGTACCGCCCGGCGGCGGGCACCGTGGCCAAGGTGTACCAGAACGGGGTGTGCATCCGCACCATCGACCTGTCCGCCGTGACGGAGGGGTACACCTTCACCGTCACCGGGGAGAGGGGAGCGCAGAACGTGGTGGCCGTGGAGCCCGGCCGCATCCGGGTGGAGTCGGCCAGCTGCCCCGACCAGGTGTGTGTCCACCAGGGGTGGGTGTCCGACGGGGCGGCCCCCCTGGTGTGCCTGCCCAACGGCCTGGTGATCCAGCTGGAGGGGGGCGGGGAGGACGCCCCCGACACGGTAGTGGGGTGAGAAGATGAACACAGGAAAACTCACCCGCATGGCCCTGCTCACCGCCCTGGCCCTCATCATCTTCATGGTGGAGGCCCAGCTGCCCGACGTGGTGCCCATCCCGGGGGTGAAGCTGGGCTTGGCCAACATCGTGACCCTCTTCGCCCTGTTTGCCATGACGCCGGGGGAGGCCCTGATGATTTTGCTGGCCCGGGTGATTCTGGGCAGCCTCTTCTCCGGCCAGCCCATGATCTTCTTTTACAGCCTGGCCGGGGGCCTGGCGGCCTTCGCCGTCTCCCTGGCGCTGCGCCGGGTGGTGGGCCGGGGGCAGATCTGGGTTTGCGGCGTGGTGGGCGCGGCGGCCCACAACCTGGGACAGCTGGTGGCGGCGGCCCTCATCGCCCGCACGGCGGCGGTGTTTTTCTACCTGCCCTTCCTGCTGGTGTGCGGCATGGCGGCGGGTCTTTTCACCGGCCTGGCGGCCCAGGCCCTTCTCCACAAACTGGCCAAGCTCTTCCCCCAGGGACATCCATAAAACAACATACGCCCCGCCCGGCTTTTGACCGGGCGGGGCGTATTTCGTTATGACAGGTCCAGGTCCAGCTCCACCGGGCAGTGGTCACTGCCGGTGACATCGGCGTGGATGACGTGGTCCTTCACATGGGGCATCAGGCGCTCCGACACAATGAAGTAGTCGATGCGCCACCCCGCGTTGTTCTTCCGGGCATTGAAGCGGTAGCTCCACCAGGTGTAGGCCCCGGTGGCCTGGGGATAGAGGGCGCGGAAGGTGTCGGCAAAGCCGCTTTGGAGCAGGGCGGTCATCTTTTCTCGCTCCCGGTCGGTGAAGCCGGCGTTGTTCCGGTTGGTCTTGGGGTTTTTCAGGTCGATCTCCTGGTGGGCCACGTTCAGGTCGCCGCACAGCACCACGGGCTTTTTGCTGTCCAGGCCCATCAGGTAGGCCCGGAAGGCGTCCTCCCAGGCCATGCGGTAGTCGATGCGGGCCAGGCCGTCCTGGGAGTTGGGGGTGTAGCAGCACACCAGGTAGAAGGGCTCATACTCCGCCGTGATGACCCGCCCCTCGGTGTCGTGCTCCTCCGCGCCGATGCCATAGGTCACCGCCAGGGGCTCCTGCCGGGTGATGAGGGCGGTGCCGGAGTAGCCCTTCTTCTGGGCGCTGTTCCAGTAGATGTGGTAGCCCGGCAGGTCCAGCTGGATCTGGTGGGGCTGGAGCTTGGTTTCCTGGAGGCAGAAGGCGTCCGCCCCCACCCCCTGGAAGAAGTCCAGAAAGCCCTTGCCCAGGCAGGAGCGCAGGCCGTTGACATTCCATGAGAGAAGCTTCACCGGTCATCCTCCTCCGGCGCCCACACCACGGGGGCCCCGTCCGCCCCCAGCAGAGGGGTCAGGCCCCCGGCGTAGCCGTTGACCACCTGGAGGTACTGCACCCCCGTGTGGGTGTCCACCAGGATACGCATCACATCCACGGCCCCCTGGCTGTATACCACCTGGAACCGGTCTTTCTTACCCATCGTTCATTCCTCCTTGGCCCGGCGGGCCGGATTATAGCATGCCCTCCAGCCGCAGCAGCCATTCCTTCATAGACAGCCCCCCGGCGTACCCCGTGAGGGCGCCCCCCGCCCCCACCACCCGGTGGCAGGGAAGAAAAAGGGGCAGGGGGTTGCGGTGGTTGGCCTGGCCCACCGCCCGGCTGCCCCTGGGGCAGCCCACCCGGCGGGCCAGCTCTCCGTAAGTGATGACCTGCCCGTAGGGGATGTCCTCCAGGGCGCGCCACACCCTCAGCTGAAAGGAGGTGCCCCTGGGACAAAGGGGCAGGTCAAAGGTCCGCCGCCCACCGGCCAGGTACTCCAGCACCTCCTGCCGGCCCCGGGAGAGGAGGGGGGTCTCTTCCCCGGCGGGGGGCATGGGGGCGTTGGGCAGGTACAGCGCGGTGAGGGCGCCCCCCTCTTCCTCCAGGGCCATAGGGCCCAGGGGGGTGGAAAAGGAGATGCGGTCCACGGCCCTATCAGTACCGCCGGAGCACCGCCACCACCTTGCCCAGGATGGTGCATCCCGCGCCGTCAATGGGCTGGTAGTCCGGGTTCTCCGGCATGAGCCACACATGGCCGTCCTTCCGGCGGTAGGTCTTCACGGTGGCCTCGTCCTCAAAGAGGGCCACCACGATGTCCCCGTTGCAGAAGGCCTCCCGCTGCTGGTGGACCACCACCAGGTCCCCGGGCAGGATGCCCGCCCCCAGCATGGACTCCCCCCGCACCCGCAGGGCAAAGTGCTCCCCGGCGGGGGCGGCGGTGTCAAAGGTGATGTACTCCTCCACGCACTCCTCCGCCAGAATGGGGGAGCCGGCGGCCACGTTGCCCACCAGGGGGATCTGCCCCGGGGGGGCGTGGGGGCCGTCCCGCAGGGTGATGGCCCGGGTCTTGCCCTCGGCCTGGGAGATGAGCCCCGCCTGGCGCATGCCCTTGAGGTGGAAGTGGACGGTGGAGGGGGACTTGAGCCCCACCGCCACGGCGATCTCCCGCACGGAGGGGGCGTAGCCGTTGGCCTCGGTAAAGGAGCGGATATAGTCATAGATCTGCTGCTGCTTGGGAGTGAGCTCAACCATGGGGCAGACCTCCTTAATTGGATTGGCATCTTGTGCCTCTATGGTACCATGGGCGGGAGAAATTGTCAAACATTTGTTCTAAAAAGGGGCAGAAAAAGCCGCCGCACCTCAGGCGCGGCGGCGGGCAGGCTGTTGTCAGGCGTGGAGCCTCACTCGTCCATGTCGTCGTAGTCGTCGAACTCAGAGGAGCAGAAGCAGCGCGCAGCCTTGCGCTCTTCAATTTTATCCTGGATGCCGTAGAAAAAATCCACGATTCTGTCCCAATAGGCAATGATGGCACAGGCGACTGCCGTAACACTCAGCATGACGGCAACCAACTTCAGGATCAGACGGACCACCTTCATTTCCGGCGCCTCCTTCACAATATGGTAGCTTTATTGTACACGGTTTTAGCGGGATTTACAATGCCCGGAAGAAAGTTTTTTTACTTGTATTTTACGCCTGAATCGATTACAATATAGAAATGAATGACATTGAAGAACGGCACAATGGCTGGACCCATGCCGGATCTCTCCCTGTGGAAAGGAAGGTCTCTATGAAGCTGCAAACCGAAAAGGGCGAGCTGCGTATCAGCAGTGATGTTTTCACCACCATTACCGGCGCCGTGGCCACCAGCTGCTATGGCGTCAAGGGCATGGCGGTCCGGTCCAAGACCGACGGACTGGTCCATCTGCTGCGGCGGGAATCCATGTCCAAGGGCGTGAAGGTCACCTACAATGAGGACGACTCTGTATCCATCGAGCTGCACATCATGGTGGACAACGGCGTGAACCTGACGGCGGTGAGCCACTCCATCATGAGCGAGGTCAGCTACCACGTCAGCCGCATGACCGGCGTGACCGTCCGGAATGTGGACGTCTATATCGACTCTATGGTCATCGGGTAAGGCGCGGGCCCCCCGTGAATGAGACAGAAAGGAAATCGGAGTATGATCGAGATCATTGACGGCGCGCTGTTTCAGCGCATGGTGATTCATGGCGCCGCCTCCA
Source organism: uncultured bacterium (assembly GCA_949293245.1). Classification (GTDB taxonomy): domain Bacteria; phylum Bacillota; class Clostridia; order Oscillospirales; family Oscillospiraceae; genus CASFCS01. The sequence continues at coordinate 52,485 of CASFCS010000001.1, read as the reverse complement.
TCAACGCGCAGAAGCAGAGTATCAACGAGCTCAACGTCTTTCCTGTGCCCGACGGGGATACCGGCACCAACATGTCCCTGACCATCGCCACCTCCGCCGCCGAGATGAAGAAGAAGTCCGGCCTCACCCTGGGGAAGGCGGCCTCCGTCCACGCCTCCGCCCTGCTGCGGGGGGCCCGGGGCAACTCGGGCGTCATTTTGTCCCTGCTGTTCCGGGGCTTTTCCAAGGCCCTCAAGGAGAAGGACACCGCCACCGGCGCCGATCTGGGAGAGGCCCTGAGCGAAGGAGTCTCCGCCGCCTACAAGGCGGTCATGAAGCCCGCCGAGGGCACCATCCTCACCGTCTCCCGCCTGGCGGCCAGCCGGGCGGTGGAGGCCGCCCGGGAGAACGGCGCGGCGGAGTACGTGCTGGAGGAGGCCATCAAGGAGGGCGAAGTGGCCCTGGCCAACACCATCCACCAGAACCCCGTCCTGGAGAAGGCCGGCGTGGTGGATGCCGGCGGCAAGGGCTTTCTGGTGATTCTCCAGGGCATGCTGGACGAGCTGCGGGGCCTGCCCATCCCCACCGACGGGGAGGAGGAGCCCGAGGTGAAGGACAAGGCGGACTTCGCCGCCCTCACCGACGAGGAGATCACCTTCACCTTTGACACGGTGTTCATTGTCCGCAAGAACCAGGAGGAGGTGGACCTGGACCCCTTCCGGGCCTACCTCAACAGCATCGGCGACAGCCTGGTCATCGGGGAGGACGACGAGTCCTTCAAGGTCCACGTCCACACCGACATCCCCGGCTCCGCCCTCACCGAGGCCCAGAAGTACGGCACCCTGGAGCTGGCCAAGATCGAGAATATGCGCACCCAGTACGAGGACATGGCCGCCGGGCGCACCCCCCAGAGCACCGACGACCTGGACATGGACGAGGCCGCCCAGGAGCCTGAGCGGGTGGTGGCCCCGCCGGAGAAGCACTACGGCGTGGTGGCCGTATGCGCCGGGGCGGGCATGGCCAGCGTGTTCCGCGACCTGGGGGTGGACGGCATCATCTCCGGCGGCCAGACCATGAACCCCTCCACCGAGGACCTGCTGCGGGAGATCGACCGCACCCCCGCCGAGGTGGTGTTTGTGCTGCCCAACAACAAGAACATCATCATGGCCGCCCAGCAGTGTGTGGGCCTGGCCGAGGGGAAGAAGGTGGTGGTGCTGGGCACCAAGACCATCCCCCAGGGCATCTCCGCCATGATGGTCATGGACCCGGAGGCGGACGAGGAGTCCAACGTGGCCGCCATGAGCGAGGCCATCGGCACCGTACGCACCAGCGAGGTGACCTATGCCGCCCGGGACTCCGACTTCGGCGGCTTTGACATCAAGGCCGGGGACTATATGGCCCTGGCGGAGGGCCAGCTCTTCGGCACCGACACCGACCTCAACCACCTGATGGAGCGCCTGGCCCAGGACCCCTCCCAGCAGGAGGCTGAGTTCATCAACATCTTCTACGGCGAGGACGTGTCGGAGGAGGCCGCCCAGGAGGTGGAGGCCATCTTTACCGCCTCTTGCCCCAACGCGGAGATCAACCTCATCAGCGGCGGACAGCCGGTGTACTACTATATGATCTCGGCGGAGTAATCCTCCGCTATGAACAGAGGGCTGCCGCGTTTTCGCGGCAGCCCTCTGATGCTGTTATCATATTCTGAAAGGGAGAAACGCCATGTATGATTTTGAAACGGCCCGGCCCCGGGCCCATATGGGGGCGGAGAAGTGGGAGATGATGGAGCGCACCACCGGCCTTCAGGAGGGGCTGGTGCCCTTCTCCATCGCGGACATGGAGTTTATGGCCGCCCCGGAGATCGTGGAGGCCATGCACCAGGCGGCGGACTTCGCCGTGTACGGCTACACCGTGGCCGACGGGCGCTTTTGCCGGGCGGTGGGGGACTGGATGGCCAGGCGCCACGGCTGGGCCGTGGAGAAGGAGTGGCTCATGCAGACCTATGGGGTGGTGTCCGCCATGATCTCGGTGGTGTACGCCCTCACCCAGCCCGGGGAGGGGGTTATTTACCAGCCCCCGGTGTATCCCCCCTTCCGCTCGGTGGTGGAGCGCACCGGCCGCACCCCGGTGGAGAACCCCCTGCGGGAGGTGGACGGCCGGTATGAGATGGACCTGGAGGGGCTGGAGGAGCTGGCCGCCCGGCCTGATGTGAAGCTTCTCCTCCTGTGCTCCCCCCACAACCCGGTGGGCCGGGTGTGGACGGGGGAGGAGCTGGCGGCGGTGAGCGAGATCTGCGCCCGCCACGGCGTGGCGGTCTTTGCCGACGAGATCCACTGCGACTTTGTCTACGCCCCCCACGTCCACGTGCCCTACGCCACGGTGAGCCCGGAGGCCGCCCGCCACAGCGTTACCGCCGTGTCCGCCAGCAAGACCTTCAACCTGGCGGGGCTGTCCACCGCCAACCTCATCATCCCGGACGAGGGGCTGCGCGCCGCCTGCCGGAAGGCCATGGAGTGCCACACGGGGCAGTTCATCAACTACTTCGGCCTGGCGGCCACCACCGCGGCCTACGAAAAGGGGGAGGCCTGGCTGGAGGAGCTCAAGGAAGTGCTCCAGCACAATGCGCAGCTGTGCCGGGACATCCTGGCCCGGGACTTCCCCGCCGCCCGGGTGTTCCCCCTGGAGGGGACGTACCTGCTGTGGGTGGACTTCAACTGCCTGGGCCTGAGCGCCGGGGAGCTGGAGGACTTCATGGTCCATGAGGCGGGGCTGTGCCTGGATGAGGGCCACATCTTCGGCCCTGAAGGGGCTGGGTTCGAGCGCATCAACCTGGCCTGCCCCGGGCGCTTTCTGGAGCGGGGGCTGGAGCGGCTGCGCCTGGCGGCGGAGCGCCGGGGCCTGCGGGGTTAATCTGCCGCCCATTGTTCTTCTTTCTGCAAAAAGGCCGCGGCCGGCAGCCCAGATGGGCTGCCGGCCACGGCTTGTTTGCGGTCTTATTCTGGATTGGGAGATATCTGGCCGACGAGCTGCCGGACAAAAGGCGTGGCGGGATGGGTTAAAAGCTCCTCCGGCGTGCCGCACTGGACTGTGCGCCCCTGGTCCATCACCAGCACCCGGCTGCCCAGCTTCAGGGCCTCCCGAATGTCGTGGGTGACAAAGAGGACCGTAAGGCTGCGCTTGCGGCAGATGTCCAGCAGGGCGTCCTGAAGCTGCCCCCGGGTGATGGCGTCCACCGCGCCGAAGGGCTCGTCCATAAGCAGAATGGCGGGCTCCGCCGCCAGGGCCCGGGCAATGCCCACCCGCTGGCGCTGGCCGCCGGAGAGCTCCCGGGGGTACCGCCCCGCCAGATCGGGGGCGAGGCCCACCAGCTCCAGCAGCTCCCCCGCCCGGCGGCGGCGGTCCTCCCCCCGCCACCCCGGCAGGCCCGAGATGGCGGGGACGTAGGCGATGTTCTTTTCCACGGTCATGTGGGGGAAGAGGCCCACCCCCTGGATGGCGTAGCCGATGGACCGGCGGAGGGCCACCCCGTCCGCCCTGGCCACGTCCTCCCCCTGGACCAGCACCCTGCCCCGGTCAGGGGTGAGCAGGCCGTTGACCAGCTTGAGGGCCGTGGTCTTGCCGCAGCCCGAGCGGCCGATGATGGTGAGAAACTCCCCCTCCGGCACGTCCAGGGAGAAGTCCTGCAGCACCTGCTGTTTCCCGTAGGCTTTGCATACCCCCTGGAAGGAGATGATGGGCGCGGCCACCCCTCAGCCCTCCAGCAGGCCCTTCTGGGTGAGGAAGTCCCGGGCCACGTCCTGCTCGTCCCGGCCCTCTACCTCCACCTGGTAGTTGAGCTGGGCCATCTCCTGGTCGGTGAGGAGGCCGTCCATCTTCATCAGGGTGTCCTCCAGGCCGGGGTGGGCCTCCAGGGCCTCCTGGCGCACCACGGTGGAGCAGAAGTAGTCCACCTGGAGGTGGAGGTCGTCCTCCAGCACCACCACGTCGTTGTCCGCGCTGCCCAGCTGGGCGTCGGTGGTGTAGGCGTTGGTCACGTCGATGTCCCCCGAGGAGAGAGCCTGGTATTTCAGGCCGATGTCAATGTCGGTGACCTCCCCGAAAGAGAGGCCATAGGTCTCGCACAGGGCGGGGAAGCCGTCGGCCCGCTCCAGATAGTCCGGGTTGCCACCGAAGGTGAGCTGGGGGGCGGCGGCGGCCAGGTCGCTGGTGGTCTCCAGGCCGTACTGCCGGGCCACCTCCCCCCGGACGGCCACGGTGTAGGTGTTGTTGAAGCCGTACAGCCCCACCCAGGTCATGCCGAACTGCTCCTCATACTCCCTCTGGAGCTGCTGGAGCATCTCCTCCTTGGACAGGGAGGAGTCCCCCTCATGGCCCAGCACCAGCACCCAGCCGCTGGAGGTGTACTCCGGGTAGAGGTCGAACTCCCCCTGCTCCATGGCGGGCTGGATGTTGCTGGTGCCCCCGCCAATGCCCTTGGTGAGCTCCACCTCGCACCCCAGGTCCTGCTGGATCAGGAGGGAGAGCATCTCCCCCAGGATATACTGCTCGGTCATGGGCTTGGTGGCGATGCGCACGGCGGCCGCCTCCTCCTTCTCGGGGGAGCAGGCCCCCAGGGTGAGGAGCAGCAGGGCGGCCAGGGCGCCGGAGAGTGCGGCTTTGAGTTTCATGATACACTGCCTCGCTTTTTACAGTATTTTTCTATCTTGCCCAGCACCAGGTCGCACAGCAGGGCCAGCAGGGCGATGAGGATGCTGCCCGCGGCGGTCATGGCGGGGTTGTAAATGGTGATGCCCCGGTAGATGGCCACCCCCAGGCCTCCCGCCCCCACGAAGGAGGCGATGCCCGCCACGGAGATGATCATCACCACCATGTTGCGCACCCCGGCCATAATGACCCCGGAGGCCAGGGGGAGCTTCACCCGCACCAGGGTCTGCCGGGGGGTGCTGCCCATGCCCCGGGCGGCCTCCAGAATGTCGCTGTCCAGGGTGGTGAGGCCGGTGTAGGTGTTGCGCACCATGGGCATGATGCCGTAGATGGTCAGGGCGATGACGGCGGTGCCGTTGCCGATGCCCGAGAAGGGGATCAGGATGCCCAGCAGGGAGATGGCGGGAATGGTGTAGAGCACGTTGCACACCCCCATCACCGGCGGGGCGGCGGCGGGGTGCTCCGCAATCCAGATCCCCACCCCCAGGCCGATGAGCCCCGAGAGGAGGATGGCGGTAAAGGACAACGCCATATGGTCCAGCAGCAGCCCGATAAACCACTCCCCCCGCTGCTGGTAGAGGGAAAAAATATCGGCCATCACGCCCATAGGCAGAGGAGGGCGGCGGAACAAGTCATACAGAGGACCTCCTGATTGTGTGGGGGCGGCAGGCCGCCCCGGGTGTGCTGATTATACCTCTTTTTTGACGGGGAGGCAAGGAGGAGGGGATGGGAAAGGCCCGCTATTGTGTTCAATAGCGGGCCGACTAAACATGTATAAATGATTACATGAGGCTCATAAAAATTATAGTAGTATCATGGGAAAAGGAGGTCAGACGCATCCGACCTCCTTAGGTGTACTCCGCAGAGATACACCGCTGTTCCTAAATAGATTATATAAAAAGTTAGTCTAATATGCAAGCTATACTTCGAATATTTTACACAAAAAACAATGTAACTACTAAATATATTTATTTAAATTGCTGATTTTTCCTCTGGTGTCTGTAGGAATAATTTTTGCATGAATGCTTATTGGAATATCATTTCTCAAGGTCTCGATAGTATTTTGCACATCACTCACTAATTTTCTAGCTTCTACTTTTGAAACACCAAATTTTTTCAATAAGTAAACGACTAAAATTAAATAATCGACAATATTTTTAAATGTTATGTTCTTAATACTTGTTTCAATCTCAAGTGATTTTGACAGTGCACTATCTATTTTGGATCTGGAAAACCTAGTATCAAAAATAACATCATTATGCGCAACTGCATTTCGCAACTCTTTAATAGTAAAAATAATTTTTTTGGTTAAAAAAGCATCTGTATCCGAAGGTTGATGTAGAACCATTGACTCTGACACTGCTCTTCTAATATTGTAGTTTAAACAACTAAAAAAGTTTCCAAACTCACCTAATGTTAAAACTTCAAAAATTGCCCAAATAGGAACACTGGCGTCTTTATGATAAAAATGCTGAACAACTTCTTTTTTGTTTCCATATTCACGAGTTAAAGCAGAATATACATGATCTCGTAGTGCCAAACGAGATTTTAAGGCTTCTTTGTGTTTCGAAGATCCAGGAGAAAATCTCTTATAGTCTGTTAAAAAATTTGTATAAATGTAGTTGAAATTATCACTATGGCTTTGATTTAATACTTCTTCTAAAACGCAGTTTTTTAAGGCGGTTTCTATAAAAGTAAGCTGAGGATAAAACAGGGCCTTTAATTTCATATCAAACTCATATATTGCAACTAACTGTTTAAAATCAGTATATACTATTGGATTGCTTGATTTACCAATAAAACGATAGCCTTTATATCCATGATAGTAACCCATATTTCTTAATTTGCGCTTTTGAGAAGAACCATTAATAGAAATTCCCTTTTCACGGCGCATATAGCGCATCAGACCATCGATACTTTTAGGCATATGAATCCTCTCCTGTAAACCATCTACATTAGGATTATATACCAACATTAATAAATGTGCAATTATTTAGAGTGTTTCTTTATATTGAAACTATTTTATTTTGCCTCCAACGGTACATGGGTACAACCTCTCTTTTCTAGTGCCCCTAAACACTAGAAAGTTGCACAAATACGTGCAACTTTTAGAATTAAAAATCAAGGCACCTGACTTCGTAAGAAGTCAGGTGCCTTTTCTGGTTGCGGGAGGAGGACTTGAACCTCCGACCTCCGGGTTATGAGTTCAAAATCAAGTGTTTTTTATTGTTTTATAAAATCCTACAAAGCGCTGTGGCACAATGGTTTCACGGTTTTTAGTGTTTTGTATCGTTTTGTAAAATAGTTGAACTTTTCATAGTGGAGTTGAATTTTTGTTGAACTCAAAAAGGATCCCCCGACCCTTTACCGAGCCGGGGGATTTGTGTCAGGGGTCGATATAATAGGTCTGGTTTCCTAGCAGGTCATGTACCACGATCAGCGCCCCGGCCAGCTCGATTTTCAGTGTGTCAGTATTGACGGAAGTTCGGGCAATGCAGCGGCTTTGCAGCTGCTCCAGGGTGGGCGGTGTGGTGCTGAGTTTCCGGGTGGTGGTATAGCTGTACTCGGTGCCGGTGGCCTTGTCTGTGACGGTGGTTTCTGCGCCCTCCAGGACGATTTTCACGGTGGAGGTGTCGAACAGTGTCACAGCCTCCGGCGTGGCCTGTGCGGCTTCTGTGAGGTTACTGGTGGGCGTTTCCAGGGTTGCAGCACATCCCGCCAGCATGACGGCGAACACAAGGCAGAAAAGGGCAATCAACTTTTTCATGCCGTCGCCCCCTCTCCGGCCACGCTTGCGGCCACGGCCTCCAGGTCTGCAAGGTTGGGATTTGCTTCAATCTTTGCCTGTAAGAGTTTGTCGGCATCCTTTACGCTATAAAATCCGCTGTCCAGTCCGGCCCGGATGGCCCCGGCGATGGTGTCATAGAACAGGGTGAACGCTTCTTTGCGCTCCGCTGCGGTGGGCGGGAAGGCCAGTACAAGGCCCCGACGGTCTGCCGCCTCCCGTGCTGCTCGCAGGGCAGTGGAGTTATAGCGGTTTTCGTCCACAAACTGCTGCATTTCCTCTTGGGTCAGCGTGACAGGACTGTTACCGGCCAAAAAAGCGGCATTAGCGGGTAGCTTGGCAGCGTCCAGCGTGTCCCAGCGGTCAAGCATGGTGAAAGCCTCCGCTTTCACGGCCTCCGCTGCCTCCAGAGTGGTTCCCCGGCAATACTCCAGGGCTTCGGCCTGTCGCTCCAGCTCGTATTTCCGGCAAGCGTCCGTTGTCCATCCGTCTGCAAAGTCCTTTTCAATCTTCGCCCGTGCGTTGGAATCTTCGTCCAGGGCGGAGCGGTACTTCTCTTTCAGTTCAAAAAGTCGGTCAAAATAAATCACGGTTTTATCTCCTTATCATTTGAATTTTCCGGTGATCCGGGTTAGGTCTTGTATCAGGCGCTGTGTGTGCCTGTTCCGGTAACGGAAGAATCTTGCCAAATAACGGTGGTAGGTTGTGCGCCACATTCCAGGCGGTTTCTCTGGCACATAACCCACAAAGGTGAAGCCGTCCGGTACATACTGCGGAAACTTCAAGCGCCGGGTTACAAAGGCCATTCCTTCCTCGTAGTGGCTCATACTGTCCTCGGTTCGCTGCTGGCTGCGGTAGTTCAGGCGGGCGCACTTGCGGCAAAGGAAACGATCTTCTTTCAGGTACAGATACCGCACTCTTTCCCCACACTGAGGGCAGAGGAAAAAGGTCTGCGGTTTTCCGCCGTAGCCGTTGCGCTTATGTGACAGCTTCACCGTTACGCTTTTCCGCCAGCCGGTCAGGTAAAGGTGGGCGGTGCTGCCCTCTGCGTCCACCTCTACCGACTTGTCTCCACGGTCAGGGCATCCGCAATACATGATCTCCCACGGCTTGCCCATTGGCAGCTCAAAGGAATCTAGCCGGGGTGTTTGCTCCACCTGTCCGTGGCTGCGGTTCCAGCCTCCGGCGTTGCATCGGTAGTACATGGGTTTTCCTCGTTTTATGCCTAAATAGATTGAAAACCGGGGATGTACCTCCACCGGGTGGAGGTGGGATGGAGGTGCCTCCACCGGCTCTATCCTTACTCCCACAAGGGTTTGCTGGATTTGGTGGAGATGGTGGAGCTATTTCCCCAAAAGTCCCTATAGGGTTTTAATTTTTTCCGATTTTTTTAAACAATAGGAAAGTAGCTCCACCTCCACCCAGTAGCTCCACCTTTTGGGGTGTTACTGCATCCCAACCCCCTGCCATACATTGCAGGTTTTTGTCCTTTTTTTGGCTAGTCCTCGGTTTTCCAGGGCGGTGTTAAAGTCAGGCAATCGGCGCACATAGTCCCCCGCCCCCTCTGCCCATTCACGATATCGACGGTATAGATTAGAGGCTGGTATCCATGCCCCAGGCTCCAGGGTGCAGCACTCCGAAAGGAAGTTGCCTACCCAGTCCTCTTGCCCTCGGTATGCTTCGGTGACTTCCTCCACCACATCCGGGGTCTGGAGCTGGTAGCCGTTTCTGGCAAAGTTCACGGCTCCCTCAATGGCCCAGGCCAGGATAGACGGCCCCGCCTCTTGCACCAGAATGTCACCATAGTTTGACCGGCTCCCCTTTGTGGGGATGGTGGCCCGGAAGGGTACCACGATCAGCCGCCGCCAGGTGCCGGGGTCGGTGCTGCCCACCCTGGGGAGGTGGTTGGTAAACAGGCACAAGGTATGGGAAGGGGTGATAGTCTCCGGGGCCTTGTATTTTTCCTCGATGGTGATACGGTCGGTGGAGCATACCTTTTTCACGGTGGCAACGGACAGCCGCCGCCCTTCCTCCAGCTCCCCGGCAATCATAAGGCGCTTGCCTCGCAGGGTTGCCAGGGCTGCGCCCCGGTTCTGCTTGTCAGTGGTGAATACGTCAATATCCAGGCTCCCGGCATAATCGCCCAGGACAGCGGCCAGGGCGTTGAAAAAGGTGCTTTTGCCGTTGCGTCCCGCTCCGTGGGCCAGAATCAGCCCTTCATGGTAGACTTTGCCGTGGAGGGCCACACCGGCCACAAGCTGGAGGAATCCCCGTAAGCTGCCGTCCCCCTGGGTGATGGTGTCCAGGAAGGTGTCCCACATTTGCGCCCCCTGTTCCCCAGGGGAGGCAGCGGTGATCTGGCTGCATCGTGCCGCCCGGTCGTGGGGCCGTAGCGCCCCGGTGGTCAGGTCAACGATCCCGGCGGGGGTGTTCAGGTCTGCCGGGTTTTCGTCCAGGGTGTCCGCTCGAACCACAAAGGCGGGTTTTGCCAGCTCCAGCATACTTTTCAGCCGTCCGGCACTGCGGGTCTGTTTGGCGTGGGTGAGATATGCCTTTGCACTTGCGGCCCGGTTGGTGGCCCGCTCCATGTCCTCCGGCTTGCCGTTACCCTCTGCCTCCGCTGCCTTTGTCTCTGCCAGTCCCACAAGAGCGGCCCGGTTTTCTGCCTGGGCATCGGCCAGCATCTCCCCGGAAAGTTCCGTTGCCAGGGTGAGGGCCTTGTGGTCGCTGCGCTCCCAGCGTTGACCATTCCACACCAGCCAGCCCAGGGCATTGGAAAAAAGGAGGGCGTCCCGGTATTTCCGGGTAAATGCCTCAGCGTTGCCAGCGTCCGAAAAGTCCGGCGGTCTGACTTGCTCAGGGGGGCATTTTTGGGGGATTATTGGGTAATTTTTGGGGGTATGTATGGGGGACATAAGAGGCGGAGCAAGTACGGATTGCCTCTTGAATTGTCAGGCTCCCGTAAGTGCTGCCGCTCTGCCGCCTGTCCCATTTCTCCCGCATAAGGCCGGACGATCTAAAGAGCCTGTCCATCTGTCCGGCGTTGCATCCTGTCCAAAAGGCCAGCAGGTTACACAGGCTCATATCTGCCTCTGAATGACTGCCATAGCCGGAAGTGTCCCCATTCCACAGGGCGGCAAATGCGGCCCCGTTACGGGCGCTGTGAGCCTTTGCGATAATCTCAGCGTCCGACAAATCAAGGGGTGCCTGGGGCGCTCTGGTGGCCTCTGGAGCGGTTCGAGCGGGTCTTACCATGTACTTGTCCAGGATAGCTTGCAACGCCTCCGCCCGCTCGCAGATAGGGAACGGCCCCGCCCAGGGGCCAGAGTTGCCGGTGACAGTCAAAAATTTGTTGGTAGCACCGGAAACATAGATTTCCAACCCTTGTACTGCGTTCATAAGGTAATAGCGGCTCTTGTCGTAGTTAAAGCCAGAGGCCCGGAAGAAGATCCGTACCCCCTGCCCGCTGGGGCTGGTTTCGGTGTAGCTCTCCATTGTGGAAACAATGTCAGCGGCAAGAGGGGAGGGAGTACCGTCCTCCGCTATACAGTGGTCAATATCAACGGCACACAAGCCGTCAAACACGCCCACACCCAGGCCGTCATATCTGCTTCGCTCCAGGACGTTCACGGCCTCCTGGTAGCTGGTGAAGGTGCCGGGGTTGTTGGACATAGCCCCGCCCCCGGTTCGGGGGTTGTACGGGCATTTGGTAGGCTTGTCCCGGCCAGCCCGCTGTTCATATCTCCACACGCACCAGCGCCCGGTGTCTTTCAGTTCCTGGGGCAGTCCGTCGGGAAAAAACTTAGTCAAGCCGCCGCCCCCTCAGCCGCACGGTGTTGGCAACACGGGCAATTTCATGCGCCCGGTGGAGCATACTGCGGACGAAGTTATCCACATCTTCCTGTGTTTCAGGTAGATAATAGCCATGTTCGTTGTCAGATAGAATGGGAATACCTCGCAAGCGTTCCAGCTGAATCATTTTGCGGACTTGGCGGGGGGGCAGCTCGGTTAGGGTCACCAGGTGCTGGAGCGGGACGGCGTTCTTTGCGCCGTGGGATAAAAGATGTTCAATTTTTCCCGGTTGCCTGCCGGTTTGCTGCGTGTTATGATAGGTGGTGGAAGTGGAGGCCCTGCCATAAGTCCCCGTTTCCGTCTGCCGCTCCCGGTGTGCCAGCACTGGGGCGGCGATTTTTCTTTTACACATTAGCTGCGTTCACCTCCATGCTGTCCTGGTTGAGTTTTGCAACCAAAAGGGGATAGTTGACCTTGAACCGTGTCCCAGCATAAATCCCGGGGAGTTCATTCCGCTTCGCCATAAGGCGGAGATGATGCTCCGACAGGATTCCGGTTGCGGCGGTTTGTCGGATGGTCAGAAACTTAGGTGTGTTCTGTTCTACCATTTTATTTATTCTCCTTTCGTATTTTGGGGCTTGCGTATCGTCCTGCCCTTGTGTATAATGTAGCATATAGGTGGTATAAAGTACACCATATCGCTACATTTATTTTTGCTACATTTTTGGTAAAGTTTAGACATATTGAGGTGGTAAGTTTGAAAAATGGAGCCAATAAGGAGCGTAAATATGTGGTATCGGGAGACAGATTGCGTGGATGCAGAAAAGCGCTTGGGATTACACAACAGGAGTTGGCGGAAATAGTTGCTAACCTTCCTGGGAGCAGCCGGGAAAAATGCAGTTTTAAAACCATAGGCAAAATGGAGAAGGGATATATCCAGATCTCTGCCGAGTACGCTTACTTATTATCAAAGGTTTTTGGGTGTAATCCACAGTGGCTGCGGGGACTCACCAATATAAAAACTCAAGAAGAACGTGATAATTTATCTAAGGACAACGTAAAAGGCATCTGGCAAGCAAGCAGAGGAGAAAAGTCTGGAGACATTGGAATAGTAGTTGGTGGCAACATCAAACGGTATCGTGCAAAACGCAATATGACTGCCGAGCGGCTTTCTGAGGCAACAGCAATTCCGTTAGAAACAATATGCGCCTATGAAGAAAATGCGGGAGCGGCATCAACAAAAGATCTGGATAAGATTTCAAAAGCTCTAAAAATAGAAATAGCTACATTGTATGGACAATTACCGGCTCCGGCGGATATCACCCAATGGACGGTCAAATTCTCAAATGGTGATTCTATTGGGGGACACATCAGTATTGTGGCAGCTCAGATAATGGAGAAATTAAACAGTGATGGTCATGAGGCTGCGCTATGTATGCTACACGGATTGGTGGAAAATCCGCGATATCAGAATAAAAAAGAAACTTCAAACGAGCAGAAAGAAGGTGACCAATAGTGGCTAACCTTCAAGCGCGCCGGGACAAGTCCGGCAAGCTGATTTCCTACTCCATCCGGGTGCATCGTGGCCGGGGCGCTGATGGCCGGCAGCTCAAGCCCTGGACGGCGACTTTTGAGGTGTCTCCCACCTGGACAGAAAAAAGCGCAAGAAAAAAGGCTGAGGCTTTCGCCGCAACCTTTGAGAAAGAGTGCAGGGAGGGCGTAACATCCGACAGCCGCCAGAAGTTCGCCGCTTACTGCGATTATGTAATTGGATTGAAAGAGCAGCGGGGCGTGAAGCACTCCACCATTGTGCGATATAAGGAGCTGACAGGCAGGATTTACCCGCAGATAGGACACATCAAGCTGCGTGAGCTGCGGGCCGACCACCTGAACGATCTCTATACCCTGTTGGGCCAGGATGGACAGAACAAGCGGGGCGGCAAGCTATCCGCAAAGACGATCCTGGAACATCACCGGCTCATTTCCACAGTGCTGGAGCAGGCGGTGAGGGAGGGCCTTGTCCCGTTCAATGTCGCCAGCCGTGCCACACTGCCAAAAGCAGAACATAAGGAAGTGAACTACTTCCAGCCGGAACAGGTGGCGGCAATCCGTGACGCACTGGAGCGGGAACCCATGAAATGGAAAACGCTTGTCCACCTGCTGCTTATCACCGGCGCACGGCGTGGGGAAGTGCTGGGGCTGAAATGGGACAAGGTGGACTTTGAGGGGAACCGGATCTATATTTGCAACAGCATCCTTTACTCCCCGGATATCGGCATCTATGAGAGTACGCCCAAAACGGAACGATCCCGGCGGTACATCACACTGCCTGCTGAGACAATGCAGCTACTCCGGCGGTATCGGGCATGGCAGGCAGAGGAACGGCTGCGGCTGGGGGAGTACTACCAGAATCAGGACTTCGTATTCTCTCAGGACAACGGCAAGCCCATGCACCCGGACAGCGTGACCGACTATCTCAAGAAGTTCAGCAAGCGCCACGGACTCCCACACATTAACGCCCATGCTTTCCGGCATACAATGGCCTCCATGCTGTACTTCAATGGGGTGGACAGTGTGAGCATTTCCAAACGGCTGGGACATGCCCAGGTCAGCACCACGGCCAATATTTACGCCCATGTAATGGAGGAGGCCGACCAGCGCAATGCCGACATTCTGTCCAGCATCTTTTTGAAGAAGGCTTGAATTTGAGAGGCGAGTTGAATTAAAGTTGAATTTCTCGACACGCCTTACTTTTGAAAATGGCAGAAAAGTAATAAAAGACACCTGATTCTTGTGGAATCAGGTGTCTTTTCTGGTTGCGGGAGGAGGACTTGAACCTCCGACCTCCGGGTTATGAGCCCGACGAGCTACCAGCTGCTCTATCCCGCGATATAAAATTGTGGTGCCGGAGACCGGGGTCGAACCGGCACGAGATTGCTCTCACAGGATTTTAAGTCCCGGGCGTCTACCAATTCCGCCACTCCGGCATTGGATCAACGGCATCGATTTCATTCGGTACTTACACAGGATACCACAGGGCTGGTGGGATGTCAAGGGCCAATTTACAAAAAGAGGGCAGAAAATTTTGACAGCCTCCCCGGGGTTTCGACGGGGGGAGGCGCATATAATAAGGTGTGCTCCCTGTGCCGGCGGGCGGGGAGGCCAATTCACAAAGAGAAAAGGAGTGCAGACAGCCATGGCGGACTATCGCAGCGAGCCCAAGCAGACACCCGTCCCCGAGGATGTGGACGACCTGATTTTTTTGGATGAGGGCGGCTGGGTGACCAGCAGCCGGTGAAGGCGCCGCCCCCAGGGGACGGCAGGCGGCCCGGAGAGCCGGGGAGGAGAGGGCGGGCGCTGTGCCGCGGGCCAGTCCCCTCCGCCGGAGGCGCTCCGGGCCGTATTGCTGCTTTAGCGTAAAAAAGAAAATGAGGGCTTACTGACGAAAAATAACAATTTAAAAATATAATGGGCAAATGTTTAAGGATATCTTAATACATTGTAACTGCTTTGTAGTTTACAGGATAGAGCGGCACAGGTAGACTGAAGGGGAAGAAAACCCATTGAGGAGGACAAGATCATGACGGAACAAAACGCTGTGTCCGTGCCCGAGCGGCGGCCCGAGGCCCGGCCTCCGGTCAAGGGAAACGGTGGAAAGAAACGGCAGGCAGGCAAGCTGATCCGGCGCATTGTGGCCCTGGTAGTGGCGGTGGCCGTGGTAGCCGGCGGCGGCTTTCTGATTTGGAAGCTGGTCTTTGACAAGAAGGTGGCCCAGGGGGAGATCTCCCGGGACTACGCCACCATCGGCTCTATCCAGAGCACGGTAAAGGGCAGCGGCATGGCCAAGGCGGGCAACAGCGCCGCCATCACCCTGACGGAGAACGGCACGGTTCAGGAGGTGCTGGTGGCCCAGGGGGATATGGTCACCGCCGGACAGCCCCTGTACACCATTGACAGCCAGGCGGTCCAGGACAAGATCACCGCCGCTCAGGAGACCCTTACCCGGCTCCAGGAGGAGCTCAGCCAGCTCCAGAGCGCCAAGGCCGACCTGACCATCCAGGCCCCCTTCTCGGGCAAGCTCACGGAGGTGATGAGCCTCCAGACCGGCGGACAGGTGGCCGCCGGGGACAAGATCGCCACATTGGTCAACGACAGTACATTGAAGCTCTCTCTCTATTACAACTACGCCTATGAGTCCCAGATCCGGGTGGGCCAGACGGTGCGGGTGTCCCTCCCCGCCCAGATGACCACCGTCAACGGCAAGGTGGAGAAGATCAACAAGGTCACCTACATCGCCCCCGAGGGGGGCACTTTCTTCGAGGTGGTCATCACCCTTACAAACCCCGGCACCCTCACCCAGGGCACCGCCGCCACCGCCTCCATGACGGGGAGCGACGGGGAGGAGATCTACCCTTATGAGAACGGTACCCTCCAGTTCTACGAGACCCGGGATATCCTGGCCAAGGCCGGGGGGCCTGTCCAGTCTGTCAGCAGCCAGCTGATGAACTACGCCGCGGTGACCGCCGGGCAGACCCTGGTGACATTGAGCAGCGAGAGCCAGGACGCCCTCATCGCCGCCAAGGCCCAGGAGGTGGCCAATGCCCAGGCCGCCCTGGAGGAGGCCACCCGGGCCCTGGACAACTTCAACGCCACCTCCCCCATCGACGGCACGGTGACCTCCTGCGCCATCTCCCCGGGGCAGGAGGTGAAGGCGGGGGACACGGTGATCACCATCTCCGACACCACCAGGATGCAGGTGGAGATCAGCGTGGACGACCGCAACATCTCCTTTATCACCCCGGGTATGTCCATCGACCTCACCGACTACAACGGCAATGTCTACACCGGCACCGTGGCCAACATCGACCTGAACGTGGGCGGCGGCAGCGAGGGGGGCGGTGCGTCCGGCATGACCAACTACCCGGTGCTGCTCAACGTGGACAACTACTCGGGCACTCTCCTGGCGGGCATGTGGCTGGATTACTCCTTTGTCTCCAGCGAGGTCAATGACTGCGTGATGGTGCCCAACTCCAGCCTGTTCTATATGAGTGACAACAGCGGCAACAGCGTCTATGTGGTCTTTGTGGAGGCCCAGGAGCCGCCGGCGGAGGTGGCGGACATTACCCTGCCCGAGCCTGAGCCCGGTATGCCTGCCCAGTATCCCACGCCGGAGCAGGGCTTCTATCCCGTGGTGGTGGAGACCGGACTGCCGGATACCTACAACACGGAGATCAAAAGCGGCCTCCAGGGGGATGAGACGGTGTTCAACGGCTTCCTCACCAACCAGGGGGACAGCTGGTCCGGGGGAGTGGGGTGAGACCATGCTCATGGAGATCCGGGATCTGTATAAGATCTACCACGAGGGCATGGAGAGCGAGGTCCGGGCCCTGGACGGGGTGGACCTGACCATCGACCGGGGGGAGTTTGTGGCCATCATCGGCGCCTCCGGCTCGGGAAAATCCACTCTGATGAATATCATGGGCTGTCTGGACGTGCCCACCTACGGGGAGTACATCCTGGACGGCACCAGCGTCACCGGGCTCTCGGACCGGAAGCTGGCCCACATCCGCAACAAGGAGATCGGCTTTATTTTTCAGGGGTACAATCTGATCCCCGCCCTCAACGCCTATGAGAATGTGGAGCTCCCCCTGATCTACCAGGGGGTGGGCATGGGCCAGAGGCAGCAGCGGGTGATGGAGGCCCTGGAGCGGGTTGGCATGGCGGATCGCCGCCGCCACCGCCCCAGCGAGATGTCCGGCGGCCAGCAGCAGCGGGTGGCCATTGCCCGGGCCATCGCCACCCACCCCCCCATCATCATGGCCGACGAGCCCACCGGCGCCCTGGACTCCAAGACGGGCCGCCATGTGCTGGAGATCCTCCACGGTCTCAACCAGGAGGGCTCCACCATCATCCTGATTACCCACGACAACACCATCGCGTCCACCGCCAGGCGGATCGTGCGCATCTCCGACGGGCGCATCACCGCCGACGGCAGCCGGGAGGAGGTGGGCCTGTGAACATCACCCAAGCGGTAAAAATGGCGGCCAAGTCCATCGCCGCCAACAAGGGGCGCTCCGCCCTGACCATGCTGGGCATCATCATCGGCCTGGCAGCGGTGATCATTCTGGTGTCCTACGCCCAGGGGCAGAACCTGGCCATGGAGCGCTACTACGAGAGCATCGGCACCAATAAGATCAACATCTACGCCTCCACCTGGCAGGGGGGCGTGGACGTGTCCCGCTCCCTGTACGACTACTGCCTGACCCTGGACGACCTGGTGATGGGGGTCACCCCCAACAGTCAGGTGAGCGCCTACCCCCAGCCCGCGGTGAAATACGGCGCAAAGGCCCTCATTGGGGACAGCTACGAGACCTACCCCACCATCTACATGGGATCGGACCAGTTCGGCCTGTGCAACAACTACACCATTGCCAAGGGGCGGGATATCACCCACCTGGAGGTGGACAAGGGCATCCAGGTGTGCGTCCTGGGGGCGGGGACGGCGGAGGCCCTCTTCAACCAGGTGGACCCGGTGGGCAAGACCATCACCATCGGCCAGTACCCCTTCCTGGTGGTGGGGGTGTATGAGCGCAAGGGCTCCCCGGTGACCGATGAGACCGACTACACCCAGATCAGCCTGAACTACATGGACCGGATGATCCTGGTGCCCAGCTCCATGAACCGCATCTTCAACCAGAATCGAGCCCCGGATCAGTTTGTGGTAAAGGCCAAGGACTCCAAGTCCACCACCGAGGCCATCACCCGCATCACCGGCTTTCTCAAGGGCATCATCAGCTCCAACTACGGCAGCTTCAGCGTCACCACCGACAACACCTGGCAGGAGCAGGATAACAAGGCAAACGAGCTCCAGCAGCGCTTTTTGGGGGGCATCGCCGCCATCTCCCTGCTGGTAGGCGGCATCGGCATTATGAATATCATGCTGGTCACCGTCACCGAGCGCACCCGGGAGATCGGCATCCGCAAGGCCATCGGCGCGGAGCGGCGGAGCATCATCATCCAGTTCCTCATTGAGGCGGCCATGATCTGCGGCATCGGCGGCATCTTCGGCATCGCCGCCGGGTACGTGGGTACCCTGATCGTGGGCAAGATGTCCTTTGACACCATACTGATCCCCAGCCCGGAAATTACCGCCGGGGCCTTCGCCATCTCGGTGGCCCTGGGGATCATCTTTGGCCTGTATCCCGCGGCCAAGGCCTCCCGGCTGCAGCCGGTGGAGGCCCTGCGGGCGGAGTGACACCCCGAGAAAAGGAGAGAAGAACATGAAACTCAGACGAATTCTGGCGGCGGCCCTGGCGGCGGCGCTGCTGTGCGCCCTGCTGGCGGCGCCTGCGGGGGCGGCGGGGGTGTCCTCGTTTTCCGACATCACCGACCCCCAGGTGGGCCAGGCCGCCGAGGTGCTGCGCATGCTGGGCGTGGTGAACGGCACGGGCAACAACCGCTTTGAGCCGGGCGGCACCCTCACCCGGGCCCAGTTCTGCAAAATGATTCTGGAGCTCATGGGCAAGGGAGAGGAGGCCCAGGCCCAGGCCAACCGCACCATCTTCCGGGATGTGACCGGGGGCCACTGGGCCCGGGGCTATGTGAATCTGGCGGCCACCACCACCGTGGGGGCCGGAGAGGACGGCACCGGCGGCAGCCCCATCGTGGCGGGCATGGGGGACGGCACCTTCGCCCCCGACCGGGCCATCCTCTACCGGGAGGCGGTGACGGTGATGCTGCGGGTGCTGGGCTACACCGCCGAGGCCAACCGCAACTGGCCCGCCGGGGCCCTGTCCGCCGCCTCCTCCGTGGGGCTGGACCGGTCCGAGGAGGCCCAGGGGGACAAGGCCATCACCCGGGCCCAGGCGGCCATCCTCTTTTCCAATATGCTCACCACCAAGCCCAAGGGGAGCACCACCATCTTTGCCTCCACCCTGGGCCAGCTGGAGGAAAACTGCCTCATCCTCACCAATCAGGCCAAGGCCCAGGACGGCACGGGGGACGCGGTCCTCACCGACAAGAGCGACGTACCCTATAAAATGGCGTCGGGCACCCTGCCCGACGTGTTCGTGGGCCAGCGGGGCACCCTGCTGCTGGACCAGAACGGCCGGCTTATCACAGTGCTCTCCGCCGTCCAGGGCAGCCGCAAGGCCATCACCACCCTCTCCGCCGAGGCCATCTCCCTGACGGCGGTGGGGGGCGAGACCTTTGACCTGGCGGAGGACACCGTGGTGTGGACCAGCCAGGGGAAAAAGACCTACGGCGAGTACTGGGTCAACCTGGACCGGGTGGGGGTCGCGGTGGTGGTCTACTACTCCCCCGCCGGGCAGGTGGACTACCTCTATGTGTCCGACAGCCAGAGCCGGGAGGCCATGGTGGCCCGCACCGCCCCCAAGGGCAACCCCTTTGCCGCCCTGGCGGGGGAGGACACGGACTACACCATCTATAAAAACGGCGTGGAGGCCACCGTGGCGGACATCCGCCAGTACGACGTGGCCACCTACGACGCTGGGGCCAAGGCCATGCACATCAGCGACCTGAAGCTCACCGGCATCCTGGAGGAGGTGTCCCCCAACCCGGACACCCCCACCCGCATCACTCTGATGGGGCAGGAGTTCACCGTGCTGCCCACAGGCACCCGGGACCTGAGCGCATTCCAGGTGGGCAAACAGGTGACTCTGCTGCTGACGGTGGACGGCCGGGTGGCCGGGGCGGTGGAGCCCTCGGTGGCCCGCTCCAACGCCGTGGGCCTGGCAGCCATTGAGGGCACCAAGGCCACGGTGAAGCTGCTGGGCACCGACATCACCCTCACCGGGGAGACGGGGCTCTCGGAGTACGGTGCGGCCCAGCTCCAGGGCCAGCTGGTTACCGTCTCCTCCAGCCGGAAGGGCTACCTGGGCCTGAGCCGCTACTCGGGCAGCGCGGTGCCCGGGGACCTGGACGTGGCGGGGCGCACCGTGGGTTCCACCCCCCTGGCGGGCAACTGCCGGGTGTTTGACCGGGTGGGCACCAGCGCCATGGTGGAGATCAGCCTGAAGGACGTGCCCCTGGAGAAGGTGAGCGCCGCCCGCATCACCTACATGACCCTGGACTACGCCGGGCGGGTGAGCCTGCTGGTGCTGGAGGACGTCACCGGGCAGTGCTACACCTACGGCCGGGCCAGGCTGGACACCCACGAGACCGTGGGCATGGGGGACCTGGTGGCGGTGAACAAGACCCTCACCGTGGAAAACGGCCGGGACAAGAACCCCACCGTCATCGGCGGCATCTCCGCCCAGGAGGGGGAGTTCGTGGGTATCGCCCCCTCGGTGACCACCCTGGACGGCATCCCCCGGGTGGCCAAGGTGGTCTCCCTCATGAAGGTGGACAAGGTGCGCCGGGGGGACTTTGACGCCGACGGCAGCGGGGTCACCGTGGGCGGGGTGCGCTACCCCGTGGCGGCGGACGTGGCCTGCTACAACGCCGCCAGCGGCACCTGGTTTGAAAACCTCAGCCAGGCCCGGGCCTACTCCGACAACCTGACCATCTACTACGACCGGGACGTCTCCCAGGGGGGACAGGTCCGGGTGGTGGTGGCCAACTGACCGTACCCACAGCACAGCGGGCGCCCCTCCGGCGGGATATGACCGGAGGGGCGCCCGATTTTTTTGAAATATTCCGGTTTCTCTTGCAAAAAAGGGGAATATCCGGTAGAATATTTTACAAAGTATGCACACCGTGCCCCCCACACCGGCGGGCCGCGGGAAAGGAGCCTGCGTGATATGGACAGCGAACTCTTGAAGCTGCGCATCCCCAACGCCATCTACCGGGTGGCACAGATCCTGGAAATCGTGGTGTCCCTCTTTGTGATTCTGGCCATCGGCGTGTCCCTGCTGTCGGTCCTCCACCAGCTGGGGGTTATGGCGGAGGACCCCCTGGCGGAGGAGGCCCTCCAGAGCTTCCTGGCCACCGCCTTTACCGTGGTCATCGGCATCGAGTTTCTGAAAATGCTCAGCCGGCACAATATGAGCTCTGTGGTGGAGGTGCTCCTCTTCGCCATCGCCCGCCAGATGGTCATTGAACACACCAGCGCCTTTGAGAACCTGGTGATGGTGGTGTCCATCGGGCTGCTGTTCGTCATCCGCAAGTTCCTTTTCATTCCCAACCTGGACGACAAGCCCTCCTTCATCCTCCACCGGGCACATGAGAGCGGGGAGGAGGACCAGGCGGTCTCCCACTGAGAGGGCGCTTTTCCCCACAAAGACGGTATACGGGTCGCCCCCGGTGGGGGGCGGCCCGTTTTCGTGCCGTTGGGGGGGAGAACGGGCAAGAAAGGTCTTGCCAAGCCGGTCAGAATGTGGTATAGTGCATATAGCATGAGTGTAGGTATTGTGAGAGTGGGGTTTGCGCCCCGCTCTTTCTTTTCGCAGAAATGCCGGTGGTAAGGAAGGGGCCGGTTTGGTACACTATATAAGATAGGGAAAACAGACAGGCCGGCAGGGCCGGAGAGAAAGGAGCGGACGCCGATGGCAAAGGTGACACAGGTAGTGGCGGAGCTGGCCGCCCCCGCGGTGGCGGCGCAGGGCTGCACCCTCTGGGACGTGGAGTACGTCCGGGAGGGCGGCGAGTGGTTTTTGCGGCTGTACATCGACAAGGAGGGCGGCGTGTCCATTGAGGACTGCGAGGCCGTCAGTCGGCCGGTGAGCGACCTGCTGGATGAGGCGGACCCCATCGAGGGGAGCTATACCTTCGAGGTGTCCTCCGCCGGCCTGGAACGGGCGCTGAAAAAGCCCGAGCACTTTGCCGCCTGCATGGGGCAGATGGTGGACGTGAAGCTCTACCGGGCCCTGGAGGGGCGCAAGGAGTTTACCGGCACCCTGGAGGGCTATGAAAACGGCGACGTCACCGTGGACGGCCGGGTGTTTGCCGCCAAGGACGTGGCCCAGGTGCGGCTGCACGTGACCTTTTGAGCAAAGCTGACCGGCCGGGCAACCCCGCCGGATACTAAGGTTTAAGTTTAAGGAGAATGCGAGATGGCGAAGAAAAAGACGGCAGCGGCCAGCACCGAGCTGGACGGAAAGGAATTTTTTGCCGCAATCGAGATGATCGAAAAGGAAAAGGGCATCCCCCAGGCCTATATGATCGAGAAGATCACCCAGGCCCTGGTGTCCGCCTACAAGCGGGACCACGAGGGCATCACCGACAACGTCACCGTGGAGACCGACCGGGAGAACTGCCGGGTGCGGATGTTCGTGAAGAAGGAAGTGGTGGAGGAGGTGGATAACCCCTGCACCGAGATGAGCCTGGCCGACGCCCGGGCCGCCCTGCCCAAGGCCCAGCTGGGGGACATCCTGCGCATCGAGATCAAGCCCAAGAACTTCGGCCGCATCGCCGCCCAGACCGCCCGCCAGGTGATCATCCAGGGCATGCGGGAGGCCGAGCGGGGCATGGTGTTTGACGAGTTTTCCTCCAAGGAGCACGAGATCCTCACCGGCACCGTCACCCGGATGGACAGCCGCACCGGCGCCGTCTCCCTGCGCATCAACAGCGGCAGCGAGTTTACCGACGCCTTCCTGGCCGCCGGCGAGCAGGTGAAGGGGGAGGTCATCCGGGAGGGGGACCGGCTGCGGGTGTACGTGGTGGAGGTCCGCCGCTCCACCCGGGGCCCCCAGGTGCTCATCTCCCGCACCCACCCCGGACTGGTGAAGCGGCTGTTCGAGCTGGAGGTGCCCGAGATCTACGACGGCACGGTGGAGATCATGTCCATCGCCCGGGAGGCGGGCAGCCGCACCAAGCTGGCCGTCTGGTCTGAGGACGAGAATGTGGACCCCATCGGCGCCTGCGTGGGCCCCCGGGGCCAGCGGGTGAACGCCATCGTGGAGGAGCTGCGGGGCGAGAAGGTGGACATCATCAAGTACTCCGCCGACCCCGCCGCCTATGTGGCCGCCGCCCTGGCCCCGGCGGACGTGGTGTCCGTCATCCCCGCGGAGGACGCCAAGAGCTGCCGGGTCATCGTCCCCGACGACCAGCTCTCCCTGGCCATCGGCAAGGAGGGGCAGAACGCCCGGCTGGCCGCCAAGCTCACCGGCTATAAGATTGACATCCGCCCCGAGAGCGACCCCGAGCCCCCCGCCGAGGAGGACGAGGCGCTGCTTTTGGAGGATGAGGAGACGGAGCAGGCCGACCCCGCCCAGGAGACCGGGGAGCCTCAGCCCCTGGATTGAGCCCTTGAGACGAGGAGGGGAAGCCGATGCCGAAAAAGATCCCCATGCGGCAGTGTCTGGGCTGCCGTGAGATGAAGCCCAAGCCCCAGCTTATCCGGGTGGTGCGCTCCCCCCAGGGGGAGATCTCCCTGGACTTCCGGGGCAAGAAGCCCGGCCGGGGGGCCTACATCTGCCCCCAGGGGGAGTGCCTGGCCCGGGCCAGAAAGTCCAAGGCCCTGGAGCGGGCCTTCTCCACCGCCATCCCCCCTGAGGTGTATGAGGCCCTGGAGGAACAGATGAAGGCAGGTGATGGCGGTGCGGGATGACGCCCTCGGCCTGCTGGGCCTGGCCAAAAAGGCGGGCCGCCTGGCCCTGGGGGAGGAGCCGGTGGGAGAGGCCTGCCGGGTCAAAAATGCCCGGGTCATCCTGCTGGCCGCCGACGCGGCGGAAAACACCTTGCGCCGGGCTGAGCAGTTTGCCCGGAAGGGGAACTGTCCCTGCCTGACCACCGACTACACCAAGGACCAGCTGGGCTGGACCGTGGGGCGCAGCGTATGCGCCATCCTGGCCGTCACCGACGCGGGCATGGCCGCCGCCCTGGTCCGCAGGCTGGAGGAGGGCAGCCCGGGCCGCTATACGGCCCAGTTGGAGGCCCTGGACCAGAAGGCCCAGCGGACGCTCCGCCGCCGCCGGGCCAAGCGGGAGGGGGAGAGAGCCAGAGAGCTGGCCGCCCGGAAGCCCTGGGCTGCGCCCCCCGGGGTCCCCAAGGAGACGGGAAAGTAGACCCCCGCCCCGGCCCACCGCAGCCCCGGCTGTTTGAAGTTTCAGATGGAGGTGTCCTGATTTGAGTTTGATCAAACATCGTGTCCATGAGATTGCCAAGGATTTTGGCATGCCGTCCAAGAAGATTGCCGATATCATGGCCCAATATACCGCCGCCCCCAAGAACCACATGCAGGTTCTGGAGGACAACGAGCTGGCCATCATTTTTGAGTACCTCACCCAGCACAACCAGGTGGACAGCATCGAGAGCATTTTTGCCGAGACATACCACGAGCCCAAGGCCGCCCAGGCTCCCGCCCCCAAGGAGGCCAAGGTGCCCCAGACTGCCGCCCCCGCCAAGGGGCAGCAGCCCGCAGCCAAGGCCCCCCAGCAGGGCCAGGGCGGCGGCAAGCCCCAGGCCCCCAAGGGCCAGCAGCCCGCTGCCAAGGCGCCCCAGCAGCAGGGCGGCAAGCCCCAGCCCCAGCCCCAGGCTCAGGCCCAGGGCCAGAGCGGGAGTGGCCGGGGGGGCAGCCGGGTGCCCGAGAAGAAGATCGTGGACACCCGCAAGGGCGGCCAGGTGAACCTGGAGAAGTACGACCAGCGCCTGGAGGACCTGGCCCCCAGCAAGGCCAACCGGATGCAGGGCGGCAAGCAGAAGTTCCAGGGCCGGGGCAGCCAGCGCAAGGGAGGCAACTTCGGCAGCAAGCGCCGCCAGGAGGAGCAGGACCGGATGCGCCGCCTCCAGATGGAGATCGCCAAAAAGACCCCCCTCACCGTGAAGATCCCCGACGAGATCGGCGTGGGCGAGCTGGCCAGCCGCATGAAAAAGACCGGTGCCGAGGTGGTCAAGTGCCTCATCAAAAACGGGGTCATGGCCTCCCTGAGCGACATCATCGACTACGACACCGCCGCCCTCATCGCCATGGAGCTGGGGTGCAAGGTGGAGAAGGAGGTCATCGTCACCATCGAGGAGAAGCTCATCGATGTGTCCGATGACAAGGAGGAGGATCTGGTGCCCCGGGCCCCCGTGGTGGTGGTCATGGGCCACGTGGACCACGGCAAGACCTCCCTGCTGGACTATATCCGCAACGCCAACGTGGCCTCCGGCGAGGCCGGCGGCATCACCCAGCACATCGGCGCCTACCAGGTGAAGGTGAACGACAGCCCCATCACCTTCCTGGATACCCCCGGCCACGAGGCCTTTACCGCCATGCGGGCCCGGGGCGCCATGATCACCGACATCGCCATCCTGGTGGTGGCCGCCGACGACGGCATCATGCCCCAGACCGTGGAGTCCATCAACCACGCCAAGGCGGCCAACATCCCCATCATCGTGGCCATCAACAAGATGGATAAACCCACCGCCAACCCCGAGCGCATCAAGCAGCAGCTCACCGAGTACTCCCTGGTGGCCGAGGAGTGGGGCGGCGACACCATCATCTGCCCCATCTCCGCCAAGACCGGCATGGGGGTGGATAACCTGCTGGACATGGTGGTCCTCACCGCCGAGATGCGGGAGCTCAAGGCCAATCCCAACCGCACCGCCCACGGCGCCGTCATCGAGGCCCGGCTGGACAAGGGCCGTGGCCCCGTGGCCACCCTGCTGGTGCAAAACGGCACCCTGAAGCAGGGGGACGTCATCATCGCCGGCACCGCCGTGGGCCGTGTCCGGGCCATGACCAGTGCCCGGGGGGAGAAGCTCAAGGAGGCCGGCCCCTCCGTGCCCGTGGAGATCATCGGCATGAGCGAGGTGCCCGGCGCGGGCGACGACTTCCACGCCGTGGCCGACGAGCGCATGGCCCGTGAGCTGGTGGAGCAGCGCAAGCAGGACCAGAAGGACGCCGCCGCCGGCCCCGTCAAGCAGAAGGTCTCCCTGGAGGAGCTGTTCAGCCAGATCCAGGCCGGGGAGATGAAGGACCTGAACGTCATCGTGAAGGCCGACGTCCAGGGCTCCGCCGAGGCGGTGAAGGCCTCCCTGGAGAAGATCTCCAACGAGGAGGTCCGGGTGCGGGTCATCCACTGCGCCGTGGGCGCCGTCAGCGAGAGCGACGTGATGCTGGCCACCACCGCCAACGCCATCATCGTGGGCTTCAACGTCCGCCCGGACAAGAACGCCCAGGAGGTGGCCGCCCGGAACAAGGTGGATATGCGCATGTACCGGGTGATCTACGAGGCCATCGACGAGATCGAGTCCGCCATGAAGGGCATGCTCGCCCCCAAGTTCAAGGAGGTGGAGCTGGGCCGGGCCGAGGTGCGCCAGGTGTACAAGATCACCAACGTGGGCATCGTGGCCGGCTCCTACGTGCTGGAGGGCCGCATGGCCCGCAACGCCCAGATGCGCCTGGTGCGGGACGGCATCGTGGTCCACGACGGGGCCATCGCCTCCCTGCAGCGCTTCAAGGACAGCGTGAAAGAGGTGGCCGCCGGCTACGAGTGCGGTATTACGATTGAGAAGTTCCAGGACATCAAAGAAGGGGACATCATCGAGGCGTATGTGATGGAGCAGATCCAGGTATAATGCCGCACGAGTCCCCGCGGCAGCGGGGCGCGCCTGATGGCGCGTAAAATCGGCGCCTCCGGCGGCGATTTGCGCAGGGCGGATTCACTCCGCCCGAGCATGTGAAATAAAGGGGCCCCCGCGGGATGAAACATCCCGTGGGGCGGTGCGGTATTACGATTGAGAAGTTCCAGGATATCAAGGAAGGGGACATCATCGAGGCGTATGTGATGGAGCAGATCCAGGTATAAAGATGTTCTGCCGGGACTGCCCCCGGCCCGGCACAGCCGGGCCGGCCTACGCTAAAAATTTGCCACCGGCAAATTTTCTTTACGCTGCGGTGGAGCAGATCCAGGTATAAAGTCCCCACCCAACCAATATGACACGGCTCCCCCGGCGCGGCCGGGGGAGGGAGGATACAGCTATGGCAAGCAATCGAATCGGACGCATCAACGAGGAGATCCAGCGGGAGCTCTCCGCCCTCATCCGGGGTCTGAAGGACCCCCGGGTGTCGGGCATGGTGAGCATCACCGCCGTGGAGACCACTCCCGACCTGCGCTACGCCAAGGTCTTTGTAAGCGCCCTGGACAAGGACTCCAGCGCCCAGGTGCTCAAGGGGCTCAAGTCCGCCGCGGGCTACCTGCGCCGGGAGCTGGGCCGCAGCCTCCAGCTGCGCTACACCCCGGAGCTCATCTTCGCCCGGGACGACTCCATTGACAAGGGCGCCCACATCCTGGAGATGCTGCGGGAGCTGGACAACTGACAAACCGCCGAGAGGGGGAAGACACATGGACTATCAACAGGCCGCCCGGCTGCTGGCGGAGCGGGACAACATCCTGCTCCTGACCCACAAGCGCCCCGACGGGGACACCCTGGGCTCCGCCGCCGCGTTGTGCCTGGCCCTGCGGGCCATGGGGAAGGAGGCCTGGCTGCTGACCAACCCCCAGGTCACCGGGCTGTTTACCGGGTACCTGGAGGGGCTGTGCCGGGAGGACTTTGAGCCGGAGTTCGTGGTGAGCGTGGACGTGGCCAGCCTGGGGCTGCTGCCCGACAACGCCGCCCCCTACGCCGGGCGGATCGACCTGGCCCTGGACCACCACCCCTCCAACGAGGGCTTCGGGGGGGAGAACTGCGTGGACCCCAGCCGGGCCGCCTGCGGGGAGCTGGTGTACGACCTCATCGGCTGCCTGACCCCCCTGACGGCGGAGATGGCCATGGACCTCTATGTGGCCGTCTCCACGGACACGGGCTGCTTCCAGTACAGCAACACCACCTGGCGCACCCACGCCGTGGCGGCGGAGCTGTTGAAATTTGACTTCCCCTGCGCCCAGGTGAACAAGCGCCACTTCCGCACCAAGAGCCTCAAGCGCCTCAGGCTGGAGGGGGAGCTGCTGGGGGGCATGAAGCTCTACCAGGGCGGCACCCTGGCCATGGCCGCCCTCACTCTGGACATCATGGAGCGGGTGGAGGCCCGGGAGGAGGACGCGGAGGACATCTCCGCCTTCCTGGGCCAGATTGAGGGCATCCGTCACGCCGCCACCTTCCGGGAGCTCTCTCCCGGGGAGTTCAAGCTCTCCCTGCGCACCGACGAGCACAGCCTCAACGCCAGCGCCGTGTGCGCCCTGCTGGGGGGCGGCGGTCACGCCGCCGCCGCCGGGGCCACCCTGACGGGCACCCTGGAAGAGGTGTACGCCCAGCTGCTGGCGGCGGTGGAGCAGGTGCAGGGGAAAGCGTAAGTACATCAATCCCGCCCCGCCGGGGCGAAGACGGAGGGGGAGAGAGTTGTGCCCTGCGGCATTCTGATTATAGACAAGCCCCCCCAGTGGACCAGCATGGATGTGTGTGCCAAAGTGCGGGGGATGCTGAGGGAGCGCCGGGTGGGCCACGCCGGCACCCTGGACCCCATGGCCACCGGGGTGCTCCCGGTGTTCGTGGGGCGGGCCACCCGGGGAGTGGAGTTCGCCGCCCAGGGGGACAAGGAGTATGTGGCCGCCCTGCGCCTGGGGGTGGAGACCGACACCCAGGACATCACCGGAACGGTCACCGCCAAGGGGGACCCCTCCGGCGTCACCCCGGCGGCCCTGGAGGCCGCGCTGGCGGCCTTCCGGGGGGACATCCTCCAGGTGCCCCCCATGTACTCCGCCATCAAGGTGGAGGGGAAGAAGCTCTACGAGCTGGCCCGGAAGGGCCGGGAGGTGGCCCGGCCCCCCCGGCCGGTGACCATCCGCGCCCTGGAGCTGCTGCCCCAGGCCCCCTTCGGCTGGCCGCAGGAGGAGGACACCTGGTACCTGCGGGTGCGCTGCTCCAAGGGCACCTATGTGCGCACCCTGTGCCACGACATCGGCCGGGCCCTGGGCTGCGGCGGATGCATGGCCGCCCTGCGGCGCACCATGGCCGCCGGCTTCACCCTGGAGGGGGCCGTCACCATGGAGGAGCTCCAGGGGGCGGCGGACCGGGAGGGGCTGCTGCGGCCGGTGGACTCCCTCTTTGCCCATCTGCCCGCCCTCACCCTCTCCCCCGCCGGGGAGAAGAAGGTGCGCAACGGCGCCCCCGCCCCCATTTCGCCGGATGTGGCGGGGGAGTGCCGGGTGTACGGCCCCGACGGGGCCTTCCTGGCCCTGGGCCGGGGGGAGAAGGGGGTCCTCACCACAGTGAAGAGCTTTTTCCAGGTCTAGGGCCGCGGGCCCGGAATACAGCGCCAGCGGAGGTGCGAAACAGGTGAAAGAGAAGAGAAGAGTGATCGCCCTGGGGTTTTTCGACGGGGTACACCTGGGCCACGGGGCCCTGCTGCGTCAGGCCCGGGAGCGGGCGGAGGAGCTGGGGGCCGTCAGCGCCGCCCTCACCTTTGACCATCACCCGGAGGAGGTGATCCTGGGGCGGCAGTCGGTGCCCCTCATCACCTCACCGGCGGACCGGGCGGACCTGATGCGGCGGATGTACGGCATCTCCGACATCATTGTGGCCCACTTTGACCAGCGGATGATGCGCATGGACTGGCGGGCCTTTGTCTCCGAGTTCCTGGTGAAGGAGCACGGGGCGGTCCACCTGGTGGCGGGGCACGACCACCACTTCGGCTACAAGGGAGAGGGCAACCCCGGGCGGCTGAAGGACCGGTGCATCCAGCTGGGCATCGGGTGCGACATCGTGCCCAAGGTGGTGCTGGACGGTATCACCGTCTCCTCCAGCTACATCCGCTCCCTCATTGCCCAGGGGGAGATGGAGCGGGCCATGGAGTTTCTGGGTCACCCCTATACCATGTCCGGCTCCGTGGCCCACGGCCGCCGCCTGGGCACCACCCTGGGGTTCCCCACGGTGAACCTGATCCCCCCGCCGGGGGTCATTGTCCCCGCCTTCGGGGTGTACGCCACCCGGGTGTGGGTGGACGGACAGCCCTTCCTGGCGGTGACCAACGTGGGGGTGCGCCCCACGGTGGAGGACAGCACCCGGGTGACCGTGGAGGGGTTTATCCTGGACTTCAGCGGGGACCTGTACGGCAGGGAGCTGCGGATGGAGTTCTTCCGCCACCTCCGGGGGGAGCAGCGCTTCCCCTCTCTGGAGGCCCTGCGGGAAGAGGTCATGCGCAACGCCCGGCAGACCCGGGACTACTTTGCCGCCCTGGACAAGTAAAAAAGACAGCAAAAGCGGGCCGCGGAAAGAAATTTCCGCAGCCCGCTTATTTTTGCGTTCAAGGGCCCTCAGGTCAGGCGGGTCAGGTTGCCGGTGGCGGCATCCAGATAGTAGCTGGCGGTGTCGGTGGTGATGAACCACACCGGGGAAAGCCGCACCGGGTCGGTGAAGGAGGTGGAGTGGAGATACCCGGCGGTCATGGTGGTGATGGAGCGGCACACGTCGCCGCTCTCCGTGACGGCGGAGAGAAAGCGCATCAGGGCGGTGGACACGGGCAGGTTGTCCCCGGCGGCGGCGTCCGCCTGGGGGGTGCCCGTCAGGAGCCGTCCGCTGATGACCAGCAGCTGACTGCCGTTGTACTGAAGGCGGATCTCGCAGTTGAAAAGGGGGGCGCCGTCCATGGACTGCCGGGCGGTGACGGTGGAGGTGTTCCCCTCCGTGACGGTGGTGAGAATGCTGGCCTCCACCCCCATCCGCTCCAGAGTCTCCTGAGCGTGGTCCTGAATCTCTCCCCCGGCGGCTGTGAAGTCGTTGGCGGACAGGGTGATGGTCAGTTCTCCTGCACTGCGGAAATGGGCTGAGCCCCCCTGACCGGTGTAGACATACAGCCCGCCCCCCTGATCGGTGACCATGCACTCCCCCAGCAGGGCCTGGGCCAGGGCGGCCTCCGCCTGGGTGTCCCGGGGGACGGCCAGGGCGGTGAGCTCCATCACGGGGGGAAGGGCGTCATCGCTTATTTCAATGCCCCGGTCGGCCAGTACAGTCCGTACCGCCTCCAGGGTGGCCTCCTCGCTGCTGCGCTGGTTGTGGCGAAAGGAGAGGACCGCCACCAGGAGAAAGAGGTTGGTAATCACCAGCAGCAGGATAATGATGTTTTTGATCTTGGACCATTCCACAAACGAGGCCTCCTTTGGGCCGTTATCCGGTGACCCACCCGGCGGAGACGGTGTCCCCGCCGGTGTCCCGATAGGTGAGGAGAAGCTCGCTGCCCGCCTCATCCATGGCGATGAGGGCGGCGGCAGCCTGGGCCGCCGGCAGCAGCAGGGAGGTCTCCCCGGTGGCCTGGTAGTGCCGCAGCCGCAGGGTGAAGTCGGTGATCCCTTCCCGCCCCACGGTAAACCGGGCGGCCCACCCCTCCTCATAGAGGTACACCGGGGCGTTCTCCAGCATATAGCCAAAGAGCACGGTGTAGGTCCCGTCCTCCTGGAGGGAGGCGGAGATGAGGTAGAGCCGGGCCTCGCCGCACAGGGAGCCGGCGGTGGCGTTGACCAGCTGGCGGCATACCTGGATGGCGGCGGCAGCGGTGAGTCCCTCGTCCCCGGGGAGGGAGTACCGGGCGGAGCCCTCCCCCGCGTGGTAGATAATAGAACCGTCGCTGCCCAGGCGGAGGGTGTCGTCCCCCTCTTTGTAAACTACACCCGTATTGGAGGTATACGCTACGCTCTGGCTGGAGAAGGCGCAGCCGCTGAGCAGGGAGGCGCACATGGCGCTGTCCTCCGGGGAGAAGGGCTGGGCGGCGGCGTACACTGCGGGGGAGGGGGTGTCGGTGGTGACCAGGGTGTAGGGGGCCAGAGCGGAGAGGGACTCCTCCTCAAAGGCGAACACCGCCCCGTTGGGGGGGTAATCCGCCAGAGCGGGGGCGAGGTGGAGGTCTGTGTCCAGGGCGGTGGCGCAGGCATAAAAGGCTCCGCTCTCCGCCTCCTGAAAGTAGAGATACACCTGCCTGGGGTTCTCCCAGTGGGGGGCCACCAGGATCCGGCCCACGTCCTGGGTGAGGAGGGGGTTGCTCTGCCCCTCCCGCAGCCAGCTGCTCAGAGCGGACAGGGGGATGGAGCCGGCGAACTCGAAGTACACGCCGGTGCCGCCCAAAGCCGCCTGCCAGCGGCCCTCCTCCAGGGGCTGGGGAGTCTTGGCGCTGCCCAGAGCCTCGGAGAGGAGGGCGCCCACGGCAGTAAAGACCGCCTCCACCTGGGTGCCGCTGTGCTGCACGGCGTATCGGCCGTTGTCGTTGCCCACGGCGATGGCCTTGGGCAGGGCGGCGGCGGTGCCCGTGGTGTCCCCATTGCCGCCGCCGGCCTGCTCCTGACTGCCTGTGGCGGAGAGCAGGGACAGGGGCAGCCACTGGGACAGGGGGGAGAGGACGATGAGGCACAGAGCGGACAAGGTCAGCACAAGGATGGTCAGATTTTTCACCCACTCCGGCACGGAAAAGGGCTTACGCGCCATGGGATTGCCCCCTCTCCCGGGGCCCCTGGATCAGCAGCTCCAGGCGCACCGTCAGGCCGGGGGCCTTCTTGTCCACCAGGCGCAGCACGCCCTCGTGCCGGTCCACGATCTCCTTGGCGATGGACAGCCCCAGCCCCGTGCCCCCGGACTCCCGGGAGCGGGCCTTGTCCACCCGGTAGAACCGCTCGAAGATGCGGGGCCGGTCGGCGGCGGGAATGCCGATGCCGTTGTCGTCCACTTCCATCCACACCCGCTGGCCCTGGCGGCCGGCGGAGATGCGGATGGTCCCCCCGTCGGGGGTGTATTTGATGGCGTTGGAGAGGATATTCATCATCACCTGGAGCACCCGCTCCCGGTCGGCCCGGATGGGGGGCAGGTCGGCCTGGAGGTCCAGGCTCAGGGTGTGGCCGTGGCGCTGGGCCTCCATGAGGACGGCCTGATAGCTGTCTTCCACCGCCTGGGCAAAGGAGAACCAGGTGAGGTTGAGCTGGCTGTACCCCGAGTCAAACCGGGACAGGGTGAGCAGGTCCTGGACAATGTGGGTCATGCGGTCGCTCTCGTTGAGGATCACGTTCAGGAAGCTGCGGGCGGTGTGGGGGGGCAGGTCGCTCCCCCCGTCAGCCAGAGTTTCGGCGTAGCTGCGGATGTTGGTCAGGGGGGTGCGCAGCTCGTGGGACACATTGGCCACGAACTCCCGGCGCATCTCCTCGTTGCGCCGCTGGGTGGTCACGTCGTGGATCACAACCAGCACGCCGCCGGTGTGGCTGTCCTGGTCAAAGGGGGCCAGCTGCAGCTCCAAAATCCGCCCCCCGGTCTCCAGCTCCCCCTGGAGGGAGCTCCCCCCCGCCTCCTGCACGTCGGCCATGGGGGCGATGGCGGCAAAGAGGTCGTCATACCCCGTGTCGGGGCCGATGTCCCGGGCGAGCATCTCCCGGGCGGCGGGGTTGGCGTGGATCACAGTGCCGTCGCTGGAGAAGGCCACCACCCCGTCGGTCATGTAGAGAAAGAGGGTGTTGAGCTTGTTGCGCTCGTTCTCCACGTCGGCAATGGTGCTCTCCAGCTGGTGGGCCATGGAGTTGAAGTTCTCGGTGAGCACGCCGATCTCGTCCTTGGAGCTCACCTGGATTTTCCGGGAGAAGTCCCCGTGGGCCACCCGCTGGGCAGCGGCGGTGAGCCGCTCGATGGGGGTAATCATGGTTTTGGACAGCAGGAAGGAGAGGAGCACCGAGATCAGCAGCCCCAGCACCAGGGCCTGGAGGATCAGGGCGAAGAGCTCCTCATTCAGGCTGAGGACAGTCTGCCGGTTGTCCAGGATATAGACGATATAGCGGCTCTCCCCCCGCTGGATGGGAATGGCCACGTCCATATAGTCGGCGGTGACGTCGCTCTCGTCCCCCATCTCCCCCATGAGGGCGGCGGTGATGTTGGGGGTGATGTGGAGGTTCTCTCCCCCCTCGTCGTCAGAGCCCGCCAGGTACTTGCCGGTGACCCCGTCCAGCACGTAGTAGTTGCGGCTGCGGGAGTCCACCCCCAGGGTGCCCATATAGGCCCCCAGCACCTGGCTGATCATCTCCGCCCCGTCCTCCTCCTGGTCTGTGGGGGTGGAGAGGTCCCGGACAAAGTCGATGTTGTCCTCGGAAAAGGCCGTGCGCATCTGGCTGTAGAACTCGTTCATATAGAAGCCCACCACGGAGTTCATCAGGAAGGCGCCCACCACCGTCATCAGGGAGACGATGAGCAGCACCATGATGAGCACCAGCTTCATATGCAGGCTGCGGAACAAGGGGGGCACCTCCTTTCGGGGCGGGCCGGGGGGTCACTGGGCAAAGACATAGCCCAGGCCCCGGCGGGTGAGGATGAAGCGGGGCTCGGCGGGGTGGTCCTCCACCTTCTCCCGCAGGCGGCGCACAGCCACGTCCACCGCCCGCACGTCCCCCACGTAGCCGTCGTAGTTCCACACGTGCTCCATCAGGGTCTCCCGGGAGAAGATCTTCCCCGGGCTGGAGCACAGCAGCTTCATCAGCTCGTACTCCCGCCCCGTGAGGTCCAGGGGCTTGCCGTCCTTGTACACCACCATGGCGTCGCAGTCCACGCTGATGCGCCCGCACTGGAGCCGGTTGCCCTGGGAGGCCCCCTGGGGCTCCATATGGGTGCGGCGGATGTTGGCCTTCACCCGGGCCAGCAGCTCCCGCATGGAGAAGGGCTTGGTGATGTAGTCGTCCGCCCCCAGCTCCAGGCCCATGACCTTGTCGCTCTCCTCCTCCCGGGCGGTGAGCATCAGAATGGGCACGGTGCGCCCCTGCTGGCGCAGGGTGCGGCACATGTCAAAGCCGTTGAGCCGGGGGAGCATCACGTCCAGCAAAATGAGGTCGGGGTCCTGGGAGAGGGCCATGTCCAGCCCCGTCTGGCCGTCGTAGGCCTCCAGGGTCTCGTACCCCTCCCGGGTCAGGTTGAAGGCCAGAATGTCCACAATATTCTTCTCGTCTTCCACGATCAGAATGCGGTTAGCCATGGGAGGCCTCCTTCTCCAGCAGCAGCTTGGCCTTCAGGGCCGCGATGACGGTCTTGGCGTCCTTAATCTCCCCGGTCATGCAGCGCTCCACCAGCTCCTCCAGGGGCATGCGCTCCACCTCCAGGAACTCGTCCTCATCGGGCTCAGACGTCCCCAGGGACAGATCCCGGGCCAGATAGGCGTGGATCACCTCGTGGCTGAAGCCGGGGGAGGGGTAGGCGCAGCCCAGGTAGATGAACTCCCCGGCGGTGGCTCCCACCTCCTCGTGGAGCTCCCGCACGGCGCACTCCAGGGGGTCCTCGCCGTACTCCAGCTTGCCCGCGGGCAGCTCCAGCACCGTCTCCTCCATGGGGTAGCGGTACTGCCGCACCAAAAATACCTCCCCCTGGGGGGTGAGGGGCAGAATGGCCACCCCGCCGGGGTGGTCCACCACCTCGCGGGTGGCCAGATGGCCATTGGGCAGGGCCACGGTGTCCTTGCGCAGGCGGACAATGCGCCCTTCAAAAAGTACCTGGCTGTCTACTGTCTTTTCCCAGAGTTCCATTTTGATACACCTCACACACCCCGCCGGCGCCCCGGCGGCGGTTTGATTTCACATACCCCATAGTATACCACAAAATGCCGCCCTTGCCAACGCTCAGGGGCGGCGGGCCGTTGACAAGGGCGGGGCCGGGGGATACAATAATGTGGCCAAAATCAAGCAGAGCACAAACACTGCGGGAGGAGACACCATGGAGAGCAGAGATCTGCGCCCCGGCCTCATGGCCGTGAGCGCCTTTCGGGATATTTTGGACCAGCCTGTGATGAAAGCGGTGCGGCGGCTGCTGGACGCCCTGGCCCTGGAGCGGGGGGAGGAGGCCCTGGAGGCCTACGCCGGGGTGTGCGACACCCTGTGGCGCACCGGGGCCCAGGGGCTGGGGGAGTGGCTCTCCTCCGCCCTGGCGGTGAGCGAGGGGCCCTACGCCCGTCTGGCGGAGGCCGGCGGGGAGAACGAGGCCCTCACCCGGGCCGCCCGGCAGGACGTGGACACCTTCACCGCCCTGGCGGGGTGGTCCTGCGAGGACTGCATCCAGGAGATGACCTCCCTGCTGGGGCGGGAATTTGAGGGGGCCCTGGCCGCCCTGCCCCGGTGGAAGCGGGGGGGCATGACCTCCTTTGAGGGGCTCAAGCGGGGGTACCAGGTCAACGGCGCGGGCCTCTTCGCCCGGTACCGGGCCTTCGTGTGGGAGGACGGGGCCCTGCGGGGGGTGCCCCACCCGGACTGCCCCGGGCCCGAGGAGATGCTGGGCTACGAGATGCAGCGGGGGGAGGTGCTGGCCAACACCCGGGCCCTGGTGGAGGGGCGCAGTGTGAACAACGTGCTGCTCTACGGGGACAGCGGCACGGGCAAGTCCGCCACGGTGAAGAGCCTGCTCACCGTGCCCGAGTTCACCAGTCTGCGCCTCATCGAGGTGGACAAGGAGCAGCTGGGGGATATCCCCGCCCTGCTGCGCCGCATCACCGGCCTGCGGCAGCAGTTCATCCTCTTCATCGACGACCTGGCCTTTGACCGGGACGACCGGACCTACTCCGTCCTTAAGACCATTCTGGAGGGGGGCGTGGAGCCCCGGCCCCGGAACGTGGCCATCTACGCCACCTCCAACCGCCGCCACCTGGTGCGCCAGACC
Source organism: uncultured bacterium (assembly GCA_949293245.1). Classification (GTDB taxonomy): domain Bacteria; phylum Bacillota; class Clostridia; order Oscillospirales; family Oscillospiraceae; genus CASFCS01. The sequence continues at coordinate 15,755 of CASFCS010000001.1, read as the reverse complement.
TTCTCCGACCGGACGGGGGACGAGGTGGATATCCAGGAGACCATCGGGGAAAAGACCTCCCTGGCCGAGCGCTTCGGGGTGCGGGTGGCCTACCTGCCCCTGAACCAGAAGGAGTTTCTGGAGCTCACCCGCCGCCTGGCCCGGCAGATGGGCATCACCACCCCGGACGGGGAGCTCCTGGCCGCCGCCGCCCAGTGGGAGCGCTACCACCCCGGCCGCACCCCCCGGGTGGCCCGGCAGTTTCTGGCCAGCCTGCTGGAGGAGCAGGCAAAAAGCTGACACGCTATCAAAAAGAGGACCTGGGGCGCTTATGGGCCCCAGGTCCTCAGTCTGTTGAAACGCAAAAGTCTGCGCAAGAGGCGGAAAGTCTTTTCCACAGGGAAAAGCCCTCGGCAGAGTTTTGCCGCCTGGAGGCGGCAAAATAAGATGTAATCCGTTTTTTCTCAGGACATGCGCCTGAGAAAAAACACTTCTCAGCCCGCAAGCGTGGAATTTGGCCTTTGGGCCAAATTATGCGACGCAGCGGGCTGCATCTCCCTCAAAAAAATGCTTGCATTTTTTTGAAGCGTGTCGACTTGATCGACACGCTGAGAGGACCTGGGGCCCATGGGCCCCAGGTCCTCTTGTGTGTTTATCAGGTGAACAGCCCCTCCACCGACAGATAGCGCTCCCCGGTGTCGGGCAGCAGGGCCACCACGGTCTTGCCCCCGTAAGCCGGATCCCGGGCGATGGCCCGGGCGGCGGCGGCCGCCGCGCCGGAGGAGATGCCGCACAGCAGCCCCTCCCGCCCCGCCAACTCCCGGGCGGCGGCGTAGGCATCCTCCCCGGAGACGGTGACCACCCGGTCCACCACGGAGGTGTCCAGCACCCCGGGGACAAAGTTGGCGCCGATGCCCTGGATCTTGTGGGGCCCCGCCTTCCCCTGGGTCAGCAGGGGGGACTCGGCGGGCTCCACCGCCACCACCTCCACGGCGGGATTTTGCTCCTTGAGGTAGCGCCCCGTGCCGGTGACGGTGCCGCCGGTGCCCACGCAGGAGACGAACACATCCACCTGTCCGTCGGTGACCCGCCAGATCTCCGGCCCGGTGGTCTCGTAATGGGCCAGGGCATTGGCGGGGTTGTTGAACTGGTCGGGGATCCAGGCGGAGGGGAGGGAGGCGGCCAGCTCATTGGCCTTGTCCACTGCCCCCTGCATGCCCTTGGCCCCCGGCGTGAGCACCAGCTCCGCCCCCAGGGCGGAGAGGAGGGAGCGGCGCTCGGCGCTCATGGTGTCGGGCATGGTGAGGATGAGCTTGTAGCCCCGCAGGGCGGCGATGTATGCAAGGCCCACGCCGGTGTTGCCCGAGGTGGGCTCGATGATGACGGTGCCGGGGCGCAGTTTCCCCTCCGCCTCCGCCCGGTCCATCATGTACAGGGCCGCCCGGTCCTTGGCGGAGGACAGGGGGTTGAAGCACTCCAGCTTGGCCAGGAGGGTGCAGCCGGGGGCGAATCGCTCCAGGTGGAGAAGGGGGGTGTTGCCGATGAGATCGGTGAGTTTGGATGCCGCGTGCATGGGCGGGACCTCCTTTTGCCATGGCAGGCATGGCGGAATGATTGTGGCCTTCAGTATAGCACGAAAATCCTATGGAATCAATAGGAATTCGGAGGAAAGGGAGAGCCCGCCGGATGGCGGGCCCTCCCTTGGGTGCGGGTCGATCAGAATACGGGCACCACAGCGCCGCCGTAGGTATCCTCCATAAAGGCCTTGACCTCGTCGCTGCACAGGGCCTTCACCAGGGCCTGGATGGCCTCGTTGTTCTCGTTGCCCTCCTTCACCGCCAGCACGTTCACATAGGCGGTGGCGGCGGCGCCGTCGGCGGACTCCACCGCCAGGGCGTCGGCCACGTCCAGCCCGGCATCAATGGCGTAGTTGCCGTTGATGACCGCCATGTCCACGTCCTGCAGGCGGATGGGCAGCTGGGCGGCCTCCATCTCCACGATGTCCAGGTTCTTGGGGTTGTCCACGATGTCCAGCTTGGTGGCGTTGATGCCGGCGTCCTCCTTCAGGGTGATGAGCCCCTCCTGCTCCAGCAGCAGCAGGGCCCGGGCCTCGTTGGTGGCGTCGTTGGGCACGGCGATCTGGGCCCTGCCGGGCAGGTCGGCCAGGGACTCGCACTTGCCGGCGTACAGGCCGAAGGGCTCGTAGTGGACCTCCGCCACGCTCACCAGGTGGGTGCCGTTCTCCTCATTGAAGTTGTTCATATAGGTGATGTGCTGGAAGTAGTTGGCGTCAATGGAGCCGTCCTCGGTGGAGGTGTTGGGCATGACGTAGTCGGTGTACTCCACGATCTCCAGGGTGATGCCCTCCTCGGCCAGGATCTCCTTGGCCACCTCCAACACCTCCGCGTGGGGGGCGGGGGAGGCCCCCACCTTGATGGTGACGGTGTCGCCGTCGCCGCCGTTTTTGTCGGCGCAGCCCGCCAGCAGGGTGAGGGAGCAGGCGGCGGCCAGAGCAAGAGCCAGAATCTTCTTTTTCATTGTGATATTCTCCTTTCCAACGTCTGCGGGCCCTGGGGTCCGCTGTGTCAACCACAGAATGTGGATCGCACCGGTGTAAAATAAAAAAACGTCCTTGAACCGAGTCAAGGACGAGAGCATTTCCGCTTCGTGGTACCACCTTGCTTCACCCGCCCCTCGCGGCGGCGGGCCTTGGAGAGTGCGGGACACAGAGAGTCCGACACTCCGGCGCTGTGACGGGCGCCCCCGTCGCGGCCTCAAGGTGCGTCCACCGTCGCCCGCGCGGCTCCGAGACCATGTTCGGCGGGCCTTCCGTACCCCTTTCCACCTGCCGGGGCTCTCTGTACCGTATCTCCGCGCCTACTCTTCTCTTCATTGCCTTTGAGAAAGATATTTTATTTTATTTGGCAAGAGTATACCCCAGCGGGCCTGGGCTGTCAATGCGTCATTTTGCACAAAAGGAGCGGGGGGAGCCACAGGCTCCCCCCGCCATATCAAGGGAAAGGTTTATTGGAATCCGGCCTTGTCCCCGTGCAGCTCCTTGCGGGCGCGCTTTTTCCCGCTGCGGGAGAGCCGCCGGTCCAGGGCCAGGGCGAAGTGGGTGCCCACGCTCTGGAAGATCTGCACCAGCACCACCAGCACGATCACCGCCACATACATCACCAGGTACTTCTTGCGGTAGTACCCGTAGTTGATGGCGATGGCTCCCAGGCCGCCGCCGCCGATGATGCCCGCCATGGCGCCGTAGCTGAGGATGGTGATAAAGGCGGTGGTGAACCCGGTGATGAGGGAGGGCAGGCACTCGGGCAGCAGCACCTTCCAGATGATCTGGAAGGGGGTGCATCCCATGGACTGGGCGGCCTCCACCACACCCTTGTCCGCCTCCCGCAGGGAGGCCTCCACCAGACGGGAGACAAAGGGGAAGGCGGCGATCACCAGAGGCACCACCAGGGCCATGGTGCCCACGCTGGTGCCCAGGATCAGCCGGGACAGAGGGATCACCATCATCATCAAAATCAGGAAGGGGACGGAGCGCAGCAGGTTGATGACGGTGTTGAGCACGCTCATCACCCCCCGGGGCAGGGGGCGCACGCCGCCGGGCTCCCCCACCACCATGATGACACCCAGAGGCAGGCCGATCACATAGGAGAGCACCGTGGACAGCACGGTGGAGTAGATGGTCTCCCACAGGCCCATGGGGAGGCTCTGGGCCAGAATGTCCAGCTCCTCGGCCATGGCCGCGGGGTCAGAGAGAAAGTCAAACATGGTAATCCCGCACCTCCTCCATGGTCACGTTGGGCTGACCTTTGATGTACTGCACGGCCTTTGCCGCCTCCTCCGGGTTCTCCGGCAGGCCCAGGAGCATAGTGCCGAAGGCTTTGCCGTCAATATTCCGGGTGTCCGCCCCCAGTATGTTCACCTTTACCCCGCAGTCAATGGCCAGGGAGGCAATGAGGGGCTCGTAGGAGGAGCCGCCGTTGAAGGCGATGCGGATGACGTTCACCGCCGGGAGCTGGTCGATGACCACCCCGTCGGGGTACACCAGGCGGCGGCCCGCCTCGGTCCTGGGGTTGGCAAAGACCTCCTCCACCGTGCCCGTCTCCGCCACCTTGCCGTGGTCCAGAATGGCCACGTGGGAGCAGATCTCCTCAATGACGCTCATCTCGTGGGTGATGACGATGACGGTGATGCCCGTGGAGCGGTTGATCTCCTTGATGAGGCGCAGGATGTCCCGGGTGGTCTTGGGGTCCAGGGCGGAGGTGGCCTCGTCGCACATGAGGACCTTGGGGTCGCTGGCCAGGGCCCGGGCGATGGCGATGCGCTGTTTCTGGCCGCCGGAGAGCTGGGCGGGGTAGGCCGCCGCCTTGTCCGGCAGGCCCACGATGTCCAGCAGCTCCAGGGCCCGCTTTTTGGCCTGGGCGGCGGGCACCCCGGCGATCTCCATGGGGAAGCAGATGTTTTTCAGACAGGTGCGCTGCATGAGCAGGTTGAACTGCTGAAAGATCATGGCGATGGACCGGCGCTGGGCGATGAGCTCCTTCTGGGACATGGCGCACAGGTCCTGCCCGTCAATGAGCACCTGGCCGGAGGTGGGCCGCTCCAGCAGGTTGACGCAGCGCACCAGGGTGGACTTGCCCGCGCCGCTCATGCCGATGACGCCGAACACGTCCCCGTCCTGGATGGTGAGGTCCACCTTGTCCAGGGCGGTAAAGGGCGCGCCGTCTACCGTAAAAACCTTGGTGAGGTCCCGCAATTCGATCACGAGAACACCCTCCTTTGTGTCAAGTCATTTCAAATATTCTATGATAAACCATGGACAAAGTCAAGGCCGGAGGACATGCCTCCGGCCTTGGCCGTCAGTGCTGGTGGCAGCAGGAGCAGTCTCCCGCAGTGCAGCCCACAATGGGCTCCGGGTCCACCCCCTGGCGGGTGTAGTAGTCCGCCAGAGCCGCCCGGATGGCCTCCTCCGCCAGCACGGAGCAGTGGAGCTTCTGGGGGGGCAGGCCGTCCAGGGCCTCGGTGACCGCCTTGTTGGTAAGGGTGAGGGCCTCCTCAATGGAGCGGCCCTTCACCAGTTCGGTGGCCATGGAGCTGGTGGCGATGGCGGAGCCGCAGCCAAAGGTCTTGAATTTCACGTCCCGGATGATGCCGTCCTCATCAATGTACATGGACATCTGCATGATGTCCCCGCACACCGCGTTGCCCACCTGGCCCACGGCGTTGGCGTTTTCCACCACCCCCATGTTCCGGGGGTTGGTGAAGTGGTCCATGACCTTTTCCGAATATAACATAGCGCTACAGTCCTTTCTCGTTCAGCCCGTCCACAGAGGGGACATGGCCCGCAGGTCGGCCACCACCCGGGTGACCGAGGAGATGATGTGGTCCACCTGGTCCTCCGTGGTGCGGGGGCCCAGGGACAGCCGGAGGGAGCCGTGGGCGATCTCGTGGGGAATGCCCATGGCCAGCAGCACGTGGGAGGGCTCCAGGGAGGTGGAGGAGCAGGCGGAGCCCGAGGAGGCGCACACCCCCAGGGCGTCCAGCCGCAGCACCAGGGACTCCCCCTCGATGGCCTCAAAGGTGAAGGAGGCCGTCCCCGGCAGACGCGCAGTGGGATGGCCCGTCAGGGCGGAGCGGGGAATGGCCAGCAGGGTGGCGGACAGCCTGTCCCGCAGGGCGGTCAGCCTGGCGTTGTCCTCCTCCATGTGCGCCACGGCCTCGGTAAGGGCGGCGGCCATGCCCACGATACCCGCCACGTTCTCCGTGCCGGAGCGGCGGCCCCGCTCCTGCCCGCCCCCGTGGAGGAGGGGGACGATGGGGGTGCCCTTGCGGATGTAGAGGGCGCCGGTGCCCCGGGGACCGCCGAATTTGTGGCCCGACAGGGACAGCAGGTCCACCCTCAGCTCCTCCACGTCCACAGGGATGCGGCCCACCGCCTGGACCGCGTCGGTGTGGAACAATGCCCCGGCGGCGTGGGCCAGGGCGGCCAGCTCCTTCACGGGCTGGAGGGTGCCCACCTCGTTATTGGCCAGCATCACCGACACCAGGGCGGTGTGGGGCCGCAAGGCCTTTTCCAGCTCCCCGGGGGACACCATGCCCTGGGCGTCCACCGGCAGGAGGGTCACCTCCCACCCCTGCTTCTCCAGGTGGCGGGCGGTGTGGAGCACAGCGTGGTGCTCCACCGCCGAGAGGATCAGGTGCCGGCCCTTCACCCGGGGGGACTGGGCCACCCCCTGGAGGGCCCAGTTGTCGCTCTCAGTGCCGCCGGAGGTGAAGAAGATGGTGTCTGCCGGGGCGTTGAGGGCGGCGGCCACCTGGGCCCGGGCCTTTTCCAGGGCCTCCTTGGCCCGCTGGCTGAAGGCGTACAGCCCCGAGGGGTTGCCGTATTCCACGTCAAAAAAGGGGAGCATGGCCGCCCGGGCCCCGGGGGAGAGGGGGGATGTGGCGGCGTGATCGGCATAGACAAAGGGAGTCATAATGGCGCTCCTTTCTGAGCGGGGGCCCTGCGGGTCCGCCCAAAAATATAATTCATATAGGAATACTATGAATATACAGCATGACCGCCCCTCTGTCAAGAGCCAAAGGGAAGGGGCGGAAAAAAGATGGCTCAGCCCTGGGGGGAATTTTTCCGCTGGTACCGCTCCACCAGGTCGGCCAGGGTGGTGTGGTCCACCACGGAGGCGATGGCCTGGCGGATCTCCCGCCACAGCTCCACGGTGACGCAGCGGTCGGCCTGGTCGCAGCACCCGCCCACGGCGCACTCCACCGGGGAGAGATCCCCCTCCAGGGTGCGCAGGATGTCCCCCACCGTGTACTCCGCCGGCGTGCGGGTGAGGAGATAGCCGCCTCCCGCTCCCCGCACGCTGCGCACCAGACCGGCGCGCTGCAAAGGGGTGACGATCTGCTCGAGGTATTTGTCGGAGATGGACTCCCGCCTGGCCACGTCCCGCAGAGCCACCGGAGAGCCGTCGCTGTGCAGGGCGATATCCAGCATCAGGCGCAGGGCATAGCGCCCTTTGGTGGAAATTTTCATGGGAGCTAAAGACCTCCTTTCCTGTATGAATAATAAAATATCACAGACTGCCCGGGAATGCAACCGAAAGCGGCCGGGAAGATTGACCGGCTTCCCCAGTGCGTGGTATAATCCAGATACATTTGCCCCCCGGAAAGCGGGGACGGGCGCCCCGGGCCATGCCTGGAGGAAAAGGAGGCAGTATTACTTGGACAAAAAAATGGTCAAGAGCATGATGGTCCTCATCACCTTTACGGTGTTCCTGGTGCTCTTCGTAATCAAGTTCGACCAGGTGGTCCACCTGGTGATGCAGCTTTTGGATTTGCTGCAGCCCATGATCATTGGCTTTGCCATTGCCTTTGTGCTCAACCGCCCGTGCAACTTCTTCTACCGGCACTACCGCCGTCTGGCGGGGAATACCAAGCTTGCCCGGCTGGCCCGGCCCATGGCGGTGGCCACATCCTATCTGGCCCTCATCCTGATCCTCACGGGCATCATCTCCCTGATCGTCCCCCAGGTGGCCCACAGCATTGAAACCCTCATCAACAACATGAACGGGTATCTGCGCAACCTTCAGGGGCTGTATAACGACCTGATGAGCCGCCTGGACCTGACGGTGCTGGAGGGGCTGGACTTTACCGACCTGAACGAGACCCTGAAGGGGATGCTCAACAACGCCCTCACCACCCTGACCTCCGCGGTGCCCCAGGTGCTGGAGGTAACGGGGAGCCTCATCTCTGCGGTGATCACCTTTGTCATGTCGGTGGTGTTTTCCGTGTACATGCTGGCGGGGGGACGGCAGCTCACCAGCCAGTGCCGCCGGCTGGTGCAGGCCTATCTCCCGGAGAAGGTGTCCAGCACCCTGATCTCCGTCACCCGCCTTACGGCGGAGACCTTTACCAACTTCGTCACCGGCCAGCTGGTGGAGGCGTGCATCATCGGCACGCTGTGCTTCATCGGCATGCTTCTGCTGGGGTTCAATTACCCCGACCTCATCAGCGTCATCATCGGCGTGTCCGCCCTGCTGCCCATTGTGGGGGCCTATCTGGGGGCCATCTTGTCGGCCATACTCCTCATCATTGTGGACCCCATGGAGGCGGTGTGGTTCCTCATCTTCCTGGTGATTTTGCAGCAGTTTGAGGGCAACGTGATCTACCCCCGGGTGGCGGGCAGCATCATCGGCCTGCCGGGGCTGTGGGTGCTGGCGGCCATCACCGTGGGCGGCGGCCTGTTTGACCTGGTGGGCATGCTGGTGGGCGTGCCTGTGGCGGCGGTGCTCTACACCCTGCTGCGGCAGGACCTGCTCCGCCGGGAGGGAAAGCTGGCGCCGGAGAGCGGGAAGAGCGCCCGCCGCAGCAGGCCAAAACCCAAGGCTGACGACCAGCCCCCCACGGCCTGACCCCTGCTTTTGATAACAAAGCGTAAAATACCCCGCCGGAATTACTCCGGCGGGGTATTTTTGCGGCTGTGAAAGGGGGAGGCGCTTACTCCGCCTCCGCCAGGGCCTTGGCCTCGGCAATGGCCTTCTCCTGGGCGGCGGGGGTGGCGTCCTCATAGCGGACGAAGTGGAAGGTGAAGGAGCCGCGGCTCTGGGTGATGGACCGCAGGTCGATGGCGTAGGACATCATCTCGGCCATGGGCACCTCGGCCTCCACCACCTGCTCGCCGTTGCCCGCGGGGCTCATGCCCATCACGCGGCCCCGGCGCTTGTTCAGGTCGCCGATGACGTCGCCCATATAGCTGTCGGGAATGGTGACCTTCAGCTCGCCGATGGGCTCCAGCAACACCGGGGAGGCCTCGGGCATGGCGGCCTTGTAGGCCAGCTGAGCGGCGGTCTTGAAGGCCATTTCGGAGGAGTCCACCGGGTGGGAGGAGCCGTCCACCAGGGTGCACTTCAGGCCCACCACGGGGTAGCCCGCCAGAGGACCGTGGAGCACCGCTTCCCGCAGGCCCTTCTCCACGGCGGGGAAGAAGTTCTTGGGCACCGCGCCGCCGAACACGTTCTCGGCGAAGAGCATCTCCTCGCTGTCGCAGGGCTCAAACTCGATCCACACGTCGCCGAACTGGCCGTGGCCGCCGGACTGCTTCTTGTGGCGGCCCTGCTTCTTGACCTTCTTGCGAATCTTCTCCCGGTAGGCCACTCTGGGGGTGGCCAGGGTGCACTCCACGCCAAAGCGGCTCTTGAGCTTGGACACCAGCACGTCCATCTGCATATCGCCGGTGCCGGACACCACCATCTGGCGGGTCTCGGCGTTGTTGACCACCTTGAAGGTCAGGTCCTCCTCGCCCAGACGGGCCAGGCCGGCGGCCACCTTGTCCTCCTGACCCTTGGTCTTGGGGACGATGGCCACGGAGTAGCAGGGCTCGGGGAAGGCCATCTCCTCCAGGCGGACCACATGGCGGGGATCGCACAGGGTGTCCCCCGTCTTGACCTTGTCCATCTTGCCCACGGCGCCGATGTCGCCGCAGCCCAGCTCCTTGACCTCCACGGCCTTCTTGCCCTTCATGGCGTACAGGCGGCCCAGCTTCTCAGGCAGGCCGGTGCGGCCGTTGACCACGGGCATATCGGGGGTGAGGGTGCCGGAGAGGACCTTCACATAGGAGTACTTGCCGTACTGATCGGACACGGTCTTGAACACAAAGGCGCAGGCCAGGCCGCCGGGGGAGATGGCGAAGTCCTCCAGCTCGCCCTCGTCGGTGACGGCGCTCTCGTGCCGGCCCTCCTGAGGGGAGGGGAACAGGTCCACGATCATGTCCATCAGCATCAGGGTGCCCAGACCGGTGAGAGCGGAGCCGCACACCACGGGGAACAAAGAGCAATCCCGCACGCCGGCCCGCAGGCCGGTGAGCATCTCGGCGTAGGTGAACTCCTCGCCGGAGAAGTACTTGTCCATGAACTCCTCGCTGGTCTCGGCCACGGACTCCTTCAGGGCCTCGTAGAGCTCGGCCACCACGGACTTCTTGTCGTCGGGGATGCCAATCTCCACACGCTTGCCATTCTGCATCTCGAAGGCCCGGCGGTTGAGCACGTCGATGATGCCGATGACCCGCTTGTTCTCGTCCCAGATGGGGGCCACCACCGGGGCGATGTTCTTGCCGAACCGCTCCCGCAGGGTGGCGAAGGCGGCGTTGTAGTCGGCGTTGTCCTCGTCGGTCTTGGACACATAGAGCAGCCGGGGCAGCTGGCGCTCCTCGCACATGCGCCAGGCCTTCTCCGCGCCCACGCTCATGCCGCTCTTGGCGGAGCAGACGATGATGGCGCCGTCGGCCACCCGCATGGCCTCCAGGGCCTCGCCGGCGAAGTCAAAGTAGCCCGGGGTGTCCAGAATGTTGAGCTTGCAGCCCTTGTACTCCACAGGCGCCACGGCCATGGAGATGGAGATCTGGCGGCGGACCTCCTCAGGGTCATAATCACAGACGGTGTTTCCGTCGGCGGGCTTGCCCAGCCGATCGGTGCCACCGGTAAGATACAGCATGCTCTCGGCCAGAGACGTCTTTCCGTTTCCGCCGTGGCCCAGCAGGCAGACGTTGCGGATGTTTTGTGTCGAATAGCTCATAATGTTTCCACTCCTTACTTTGGGAATGCCGCGTCCGCTGGCCCGGGCCCCGGAGGGCCGCCGGCGGCCTGTCCCCGGCGCGGCTGCTGCTGTTGGCTATTATACATTAAAAAAGAGGAAAACACAACAAAAGATTGGACAAAAATGACCAACCGGCAGGGATAAAATGGAATGAAAAGAAAAAGTGCAACAAAAAGCCGCCATTTCACCCCCGAAACAGATAAAAAGGGTGCGCATCCCGCAGGATGCGCACCCTTTCTTTGTGAAAAATCTTCTGCCCCGCGCCATCACTTCTGGGCGCTGGCGGTGAGCTTGCCGTGGTAAATGGGCTTCCACTCCACCCGGCGCACCAGGGCGGCCAGGGAGATGGGCACATAGGTAAACATGAACAGGGGGAAGGTGAACACGGAGATGAGCTTCTGGGACACGGTGGCGTGGATGTTCTTCCACTCGGTAATGGTGGTCACCGCGCCGAACATAAACAGACACATGTAGAAACTCACCACAGCGGACATCATGAACTCCAGGCAGGTGCTCACCACCTGCAAAGCCGCAAAGGTGGGCTGGGTCAGGCAGGCGGCCACGATGATGCCGTTGAGCACCAGGGTAAACAGGGTAAGGAACATGGCAGGCGCCACCGTCATGAGCATATCGTAGCAGCCGAAGCCCCGCTTGCCCTTGCCGCAGCCCTTGACCAGGGACAGGGTGTACTTGGCGTCCACCTGGTAGAAGCCCTTGGACCACCGCAGCCGCTGATCCCAGGACTGGGAGAAGGTGACAGGCTGCTCGTCGTAAATGACGGCCTTGTCACAGTAGCCGATGGTCTGGCCCTTCAGGGCGCAGTTGACGGAGAACTCGATGTCCTCGGTGAGCAGGTGGTAGGGCCAGCCGCCCTGCTGGCGGATCACGTCGCCGGACACCAGGAACCCGGTGCCGGAGATGGCGCAGGTGGTGCCCATGAGCATACGGGGGAAGTTGAGGAACCGGGCCTCCCGCAGGAACCACAGGGAGTAGCCCGCGGAGATCCAGTTGTCGGAGAAGTTTTTGGAGTTGCGGTAGCTGGTGATGGCGGCATACTTGCCGGTGTCAAAGGTGCGGTTCATCTCCCGCACAAAGTTGGGGTCCACAATGTTGTCCGCGTCAAAGACGAAGTAGCCGTCGTAGTCGTTGCGGCCGTCGGCGGTGAGGCGGCGGAAAAACTCATCCATGGCGTAGCCCTTGCCCACCTTCACCTTGTTGAACCGCTCGTACACGGTGGCGCCGCACTCCCGGGACACCTGGGCGGTGCGGTCGGTGCAGTTGTCCGCGATCACATACAGGTCCAGCAGATGGCTGGGGTAGTTCTGCTTGCGCAGACTCTCCAACAAGGTGCCGATGACGGCCTCCTCGTTGCGGGCGGAGATCACCACGGCAAATCGGTGCAGCGTGGAGGGCTCCCGGTTGTCCTGGCGCTTGCGGTTGACCAGACCCACCAGCAGGTACACAAGCTGGTAGAAGTAGGCCACCGTTACAATCACGGCCACCAGGCAGTTAAAAGTTACTACAAAATCTAACATAATTACTTTCCTCGATTACATTCAAAATGGTTGTGTCACGATGCTACAGGGTAATAGACGGTTTTGCAGTTCCTTTTGTTCCCTTACATATACCCGATATCCGGCCTTTCCACCGATATCGTAAGGTATGATACCACAATTCAAAAAGATTACAAGAGTATTATGCGAGAATTAATGATTCCTTAACAAATTGTTTTTAGTCTGTTTGACGAAAACCAGGATGAAAAGCGCGACTTAAGAAATAACACAACAATTATTTATAAAATATTAAGAAATAAACATTTTATAAATTAAAATGTAAAAAGCAGGCGGCGCAAAAAGTGTGAACAAATTGGGAGAGTGCTTCCGGATAAAATGGAAAGAACGCCGTCCACCCGGACGGCGTTCTTTCCACTCTGAGAAAAAAGCACTCCTCCATGCAGAAGGCATGAAAAACCATGCACACAAAAGGCACCGGGCAGAGTTTTGCAAGTGGATGAGGAAAACGAGATGGCAATCTATACAGAAAATGGTCGTTATTTTTTCTCCTCTTAGTAAAAAATGATACCAAATTAAAATTAAGTGCGTTTTCACCTTTCCTCCGAATTGGTACAATACCATTTAGAAAAGGGCGTTAAGCACATAAAAAATAAGGAGGAATTGCAATGAAACGTTTGATTGCCCTGATACTAGGAGCGGCGATGTGCATGGCGCTGGCCGCTTGCGGAGACGACTCGGACAAGGTCGTAACCGTCTCCGACCTGCAGGAGACGGCCACGGCGGAATCGGGTGCGCGGGCCCAGTGCGCGCTCACTGTGACCTATGAAAATCAGCCCGAAGGCTGGTATGAGATCGAGTTTTATGAGCAGAACAAGGTGCCTCAGGGCAAATGGGGATACTGGAACGACCAGAACTGGACAGGGTCCCAGGTGACGCTCACCTCCAAGCCGGAGTACCTGGGGGATTCTGAGAATTCTCAGGCCGGCTCTGCCACCTTCTCCTATACCGCCACCGGCAAGAGCGTTTACGGCATGCAGATCGTGTACAGAAATGCTGAGATCTGCCAGAAGGATAAATACTATACCCTCAACTGCGTGATCGATGTGGATGTGGCCTGCGTCATTACGGTAAATGGCAGCCGCGTGGAGCTGGAGGCGGGCCAAGGAGTATTCCGACACCGCCATCGTGGTGCTCAGCCGCTTCTCCGGTGAAAACGCCAGCCAGACCGAGCTGATCGACATCGGCTCCTATTCCAACGGCACCTTCCTTGAGCTGACGGCAAATGAGAAGGCCATGCTGGATGCCCTGGAGGAAAACCAGTTCCGGGTCATCGTACTCTTCAACACCACCAACAACATGGAGATGGGCTTCCTGGAGGAGTACGACTGCATCAAGGCGGCCCTCTATGTGGGGCTTCCCGGCCAGTCCGGCGCCCTGGCCATCCCCAGAATCCTCTATGGCGACGTCAACCCCTCCGGCAGAACGGCGGACACTCTGGCATATGACTATCAGACCAATAACCCCACCTATGTAAACGGCCGGTATGTCAACAACAGCATGGTCTTTTTTACTTAGATATTATTTAGATTGGCTCTTTAATTTGATTCTCTTGGCAAATGAATTCGTTAGCACTATTATGCTTTTTACAGAATTTTTTGTATTTGATACTGCGAATCGCCTGCGTCTTTACACGAGAACACACTAACCGATATTTGATGCAATATCCACGCAATTCATTTTGAAAACGGTGAGCTGTCGCTTCTAGTTGATCTAACGCATGCTCAATGTCCGAACCTTTCAATTCAATGAGGTATGCGTCACGCCGATCATCGTTCATGACCAAAAAATCACAGCGAATTGATGTATCGCGTACTATATCACCGTCAATTTTATATTGGGTTACATGACAGGCATCATTATTGAAAGCTCTGTGTTCCCGTCTGGTCCCGCTATCACGGCTGACAATAATACGCTGACGTTCTTCACATAAGGAGGAATATCCATTCAGGGGCATTACGATTCCTCCTCCGCTTGCTGCTCAATGGCAAACAATACATCATATTCTTCGTTGATTCCGTGCGAGATTTGGTCGAGGAGAGAGTTGTCGATCTGCATCAGTTCCTGATCCATACAATTTTCAGCGCGCCCGTTTTCCATAAACATGGCTGTACAGGATGCACTTTTGATCCACTTGCAGCGGGAAATAACCTGTGCAGTCTTTTGCACGGAGTATTTTCCCACGGTATCCGCATAGAGTAAATTGTTCACGGTACCCAGTACATATGGGCTGTGCGTCGTCAGCAATACGGCGTTACCAACACCAGCTATCATGGAAATCAGTTCAATAACTAACTTCTGTGATTCAGGGAACAGATTAGATTCCGGTTCTTCGATAATGAAAAAAACTGGCTGATCCATGAGCAAATAGTAGACCAAAAGATTTAAAATCCACACAATCTCCTGTTGGCCAGAAGAAGCAAAATTAATTTTCACATAATGGTTATTATCGACCCAAATGCGCTCCTCACCATCTGTTGCTGTATATTTTCCTTTGAGAATCTGACCAACCAGCGCAAGAGCCTCTCTATACAACTCCTGTTTTTCCTTTGGAACAATTTTTCCTTCCGCAAGTCCTTCTAGACCGTTTGCAAACTGCGGACGCAACCGCATGACTCGTTCCAAATAATCACGAGTACAAGCATCCAGCAACCGTTTCTGCGCATCGTCCATTGTGGAATAAAAATAGTTGAATTGGCTGCCCAATACGGTCAGGACACTGCGCCCTGCGGGAATATAGACGGTTTCATATGGATCATCAAACAGAGTATCTAGTTCTCGTCGCAAGGCTTCACGGTTATTCGCTGGCCAGGAGTTGCTCAAAAACTTCCGGATACAAGGGGAATATTCTACCCAGACAAAATTCGGTGTCAAAGAATTGCGGCTCTCTGCAAGACTTATCGCAATCTTCACAGTATCACTGTATTGATAGCTCAGCCGCATGGCCTTATCCATACTGTATGATGAGCCAAACGTACTGAGAAATTTGTTACGAACAAAGCTCTCAAAATCGCTGTACAATGTGTGCTGCTTTGCATCTTCCTGACGAGGTGCATATTTTAGCCCATAAATAAGTTCAGAATACTCCTGCTGCTGAATCAATTGGTAAATATCATCTTTCAGAGTACGGAAGAAATAAATAGCCTTTGCAACCGTGCTTTTGCCCGCCGCTTGAAAACCTGTCAAGACCGTATATTGTCTGATTGGTAGTTGACAATACTGAATAGGCCCCAATTTCTCAATTGTCAGCCAATGCATGTTCATCCCTCCAATCGCGTAATAATAGAAGTGTCATTCGTATCCATTATAGAAAAAAACGCTGCCAATTGCAAGAAAAAACGCATCTTCAAACTAGACAGTATTTGCAGATTTAGCGTTGTTTTGTGTCCATCACTCATCAAAATCCGGGTATAATTCCAGCTCTGCAAATTCGGTATCGCTCATGGCCTGGAGTTTGCCCAGGGCGCTGTCGGTCAACTCCCGCAGCTCGGCTTCCTCCATCGAAAGCTCACCGCGCATCTCCGTCAGAGCGTCGATCAGTCCGGTGCGGCTGCCGGTGTTGTAGATGCACATGAGGTTCATTTCCTCAAAAGTGAAGTC